>NZ_JBBCBN010000007.1:0-349757 GCF_037203775.1 Phyllobacterium sp. CCNWLW183 | reverse complement strand
CCGGCAGCAAGAGCTTCGGCAAAGGCCAAAGCCTCCGCCAGCGTCTTGTTCATCTTGAAACTCGTGCCAATCCAGAAGGTCATGACTTATGTCCCTCTTCCATCTTGGATTTGAGCAAAATAATCATCGGCCCCAATCTGTCCTCCTTTAAGCGCAATCTGAAGACCGTTTGTGGGTCCGTATGGCCCATGAGCGATGCAGAGCGGTGATCCGGGCGTTTGTGGCAGGGGAAGCAATGTCGTTAAGGCTTCCGTATGTAACTCCTGGAGAGCGTGACTGGAGGTATCGCCGCCCGCAATAACTACACGCTCGAGTTTTTGTTCTTCGACGAGACGGCGTAAAATAGTGCCAAGGACCTGTCCAAGCCGGTGTCGCGCGCCGGCGATATGGTCGATATCTGCGCCGCGATCGGCCGACGGACCAAGCGCCGTATGGAGGATGACACTACGCCCGGCATTCAGGCTTATACATCCTGCTTTGACTGCGTCGTTCACAGCCTGGTTGGTGTTTTCGCCGATCAGTTGTAATGGATCAAGATCAACAGTGTTGAAGCCGTCGGCTCTTGCGCGGCGTATTTGCCTTTCCGTTGTCGGCGAAACACTGCCAGAAACCACTGCAAGACGGTCCACTTTACCAGGCAAGGGAAAATTGGGCGGTGCGCCCAGGACACCCTGGGAGCACCACGCGCTGATGAGAGCGTATTCTACGCCGGAGGAGCCAGCGACAAACAGGCCGCCATTTCTTCTTAGTTGCCACAAATGCTTGCCTGCGGCCATCTGCGACAGATCGCCGTCAACGTCGATAAGCGAGACCCCCGAGGCGATTCCATGTGCTGCAATCAGACTGTCTGCGTCGTCACCAAGCAGTGCTACAAGGTCTACCAGTCGCACCGGCAGGCTGGTTTGCCTGCTCAGATGCACCGTAAGATCGGCTTCATCCATCGGTGTCACCGGGTGCCTGCTCATGACAGGATGGCGGTCGATGCGAAAGACCGTACCCTGATAAGCGGCAAAGAGATGACCAAAGGCTGTATAGCGCTTGAGTTGCGGCGCGCCGACAATCACAGGCACACATGATTGCCCAAAAATCCTCTTTCCAATCTCGATTGCTTTGCCAATATTCCCAATGCGCGGACTGGAATCAAAGGTGGAACAGACCTTATAGTGACAAATGGCCGCCTTACGTTCATGTAGCCACTCAATGGCAGGAGCAAGATGGTCTTCCATCCACTCTGGCGTCTGGCTACGGCTCGTGCCGGCAATCCCGATCGCTTGGCAATCTTTGAATCGCTCGAGCAGGTCAACGCTTGGAATGCCCAGGAACAACACTGTAGAAATACCGTTGAGCGCCAGTGCTTCCATGACATCGGTAGAACCGGTAAGATCATCTCCGTAGTAGCTGATAAGTGGGCGCGCCATCAGCACCTCAAGCGCCTTTGCCATTGGCGAACTTGTTGATAGATGCCGCAAGTTCCGGGTGGTTTTTGGCATAAAGGCCAAGTGGAATGTCGGCGACGGCCGCCTCCCAAGCCTGCTGTACAGCCCTGACACCAGCGGCTGGACCCTGGGGATGGCTGACAATGCCGCCTCCACATAGATAGAGAAGGTCTGTTGACCGGCCGGTCCGATTATAGGTGTCAGGTGCTTGGCCACCCCACTGACCGGAGCCGACCACAGGCAGCGGGCAATCGGATTTATCAAAGAGCGGCGTGCTCAGAGCCTTGAAGGAGGAGATGAAACTCTCATCCGGTTCCCAATATTTGACACGGATGCCATTGATCTGGAACTGGTCAACGCCGATCAGACGCCAGAATTGCTGCCAGACTTTAAAATCCATGCCCGCGCCCGGACTTCGGGTCAGTAGATCCCAACCATTGCGATGGGCGTGTAGCACAAGACCAGAGCGCTTGCGCAGGAAGGTCATTCCGCCCATCCCGATTGAATTGATGTTGACGACGGCACAATTACCGCCGGCTTTCAGCACTAGATCGTGATTGCGCATCAGCTCATCAGGATCAGCGTGCGAGATTCCGAACGCATACATGACCTTCTTTCCGGTCCTTTGCTCGTGATCAAGAATGAGGGGCATGATCGCTGCGATGCGTTCCTTGAGCGGAGAATAGGACGGACTCATCAGCTTCTCGTCGTCCTTGATGAAATCCACCCCTGACCGTACCAGCTCTTCTGCCAGAGCTGCCGTTTCTCCCGGGCGCAGTCCAAGTGCCGGCTTGACGATGGTGCCGATGATCGGACGGTTGTATACATTGGTCAGGCGACGACTCTCAGCGATTCCAAATTGTGGACCCGGATGAGCAGAACGAAAAGCATCGGGGAGTCTCATGTCGACGACGCGTATGCCGGTCATGCCCTTAATCGAGTAGACTCCGCCTATCGCAATTGTCATCAATGCAGATAGATCCGTACCGACGGCATCAAGGGGAAAAGCAATTTCGACATCGGCGCGGCGCAGCCTGGCATGGCCTTTTTCAAGCTCGGGCCAAGTCGGTATCACAGCATTTTCCAGCGGCTTGATCGAGACTACATGCGCGGCAACTCTAGCCTTCAGCTCCTCAGTTTCGCCCGGGACCGGGACGAAGGTTCCAGTTGATTGGTCGCTGGCGATCTTCTGAGCCATGGCCTCGATATTGCCAGGTGTCTCAATGCGGTACGTCAAGTGGATCATCATGGAATTGCTGCTCCCAATGCCGCCGAATATTCGTGGCGTCAACTCATGATGTGGTATAATGAGTATTCCAACGGCTGTGAAGAAGAATTTTGGCATGCAGCGCGATTTCGGCGCGCCCCCTATTCTCGATGTCCTGTTAGCTTGTATAAGGAGTGCAGTTTTGAACCAGCGAGACCCCATGAATCAGCCTGTTGAACAGATCGTCCGTCGGAAACTGTCTGATGAAGTCTTCGACCGTCTGGAACGGATGATCACGTCGGGCGAGTTGAAGCCGGGAGACGATATGCCCTCCGAGCGGGTCCTCATGGAGCGGTTCGGCGTTGGGCGTCCAGCGATCCGCGAAGCGATGCAAGCGCTTGCAAATATGGGGCTGGTCAATATTTCACATGGCGAGCGCGCCAAGGTCCTGCAGTTGACGGCGAAGTCAATCTTCCGTCAAGTTGACCTGACCGCAAAAATCATGCTGTCACAATCATCGGACACGCTGGAACATCTCAAGAGCAGCCGTATCTTCTTCGAGCGGGGGATGGCGCGAGAGGCTGCCTTGCGCATAGAGCCACAAGACATCGCCGATCTCGAGGCCATCATCGAGCGCCAACGCCAATCGCTGGGTCAAGCAGAAGAGTTCATTTCAGCCGACATGCGGTTTCATAGCCGCATTGCCCAGATTTCGGGAAATCCGATCTTTGTCGCGGTAAGTGAGGCGATGCTTGCTTGGTTGAAGGCTTATCACACCGACATGCTCATCTGGACCGGGAAGGAAAAGTTTACGCTGGTCGAACATGAAGAAATTCTCGATCGCTTGGCAGCGAAAGATGCAGACGGAGCCGAAGCCGCTGTTCTTAAACATCTCGAGCGGTCAAGAGCTCTTTACACTCGGTAATGGTGTTGATAACGACCCTGGTCCGATCATAGGCAAGGGTTCAACGAGCCGCCCATCATTGCTGCATCCGGTTTAACTGGGATGAGATGATTGCAGGTGCTGTCCAGATCCATCCATGGCTAATGATATTTGACTTTCTATCCATGCCGGGGATCTGCCCCGGCAGAACGATCGCGATTGCGCACGCCCCGCGCCTCCTCCGAGACGGTGATGACTCGTCGCTATTCGTCGGTCTTCCTGTGCAGGATGTCGGGATTTTCAATCTTGCCTGGCGTGGAACGATGCGCCCGGCCGTGTCTAACACGGGAAGCGAATGCCCCTTGCTGGCGCTGGGAGCAAATGGAGCCGCCGCGCTTGGCGGCATTGAGTTACGCATGCAAAACTCCAGCATCGCAACACTGTCGAGCAGCTGGCAAATCCGAGCCCAGAGCTCTCTTATTACCGGGATCAGTGAATGTTGATCTCGCCGCTGACAAGCCGCCACTCATTAGCCCCGATGAGACGCCTGTGGGTATAGCGGATGGAATGCAGGGGGCCGTCGAGTTTGTCTTGCCAGAAATCAAGAAACTTCCTCATGACCGGAAATTCCGGCGCTACATCATAGTCCTGCCAGACGAAAGTCTGCAGGACGGATTCAAAATCGGGAATGCGATAAAGAATATGAGCTGTTGTCAGGCCGTAACCGTCAAGCTGGCGCTCCAATTGCGATGAATACTGCATGCTTCATCTCCATTGCGTAACGATAACCAAGTTTGGTCCACAACCGTGCAGAAATCAACAGAAAACAGGGCGCTGATGGTAAAATTATTGTTTCTTTACATAGTGTTAGCAGCGGGCGTTAGAGAGTGCTAATTTTTTTGATTTGAGATATTGAAACTGTGTCTTGCTGAAACCAGATCGATAGCCGCTATCGCTTGAACAAGGATAGCGCCCACTCCGGATTGGCCTTTCGGTCCGGGAGTGAAATTGAACATGATTTGTTTGTCCATGGAGGAAAACATGACATTTCGACCGCTACACGATCGTATTCTAGTCCGCCGCGTCGAGTATGAAGAAAAGACAAGCGGCGGCATCATCATTCCTGACACAGCCAAGGAAAAACCGCAGGAAGGCGAGGTATTGGCCGTCGGTCCTGGCACGCGAAACGAAGCCGGCCAAATTCAGCCCCTCGAGCTTAAGACCGGAGACCGTATCTTGTTTGGCAAATGGTCAGGTACCGAAATCAAGATCAATGGCGAAGAACTGCTGATCATGAAGGAAAGTGATGTAATGGGCATTGTAGAGGCTCAGACGATCGAGAGGAAGGCTGCGTGAGCGGGACGTATCATTATAAACTGCTGCGTGAAAAAAGGAGCAATTAAATGGCTGTCAAGGAAGTAAAATTCAACACGGACGCGCGTGAGCGTATGCTGCGCGGTGTCGATATTCTTGCAAATGCTGTAAAAGTGACCTTGGGTCCCAAGGGGCGCAACGTTGTGATTGACAAGTCCTTCGGTGCACCGCGCATCACAAAAGACGGTGTTTCTGTCGCCAAGGAAATAGAACTTGAGGACAAGTTCGAGAATATGGGTGCTCAGATGCTGCGCGAGGTAGCATCCAAGACCAATGATCTTGCCGGAGACGGCACAACAACGGCAACCGTGCTGGCTCAGGCTATCGTCAGGGAAGGCGCAAAGGCCGTTGCTTCGGGCCTTAATCCGATGGACCTGAAACGCGGGATTGATATTGCGGTTGATGCCGTTATCGGCGAACTGAAAAACAATGCTCGCAAGATTTCCAAAAACGCGGAAATTGCCCAAGTGGGCACGATTTCTGCAAATGGCGATGAAGAGATCGGCCGATACCTGGCAGAAGCAATGGAAAAAGTGGGCAACGAAGGTGTCATTACCGTTGAAGAAGCCAAGACCGCCGAGACCGAATTGGAGGTGGTTGAGGGCATGCAGTTTGACCGAGGCTACCTGTCGCCGTATTTCGTCACCAACCAGGACAAAATGCGGGCCGAACTGGAAGATCCCTATATTCTTATCCACGAGAAAAAGCTTTCCAATTTGCAGGCCATGCTCCCGGTTCTGGAAGCAGTCGTGCAATCTGGTAAACCCCTTTTGATTATCGCCGAGGATGTCGAAGGCGAGGCGTTGGCAACGTTGGTCGTCAACAAGTTGCGCGGCGGCCTGAAAATAGCCGCTGTCAAGGCGCCCGGTTTCGGCGATCGCCGCAAAGCTATGCTCGAAGATATTGCCATATTGACTGGCGGAACGGTGGTTTCCGAGGATATGGGTATAAAACTCGAGAACGTGACGCTCAATATGCTCGGCCGAGCCAAGAAGGTTGTGATCGAAAAAGAAAATACCACCGTCATCGATGGGGTCGGTTCAAAAGCCGAGATCGAGGGTCGCGTCAGCCAAATTCGCACGCAGATTGAAGAGACCACGTCTGACTATGATCGTGAAAAGCTGCAGGAACGTTTGGCAAAGCTGGCAGGCGGCGTTGCCGTTATTCGCGTTGGTGGCTCCACGGAAATCGAGGTTAAGGAAAAGAAAGACCGGGTCGACGACGCACTGCATGCTACGCGAGCAGCCGTTGAAGAAGGCATTCTGCCGGGTGGTGGTGTAGCCCTGCTGCGTGCTGTCAACGCGCTGGACAACATCTATATGGCCAATTCAGACCAGCAAGTCGGTGTCGAAATTGTTCGCCGTGCGATCGAAGCGCCAGCGCGCCAGATTGCGGAGAATGCGGGTGCCGAAGGATCGATTATTGTGGGCAAACTGCGTGAAAAATCTGAGTTCTCGTTCGGGTGGAATGCCCAAACGGGTGAATATGGCGACCTTTACGCCCAGGGCGTCATCGATCCGGCAAAGGTTGTACGCACGGCGCTTCAGGATGCAGCTTCCGTTGCCGGTTTATTGGTGACAACGGAAGCTATGATCGCTGAAAAGCCGAAGAAGGAAACATCTCCTGCACTACCAGCAGGTGCTGGGATGGATTTTTAAATCGCGAACCCGACCCGCCTCACAGGGGCGGGTCACCACCATTCGTTGGGGGGCATTGACAAGATTGTTGAGATCGAACGCGCGCGATTGATGGACTCGCAGGAGCGCCACCAATTTAAGGCGCGATGGTTGGAAACACAGCTGGCGCTCTCCGGTCCAGCGTCTGGCGGTATTGTTCTGCCTCCCAATGGTTCAATTGGTGTTCATCATCTTCACTCAGGTAGGCAATTTTTTCTCCCTCGGGGATCCGTGCAGTAACTTCTGCAAGGCAACGGGCCATAACTTCTCCGCCTTGGGCAAGTTCATTTGAAAGTAGAATACCTTTTCCGGAGACCAGGAGCAGCTTCGGTGCAGCTTTGTTGCGGTTTCTGTATTTATTGAGTACTGCCTCAATCGAGCCCTCGGGATCGACAACGCCAAGCTCCGTGCCCAGAAAAATGACGTGGTCCGGATATAGGGACCCACCAAGTGCGTAAGCCATGCTTAACGGCGAAAGAGCTGTCTTATGGCTTTCCATATCGGGGGCCGGGCGGAACGCAGAGTCCTTTGCAATAGCCGACAGAGCTGCAATGTCGGGCGCACCTGTACTGCGTGGATCGGTGGCAAGAGCAGCGCTGACACGTCCAATTTTTCCGGCAACGTCTTCTGCCGTGTCGCCCGTGACGATTATGCCATGATTAAACAAAATAAGGACATCGGGCGTCCTGTGCGCGATCTTTTCGATTTGCCGTGCAAGCGGCGTTCCCGGTCGGCGATAAGGGACCATCTCCCACTTCAGATCCGGTATTTTAGCCATGCGTGCCGCGAGCACCTTCTCACGTTGCTCAAGGACTGCAAGCGCGATCGTATTGACGCAATGATAATGCGCAACAACCCGGCTGGGAAGGGCCGCATGAAAGCTCGTTTCTATGGAAGGCCGAAGGCTGCTGGTGTTCATGCTGCCGACTATAAAATCGGTCGCTTTATCGGCACGAGAGTCGCCAGAACGCAAGGCATCCACTAAGGGTGCCGCCAGCACAGGTACCATAATGTCCCGCTCCTTCGCATGGGCGAGCCACGTCCCGGATGCTTTGATCCACATGACCCCCTCTGCTTTCAACGAAGTGTTGCCGCCAGCTCCTTGCGTTTTGAGGATGTCATTGCCGATCTGGCTTGAGAGATCAAGGAACTGCTCAAAGGTGTTCGTCAGGGTCTTGCTCGAATACATCAATACCACCGTTGCGCGCTTCACTTACGTTTTGACTTGGAAGGCATCAAGCCATGGTGATCAAAGTTTCTATCGAAACTTAGAGTTTTGATTGTAAATCGTCAATGATGAGGTTTTTCCATCTATCAAACTTGCAGGCTACCCGGTTGTATGATTATCTTGCGTCATTGGTGTTGGGAGACGCCGGGAGGTTGAATGAACGATTCTGAGCGCCATAAGCAGATTATTGATTTGTTGCAGGAGACGCCGTTTGCTTCGGTCCGCGACCTGCAGGAGCGCTTGGGCGTATCGCCCGCCACCATTCGTCGCGATATTGACAAGCTTCATGAAATTGGAAGTGCCCGGAAGGTCTACGGCGGAATTTCCGCAAATGAGGTGAGCACCGGTGCGCGTCTTTCAGCTCGTCCTTACGATGAAAACCGCGACATTGCAGTAGAGGCAAAACGGGCCATTGCCGAAAAGGCCGCAAGCCTCGTGCGCGATGGAGATTCAATCATCGTACATGCCGGATCAACTTGCTTCCAGCTGGGGATCCAGCTGGCGCGGCGAAATGTACGTCTTTACACAAACTCGATGCCTCTAGCCGCCTATTTGGGCGAGCATGGTACATGCAACTTGACGCTTGCAGGTGGCGTATTATACCGCGAGCCCGGTATAATTCATGATGCCTCTGCCAGCGTGCCTGATTTTTTTGCCTCGCGCTTCTTTGTTGGAACTCAGGGAATTAACAATGATGGCTTGCTCGAGTCTCATCCACTGCTCGCCAAGGCGATAAGTGAGCTAAGCCGCTGTGCTGATGAAATTGTCCTGTTGGCCGATAGCCGAAAACTTTCCATCGCACCCCGCAATATCGTGCTGCCGCTTTCGCGAATAGGGACCATCGTGATCGATGACGGATTGTCGGATGCGGGTGCAAAGATGTTGGAGGATCACGGAATCACGATCCTGATTGCAAGAATGGGGTCGCAGAATTGACAGATCACCCCGTCATCGCAGTCTTTGATTTAGGCAAAACAAATTCCAAGCTGTTTGTTTTGACGGCCATGGGAAAAGTAGTGGCACAAGCCCGCACCAGACCCGTTTGGAATGATGTCGGCGACCTCCGTGTTCTCGACGATGCGGCCCTTTTTGAGTGGGTAAAGCTTTCGTTGAGGGCAGCAGTTTGCGACCATGGCGTCAACAGCATTATGTTTTCAGGACATGGCTGTACCTTTGCATTAGTTCGCGGAGAGAAGCTAATCCACCCCATACTGGACTATGAGCAGGAACCGCCCACGGATATTGCTGGAAAAATCGACACACTGATACCAAAATACTCCGAGACATTTTCTCCAGCGTTGCCACTCGGCTTTAATTATGGACGCCATATCCTCTGGTTGAAGGAGCGCAATCCCGACTTAATCCACGAGGCGGATGCAATCCTTTCATATCCTCAATTTTGGTCATGGAAATTTTCCGGCCACAAGGTTTCAGAAGTTTCCTATCTTGGCTGTCACTCCCATCTTTGGGCACCGCTCGCAGATGACTTTAGCAGCTTGGTGACGTCTCAGGGATGGCGGGAAAAAATGCCGGAGCTGGCAAGGGCAGGTGATTGGATTGGAACATATGTCGTTGAGCTGGAAAATGGGACATCGGCTGAAGTTGCGGTTCACAATGGCGTCCATGACAGTAATGCTGCACTTTATTATTATCGATCGCTTGGCTTTGAAGACTTCACCCTGGTTTCTACCGGCACTTGGATCATCATTTTTAATTCGTCTTGCCCGCTCGAGGTGCTCGATTCGCGGCGTGATATGTTGGCCAACGTAACTGTAGATCACCAACCGACCGCAACCATCCGATTTATGGGAGGGCGTGAATATGATGTTGCAAGTGGCGGCTGGAATAACGCCATATCCGTTGACGCACTAATATCGGTCATAGCCAAGGGCATATTTGTTCTTCCCTCCTTTGCGCCGGGCGGGCCCGCTCAAAATCAAACGGGTCGGTTCACAGGGCCGTCTGTCGACGGCGAGGAGCGCGCTGGTGCGGCTCTGCTATACGTTGCACTGATGACAGATCTGTCACTTGATCTCATCCAGTCAACCAACGCAATTGTGGTTGATGGCGGTTTGGTCAAAACTGGACTGTACGCAAACTTGTTGGCCAGCTTGCGGCAAGACCAGCGAATCTATTCAAGCGAAAATCCGGAGGGCAGCGCATTTGGTGCAGCAGCACTCGTATACGGTCAAGTTGGCTCAAACCCCTTCTCCAATGACACCCGAGAAGCTTTGCCATCTGTAATTGCCGGTTTGACGGATTATCGCGACGCGTGGCGCGCCATGGTCGAAAGCGGTCACCCGTCAGGTCGGCAAGTAGATCACAAGGAATTGCTGGTATGACCGTTTCGTCTCTCGCAGTCTCCGCTCCTGTGCTGGAGATGCGCAACATCAGCAAGACGTTCGGCAACATACGCGCGTTGTCCAACGTGTCGCTGACCGTTCATGCAGGTGAAGTGCATGCGCTTATGGGCGAAAATGGTGCGGGGAAATCAACGCTGATGAAGGTTCTGTCGGGAGCCTATAGGGCTGACCCTGGCGGGAGTATTCACATTGATGGTCTTCCTGTTGTGGCGGGCGACCCAGTTAAGGCAAAGGCCAGTGGCATCTCAGTAATTTATCAGGAACTATCTCTCGCCCCAAATCTGACGGTAGCCCAAAACATGTTCCTTGGTGCGGAACCTTCGCGGTTTGGTGTGGTAGACAAAGTCCAGATACGCGAGCGAACAGAACCGATACTCAGGCGCCTGGGAATTGATTTTTCTGCTTCGCGACGGGTCGGCGAACTGTCCCTTGGCGAGCGGCAGATGGTCGAGATTGCGAGAGCATTGACCACCAATGCACGCATAATTGTCATGGATGAACCAACAACTTCGCTGACTTCGCGGGAAACTGATCGCCTGTTTGAAGTTATAGCAAGTCTAAAGGCACATGGTATTGCAATCATCTATATCAGTCATCGGATGGAAGAGATTTACCAGCTTGCCGATCGGGTGAGTGTTCTGCGTGACAGTGCGTACGTTGGAACCCTCGAGCGAGAGGAATTGTCAGCTTCCAGACTGGTATCAATGATGGTTGGCCGCGATCTGTCATCATTTTACAAGAAGGAACATCACGCATCTGACGGCAAGATGGAGACGGTGCTTTCGGTGCAGAATATTGGTGATGCGCGCCGCGTGCATGATTGCTCTTTTGATGCCTGCGCGGGTGAAGTTCTGGGTATTGCTGGGTTGGTCGGTTCTGGACGGACGGAACTTGCTAGGCTGATTTTTGGAGCCGATGTGAAAACGGCCGGCGTTGTAAAACTGGCTGGCAAGGAGCTTTCCATCTCAAATCCGAGCGATGCGCTCGCTGCAGGCATCGCCTATCTGACAGAAGATCGTAAGGGGCTGGGTCTCTTCCTCGACATGACAATTAGCGAGAACATTAATATGGGTGTGATGGCCGCTGACGCGGCGAAGGGCGGGGTCATTAATTTTGCCGCCGCAAGAGCGCGCGCAGATCGCGCCATATCCTCGCTGTCAATCAGGACGCGAAGCGCCAATATAAATGTCGGAGCCTTGTCAGGAGGCAACCAGCAAAAAGCGTTGATCGCAAGGTTGCTGGAAACCAAACCGCGCGTGCTTATTCTTGACGAGCCTACACGTGGCGTCGACGTTGGCGCAAAATCCGAAATTTACCGCATCATCGATGAACTTGCCCTAACCGGCATCGCTATTGTGGTGATCTCCAGTGATCTGCCAGAGATCATCGGGATTGCCGATCGCGTGCTCGTCATGCGGGACGGGCAAATTGCGGGCGAAGTCAGAGCTACGCCAGACAAACCTATAGATCAGGAAGCAATAATGGCCCTCTCGACCGGCTCTTCTGCCGGTCGAGCTTGACTGTGCCGAAGAACGGAAACGGATGAAACAATGACCGCGACATTGACAGATAAAGAACAGGACAAGGCCAGATTTCGATCGACGCTCACTGCCTTGGGGATGCTGCCGGTTCTGATAATCCTTGCGATCGGCTTTCACCTGTTGAGCGGACGGTTCCTGAGCGTCAATAATCTTTCGATCGTGATGCAACAGGCGTCAATTAACACCGTACTCGCTGCGGGGATGACTTTTGTCATTCTGACAGGCGGAATTGATCTGTCAGTCGGTTCAATCCTGGCCGCTTCTGCAATGGTCGGCGTAATCGTTTCGCTTTTTCCGGATATTGGAATGCTGGGTATTCCAGCTGCGATCGCGGTTGGACTTGCCTGTGGTCTGGTGAATGGGAGCATCATTGCCTTTTTAAATCTTCCACCTTTCATCGTGACCCTTGGATCGCTGACTGCTATGCGCGGTATCGCGCGGTTGCTTGGCAACGACACAACGATATTCAATGCAGACCTGCCTTTTGATTTCATAGGAAATGGAAATTTTCTTGGCGTCCCTTGGCTGGCAATCATAGCATTGGCGACGATCCTGATTTCGTGGTTTGTGCTTAAACGCACAGTCCTTGGCACATGGATATACGCGGTGGGGGGAAACATTGAGGCGGCACGCCTGACAGGCATAAAAGTACCATTAGTGTTGCTTTTTGTTTACAGCGTCTCCGGGCTGCTCTCGGGCCTTGGAGGCGTCATGTCTGCGGCACGTCTTTATGCTGCCAATGGCCTTCAGCTTGGTCAGTCGTACGAACTCGATGCAATCGCGGCAGTCATTCTGGGGGGGACCAGCTTCGTTGGAGGGGTCGGCTCGATCTGGGGAACTCTCGTAGGCGCTCTCATTATCGCGGTCCTTTCTAACGGGCTGATCTTGGTAGGCGTCTCGGACATTTGGCAGTACATCATAAAAGGCCTTGTCATCATTGTCGCGGTCGGTCTCGACCGGTACCGACTGAAAGGATTGAGCCGCACCTGACGTGTGGTCCACCAAACCCGGCTGGCCGGGCAACAAGACGCTGGGAGCGTCATAAATGGAGGAAAAAATGAAAATTATCTCGAAATTGCTTATGGGAGCAGCGCTTGCTGCTTCGCTTGTCATGCCTGCTGCGGCCAAGGACTTGCAAAAGATCGGTATTTCGGTCGGCCTTCTAGGAAATCCATTCTTTGTAGCGACGATCAAGGGCATTGAAGATCGCGCCAAACAGATCAACCCAAGCGTACAGGTAACGTCTGTTTCGGCGGATTATGATCTTAACAAGCAGGTCTCGCAGATGGACAGCTTTGTTGCCGCTGGCGTGGACATCATCATGCTAAATGCAGTGGATGCCAAGGCAATTGCACCAGCGGTGAAAAAGGCTCAGGCAGCAGGAGTCATTGTTGCTGCATTCGATGTGTCGGCTCCCGGCGCCGATGTTACTGTCATGACCAATAATATAAAAGCCGGCGAGGAAGCCTGTCAGTACATTGTAGATCAGCTCAAAGGAAAGGGCGATGTCGTGATCATCAACGGTCCGGCTTCGTCTTCAATCATAGATCGGGTTCAAGGCTGTAAGAGTGTTTTGGCAAAGAACCCGGAAATTAAAATCCTGTCGGACGATCAAAATGCCCAGGGTTCCCGCGATGGTGGCCTTGCCGTCATGCAGGGACTTCTTACACGATTTGACAAGATCGATGCCGTTTTTGCAATCAATGATCCGACGGCAATCGGCGCAGAATTGGCTGCAAAGCAGCTGAATCGCAGCGAATTCTTCCTCACCGCCGTCGACGGTGCGCCGGATATTGAGAAGTCTCTCGCCAGTGGAAAGTCGATGATCAAGGCTTCGGCCTCCCAGGATCCTTATGTTATGGCCGGCGATTCCCTCAAGATGGCGGTTGATTTGATGAACGGAAACAAACCTGCCGAAACGACAGTTCTTCTCGATCCCAAGTTGATTACTGCCGATAATATAAAGGAATACAAAGGTTGGACTGCCGCTCGGTAGAGTTTTTCGTGAAGACCTGTCCGCGATAATGATGCGGGCAGGTCTTTTTTAACCCTTCTCAATTGCCAGAAAGTCTTCCATGTCAAAAATCGGTGTTCACTCATTCGTTTGGAGCGCAGGCTCATCTAAAGGCGATCTGGAAAACGCGCTCAACCGAACGCATGAACTGGGCTATAAGCTGATCGAATTTTCATATCTTGATCCAAGACAGGTCGATGTAAAGTGGCTGGCCGGGCGCATTCAAGACCTTGGGCTCGATGTAGCGATCAGTATGGGTTTGCCGCCTGATGGCGATATATCAAGTTCCGATATGGCCATCGTTGGCAATGGAACGGATATTCTGGACAAGGCGATTGCTCTTGTCCGCGACTTGGGCGGATCGAAGCTTGCGGGAATATTGACTTCAGCGCATGGGAAGCAAGAACATGCTTTGACAAAACGGGGCTGGGATAACAGCGTTACGGCGCTTTCAAAAGTCGCCGACCATGCGAAAGCAGCAGGCGTGACGCTCAATCTCGAGATCGTAAATCGTTTCGAGAGCAATATGCTCAATACAGCAGCTCAAGGTCTGGCTTATATTCACGACACCGGTGCATCGAATGTCTTGTTGCATTTGGATACATTCCACATGAATATTGAGGAAGCTGATGTCGGATTAGCTATCCGGCATGCTGCCGAGAAAATTGGATACATTCATATTGGTGAAAGTCATCGCGGCTATCTTGGCACCGGCAGCATCGATTTCGGCGCTATCTTTGATTCATTGATCGCAATTGGCTGGGACGATTACCTAACTTTTGAGTCCTTTTCCACGACGATAGTTGATGAAAATCTGTCACTTAAGACCGCAATCTGGCGTAACCTTTGGGATGATAATTTGGCCCTTGCAAAACATGCTCGCCAATTCATTGAACTTGGAATGGAAACCGCGCGACTCAAGGCAGATTTGGTAAGACAAGCACATTTGCCGATTGAGTGACAGCCTGACTGTGTGGCCAAAGGCTCGGTGAGGGAACTAACTCCACATGGCACGCATGCGTGAACCTACATCAACCCGAACGCCACGGGCCTCAGTTTGCCTCGCGTTCTCAGGGCGTGCAATCGGCCATGAACAGCACTCGAAATATTGCAGTAGAGTGGCTGGAATGAACCGTGTGCGGGAAGCGTAAACATGCCGATCGCCTTTGGCGTTCTGGCCATGCGTGAAAAACCGCTGAGGGGTGACAAGGTGCAACCTATCCTTTGCTCTTGTCATGGCGACGTAGAGCAGGCGCCTCTCTTCCTCGATCTCTGCAGTTGAGCCGGTACCAAGGTCGGACGGCATGCAGCCGTCTACCACATTGAGCAGATAAACCGATTTCCATTCTTGTCCCTTGGCTGAATGGATCGTCGATAGGATGAGATAATCCTCATCCAGCAATGGGACGCCAGATTGATCGCTTGTCGCGTCCGGCGGATCAAGAGTGAGTTCAGTCAGAAATCTCTCTCGCGAAGGATAGCCGCTGGCAATTTGCTCAAGCTGAAGAATATCGGCCTGGCGCATTTGCGCATCTTCGTGAATACGCTCCAGATGCGGTTCGTACCAACGCCGGACCAACTCGATCTCGGCAGGCCAGCCCATCCTTCTGGCGCTCAGTTGTTGAACGGTCGAAACGAAGTCCGACCAATTGTCACCGGCGCGCGGAGGTGCCGGATGCTGGGTGAGGGCACTTAATGGGTCCGCATCTATCGCCATGTCTTCAAGTGCGCGCTGTGCCGAAGCAGGACCAACGCCTGGAAGTATCTGCATGAGGCGGAATCCGGCAACACGATCACGCGGGTTTTGCGCAAAGCGAAGCATGGCCAATACGTCTTTAACATGGGCGCTGTCGAGAAACTTCAATCCACCAAATTTGACGAAAGGAATGTTGCGCCGGGTCAGTTCAACTTCCAAGGGTCCGCTGTGATGTGAAGTACGGAACAACACCGCTTGCTGTTTCAAAGTTGTTCCGGTTTCCCGGGTCTCCAATATCTGCTCGACGATGTAATTTGCCTGCTCGTTTTCATCGCGCACAGAGACGAGTCGCGGCCTTTCCGCAGACTGTCGCTCCGTCCAGAGATTTTTTGTGAAGCGTTCGGATGCCAGATCAATCACGCCGTTTGCCGCACTCAGGATCGGCTGTGTGGAGCGGTAATTGCGGTCAAGTGTGATGACATCCGCCGGTGGAGTGAATGAGCTTGGAAAGTCGAGGATATTGCGAATGGTAGCAGCGCGGAACGAATAAATAGATTGCGCGTCATCACCGACTACCGTCAGACCGCGTCCTCCGGGCTTCAAGGCCAACAGAATGGTTGATTGTAGGCGATTGGTATCTTGATATTCGTCGACGAGGACGTGATCAAAGCGGCCACCAATATCTTCTGCAAGCAGCGGATCGCAAACGGTCTGCGCCCAATAGAGGAGTAGATCGTCATAGTCGAGAATGTTCTGTGCTTGCTTGGCTTCGACATAACCGGCAAAAAGCTGGCGAAGTTCTGTCTCCCACATGGCGCACCAAGGGAAAACATCCTTTAGAACCTCGTTGAGTGGGCGTTCAGAATTGACGACGCGAGAATAGATCGCAAGGCAAGTTCCTTTGGTCGGAAAGCGGGTTTCGGTTTTGGAGAAACCAAGTTCGTGCCGGACCAGATTTATGAGATCGGCCGAATCTTCCCGGTCGTGGATAGTAAAGTTCGGGTCAAGCCCAATCTGTTCGGCATAGTCACGTAAAAGCCGTGCGCCTATCCCGTGAAATGTTCCCGCCCAATCCAAGGCGTCAGTCATGATCGAGGACTTTTGCCCAAGCACCTGCGTACAGATACGGCCGACCCGTTTGGACATCTCAGCGGACGCACGTCTCGAGAATGTCATCATAAGGATACGGCGAGGATCGGCACCATTTACAATGAGGTGTGCAACCCTGTGTGCCAGCGTATTGGTTTTTCCCGATCCCGCTCCCGCAATGATAAGAAGCGGTCCGCCAGTCTGACCATCGGGTAGTCCGATAGCAAATTCTACGGCCTTGCGTTGTGCAACGTTCAACTTATCAAGATGCGCAACACTCATCGAAAAACTGGTTCCTATTTCTGATTCTGCTTGGAACAAAGATAGAACATAACACTCGTTTGCTCAATACTCAAGGCGGTGCAGAGACATACGCCAGCCGTTCCCGCTGCAATTAGTTCGGGCTCTGCATATAGGCCGCGCAGAGCGAAAAAACGCTTGCGAGCAAGCTGAGCAAGCCCCCGCATAGAGTAATGTAAACAAACCCCTCGGCCGCGTAGACTTCACCCATGACGATAGTCCCAGCGAACAGTGCAAGGTAGGTTACCGCGCTATTGAGACCCATTATTGCCCCACGTTGTGAAGGTTCCAGGGCCGTTAGTCGCATAATCAGCACGTTCAGGCCGAAGTGATTTGCGAGCCCCCAGATTGCCATGACGGCAAGAACCCCGGTGTAGGTGCCTGATACGAGCGACATCACGGCGTAAACCACAGCGACCATCAGAAAGATTAAGGGGAGCAAAACGCGACGGCCACTATAGGCGTCAACATAACGGTCCAGAAATACGGCGCTTCCAAAACCGATCCCGTAGAAGATCGCCGCAAGCCCGGTGGCTCGCACAGGATATTCCAGGTTCACATGCAAGTGATCGCCGACATAAGCATAGACGCCGTAAAAAGCCGCCATGAAACACCCACAGGCTGCCAGAAGCGGCAGTACGCCTTTGATCGTCAGGGCGGTGATTGGCGTTCTTGATGCAACACCCTTGCGCTGTGTTTCATGCTGCTGCCCGTTCACCGATAATCCCGCTCCAGCAATGAGAGCCGCTGCGGCGATTGCGATGTAAAATGCACGCCAGCCAAGACCGTCAGCGATCAACGTCGAAAGGGGTACACCCGCCACCATGCTGATCGTCCAACCCGTGAGTACGATACCAATCGTGCGCCCTTCATGTCCGGGCGAAGCAACGACGGCAGCAAGAGTATAAATTGCGGGCAGGGCGACACCGGCCGATATGCCGACGAGAAACTGAGAAATCGTCAGGACGACTGCGCCTTGAGCCACACCACTGCTGATAAAACCGATCGCCATTATCAACATGACATAGGCAAGCGTTCTACGAGGGCCCGCCCGATCTATCAGTTGCCCCAGAGCGATGGCCCCCAACGCGGTTCCAAGCCCAAAGGCAGCCGATGCCAGCATAATGTCCTGAACTTCTACGTCGAACCCATCGGCAATTGCCGGCGCAATCGGACCCAGTGCAAGTGAATTTGAGCCGATCAGACCAATGCATCCCGTCAGGGCCCAGACTATTGCGGGAACCGACATTGATGAAATTTCGCTTGTTACGTGATTATCATTCTGCATAAGCTCACAATATTCGAATGTTATTCGGCGGCAACCAGGGAGTTTACGGTCGTGAAAAAAACAGATGGTATTCTGCACCATAAAGGGGAGGCGCATAGGGCAGACCCAATGGACAGAAAATTGTTAGGTCAACTGGTGGGGGATGCGACCCTCAGCTATGCTGAACTTGGACAGAGAGTTGGCCTTTCGGCCCCGGCGGCACATGAGCGTGTCAAACGCTTGCGGCAGCGGGGAGCGATCAAAAGCGTCTCAACACTGATAGACCCCGCAAGTGTAGAAAAATCGCTTCTGGCGTTTGTCCATGTGGACACAACAGGCTGGGGGAAAACACCGACCTTGCTGGCAATAAGCCAGTACCCGGAAGTGGAGGAAATCCATTCGGTAGCGGGCGACGCGTGCATGCTACTCAAGGTTCGCACGAACGGGACTCAAGCTCTTGAACATTTGCTGGCGCAACTGTACGCAACGCCAGGTGTGAAGGCGACGCGAAGCTATGTCGTGCTGTCGACCTATCTCGAGCGGCCCGTACAAGCCGAAACAACGCAGGAGTGGCCGGTGATCGACTTCACGCGGGAACAGGCTGACGCCAAAAATCTTCTTTAGGCTGGAAGCTTGGGGAACGAAAACTCTGCCAGCTCGTTCCAACGACAACTCAGGGAGGTTCCCAATGTCAAATGAAGATGGATCCGGAGGCAATCCTGCTTTCGATAAGAGCAGCCCGACATCCTTCGGACAATCCGTAGAAAGTGAAGCGCAGATTGCCGATGCTGCGAGCCGCTCGTCCGGCCTTGTTGGCCAAGGCGAAAGACTTCACGTCTATAGGGTTGTGCCGACCGCCTCACCTGACGATCCCCGATGGGAGAACTCGCCGTTTCAAGGAGAGGTCGTGGTGGCTGCACGGACCAGTGGCGATGCAAGAATTGTAGCCGCGGGCCGCGAGCTTGATTTTATGGAAGTCGATGCGGCACCTGCCGATGATGTTACCACTTTCAATGCAAGTGCCTTCCGCGATGACAAGCTCTATACGGTCATCGAGATTGAAAGCGGTAGAACCGATCTGACGCGAGGGGTCATTGTTGGCGATATCAGCGTTGATAATATCCGGCCTATGCGGTCCTTAGACTGATCGGTGGTTTATAGTCGGTTTTCTGCGCTCACCTGCGGCACATCGCGCGTGTTCATTAAAGAGATGCGGGGACCAAGAAGGGGCTTCCTCTATGTGCCAGCGTACTTGAATGATCCTGTTTGAAGGCAGACCCCCTCTGGAACTAGCGTGGTTCGACACTTAAGTTGAGATAAAGAGGACTGAAATCGGCATACTCTTTAAGACGTTCCCAATCGAGAATAGTCACGATCTTACCCGCCCATTTGAAGAGATTTTCCCGCCGTAACATTTGCAGGCTTTTGTTCAGATGGACCACTGATATGCCCATCACATCTGACAGCTCGGCTTGTGTGAGAGGAAAGCTAAACGAATTATCCCGTGTCTGGCCCACCACTTGCAGACGGATGAAAAGCTCGCAAATCAAATGGGCGAGATGTATTTTCTTGGGTCGCCGTCCCATTCCCACGATCCACTCCCGGTGAATAGAGCCATCGATAAGGGTTTGCAGCCACAGCAAACGCGTGAGATGGGGAAACCTCTCGGTAACCATGATGATATCGTTGTGATCGAAAAGAGCTATGCGGCAAGGTGTGAGTGCAACAATGCCATGATCCATAACCTTCAAAGGAAAGGCATGAAGGTCCACAAAATCGCCGGGAACATGCAGAGATGTAATTTGCCTACTCCCATTTTCAAGTACCTTGTAGCGAGCAGCAAAGCCCTCCACCAGAAGTGTACTATACCTCGGACGGCTTCCTTCGACGACAAGATCCTCATCCGCGGAAAAATTCTTGTCCTGGGTTATCATTGATTGCAGCAATGACTTTTCCGCAACTGATACGACATCGTGACTCTCAAGTTTCAGTAGCAAGGATTCAATCAAAGAAACGTACTCCAGAGGGCGTGTTGAAATTTTATCGGCACCTGTAGGAACCTAATCCTTCAAAGAGGCTTATGTTCCAGAAGAGGAAAAAGCATGAGCCGATATTACTTCGATTTGGACAATGGCGACGGCAGGACCCGCGATGATGAAGGGGTGGAACTTCCTGACAATGCCGGCGCCATTAAAGAAGCTTCAAGGATTGTAACCGACCTGGCACGTGACGAACTGGTGGAATGCGGCAATGGTAGAATTTGGCTTACAATCAGAAAATCGGATGGCAATGTGCTGGCGGTGGCCAGCCTGCTATTCGACACGAAATTTATCGAATTTCAGCCAGCTGGTGAAAGCTGAGCAGTACTCAACTCCATCGCTGAATGCACCCAGGTCATCCAATAAAGCCTCGGTTTCACCTGAGTGATTCTTTCGCGACACCGTCAGACCGGGGAGACAGCTCGCCGGACATCCGATCTGTGGATTTCAAAGCGGTAGAGTTACCGACAGCCTCCCGGCTGGCTTGCCTGTGCGGAGGGTTTTATTGCAGCAGCACCTCATGCCGGCGCCAGCCCTGATTTCGATTGTTGGTTCTGGAGCAGTTTGCCTATTTCGGTGGAAGATACTGCTTCACTGAATAGATGACCTTGCACTTCGTCACAATGATTTTCACGCAGAAATGTCAGCTGCTCGTGGGTCTCAACCCCTTCTGCGATCACTTTCATGTTGAGCTTTTGCGCAAGCGATATGACGGCTGCGGTAATCGTTTTGTCATCGTCATCCTCAACCAAATTTCGTAAAAACGACCTATCTATTTTCAACCGTGAAACCGGGAGGCTTTTTAAGGCACTTAAGTTTGAATATCCCGTACCAAAATCGTCAATGGCAAAACTGACACCGACTTTGCGCAGTTCCTCCATTGTGGCAATTACTTCGTTGACGTCCCGCATTACCAAACTCTCAGTAAGCTCAAGTTCAAGGCACTTGGCATCTAATTCTGTTTCGCCCAATGCGTGCATGACACGGCTCGTCCAATTCTGATCGTGAAACTGACGAGCCGAGACATTGACGCACATGGTAATTGGTTCAAACCCGGCGTCCTGCCATCTTTTGTTCTGCTTGCACGCTTCGTAAAGAACCCACTCGCCAAGCGGCACAATAAGCCCCGTTTCTTCTGCCAACGGAATAAATTCGTTGGGATTTATCAGTCCCAATTGCGGATGATTCCACCGGACCAAGGCTTCCACAGCGAATATGCGTCCGAATTCCAGTTCCACTTGAGGTTGATACAAAAGGTGAAACTCGGATTGAGCAATGCCTCGGCGAATTCCGTCGTGGAGGGCTAACCTTTCATGGGCTTTTATATTAAGTTCCGGCGTGAAAAAGCGAAATCCGTCCCGCCCTGCTTCCTTTGCCTTATACATGGCAATATCCGCATTTGCGATCAAGGTTTCAGCATCTGTTCCATCTTGGGGATAGGTGGCGATACCTATGCTGCAAGTGATGTGGAACTCTCGGCCTCTGATAATCATTGGCTCCAGGATCGCTGCTCGGATTTTGTGCATTGCGGCAGCAATCGCGTCGGTGTTTTCCGGTAGATCTGTCAACAGGATAACAAATTCGTCGCCGCCCATACGCACTGCCGCGTCCGTCGGCCGTATACAATTCTCCATACGTCGGGCAACCGTCTTTAAAAGTTCATCGCCTGCAGTGTGGCCGAGGCTATCGTTGACGAACTTGAAATTATCCAAATCGACGAAAAGGACCGAGACCCATGGGTTGTGCCGTTTCGTCTGTAACATTGCCTGCGTGAGGCGATCCGTCAGGAGAATACGATTTGGCAAACCAGTCAGCATATCGTGGTAAGCCATATGGCGGATCTTATCCTCGGCATGTTTCCGTTCGATCGCAATTGCTGCGATTCTGGTCGCGATTTGTGTCAGGTTGATCTCTGCCGGCTCCGGATGGCGTACTCCGGCCGAGTAAAGTGCGAACGTGCCAAGGACGATGCCATCGTGAGACAATACTGGAGCCGACCAGCAGGATTTCAGACCATGACGGGAAGCCAGATCGCGGTAATTCTTCCAAAGTGGATTACTGGCGATGTCAGCAACGATCACACTTTCGCCAAGCCAGGCAGCAGTCCCGCACGATCCGGCACCAGGTCCAATGGGGAGACCGTCGATCGCCCGGCAATACTCTTGCGATAGCGTAGGCGCGGCTCCATGCTTGAGGTGAGTACCACCGTCGTCAAGTAACAAAATTGAACCGTATACACCGACCAGCTGTCTTTCCATAAGTCTAACCAGGCGATCAAGAACTGCATGCAGAGGTGAATTTACAACAATCATCTCAAGTATCGCTGTCTGCTCATCCCTGAGAAAGTCATCTCTTTTGCGAGCAGAAATGTCACGCGAGATTCCAACCAGCCCTACGACAGTGTCATTTGTTGATCTTAGCGGGACCTTCGAAGTGGATAACCACCTCTCCTTGCCAGAAGCAGCATCAACGACGCATTCCTCCATCCCTATCATTGCAACACCAGTACGAATGACCTGACGTTCGATTTGGGAGAATCTTGCTGCGGAGGATGCATCATGCAAGTCGAAGTCGTTCTTTCCGGTCAGATCATCCGGACTTTCAAATCCGTGAATACGGGCAACTGCCTCATTTGCCACGATGAAGCGACAATCCAGATCCTTGACAAACAGGTAGTCCGGCACCTGATCAATCATATTACGAAGCAGTCTGTGTGGATCGTTTAAACTCTTGTCAGCAAGGTCGTTCTTCACAATCGACATCACACCTGGCCTTTGTTGGCCAGATGTAGCCCACTGGAAACATTCGAAACCGATCGCGTCGTCAAAATCGAGAAAATGCCAGGGTCATCGCGACGAGAAGATTGTATTGTTTTTTCAATTGGATTGTTGCGCAGTTCGGTCATTAGAATTGCTTCCCTCATCTCAGTAAACTACCCAAGCGCGCTTCCGTTCCCACATCCTTTCGAAGGTCTCGTTCCATCCAATGGAGGTCAATAGAATTTTGGGGACGTGACGCGCATTGTTCAACAAGGACTTTGTTGTCCACCATGAGAAAATATGGAACCTTGTGACCTTCCCTGATCATAATGCAGATCTGGGAAGGTCACAAACTGGCTGCCGCCGTTCGCGTATTGACCCTATCAACTTTATGCCGGCCTCAGGCACCGACAGACAACCAACAAAACCCTTCCGATCGAGGGTCGATTTATCACAAGCAATCCCACCCGACCATATCATCAAGGCGGCCACGAACTGTACAGAGGCAAATAGTGAATCGCGGCTGATTGATGCCGGGCAAAATCGCAATCCTCAACAGGGCGCCATGTTGACGATCACAGCCATGAAATATAAGCCTGAGGCTTGTTCGGCTTTAAGCGGTCGGCGTACCCGCCGCTCCTGTATTCCAAGAATGGAACTCCTTGCATGGCTACGCCAAAAAAACCGCCGGTTGTCAAAACAGGTATCACCGGATTGGACGAAATCCTGAGGGGAGGGCTGCCCGCCTCCAATTTTTACATTCTCCAGGGAGCGCCCGGATCTGGCAAAACCACGGCCGCACTGCAATTCCTGCTTGCAGGTGCTCAAAATGGCGAACGCTGTCTCTACGTCAGCCTGTCCCAAACGACGGCGGAACTGAAATCCATTGCTGTCTCTCACGGTTGGAAACTCGACGGTATCAGGATCGAGGAGCTGTCGGCATCAGACGCTGTGAATGGCGCGTCTGATCAGTCGATTTTCCAGACGACGGAGCTTCGGCTGGACGAAACCCGTAAAGCGGTTGAGCAAGCCATTGAGGATCATAAGCCCAGTCGGCTTGTCTACGACTCGCTTTTGGAAATCCGGCTGATCACGGGCGATTCGCCACGGTTCCGCCGGGAGCTGCTTGGCTTCAAGGCGTTTCTGGCCAAACATGGTGTCATTGCATTATTGCTGGATACGCAGACCAGTGGGTCCTCCGAGCGCAATGGTGAAGAGGTCGAGGGTATCGCGCATGGTGTAATCCGCTTCGACAAGTCTCTTGAAGAATATGGCGGGGTTCGTCGCCGTATAGAAGTCAGCAAAATGCGCGGCGTACCCGTTGCCGACGGATATCACGACATGGCGATACGTGAGGGAGAGGGCGTCATCGTCTATCCGAGGATCATTCCGGGTACCGCATCTGAGACCGTCAAACCGCAACTGATCAAATCGGGCGTCACCGCGCTTGATGAGATGTTTGGGGGCGGTCAGGAATCCGGTACCACGACGCTCGTGATCGGCCAATCCGGCACGGGTAAATCCACCATGTCCTCCTTATATGCTACTGCCGCCCTGAAACGCGGTGAAAGCGTTGCGCTGTTCCTTTTTGAAGAACGTCTGGAAACTTTCTTCAGGCGCTCAGAGGGACTGGGGATGGATTTGCGCCAGTTCCACAAAGAGGGTCAGCTGATCATCCGTGATTTCAATCCCAACGAAATATCGCCGGGGGAGTTTGGCAAAATCGCTCAGGAAGTCGTCACCCGCGAAAAATCCCGCGTGGTTGTGATCGACAGCTTCACCGGATACCTGAATTCCCTCCCGCATCGTGAAAAGGCCGTGCGAGATATTCAGTCGCTGCTGAAATACCTTGCCCGGTCGGGCGTCCTGACGATGTTGATCGTGGCTCAACACGGGCTGCTGGGCCAAAATGTTGGAATTGATGTCGACGTCAGTTTTCTCGGCGATACAGTGTTGCTTTTGAGAATATCAGAACATGAGGGAAAACTCAGGCGCAGTATAACGGTGGTAAAAAAACGCCATGGTCCTCATGACCTGGACGTTAGGGAACTTTTGATCCAGAGTTCGGGCGTGTCAGTTGTTCCTTATAATCCCCTTCCTGAACTCTGATGCACGACGAGAACCAGAGCGAACTTGATTGGGCGCTCGTCCTTGCTCCATACCGCAAGGACGCCGCGTTTATCGAGATTTTGCTTGTTGAAAATGGTATGAACGTCAGGGTATGCGCCAGCACAGAGGATTTGGCTGAGATGCTGGCGCAATCTCCCGGCGTTATTCTCGTAACCCACGAGTCGTTGACACCCAGGACGATAGAAGCCATTTCGGTACATTTGTCGGCACAGCCGAATTGGTCAGACCTGCCCATTTTCGTTCTTCTGGACCGAAAGGCCCCGCATGCCCGTATCCGTGCGGAATTGGAAAGACTATGGCCGCAAGCAAGGCAAATATATTTTCAAAGACCCGTCATATCTCTCGAACTGGTAACCGCTGTTCAATCTGCATTTTTGGTGCGTTTACGGCAGCGTGAAGTCAGAGATTCGATCGAGCGTGAGCGCGACCTCCGCTTCGAACTCAATCACAGGGTCAAGAATATTCTGGCGAGCGTAAGCTCTATCTTCAGAATGACCCGTCGCGCAGCAGATACGATTGACACGCTGGTGGCGGACTTTGAGGGGCGCCTGGGAGCCTTGGCTAATGTTCATTCGGCTGTCTTCGAACAAGGTGGCGACACGGTCGACCTGCGAGAAATCGTTGATCTGACCTTAAAACCTTATGCGGACAAAGCAAAGCGGCTGAAAATCGATGGCCCGGAGCTTCTGCTCAACCGCGACGCTGGCACCACACTTGCACTATGTCTGCATGAACTGGTCACAAATGCCATCAAATATGGCGCTTTGTCCACGGATGAAGGACGTATAAGTGTAATCTGGAAGATATCCGATGACGCCCAGCCGATTTTGACGCTGGAATGGATTGAAAGTGGGGGGCCGCCTGTGAAGGAACCGACGAGGGCAGGGTATGGCACACGATATATCCGTTCAGCCTTGTCAGCCATATTCGGCGAGAAACCTATAGTTTTGTTTGAACCTACGGGATTGCGCTGTGTGGCTCGCGGATTGCTTGCAAATGTTGTTTTAACCGATCTCCGTCCGCCGTTTAAATAAACGGTAGAGGCTCCTTCCATCATTTGAGTGTTTATAAAAAATTCATTGCCATGATGCAGGTCTTGTATCAGCAGGGCAGCAATCCGAATGCCAAATGATCTTTTTATACCTTCAAGGAACGCTAGCCGTGGCCGGTATTTTACAGAAGATTGGGGGCCGTGGGGTTCTGTGCCATTGATTGGCAATCGGATTAACCGTGCCCATCCCTATCTCTTGTTGGCCTCTCCGCAACTGTCACCCACCAGTAGTGGTATGCGTCAAGATTATCGGATTTCCAGGCGCACCATCTGTCGAGCGACACCTCGTGTTCATGGTTATCGAACTGAGAGACACTATACTCGATCTCAGGAGTGCATTGTCCCACAGTCTCATAGACCTGGCTGAGTGGCTCGTCCCATATGATGTCCCCAAAAGTTGTTTTCACACCGTGCTTGATTGGCACCTTGTGCCTCGCGTCTCGTATGCTATTCCCAATCACTTACCATGGGACAGTAGATTTAACACTTTTAGCAGGAAAGCAGTTCCTGGTGATCAAAAGCCCGCGGTGGTAGTGTCATCTAGGCTCCAGTATCGGCAAACTTTCTATTGCGCGCTCGGGTTCTGGTGTTGCCTTTGATACTTTGCAATGAAATATAAAAATCTGGACAACCAAAGGCCGTCGTGGCTCGTTGGAGGCAGGCTCCCCCTGATAGTCTTGTCAGAACGACCAAGATCCTTTGTGCAGCTGCGAGGGAAAAACTTTACTATGCCCTCGCTGATGATAGAGTGAGGGAAATGTTCGAAGGCTTCGCACTGGATCGGATCGACGTCGGCGATGCCGTGTTGCGAGTGCGGCACGGCGGCTCAGGTCCGCCCCTTCTTCTCCTGCACGGGCACCCACGTACACACACGACATGGCACCGCGTTGCGCCAATCCTTGCAGCAAAATTTACCGTGGTGTGCCCTGACTTGCGCGGCTTCGGGCAGTCCTCGTCGCCGCCGGACATGGCGAGTCATTCGCAGGCATCCAAGCGAGCAAAGGCCGATGATTGCGTTCGGTTGATGGAAGCGCTTGGCCACCAGCGGTTTATGATAGCGGGTCACGACCGAGGAAGTTACACCGCATTCCGCTGCGCGATGGACCACCCCGGACGGGTTGAACGTTTGGCGATTCTAGACGGGGTGCCGATCTTGGAGGCTTTGGAACGCTGTGATGCGCTATTTGCGGAAAAATGGTGGCACTGGTTTTTCTTCGCCCAGGCAGGTAAGCCTGAGCAGGCTATTCTCGCTGATCCGATTGCATGGTATGGCGGGTCTGAGGAAGCAATGGGAAGCGAGAACCACGCGGATTTTCTGGCGGCGATCACCAACCCAGAGACGGTGAGGGGGATGCTCGGCGACTATAGAGCCGGCTTAGCGATCGACGCCCATCATGACCGCATCGACCGGGACAGCGGTCGCACAGTAGTCTGTCCTACCCTTGTTCTGTGGTCGCTCAGGGATGATCTCGAGCTACTTTATGGCGATGTGCTTGGCGTGTGGCGACCCTGGGCGCCAGACTTGCGTGGCCACGGCATCGACAGTGGACATCACGTCGCCGAAGAAGCGCCTGAACGGCTTGCTGAAGCATTGTTGGCTTTTTTTTCCTCGTCCGAGTGATAGGCCAAAGTCATTCGGACACCGTAAGCAACGAGCATCAAAACTGTCTTGGTCCTGCAGCGAGGCGGCCAAACTGTGAATTCAAACTACAAAACCGCACGTAGCCGGTCATAGGTAGGTGCCAGGTTCATAAGCGCGGCTGCGGCTCTCCTGTCGTCCCCAACGACAAGGGGATGTTGCAAACTGCCTATCAGACGGGCCTGTTCAGCAACGATGACAGCGGCATCTACACTGCCGATACGGGCGAGACAAGCGGCGGCATCGCTGGTCCTGCGGGCACCTACCCGAACCGCAAAATGGATCAGGTGTCCGCGCAAGGCATCATCGCAGTTGTCGGCGACCAGTTCTGCCAGTGCTTCGGCCGCTCTGCTATTGCCCAAACTGCCTGCGGGCATAACAGGCGCGTGTTCCATCGACAGCCACTGTTTTGCTGCCGGGATCGCAGCCTTAATGATATCGACCTCCGTTACATTTCGTTGCCGTACGAATCTGGTGCGCATGGTGTAGGGCGTTCCGTAAGCTACTGTCTTCGCAGCCCAAGCAGCCATAAAATCGGTCAGAGGGAGCAATGCAAAGGGGTAGCCTTGGGGATCATGCATCAGCACGCGCTCCTCATCGACCTCCAGCACGACAACATAATGGTCAGCCTCTATGGGTTCTTTCATGCCAGGTTGGTGGGTCAGATATCCCATTTCGACCGGACCCACCCAGACGGGCCCATGGGCCAGCGCCGACTTTAAGCGTGAAAGCGCCTCCTCAGCCGTTCCGCCTCTTGCGACATCAGATGACCAGCCGAGAGCAGCAAGCGCGTCGTCAAAACCTCGTTCCGGATCCCAGCCATAAGGGTCAAAGAAGGGCAATCTGCCGCCAATCAGCTGCATGCCGAACGGGCTTGCCGTGGAGAATTCGATCACGGCCGTCGAGGGCGCAGCGGCACCAAACATCATGGCAAAGGCATTGGCGTAGCAATAAGGTCCGGAGCCGACATAGGGGATATTCATATTTAGGCACTTTCTTCAGGGATTGACTGGATAGACGATGTCGAAAGGCGCGTTGTCGCTACCGGGATAGATTTCATAAGGACTGTCGATGATGGTAAGGCCTTGCCGGTCGATCCAGGTTTCAATTGCGTCGTAGACGGACAGCACCAAGGGGAAATTCTGTTGGTCTGCGGGTACCGGCGTGAAGACCTCACGCCGAGCAGGCAGCAGACGGATTATCAAGTCGCTGGCTGGCTCAACGGGGCCATCGCAGGTTATCGCAACCTCGACAGGACCATCAGCGTCACGTGTGGTGAGGTTGTGATGATGCACACTCATCCTGCCATTATGGGCAAGACCTGAAGCGGCAAGATGTTTGCGAATATCCGCTTCGGCTTCCGCCATAAAGCCATTAAGGCCGGTCACTGTCACCGCTCGCTGACGGCTGACGATTTTTGTGGCGTCAACCTTGCGCAACGCAATCGACAGAGCAGGATGTGTGAGGTCGGCTTGGAAGGCCATTGCCTCAACAAATTCGGTATGGACGGCGAGACGGGCATTTTGCGCGTCCAGCCACGTGCGCAATTCGATTGCACGCGCTTCTGGTGGCAGTTCCAGCAATACAGCGATGCGTGCCACAGGCAGACCAAGCTGTCGCAATCTGGCAATCAGCCGGGCACGGGGCGCCTGTTGCACCGAATAATACCGATAGCCTGTCTGCGGATCGACATAGGCTGGTACAAGCAGGCCCTGCTCAGCGTAGAGCCGCAATGCCTTGGAAGAAAGGCGCGTGGCCGCGCTGAAGCGACCGGCAAGCAGATGAGAATGAGTCATGTCACCTGTCTAAGGCCTGCCCTAAGGGCGAGGTCAAGTGGCATTGGGTTACGCATTTCATAATGTCACTTGAAGGAAGCGTTCAATTTATCATGACGGAGACGCTTGCGTAGGGTGTTTCGGAGAAGCTCGCTTGACTAACGCATAGCTCAATGGTTATACGTTTAATCATAACCATGGAGATATATGTTTTGCTGCCGAGCCACACCATATTGTTCAAAACGCTCGCCGATCCGACCAGGCGGGCTCTCTTCGAGCGCATGTGCCGAGAAGGAGAGCAGACGGTTGGGGCGCTGACGGCCCAGGCCGGAATATCGCAACCCGCGGTCTCAAAGCACCTTGCAGTATTGAAGCGGGCAGGGCTGGTGCGCGATCGGCAGGAAGGTCGCCAGACGCACTATAGTGCTCAGCTCTTTGCTCTGGCACCGCTGATAGACTGGACAAGCCAAATGACCGGCTTCTGGCAAGACCGATTTGATGACCTCGAAAACCTGCTCAAAAGGATGGACTAATGACCGAAGCCTCTACGCAAACACGCTCCGTAGTTGTCGAGCGTGAAATCTCTTATCCAGCGGAAAAGATCTGGCGCGCTCTGACGCAACCATACCTCATAGAGGAATGGCTTATGAAAAATGACTTCAAGCCTGTTGTCGATCACCGGTTCAGTCTTAACGCAGATTGGGGCTCGGTTAACTGCCAGGTAACGGCAATCGAGCAGGACAGGAGGCTGTCATATACATGGGCTGCGTATGGTCTTGAGAGTGTCGTCACATGGACACTCATTCCGACGAGTACGGGGACGAGGCTGCGCATGGAACAGTCGGGATTCCGACCGGATCAGGAGCAGGCCTACCATGGTGCCAGGGATGGATGGCCGAAATTTTTCGATGCCCTTGAAAAGGTCTTGGCATCGATAGAGTGAAGCCGACCGGCGCAAATAATCGGATGTCATCAGGCGCAACATAAGGGGATTCCATTGAATATAAATGTTTGGATTCGGCTGGCTCACCGATGGCTGTCTATCGTCTTTACGGTAACCGTCATTGCAAATTTCGCTCTCTTAGGAATGGATGACAGTGATCGTCCCATGTGGGTAGTCTACTCTCCTTTGATCCCACTTTTCTTGATGCTGTTCAGTGGCCTGTACATGTTTGCACTGCCTTATGCTGCAAGGTGGCGCAGTCGGCGACGTGTCAGCGCCGGAGAGTGAGCCGGCCTGCGATGTTCGAGTAACTGTTTCCCGCAATAAATTTCAGGATTTACTCGTCACGTCTTCAAGGAATGATTGCACCCGGACCTATGCCGGTGCGATTATTCCTGAGCGGGCAGTTGTCACAGACGTTACGTCGACCACCACAGGCATTCGTGAGTTTCTTTTACCGATGTCTTAAAATAAGGTCCTTCAGAAGGGTCGCTGAGGGACGATCTTCACGTCCGAGATCGCGAACACTGCTCATATGATCAGCTTGAGCGATGTTTCTGGTTGCCACTTTCTGCCCCCCGGCAGCCAAGAGAGTGGCGAAGTCCGCCGCTTGCTGGTGGAACGGAGGTGTTTCGTTGGCTCCGACGGCGATAAGCACTTCGCAGCCTTTGTCATAGTGATGTGAAATGGGCGAGAATGCCTCGACTTCTGCATCGGTGATGCCAATTTCGGAAGCGAGAAAAGATTTTTGCAAAGGCTTCAGATCGTAGATCCCACCCAGCAAAAGCCCTGCGGCAATATTCGAAGTGCCGTCCGGTTTGTGAAACAGGAATGTTGCAAGGTGGGCGCCAGCAGAATGCCCACTCACAGTAATCCGAGACGGATCACCACCATAATCGGCGATGTGTTGGATCACCCATTGCTTCGCGCGTCGCACCTGATCCACGAGCACGGCCATCCTGAAGCCGGGCATAAGCGCATAATCGATAATAATGGCGATCGCTCCGGCGCTAGTCACTGTGTCGGCAATATAGGAGTAATCTCGTTTGGAGAACATCCGCCAGTAGCCTCCATGAATGAATATGTGCACCGGACGGCGTTCGCGTGCGCCCTCGGGGAGGAAGATGTCCAGCGTTTCATTGGTGCCAGTCCCATATGGGACGTCCAATTTGGCGTTGAGCCTATCGCGGGTTCTGGCACTGGCTGCAATAATGTCCTCCACGATAATATCGAAATCTGCGACATGAGCGCGGATGCGGAAGGGATCAGTTTCCAAGATCAGTCTCCCGGTTCAGAAGCTTGTTGCGATATACTTTGCTTCCATAAACTCGGCAATGCCATGATGTTGACCGCCTTCGCGCCCGAGTCCGCTCTGCTTGACTCCGCCGAAGGGAGCGGCCGGGTCGGAAACCAGCCCCCGGTTTAACGCGATCATTCCAGCTTCTATGCCGGAAGAAACACGAAGCCCGCGGGCGAGGTCACGCGTATAGACATAGGCGGCCAGTCCATACTCCGTGTTGTTGGCCCAGCTGACTGCCTCTTCTTCCGTTTCAAAACGGTAAAGCGGCGCGACGGGGCCGAAGATTTCTTCGTGCGCTATCTCGCAAGTGTCTGGAACATCAACCAAAACCGTTGGTGGGTAGAAGAAACCGGACCCAGCGGATATTTCGCCACCGCATAGAGCGCGGGCACCCTTGCTTATCGAATCTTGGACCAATCGATCAATCTTTTCAACAGCTTTTCGCGTTATCATCGGGCCGCATTCCGTCTGTTCATCAACGCCTCGCCCAACCTTCAGAGCCGCCATCCGCCGCGTAAGGCCTTCGGCAAATGAATCATATATTCCAGACTGTACATAGAAGCGGTTGGCAGCGGTGCATGCTTCTCCCGCGTTACGCATCTTGGCGATCATGGCTCCGTCGAGTGCGGCTTCAAGATCGGCGTCATCAAATACCACAAATGGGGCATTGCCGCCGAGTTCCATGGAGGAGGAAATAACGTGCTTGGCTGCTTCGCCCAAAAGAAGGCGGCCGACGCCGGTCGAACCCGTAAATGAGAGCTTTCTCACACGCGGGTCCGCCAGTATTGTAGCGGTGATGGGGCCAGGATTACTTGTTGTCAGAACGTTGACGACACCTGATGGTAAGCCGGCTTCTTCATAGATGGAGGCCAGGGCGTAGGCGGTCAGTGGCGTTTCACTTGCTGGTTTCAAGATCACCGTACAACCTGCGGCCAAGGCAGGTGCGATTTTGCGAGTAGCCATAGCCGCCGGAAAGTTCCAAGGCGTTATTAGCAGGCAAATCCCTATGGGCTGATAGTCAACAATGATCCGATTGGTACCCGATGGCGCTATCCCAAATTCTCCTGAGATGCGTACGGCCTCTTCTGCGTTCCAACGGAAGAATTCCGCAGCGTAGACCACTTCACCGCGAGCATCGCGCAATGCCTTGCCGTTCTCCATCGATATGAGTGTGGCCAGCATCTCAGAACGTTCAATCATCAACTCAAAGCAACGTCGCAAGATTTCGGATCGCTTGCGAGGGCGAGTTGCACGCCATGCGGGGCCTGCCGCGGCGGCAGCATCGATGCATGCGCGCGCATCCTCTACCGTCGCGTCGGCCACAGCCGCAATTCGTTTGCCTGTTGACGGATCGATGACATCAATCTGTTGGTTGCTGCAAGCCGGCCACCAGCTTCCGTTAATATACAGACCACGAGTGGTGGCGCCGATATCGGGTCCATTGACGTCAGGCGTCAGCGTTTTCTGTGCAACGGTCATGTGTTGTTCCTCGGTGATTAAATGGCAGAAGCGGCGAAGTCGCCGTCATAGGCTGCTCTTACAAGACGTTTCATCGCGTCCAGATCGAAGGTTCGGGGATTGTTTTTGATTAATCTGTCGATACCGAACGCCTGCTCGGCAGTCCAATCGAGCTTGTCTAAAGGCAGACCAAGGTCAGCCAGCGTGGGTGTTATGCCGATCGATGCGAAAAGCCTGCGGATTTCTTCGATTGCAATTTTTGCATTCTCTTCAATATCCGAGCCACTGGCGAGGCCGAGAGCTGTGGTGATCTCGGCCATTTCAGCGGCGCAGACACGTTTGTTATAATTCATGACGTAAGGCATCATGGTTGCCACCCCGAGGCCATGAGCCGTGTGCGTGAGTGCTCCGGCGGGATACTGGATTGCATGGGCTGCGGCAGTTCCTGCTGTGCCGAACGCGCAGCCAGCTGCCAGTGCGCCCATCATCACATCTGCTCTTGCATCTTCATTCGACCCATCCTTGCAGGCCTTTTCCAAACTGCGGCCCAGCAGCTTGATTGCCAGCAATGCAAAATGATCGGTCAGTGCGCTTTTGCCGATGAAGACGTGGTTCTGCGCCAATGTGTGATCCGCGCAGCGGGGAACTGCTGTAAAAGCCTCGATGGCATGGGTGAGGGCGTCCGCGCCAGCAACTGCTGTCAAACCGGGCGGGCAGGTCATTGTTAGTTCCGGATCACAAATGGCCGTTGTTGCGACCAGGTAAGGACTGGATATTCCAACCTTAAGGGTCCGCCCAGAGTCGGAGATGACTGCAACCGGCGTTACTTCAGATCCCGTTCCAGCCGTCGTTGGAACGGCAATGACTGGAAGAACAGGGCCGGGAACCTTGTACTCGCCATAATAATCCTCCAGTTCCCCGCCATGGCTAAGCAGGAGAGCCGCGCACTTTGCCATGTCCAGACAGCTTCCGCCGCCAATGCCGATTACCATGTCAGGACCAAACTCCCGCGCATCATCGACGCAAAGCGACACCGTCTCACTTGGCACGTCCGGCTGAACCGCGTCGTAGATCAAGACCTCTATAGAGGCTGCGTTTAGCGCCTCGTGGATTTGCGCAAATATCGCCGTCGCTGCGAACCGCTCATCGGTGCAGATCAGCGCTCGCTTTCCAAGTCTTGCGGCAACCATCGGCAAAGCATGGCGCTGTCCTTTGCCAAAGAGAATTTCACTGGGGAGCCGAAGTGCAGCAAAAAGGGTCATCGTCCATTTCCTTGGAGGCATTTACATAAAGGGGATATAAAATCGTATAGGATATGGGATTGCATATACGGAACCATCATGCTAGTGAGGGTCTATGTCAAGAGGCAACTTATGCAGAAGAAAAATTCTATGATCCTAACCGAAGCACCTGATCAAAGTGGTTTCATCCAAAGAAGCAACAGCTTGGCGGGAAGCGTTTATGACGCCATTTTTGCACAGTTAATGTCACTGAAAATCGCGCCGGGAGCCCGCATAACCGTCGATAATTTGGTGCGTGAGTTGAACGTTTCGCAGACGCCGATCAGGGAAGCGCTCGGCAGGCTCGAAGGAGAGGGGCTCGTGGTGAAGACCCACTTGATCGGCTATAGCGCTGCACCGCAGATCACCCGCCGCAGATTTGACGAACTGTACGAACTGCGCCTGCTGCTTGAGCCGGATGGTGCGGCGAAATCTGCCGCCGTGATGGATGAGACGAAGCTTGCAGCACTTCAGGAAGCGGCGGGTGTCATGGGGCGCGGAGACGGCACGGACGAGCGCATCCGTTACTCGACATTCGCCCGTCAGGACTCAGTATTTCATGACAAGATCATGGAGTTTGCTGGGAACGAGCTTATCCGCGAGACACTCAATCACCAGCACGCACATTTTCATATTTTCCGTCTGATGTTCCACTCCCGCGTAACCGAAGAAGCTTTGGATGAGCACGAAGCGTTGCTCGCAGCCTTTGCAGCAGGTGACGTTTCTGCTGCAAAACAGGCAATGCGTATGCACCTCCAGCATTCGCGTGATCGTCTGCTCCCGGCATTCGACTGAGGCCGGCCAATGTTCGCTGCTTCAAGATTTCAACAGGAGAGCGATGAGGCAGCCGGTGGCGACACTTGTGGACCGGTTCTGCAAGCCAAAGGGATGTCAAAAGATTATGGTCCAGTCACGGTCTTGTCCGATGTCTGGCTTGATGTGCTACCCGGCAGAATTCATGCCATCATCGGAGAAAATGGCGCAGGAAAATCAACCTTTATGCGATTGCTTGCAGGATATGCGGAGCCAACTGCAGGAACGCTCTCTATAGCCGGTTACGACGTCAGGTTCTCAAGGCCCGAACATGCACAGCAGGCAGGAATTGTTCTCGTTCACCAGGAAATCCTGCTTGCAGAAGGACTAACTGTTGCCGAGAATCTGTTCCTCGGACGTGAGCTTATGTGGAATGGAATGGTCGACGATCAATCCATGCGCCGCATAGCTGCCGAAAAACTTTCGGAATTGGGATGCCGGGTATCGCCCAATGCGCTGGTTCGTGACATCGCGCTTGCCGATCGGCAGCTTGTTCAGATCGCGCGTGCACTTCTTGATGACTATAAACTTGTTATATTTGACGAACCTACTGCGGTTTTGACCGGAGATGAGGTAGAGCGACTCCTGGGAATTATCCTGAAGATAAAAGAGCAGGGTGCCGCAGTTCTATATATTAGCCATCGTCTCGATGAAGTGCAGCGGATCGCTGATCAGGTAAGCGTGTTGCGGGACGGCAAGATGGTTGGAACCTATCCTGCTCAAGGTCTGACGCAAATGGACATGGCCCGCCTTATGGTCGGGCGCGATCTGGCGGCGCTTTATCCAGTCAAACGCATCAAAGCTTCGAACGTGCCGTCACTGGAAGTCCGGGATCTGGTCGTGTCGGGCTACGCCAAGGACATTTTCTTCACTGCACACAAGGGAGAAATCCTGGGTTTTGCGGGCATGATCGGTGCTGGGCGGACGGAAGTATTTGAAGGCATCATGGGTTTGCGACCGGCACATGGATCTGTCGTGCTGAATGGCCGTATCATCGATATCCGTCATTCGCGCGCTGCCATGGATGGAGGTATTGGATACCTTACCGAAGACCGCAAAGGTAAGGGACTTTTGCTCAACGAAAAGCTCGCGCCAAATCTGACACTTTCCGCACTCACACGCTTTCATCCAGGCCTGATGATGCGCAAAGCTCGTGAGCAAGCCGCCCTCGTTAAAGCCGTGGAAGATTACGATATCCGGCTCAAGAGCCTTGGCGTAAAGGCGGGGCAACTTTCCGGAGGCAATCAGCAGAAATTGCTGCTTGCAAAAATACTCCTCACCAATCCGTCAATCATTGTTATCGATGAGCCCACGCGGGGCATAGATATTGCAAACAAGGCGCAGATTTACGCATTCATCCAGCGCCTGGCGGAAGAGGGCAAAACTTGCATCGTCATTTCTTCCGAAATGCAGGAACTAATTGGCATCTGTGATCGAGTTCTCGTGATGCGGGAGGGACGCATTACCGGCGAGGTGACAGGCGAGAAGATGACGGAACATGAAATTGCGCTGCTGGCAACCAGTGATGTGACGACAGCGGCGAGCAGGGAGGAATGACATGAGTGTTATTACAGGCTCAGCAGCACTTCGGCAGGAGCGGGACTGGAATATCGGCTGGACCGATTTTGGGCCATTTTTGGCACTCCTGGCACTCCTGGTGGTCGGCTTCCTCGTCAACCCCGACTTTCTTTCCGCTACGAACCTGGGGAATGTCATCACGCGTAGTGCTTTCATTGCCATTATAGCGGTCGGCGCAACATTTGTAATTTCCTCAGGGGGATTGGACCTTTCCGTGGGTGCGATGGCGGCGTTCATCACGGGCATCACTATAATGTTCATGAATAGTATGGCACCAGAGTGGGGAGTTTGGGCAATTCCCGCCGGGATGGCCGTGGCCGTGATCGTGGGAACCGGCTGTGGTCTGATGAACGGTCTGATCGTTACGGTAGGGAGAATCGAGCCATTCATCGCCACGCTCGGCACAATGGGTATCTTCAGGGCATTGATTACTTACATGTCCGACGGCGGGACGATCCCGATTGATCGGAGCCTGCGTGAGGCCTACCGCCCTGTTTACTTCGGTACGGTAGGGGGGATACCGCTGCCAATCCTGATCTCAATTGCGGTGGCCGCTGTGGCGTCCTTCATTCTCTACAAGATGAAGTATGGGCGCAAGTGCGCTGCGGTTGGGGCAAATGAAGACGTCGCGCGCTACTCCGGTATCTCAATAGTCAAAACACGCACGATCGCCTACGCAATGCAAGGCGCTTGCGTAGCAATTGCAGCGATATGCTACGTTCCGCGCCTTGGCGCTGCAACGCCAACAACGGGTGTCCTGTGGGAACTTCAGGTTATCACTGCCGTCGTCATCGGTGGAACGGCCCTGCGTGGTGGTAAAGGCCACGTATGGGGCACGGTCGCAGGTGCTGTAATCCTCGAACTCATAGCTAATTTGATGGTGCTGTCGGATTTCGTCTCTGAATATCTGGTGGCAGGCGTTCAAGGCGTAATCATTATCATCGCTATGCTCATTCAAAGGTTCTCAAAATAATCCGCGTCGGGACCACGCGGATCATTAACTTCAGGTCCAATTCTGGGAGGAATGTATGTTTAAGAGTAGATGGATTGCCCCTGTAGCCATAGGCGTCATTCTGATCGCAAGTCAGGCGCTGGCTGCCGATAAGAAAGTGATCGCGGTCTCAATACCGGCGGCTGACCACGGCTGGACTGCCGGTGTTGTCTACCATGCCCAAGCTGCCGCAAAGGAAGTTAACACCGCATTTCCGGACGTGGAAATCGTTGTCAAAACGTCGCCCTCGGCCGCGGCTCAAGTTAGTGCCCTGGAGGATCTGTCCGCCGGTCGAAAGCTCGATGCGCTTGTAATCCTGCCGTATTCTTCGGAAGAACTGACCACACCGGTCAAGGCGGTCAAAGATGCCGGAACGTTTATTACCGTCGTTGATCGGGGTTTGAGCGATGCCTCTATACAGGATCTATATCTTGCTGGTGACAATATCGCGGTTGGTCGAAACACGGCAAAGTACATGATTGAAAAACTAGGGGGCAAGGGCAACCTCGTTGTTCTTCGCGGAATTCCAACAGTTATTGATGACGAACGGATCCAGGGCTTCAATGACGCCATTAAAGACACAGAGCTGAAAGTTCTGGATATTCAGTATGCAAACTGGAATAGCGATGAAGCGTTCAAGCTGATGCAGGACTACCTCGCCAAATATCCTCAAATCGACGCAGTCTGGGCAAACGATGACGACATGCTGCTCGGCGTGCTTGAGGCGGTGAAGGAATCCGGGCGCAAGGACATCAAACTTGCACTCGGCGGGAATGGCATGAAGGATATTGTAAAGAAGGTTATGGATGGTGACGCGATGACTCCGGTCGAAACACCATACCCGCCCGCAATGATCAAGACCGCAATTTATATGACAATAGCCAATCTCGTTGGTCAGGCGCCCGTTCGCGGGACCGTCAAGCTCGATGCACCACTGATCACACAAGAGAATGCAAAGGAATACTACTTCCCCGATTCTCCGTTTTAACCAACAACGATGAACCGGGCGGCATGTGCCGTCCCAATGCATGAGATAAGAGGAGCAAGACATGGCAGGCAAGAAAATACTTATGCTGACAGGCGAGTTTACCGAGGAATACGAAATATTCGTTTATCAGCAGGCGATGGAAGCGGTCGGGCATACGGTTCACGTCATATGTCCAGACAAGAAGGCAGGCGACCTCATCAAAACGTCGCTGCACGATTTCGAGGGCGACCAGACTTACACCGAAAAGCTTGGACATTTCTTTACGATCAACAAGACGTTTTCAGAGGCCGAAACGCAGCTTGACCAATACCACGCAGTATACGCCGCTGGCGGTCGCGGCCCGGAATACATCCGTACAGACAAGCGCGTCCAGGCTATTGTCCGGCACTTTCACGAGAAACAAAAACCGATCTTCACAATCTGTCACGGCGTTCAAATACTAATCGCCGTGGATGGCGTTGTTCGTGGCAAGAAGGTTGCAGCACTTGGAGCTTGCGAACCTGAAGTCACTTTAGCGGGCGGCACCTATATCGATCTTTCGCCCACAGAAGCCTATGTCGATGGTACAATGGTATCCGCTAAAGGATGGACTGCGCTTGCGGCCTTCATCAGAGAATGTCTTAAAGTGCTTGGCACGGAGATCAGGCACAGCAACGACGTGGCTAAAGCTGCCTAGGTCAAAAAATCCCAAATGGCCGCTTAACGAGCGGCCATTTTATTAAACCTACGCAACGGCAAGCGGGCAGGACTTCCGGCGCTGTGTTATCGCTAATTGCTAGGTTTCTTTGGCTGACGCTTGCATCGAGCACAGTCATCACGGCTTGCAACCGGGCAAAACGACCTCGCCGATTGCTACCATTTTGTGGAACACTGCCTTTCCTTAAAACCGTCTTCTCCTGATTGAACAGCTCGTGCATTTTTCCCGTTGAAGGCGGTCGGTATGGAATCGCTTTACAAACGGAGACATCGTCATGAAGCTTTATTTCCATCCCCTTTCCGGCCATGCGCACCGGGCCCGACTTTTTCTATCTCTCCTTGGCCAATCCTTTGAGTTGATTGAGGTTGACCTGGCAAAAGGCGAACATAAAAAGCCGGAATTTCTCGAGCTCAACAGCTTCGGACAGGTCCCTGTCCTTGTAGACGGTGAAACGGTCATTTCGGACTCCAACGCAATTCTGGTCTATGTCGCCAGGAAGCTTGGCAAAACCGACTGGTTTCCAGAAGATGCGGTTGGCGGTGCCAGAGTTCAGCGCTGGCTCTCTGTTGCAGCTGGGCAACTTGCCTTCGGTCCTGCGGCGGCCCGACTGATCACAGTATTCGGAGCAAAGTTCAATGCTGAAGAAGTCATCGGACGCGCGCACGCACTCTACAAGGTTCTCGAAGGGGAACTAACTGTCAGGAAATGGTTGGCTGCCGATCATATTACGGTCGCGGACGTTGCTATCTACAGCTACACTGCCCGTGCGCCTGAAGGAAATGTTGACCTTTCTGCATACCCAAACTTGCGCGCTTGGCTACAGCGTATTGAAGCGCTTCCCGGTTTTGTTGATTTTGCCAAAACGCCCGTCGGTTTTGCCGCCTGAGGGAAAAGGAGAGAGCCATGTCGGTCAACGGCCAAGTTGTATATGAGCTGGCGGTATCGCCATGGCACGAAGGCGAAAAGAAACTCCAGAACGCTGTCGGTGTTTTGGATAAAATGGAAGATATTGGGCGGCGATTCATCCGGGACCGCTTGATCGAACAGCACCGAAATTTTTATCCACAACTGCCTTTTGTGGTTGTCGGTGCCGTAGATGGCAATGGTGATCCATGGGCTACGTTTTTGGCAGGTAAGCCCGGGTTCATGAGCGCCACAAATGAGCACAGTCTTAAAATTGCTGCCCTCCGCGATCCCGGTGATCCGGCCGTTTTCGGTATGAATGATGGGGATTCCATTGGTATTCTGGGCATAGAACTTCATACGCGACGCCGAAACCGGCTGAATGGTATCGTCGCCAACTGCACTGACGCGCAAATCGATCTTCAAGTTGTGCATAGTTTCGGGAATTGCCCCCGGTATATCCAGTATCGGGATTATGAGTTCGTTCGTGATCCAGCCGTTGAATTCCACACCACTGCGGAAGTGCTTGACGGGCTTGATGAGGAAGCCAGAGATCTGATCTTGAAGGCGGATACGTTTTTTGTTGCCTCTTATGCACAGGTCGAAGCCAATCGCCAGGTCGACGTATCGCATCGGGGCGGAAAACCTGGTTTCGTTCGTATCGGACCAGATGGTCTTCTCACGATTCCCGATTTTAACGGCAATCTGTTCTTCAACACGCTGGGCAACATTGCCTTGAATGGTCGCGCCGGACTGGTGTTTGCAAGCTTTGATACAGGGGAAGTTTTGCAGATGAGTGGGCGAGCCGAGGTCATTCTCGATTCTCCCGAAATTGCCGCCTTTCAGGGCGCTGAACGATTATGGAATTTTCACCCCGAACGCATTGTGAGAAGACGCGAGGCGCTGCCACTGCGCTGGGCAACCCGACGAAATGGTGAAAGCCCCTTTTCAACGATGACAGGTGATTGGCACCAAGCAGCCAATCGCCAGAGGGCCACCGAACTTGCGAAGGCCTGGCGGCCTTTTAGAGTAGATCGGATCGTCGATGAAAGTTCGGTTATAAAGTCCATTTATCTTTCGCCGAACGACGGGGCAGGGTTGATTCCTCACGCCGCGGGCCAGCATCTTCCTGTACGCATATCCATCGATAAAGAAAGCGCCCCTCTTATCAGGACATATACGCTTTCGGTTGCACCATCGGACGGAGTGTACCGGATCAGTGTGAAAAAGGATGGCCGGATATCCGGGGTTCTGCATCAATTGAAAGTTGGATCTATCATAGAGGCTCGCACACCTGCGGGCGGCTTTACCATTGATCCACTGGAGCCACGACCAGTTGTGTTGTTGGCAGCTGGTATTGGCATCACGCCAATGTTGGCAATGCTTCGGCACCTTGTTTATGAGGGTCGGAGAAAACAGAGAATGCGCAAAACCTGGATGATTTATTCCGCTCGCACAAAGGCCGAGCAAGGGTTTGGCGCCGAGCTTGCGGATTTGGTGTTCGAAGCCAATGGAGCAGTTCGTCTCGTAAAAGTCCTTTCAGCGACCGAAGATGCGACGCACGGCGTCGACTTCGATGAAGCGGGGCGCATCAATATAGAGCTGATTAAAAAAGTTTTGCCCTTCGACGATTTCGATTTCTATCTGTGCGGGCCGTCCGCTTTCATGCAGGACACCTACTCTGCTTTGCGATCCTTGAATGTGCCTGACAAACGCATTTTTGCCGAGAGCTTCGGTCCCGGATCAATCTCCAGACAAGCGGATGCAGATAGGGTAGACGGAAATGAAAGTCTGGCTCCCTCGACGGTCTCCGTACCGGTCATTTTTACTGAATCTGCCAAGGAAACCCGATGGCTCCCTGAAAGCGGAACGCTGCTGGAACTTGCCGAAGCACGGGGTCTGACTCCCGAATTTAGCTGCCGGAGCGGAACTTGCGGAACTTGCGTGACTAAACTTGTCAAAGGAAACGTGGCATACAAAAAGCCTCCGGAAGCTGCGATAGGCGATGGCGAGGTCCTGATATGCAGTGCCTATCCGGCATCTGTCGGAAATGAAGGCGCTGGTGGATTACAGATCGCGCTTTAAGACTCCTCGGTGGCCCATACGGGTGGCATTTTCATTATTTCAGTGATGTGCTGCCTAGCACACTTGTACCCAACCGTCAGTTCTTGCACGATCCTTCGTGATTACTCGAAGGACGAGGTAGATGGTGGACCGTTGGCAGGCAATGCGAATATTTGTAAAAGTGGCAGAGACCGAAAGTTTTGCTGAATCAGCACGTCAATTGCACATGAGTCCACCGGCCGTAACGCGTGCAGTGGCTGCTCTAGAAGATATAATTGGTGCACGACTCTTTGTTCGCACCACACGTTCAGTAAAACTGACAGAGCCGGGAAATCGCTATCTGGAAGATTGCCGCCGAATTTTGTCTGACATAGTCGAGGCGGAGGCCGCAGCTGCGGGTTCCTATGCGAAACCGTCGGGCACACTCGCTGTTACCGCATCGATGCTGTTCGGTCAGATGTATGTCCTTCCAATAATGCACGAGTATCTCGGCAGCTATCCGGCGGTCAACGGCCGCATCCTTTTTGTCGATCGTCCGGTCAACATCGTTGAAGAGGGGATCGACGTTGCGGTTCGCATTGGCCATCTTCCAGACTCAGGCTTTTCGGCAACCAAAGTCGGTTTGGTGCGGCGGGTCGTTTGTGGAGCTCCGGCGTATTTCAGGGAGCGTGGTATTCCGTCGACGCCTGCCGACCTCAAGGATCATCGCATTATTGCTTCGACAGGCGCCTGGGCATCGCCGGAGTGGCGCTTCGCCAATGATCAACGGGTAACCATACAGACATGGTTACAATCCAATACAAACGAGGCGGCCATCACAACCGCAGCGGCCGGTTTCGGCCTTACGCGCGTGCTCCATTATCAGATTGGCCCAGCCTTATTGGAAGAAAAATTGCAAATTGTGCTTGCCGATTATGAGGAAGCGCCGCTGCCCATTCACGTTCTTCATCCCGAGGGGCGCCAGGCTCCAGCAAAGGTAAGGGCCTTCGTGGAGCTGGCAGTAACGCGACTTCGTGAAAGCAGACTGCTGAATTAAGCTCCTACCGCTCTCGCATCCGTGGTTCTGCGCGCGATTGTGCGCAGTTTGGAGTTCGTCACAGGCCAGAAATTACTCCGCAGTCAAACCACGGCCCCATCGACAATAACCATAGGCCTTCCCTTGGAACAGTTCTCAATGCGCGCCTCGACGCGATAGATATCACGAAGAAGTACTTCCGATATCACGTCATGAGTCGGCCCGCTTGCAATCATTGAGCCATCAGCAATCACGATCGTCTGGTCGCAATAGCGCAGAGCATGGTTGAGATCGTGTAACGCGATCATGACTGTGAGCCCCGATTGCGCAGCAAGGTTCTTCATGAAACCAAGAACTTCGACCTGTCTGAAAAGGTCAAGCGCTGAAGTGGGCTCATCCATCAGCAACACCTCGGGTTTGCGGATCAAGGCCTGTGCAATCGAAACAAGCTGACGCTGTCCACCTGATAGTTCGCCAAGACCCTTGAAGGCGAGCGCTTCGATCTTGAGCGCCGCTAGGATATGGTCGATCTCGCGAAGTTCCCTGTCGTGGACTTTCCAGCCGGAACCCTGCTTGGCGGCCAGTAGTATGGACTCATAGACAGTTAAAACCGCATTGGCTCCGGTATCCTGAGGCATGTAGCAGATCGTTTCCGAACCTTTTTCCGTATCAGACAAGTGAACCAGACCTGCTCCGGAGATAAGACCGGCAATGCGTTTGAATAGCGTTGACTTGCCCGCGGCATTCGGCCCGATAACAGCGGTCATACTGCCAGCCTTCAAAACATCGGTGGTGACATCGGCAAGTACTTTATGCTTGCCATATTGCGCACCCAGCTGTTCCAGCGCAATGCTTACCATGACTTCTTCCGATGTGTGAAAATGAGCACGAAGAAAAACGGCACGCCGACCAAAGCTGTCATGACCCCGATCGGCAGCATGGCGCCAGGTATCAATGTCTTGCTTACAACTGACGTTGCCGACAAGAGAAGTGCCCCGCAGAGGGCGGAAGCGGGAAGAAAGAAGCGTTGATCTTCACCGACCAGCATACGCGCAATATGAGGTCCCACCAGGCCAATAAAACCGATGGTACCGACGAACGAAACGGGAATGGCTGCCAGAAGGCTGACTGTCATCATGGTTTCCAGACGCAAGCGACGCACATTGATGCCAAGGCTTGCTGCCTTGTCTTCTCCCAGACGCAATGCCGTCAGCGCCCAGGCACGTCTTGCAAAGAGGGGCATGACGACAATTACGATGGCAGCGGTTATCGCGACTTTGGGCCAGGTTGCTTTGGTCAGGCTACCCATCGTCCAGAACACCACAGCCGCCAATGCTTGTTCGGAGGCAAGATATTCGAGCAGTGATAGAAGCGCGTTGAATGTGAAGACCAACGCGATCCCGAGCAGCACAATTGTTTCCACGGCAACGCCGCGCATTGTAGAGGCAAAATGGATAAACAAAGCTGCGAGCATAGCCATCAAGAAAGCGTTGATCGGCACCATGAATTGCGTCGCCAGCGGAAACACGGCGACCCCTCCGACTAGTGCGAGCGCCGCACCAAAGCCAGCTGCGGCCGAGATGCCTAAGGTAAAGGGGCTGGCAAGTGGGTTGGCAAGGATTGTTTGCATTTGTGCGCCAGCCACGGAAAGCGAGGCACCCACCGTCAGCGCCATGAGCGCAATCGGCATGCGTATGTCCCATATAACCACACGAAGCTGGTCGGTAGCGGCGAAGGGACTAAAAAGGGTCGCCAATACCTCCGAAAGCGAATAATTCGCAGGCCCAAGAGCCATATCAACGGACACGCTCAGAAATAGGCCTGCGACCAACAGAGCAATGAGCACTGTGCGGCGTAGAACCAACATTCGATATGCTGCCTGCCCCGTATGCGCGGGGTTCTCGGCGATAATAGCAACCATCCGATCTATTGCCCGTCTTTAAGCGAAACGAAATAACCGGACTTATAATCAAGCGGCAAAAAGCGCGTGTGCAGCTCCTTGAATGTCGCCGTTGGGTCGAGGTCTGCGAAAAGATCTGGATGCAGCCATTTCGCAATTTCCTGAATCGCGACGAACTGATAGGGATTATTGTAGAATTGATGCCAGATGGCGTGAATATTGCCCTCTTTGACAGCCTTGACACCCGTGAATGCAGGGCGTTTTGTCAGGGCATCAAGCTTGCGCCGTGCTTCCTTTTCGTCGGCACCGTAGCCTACGCCGACCCAGTTACCGCCAGGTACATACCCTTCCCAATTGCCGCCAGTAATAATGATCTGATCGGGATTGGACGCGATAATCTGTTCAGGGTGGACGTTTCCGAAGGTGCCCGGGATAATATCCTTCGCCATGTTGATGCCGCCAGCCGTTTCAACCATCTTGCCGAAGTTCTCATTGCCGAACGACATGCAACAATCATCCGAATAGCCGCCAGCGCGCTCTATGAACACCAAGGGCTTCGGGGCATTGGCCTTTGCCAGCACATCCGTAACCTTTGCGATGTTGTCAGCCCGGAATTTGACGAACTCTTCGGCCTTATCTTCTTTACCGAAAAGCTTGCCGATAATACGGATGCTTGCTTCGGTATTTTCCATCGGCTTTTCGCGGAAATCGATATAGACGATCGGAATTCCCACCTTGCCAAGCTTTTCAATATAACCAGCCTCTTCAGTGGCGGTCTTGGCATCAACATTCATGATGATGACGTCAGGCTTCAAGGAGACAGCCTGCTCGACGTCAAATGTCCCGTCTTTCATGCCGCCGAAAGTCGGAATCTTGGCAATTGAAGGATCTTTTTCCAGGTAGGCCGAATAACTCTCGGGATCGGCTTTGGGTAAATCGTCGCGCCAGCCTACGACACGCTTGAATGGATTGTCACGATCCAGGATTGCCGTGAAATATACCTGTCGACCTTCACCTAAAATGACGTGCTCGACAGGAACATTGACTTCCACATTACGACCGGTAATGTCTTTAATCGATATTTTGTCTGCGAGCGCCGCGCTCGACAAAATCACAGACCAACCCATGGCGGCAAAAGCCACCTTGCCAAACAAACGCATCGCCCGTACTCCATGAAAACTCAGGCGTTCTATTATTTTATGACTTCGCAAGTCAACATATAAGATGCGCCATTCGCAACATTAGCACTTGATGCAGTACGGGACACAGATGGCAAACGGCCTTGTCGATGGAACAAACTATAATCTGCGGGACGAAATCAAAGCATACTGGTCGGAGCGTGCATCAACCTTCGATTTGTCGCCCGGTCACGAGATATTTTCGGAAAAAGAACGGGCCGCATGGCATGATCTGATTTCCCGGCATCTGGGGCGCGGTGAAGGTCGAGCGGCTTTGGATCTTGCATGTGGAACTGCAGTCGTATCCCATCTGCTTGACGATCTCGGCTTCTCGGTAACCGGTATGGATTGGGCCGAGCCGATGCTCAAACGTGCCCGTTCAAAAGCTGCGAGCAGGGGACGGGACATAACATTCAGATTGGGCGATGCAGAAAATACCATGGAGCCGGACAGCCATTACGATGTCATTACAAATCGTCATCTGGTTTGGACATTGGTTGACCCGCCAGCTGCATTTGCAGAATGGTACCGAATCCTCAAACCGGGCGGTCAGCTCCTAATCGTTGATGGCGATTTCGTAAACGTCAGCCTCAAGGAACAGATCGTGACGAAGCTCTCCACATTCTTCCAGCGACTGGGCTTTGCTTCTGCAGAAACTGCGAAAATGTCACCCCAGCTTATTGAAACCCACCGGCACATTCTTTCGCGCGTTCATTTCTCAAAGGGTGCACGGGCTGGCGCAGTTGCCGAGCTATTGGTCGAAGCTGGCTTCGAATCGGTTCAGATTGACAGCAATCTGCGCCGGATATTTCGCGCCCAGGCCAAGCATCTTGGCTTCTGGAAAGGCGTGGCGCGTATCACGCAACATCGCTACGCCATCGTGGCAACGAAGGGCGGCACCAGTTCGCGATAGACAGTCCGGTTCGCCGACAGCGACGGGTGACAGCACTGACGGCTTGCATTCCAGCTTTCACGCGGGCTTGGGTTGCCCCGGAATGGATGTATTGGTGACAGAGATCGGATCGCTCCCGGGAAAACTTTGCTCCAGTCCCTCATCCAACTGTTCATTCAGCGTGTCGGCATCCTCTGCCCGTCCAGCTGTACGTCTGCCTTGTGGTGCGGGTTCGGCGGTTTCTCCGAATGCTGCGATTTGTACCAGCATCGCCTTGGCCCTTGCGATGAGTGCATCACCATCATCGCCCTGCGTGCCCTTAACTGTAACAACGACAGATTCTCTGCCTTCGCCAAGGAATTCTATCCGTGTAAGCCCTTCCGTTGCATCTGGCGTTACCAATGTACCTAGAATTTGCATTTCGGCCTCCTCATTGTCGTTATCACGTGAACCCGGCTCGATCATTCCTTCCAGCGGAACAGGAACCAGTTCACCATCTGGCCGATAGTCTTTCAGGAGAGGATCCGCGGGTGGGACTGGACCTGCTGGTTGTTCGGCTTCTCCAATATGTGACGGTGCTGCTGTCATCAGGCGTGAGTACTGCACCAGCAACTGTCTTGCTCGTGCGATAATCTCGCTATCGACCAGATCGCTGGGGTGTTCCAAACCTACCTCGACGTGATTTGCATCATCGGTGATAAATCCCACGGTCCTTTGATTACGATGCTCCGCGCTTTGCCTGACGATAGTTTCCATAATCTTTACCATGCATATTCCCCTGTGGTTTTGCTCAAGACGATTCCATCAGCGTGATAAGTATCTGCCTAAAAGAAAAGCCGCGCCTGCAGCATAAGCCATGTATGGCAGAGGGTTAGCTCGAATACGGCTCCTGAGTTCTTCCTGTGCCAATGACGGTGAATCAACCACAATATCTCTGGCGCCGGACGATGGAAGCATTGCCGATTCCTTTAAGCGCTCGATCTCATGTTTCAGAGCTGTCAGGCGAAACCCAAGTTCAGTATCTGCGCCGCGGCGATCAGTGAGAGACTCATCGACTTTGCCAAGTACTTCGTCGGTGAGAGGCGTCTCCGAGCGGGCGGTAATGTCGACGAGATTTGGTATCGGTACTGTTGGGTCGTTTTGCATCGCTTCCTCTTGGAAATTAGATTTGATCGTTATACGGCTTCTTGTTTTCGCCCACTGCTTTGGCAAGGGCGCTGAAAGACAGATCGTCACCGCGTTGATTGGCTTCTTGAAGAAACCGAATTGGGAAAGTGACTGCATCGCGCTGGGGAGGCGTGAGGCTCTCAAAAAAACGCTCGTCGCTGGAGGCTGCAACTTCTGCAGCCTGAAGAGCATTTTCAATTTCTCCGGCTGAAAGAACGCCCTTGGCAATAAGCAGTTTATTAAGGGAAGCTATCGCAAGGCATATGCCTTGTATTTGAAGATTGCCGGTGTCCATCCTACGCTCCAAAAATATTCGCTAGAATATAGAAGTGGTGAACGCGAGCATGGTTCCATTATGGGCGGTGAGGAATCATTGGATCGGCAATCTCCAGCAATTGCAGATTTATAAGGTTGCTGTCGTGCTGCAGGTCGGCCGGTCCCGTTCATGACAGCCCGAGTGTTCGCAACAGACTTTCGAATGTGATCTCTGGCTGCTTGTCCGGTTGCCAAACCGGGCGCGTGGGGTCCATTGACGCTCGCTTGTGTATATTGCTAGGGCTATAGCCAAATTGCTGCGTAAAGGCGCGACTGAAGTTCGCAGCTGAATCAAAGCCGATTGCCAAACCAATTTCGGCGATTTTTCTTGTATCTGTGGGATCCGCCAACATGGCATGTGCTGCAGACAGGCGTCGCCGCCGAATATAGTTCGCAACGCCGCCGGACATTTCGAAAAGTTCGTAAAGCCGTGTTCTCGAGATCGCCAGTTCCCGTCCAAGAGCATCCGGCGTCAATTCAGGCGACGCAAGATTGTTCAAAATGAAGCGTCTGGCTCGCGTTATTAATCCAATTTGCGAAATCTGATCGCTGACGCCACCATGGTCTACCAAAGGAGTGATTGCATCAAACACCATCTCTTGGAGGCGCTCCTTGACACCCGGGAGGTCGTCATAAGTGAAACGATCGAGATTGGCTTCGACACTCAACATATGATCAATCAAGAGTCTGGCTCGATGTCCACCCAAAACGATGTTGTTCCTCGCCGTCGTCAGGCCTCCTCGAACGGCAAATACGTCGACCGGAATGATCAGACTGAGCGAATCCGTTGCCAACGCACGCCCGCCGAACGGATGGCCGAGTGACCGTATTTCAATCATTCCCGGTTCATTTTGTGCAACCCGTCCATTAACGCCGGTCCAGGTGCGACCGGCACGAAGGAGTGTGATCTGCCAATGGTCAATTGAACTGAATCGTACCGTATCCGGCGAGCGTTCATAACTGAAAGCTGGTGCAGTTTGCTGCAGGAACAACATGCCGCCCAAATTCCACACAATTTGTCGAGCGACAAACCCGTCTGCTAGATCAACATCATCCGGCAGACGCGTATCGGCCAGCGGGGCCATATATTCCTGCCAGGCAGGAAATTGCTCGCGTGCCGTTAATTTTTCCGTCTCAAAACGCAATGGAAGCAACGCAGGCGTTTTCAAGTCATCTTCGCCGACGGGATCTTCCGTCACGCGTGGCCAACGACGTCGTTCCATCGACGTCTGCTTTGGTTGGGAATTATCACCATTGTCAGACATTACTGCCTCCCAGCCGAGACGCGAAGTTCGAACGCCGCCACCTATCACTACGATGGTAGATATTGCGTAGGTGTCTCAGCTCGTCTGCCAAATCTGCAGGGTTCGTCATCTTGAAAGATCGCTTCACACGCCATCCCTATCACGCAGACAGTAAACAAACTCAAAAACACCAAGTGAAAGGATCAGGAAATCTAGTTGTCGCATGTTCCGCTGTCATTTTACTTTGAGTTGTTCATAGATTTAAGTTGCCGCTTTAGGAATTTTACATAGAGAACTTTCTCTTTCATGTAGCACATGTGAATTCCTCCGCACCAAGTCAATCGATTGCCTTTTTGATGCCCGCCAAATCCTGAACCAGGAATGAACAAGTATTCCCGCAAGGCTTGGCAGCCTTTGTATGCGCGCGCGTCGCCACATCCGTTGGCAATCTAATTCATGCTTAATGCCCGCAGCACATGCAAATATGGACGTATTGAATAGTTTCCGGATTCCTCGATATCGATAGGAGGGGGCCTGCACGATAATTAAAGCTATCCGCCGCAAATGTTGGGAGAGCTCTGTGGGTATCGTGTTCAATTCATCAAACTTTCCTTCTGATCGTGCCTCAAAAGCGCGGGTTCTTGTCGCTGGCGGTGCTGGGTTTCTGGGATCTCACCTTTGTGACTTTTTGCTGAGGGAAGGCCGGACGGTAGTCTGTGTCGATAATTTCTCTACAGGACGACTGGAAAACATCCGTCATCTGCTGCGCTTTGACACATTCAGCTATGTGCGCCACGACATCATTGATCCGATCGATCTTCCGGTCGACGAAATATACAATCTCGCTTGTCCGGCGTCACCGCCGCACTATCAAGCAGATCCAATCCATACGATGAAGACCAATGTGATTGGTTCACTGAATCTTCTCCAACTCGCCGCTCGTTATCAGGCCCGGATTTTTCAGGCTTCTACTTCAGAAGTGTATGGCGACCCGCATGTGCACCCACAGCCAGAGAGCTATTGGGGCAATGTCAATTCTTTCGGCCCGCGCTCCTGTTATGATGAAGGCAAGCGTTGTGCCGAAACCCTTTTTTACGACTTCCATAAACAACATGGCGTCGACATCCGTATCGTGCGCATTTTCAATACCTACGGACCACGCATGCGTCCCGATGACGGACGAGTCGTATCAAATTTCATCACACAGGCGCTTCGGGGTAAAGATATAACCGTATATGGTGACGGATCTCAGACCCGTTCCTTCTGTTACGTTGACGATCTCATTGATGGCTTTAGCCGGTTGATGTATAGCCCTCGCGCCATTCATACGCCGGTTAATATTGGTAATCCTGGTGAATTCACCGTGCGTGAATTGGCCGAGCAGATTGTCGCGATGACAGGCTCCTCATCCAAAATCGTCTATCACCCTCTTCCTACAGACGATCCTCGCCAACGTCGTCCTGATATTACGTTGGCGGAGCGGGACCTCGGGTGGGCGCCGAAAATTGCGCTGACGGAAGGTCTGAAATCGACAATAACCTATTTCGAACGCCAGCTCGTCAGACCCAATGGGGAACTTGCAGAGGTGGCATGATGAACGCAAAGAACGTCATCGTCGTTGGCGGAGCAGGCTTTATTGGAAGTCATACCGCCAAGCTGCTGTCGAGGCAGGGTTACAACCCTGTGGTTTATGACAATCTCTCGACAGGGCATCTTGCATCCGTACGTTGGGGCACCTTCATAGAAGGTGACATTCTCGACACGCAGCAGCTTACCGACGTTATCGAAGATCACGACCCGATCGCCGTAATTCATTTCGCCGCCTCTGCCTATGTCGGTGAATCCGTCGAAAATCCGGCTAAATATTATCGCAATAATGTTAGTGGAACGCAGTCGCTTCTGGATGCTTGCCGTCTCGCAGGTGCACGCAATGTCATCTTTTCGTCGAGCTGTGCAACCTATGGTATCCCCGATCAATTGCCCATTCGTGAAGCCGAGGTGCAACACCCCATAAATCCTTATGGCCGAACCAAGCTGATTGTGGAGCAAATGCTCGCCGATTATTCGGCTGCCTATGACCTGCAATATGTGGCGCTGCGTTATTTCAATGCCTCCGGAGCGGACATCGACGGCGAAATCGGCGAGAAACATGATCCGGAAACGCATCTCATTCCGCGAGCCATGATGGCTGCAGCGGGCAGTATCGACTTTTTGGAAGTCTTTGGTAGTGATTATGACACGCCTGACGGCACCTGCATTCGTGATTACATCCATGTCTCCGACCTGGCGCGCGCGCATGTGCTGGCAGTCGAACATCTCGTCAATGGCGGCAGCAATCTCGCTATCAATCTTGGCACCGGGCACGGAACGTCAATCAAGGATATTCTCGATGCAATCAAGCGTCTGACGGGACGCAACGTACCGGTTGAAATGCGTGCTCGTCGTGCTGGCGATCCTCCGGCTCTTTATGCTGACCCAGCGCTTGCAGCAGAAAAGCTTGGTTTTCAGACGTTTTACTCCGATCTTGATACGATCATCCGCACCGCAGCGCCCTTCTTCGGCTTGAAGGTGCTGGCATGAAAGCCCATCGGACAATATTTGAGGCTGCCCCAGACGAGCCTTTGATGGTTCCTGTTTTTACCGGCTGGCGGCGGGTGGAATATTTGTTCGGGTCACTGTTGTGGGCTGCGGCGCTTTTTTATTTTTGGTACTGGTGGTTTGATCCTGCCAATCATGTAAATCTTGCAGGCTCAATTCTGGTTACGGCCATTCTGGCCTGGGTAACATTACTGCCTGCTTACTTCATCGTTCTGTTTTTTCGGGCACGTCGTCCCAATGGTCCGTTGAAGCTACCGGCGCTAAGCCGCATCGCTATGGTGGTGACAAAGGCGCCGTCGGAACCCTTTGAAATTGTGGCCGAGACTTTGTGCGCCATGCTGGCTCAAGATGTTCCGCATGACACATGGCTTGCCGATGAGGATCCATCTCCTGCAACTCTCGCTTGGTGCGAAAAACATGGTGTTTTTGTTTCCACACGTAAGGGACGCGAGGACTACCATCGCCAAACTTGGCCGCGACGCACGCGCTGCAAAGAAGGTAATCTCGCTTTCTTTTACGACCATTACGGTTATGATTTTTACGATTTCGTAGTGCAACTCGATGCGGATCACGTACCCGAGGCAGACTATCTGTTCCACATGCTGCGCCCCTTTGCCGATGAGGCTGTAGGCTATGTTTCAGCGCCCAGCATTTGCGATCGCAATGCGCGTGAGAGCTGGTCAGCGCGCGGCCGACTTTATGCTGAAGCCAGCATGCACGGATCATTGCAGGCTGGTTACAATAATGGTTTGGCTCCGCTTTGCATCGGTTCGCACTATGCGGTGCGCACGGCGGCGCTTAAAGAAATTGGCGGTCTTGGACCGGAATTGGCAGAGGATCACTCGACCACACTGATGATGAATGCCTATGGCTGGCGCGGCGTGCATGCACTTGACGCTATTGCACATGGTGACGGGCCGCGAACCTTTGCCGATCTCATCACGCAGGAGTTTCAGTGGTCGCGCAGTCTCATGATGATTCTGCTCCAGTATTCACCAAAATTGGTTGGCAAGTTACCGCCGCGATTGAAGTTCCAGTTTTTGTTCTCGCAGTTCTGGTATCCGCTATTTTCCCTTTTCATGGCGTTAATGTTTGTCTTGCCGATCATTGCGCTGATGGTAGGAGACAGCTTCGTTGCAGTCACCTATCCTGCCTTCCTGGACCATTTTCTGCCTCAGGCGATCATGCTGATTGTTCTGGCTTATCGCTGGCGCGCGTCTGGCACGTTCCGCTCGTATGATGCAAAAATACTGAGCATGGAAATGACCTTGTTCTTGTTTGCGCGCTGGCCATGGGCGCTCGCTGGAACCCTGGCGGCACTTCGGGATTGGTCAACCGGCTCATTCGTGGATTTCCGCGTCACGCCGAAGGGAGCTTCCGAAGTCGATCCACTGCCATTCCGTGTTCTGGCTCCTTATGGGTTCTTGGCGGTTCTCTCCATCTTGCCAGTAATACTCATCCCAGATGCAAGTGACAGCAGCCGTGGCTTCTATGTGTTCGCCATCATCAACGCCGTGATTTATGCGTTGCTCCTGTTTGTTATCGTTTTGCAGCATGCGCGGGAGAACACCGTCCGTTACCGTACGCGAGTTTATCGCCCGGCGGTTGCGGCAAGCCTTCTTGCTCTTCTGGCTCTGCCAAGCTTTGCAACCATTGAACGGGGCCGCGATGGCGTTGAGGCGCTCGCATGGGGAACCCAAAGCTTCTCTCTATTTGATGACCGCTTTGCCGTTGCCGGCGCAGGTGTCGGCGGACGCGATGTTCACAAGACCATATTCAATCCGCGTTGGCGCACCAACGACCGCAACAACTTGAAACAACAGTAAAGGCAGTCAACACATGAAAATCGCAGTCATAGGAACAGGCTACGTTGGATTGGTCAGCGGGACTTGCTTCGCCGCCTGGGGCCACGAGGTGGTATGCGTCGATAAGAACGCACAGAAAATAAACAATTTGGAACGCGGAATCGTACCGATTTACGAGCCGGGTCTGGACGAGTTGGTGGAACGCAATTCAGCGGCGGGCCGGTTAAGATTTACGTGTAATCTAGCGGAAGCGTTGGCGGGGGCATCGATTATTTTCATTGCAGTGGGCACACCGCCGCGCGCTGGCCACGGGGATGCCGATCTGTCCTTCGTTTACATGGCCGCTCGGGAACTGGCGCCACTCATTGATGACGATGCTGTCGTGGTCGTCAAATCAACGGTCCCGGTGGGAACCGGGGATGTTGTGCAAAAGATCATTGAGTCGGTGCGCAAAACCGGTACTTTCTCAGTTGCGTCCAATCCTGAATTCTTGCGTGAGGGCGTCGCTATCCGTGACTTTCTCGAGCCAGACCGTGTCGTGATCGGAGTCGAAGATGAGCGTGGCCGCAAGGTCCTCATGGAACTTTATAGTGCGCCGCTCGAAGCACGCAAGACGCCCATCGTGGTCACCCAGCGCCGGACTTCGGAACTGATCAAATATGCCGCCAACGCGTTTCTTGCGACAAAAATCACCTTCATCAATGAACTTGCTGATCTTTGCGAGCAGGTTGGCAGTAATGTCAGTGAATTGGCGCTAGGCATGGGCCTCGATAAGCGCATTGGAACAAGCTTCCTCAATGCAGGGCCTGGCTATGGCGGTTCTTGTTTTCCAAAAGATACAATGGCGCTTTTACGTACAGCCCAAGACTATGGTGTGGCTGTCCGCATTGTTGAAGAAACGGTCACCGCCAATGAGGCGCGCAAACGTCGCATGGCCTTGAAGGTTGTTGATGCTCTGGACGGTGATGTCGAAGGCCGGACGATAGCGGTTCTAGGTCTTACTTTCAAACCTGATACCGATGACATGCGTGACGCACCTTCGGTTCCACTTATCGAAACCCTGCAACGTTTTGGCGCTGTTATTCGCGCCCATGATCCTGTGGGTATGGAAAATGCCAGTCGCATCCTCTCAGATGTCGAGTTTTTTGACGATGCCTATGAATGCGCACACAACGCCGATGCGGTCGTCGTCATTACGGAATGGGATAGCATCCGCAAAATTGATCTTGCACGTCTGAAGCAGACAATGCGTCAGGCAGTATTGATCGACCTCAGAAATGCTTTTGAACAGGGCGTCGCTGAGCAAATTGGGTTTCGTGTATCAGCCATCGGTCGATCGACGACAGCTCGATTTGATAAAAATACTTCCGCCGCGATTCATAAAGGACGCAAAGCGGAAAAGCCTCATCTCGAGATAGCAGGAGTTTCCAATGACAATCGCTAGAACTGGAAAGATTCGGACAGGCTTTCGCACAATAACAGCAATTGTCTGCGCCTTGACTTGGGTGTCCACGCCAGCGACTGCAGCGCGAGCGTCTGAACAGCCGGGAACTCGCCCCATGATGGCTTTCGAAATCTACAATCTTTATAAAAACAAGAGCTGGCAGTGGGACGACGGCGCCGGTCATATGACCGATGCAGGACGGCAATTCAGTGCATGGGCCGATGGTGAAAAAGGCGAATCCTGGGCTGAAGGGCGTTGGGTTATCTCTGAGACAGGCCTGTTGTGTTTCAACGCAACATGGCATTCCAAACAGGGCTCGTTTCCGGCCAAGTCCTGTTTTTCACATCGTGTCGGCAATGGAACAATCTACCAGAAGCGCGAGCCAGATGGTGAATGGTATGTATTCAGGCACACCGAAGCCCGCGAAAACGATGAAGCGAGTAAGCTGATTTCCGCCGATCTCGTTTCTCAAAAACGTGACAGCATTAAAACCGCGCTTGGCGCGGAACAATTATCCAAACAATAAGAAAAGGAGGGGGAGATGAAACATCTCTTTAAATTAACCGCAGCTTTGTTGTGCGGTGCGTGCGTTTCCGGTGGCGTTTATGCTGCCAGCGGGGTCTCAGGAGCAAGTATCGATAGCCGCAATCCGTTTCACGACAAACGGCCCGTCATCGCGGCTGATGCTGTGACGCCAGGTGCGTATGATCCTCATGGAGACTTTACCAATGATACCAACTCCAAGATCGAACACCTGTTTCTTCCTTGGGAGGACGTGGATCTTGCGACGCTCAGTGCCGCAGACACTTATGCGCGTGAGCGGGGAAGGTCGCTGCTAATCACTGTCGAGCCTTGGTCGTGGGCACGCGACTGGCGCGTCAGCCCGGAGGATTTGCTTAGCGGGATTCTCGCTGGACGGTATGACTCAAACATGTCTGCGGTCTGCTCAGCTGCAGCGAAATTGAAAAGCCCTGTTACCATTCGTTGGGCGCAGGAAATGGAGGATAATGACGGACAGTTTACTTGGGCCTTCTGGAAGCCTGATGGTTATGTAAAGGCATACAGACATGTAAACAATGTATGCCGAAAAGAACTCCCGTCAGCCAAATATATGTGGTCGCCGAAAGGAGAGGAAGGTTTGGAAGCCTACTATCCGGGCGATGAATATGTCGACATTATTGGTCTGTCCGTCTTTGGATATCAGCCCTATGACAAACTGGAAGTCGGTCACGATACAACATTTGTTGAGCGTACAGGCCCTGGATATGCTCGTGTGGCAGCATTAGGCAAACCAATCGCTATCGCGGAGTTAGGCTATGAAGGCGATGACGAGTATGTTCGCAATTGGGCTGCGGAAGCAAACAAGCCGCATGCTGAGTTTCCTGCCATGACAGCAGTTGTCTACTTCAATGATCGTGAAGTCTACAATTGGCCGAGAAATGTTGGTCGGCCTGATTGGCGCGTCGCCAACCATCCGTTGGATTGATCGCCGACGGTCACATGGCGGTTCGACGATTTTATCTGTCGGCGATCCGCTTCCACCTTTGTGTTCATGCGATTCCTATGAGGGAGCCTTAAGACTCTCGCGGGATCCGATCTGTTAGTCAGGAAAATAAAATGTATCCGATCCGTTCAATTATCGTAAGTTCGGCGTTTTCCGTTCTATTGCTGGCAGGCAATGCCGGCGCTGCATCCAAAGCAGAAACTGACGACGCGACGGCAAAACTTGCCACTGCAGCGTCGCCGATGAAGGCCACGGCGCTCGAAAAGCTTTATGCCGGGCATACGTGGAAATGGAAAACCGGTGGCGGTTTCTTTTCCAATGATCAAAAGAAGTTTGCTGCATGGTCGCGTAAGGGCGCAGCATGGTCCTATGGCGAGGGACGTTGGTATACTACCAACGGAGGAAAACTCTGCCTGCGGGCTCTGTGGTCCAGTAAAGAGGGAGGAAGTGGTGCTGTCACATGTTTCCTGCATCGGGAAAAGGATGGCGTCATCTATCAAAAGCCAAATCTGGGCGGCAGTTGGTATGTATTCCGGCACAATCCCGCTCAAGAAGGCGATGAAGCGCTCAAACTGGTCGAAGGCGATCGGGTGAGCAAGGAAGTGTTTCGTCTCAAGGGCATTCGCTGACAATAAATATCTTGCTGCGCGCATGCTTTGAGCCTTTGTTGCTTCTATTTAAACAAGAAAGGCTCTAGGCGCGACTGCCCTGTTGCAAAGTCCGCTTATGCGTCTGGTCGCTTGAAAACACCTGGATTGTAGCAGCGCGACTTTTGTCCAAAGCCGCTTGGTGTACACACATACGGATTGCTGTTCATATATCGCGAAGCAGATACCTTTATGATTTTGCCAATAGGCTTCTTCGCATAACGTACTTCGTTGTTAACCCGATATTTGACGAGATAAACTGTCCGGGTTTCTTCTTTTGGTTTGCGGATTTCTCCGGCTTGTGCATTTAGGCTGAGAACAGAAACTGTCAGCCCGATTGCTGTTGCCACTACCCATTTTAGAGTATTCTGGCGAGTCATGGAAAATATCATTAGGTAGCCTCCAATGTTCTTATTCTGGAGCCTACTCTAATCAACAGGATTTAATGTTCCGCTCGAACTATCGTGTCAATTTTATGCAAATTCTTGCTTTTACATCTATGCTCGAGGGCTCATTAGACACCGGAACGGACTATACACGGAACTTGCTGTTGCCCGCTACGTTTATGAAACGCAGTCCGAATACGGGATTAGAAAATGTCTGTCAGTGATTGGCGATTACCAGAACGATTTAACTTTTATGGACATTCCATTGCTTGGGGTGTGCTCGGAAACGGTCCTCCAGCGGTAGTCCTTCACGGCACACCGTTTTCTTCGGTTGTGTGGCGTCGCATCGTACCATGGCTCGCCAATGAACGGCGTATATTTTACTTCGACATGCTCGGCTACGGCCATTCCGACAAACCTGATGCCGACGTATCACGCGGCTGCAAAATGAGTTGTTTGCCGCTCTTCGTCATCATTGGGGCATTGATTTACCCGATATCGTTGCCCATGACTTCGGTGGCTCGACGGCCTTGCGCGCGCAGCTATTGAATGGATTAAATTATCGATCGCTCGTTCTGATCGATCCAGTTGCGATAAGCCCTCAGGGCTCGCCCCTGGTGCAGGCTGCCAAGGCGCATGAGCAGATATTTGCCGGACTGCCAGCATATCTGCACGAAGCAATGCTGCGAGCCTATATCGGCACCGCTGTCGTCAATACTTTGCGTGAGGACGAGATGCAGCTCTATCTGGCGCCATGGCTTGGGGACAATGGCCAGAAAGCATTCTGGCGGCAGGTCGCCCAGATGGATGATAAATACAGCGAGGAAATAGAATGGCGCTTCGCAGAAATGCGCTGTCCGGCAATAATAATATGGGGCGAGGAAGATGAATGGATTCCGATTGCCGACGGACATGAGCTGGCGCGCCGCATGAATGTATCATTAACGCCAGTGCCGAATGCAAAGCACCTGGTGCAGGAGGATGCACCAGAAGCGATCGTCGGGAAGACGCTGCAATTTTGGAAAGCAGCTTGATTTGAGAATTGCCAGTTCCGTCAACGCAAGTGCGCATTTGACAATGTCACGCCGGAGTCACGGGGACCAAGATATTAATTAATTATTAAATAAAAATCATGAGCCGCGTCGTTCGACGATAGCGCGCATAGCATTGGCAGGGGCATAATGACAAATCTTACCTTTCAGCCGGTAATTGTGGAAAGTAATCACTTTGGCAGAAATGAGACGATTGCATCCATACGTGATGCTGCATCGTTTTTACTGTCCGGGTGGCCGAAGAAGAAAGCCTCTCTTTATATGGAGGCCCGTGTCCTATGCTACGAAGCCCAAACGGGGATTGCTTCGGTGGAAGCAGCGAGACTTATCTTTGTTGAGGCGGCGATTGAAGCCGACATCTACGTTAAGGAAGTCCGCTAGAGCAAATTTGTTTTATAGCGCCCATTCCGTTTGTGAATGGCAACCAAACCGCTTTGTTGGACAGCTTCGTCTGAATGATAACATTCATGTTGCTGTCTTCGGCGTGGATTGTCTCATTGTTCGAGAAACAAATGGGCTTATGCATATCTGCAATTAGCGAACCCAACACCAACCGAACATGCATCCTTTGATGACGACCTTCTGGGTTACTGCAAAGGGATGGTTTTCAGATAGCGCAATCCGGATCAGCCGAGATCGATCGCGTGGGCGCAATAAATTTTGAAACTCTGCCGGTAGAGCGTCGGCAATCGGCAATACTTTTTCAACAGTTCCTATCGACCGCTCGCTGCCGCCACTTACCTGAAGCCTCATGCCCTTGGTAACAGGAAAGAGATACTCATCTGGCAAATAAGCAAACAGGTAAGCCTTCCCACCATTGATTTGCAGCATTTCATCGCCCAGACGGACGACCTGGCCCGGAACAGGAACTTTTGAACCCACTACACCCGAAACTGCTGCCGTTACCTTGCCGTCTCCATAGATTGTTTTCATCTTGTGAACTGCGTTGGACGCAACCTGTCGTGACTCACCAACCACTTGGAGTTCGTTTGCAGTGACCTGTAACTCCGCTTGAAGTTGAGCATAGCGTTCTGCGGCGTTGTAGTTGGCCGTCAAGGCTTCATCCCTTCGATTTGCAAGCACAAGTCCTCGCGTCGATACCCGATCGAGCCGCAAGATTGCATCGTTGCTTTCATGTGCTGACCGCTCTGCCAAAGGCAATAGTGATTTGTTCTTGGCTGCCTTCCCTCGAAGTTCTCCCTCTCGCACTGCGAGTTCACTTGTGCGTACCGAGAGCTCTGCGATCTCTTTCACCATGTCGAATGAGGTGAGCTGAAGAAGAGGGGTTCCCTGCGTCACACTATCGCCCTCACTCACCAACACCTTGTCCACTGTGGCAGGATAGCTGGCAGATACAATGTAGCGCTCTGCCAGTACGATGCCGTCGGCCGACAAGATAAACATGCCGCCGACAAGGTAGTTCGCGAGCGTTAGCACCAGTGTTGCCAACATCAAGAGATAGACAAATCTGCTCAGGCGGCCGGATCCCTTTCGTTGTTGCCGATCGAGATTGTCAATGCGCGGGCGTTTGCGAATGTACTTCATTGTGTCACCTTACCACGCACGCTCATGGCGCACTTTTTCCGGCGTGTAGTTATCGCGATGTGAACCTCGAAAAAACCACTCATCGATATAAGCCAGCAAGCGCACCGAACGCATGCCGTAGGACATGAAGATGGAGTAACCAGGAAGGAACAGAAGATTGCGCCAGAACCTTGCGCGCCCCGTTGTCCAGCACGCCAGAGCAAGCATGAAGGCGTCCAGAACAAGCAAGGCGATTTGCATCGCGACGAGAATCGGAATGGCAAGTGCACCGAAGTTGATTGCCAGCCACGATAAATAGATCGGGAAAATGACCGTGCCAGCCACGCCGAATACCAGAAAATCCCATTGATGAAACGCTTCGGCCCATTTGAACTTGCGGTCAAACGGATTAAGCAGCCGACGGTGCTTTCTAAACCGGATCCATACTGCGTCACGCTCCCAACGCAGCCGCTGCCTGATGTAGGCGTAAAAAGTTGCCGGCACATCTGTATAGCACACGGCATTTGGCACATATCCGATGTGCCATCCAGCCCGACGAAGCCGCAGCGTGACATCGAGATCTTCGCCGCCGCCGACGTCAAGGCCGCCGATTTCATCAAGAGCTGTTCTGCGAAAAGCGCTGAAAGCGCCGGATGCGCAGGTTATTTGACCAATTGCTGCGCTGAACCGCTTTCCAACCGAAATTGACTCCAGATATTCTATTTCCTGAAACTGTGAAACAAGACTGACACCGCCGTTACGTGGCGCAATGTCTCCGCACGCTGCTCCGATCCGTTCGTCGGCAAACGGCTCCAACAGGCGCTCAATTGCAAAACGGTCAAATGAACAATCGCAATCGATGTTAATAATAATGTCCCCATGGGCTATGGAGCATGCCAAATTGGTCCCGCTTGCTTTACCCCCGCGAATTCCGGTAGAAAGAATACAAGATCCCAAACCCTTTTGAACCATTTTACTGGCGACTTTGTTCATTCCGTCTGTTGAACCGTCGCTGACTATAATGATGTCGAAATCAAGAAATGACTGCTCCATCAAGGAATTGACGCAGGCGCCGATTGAGTCAGCTTCGTTGTGGCCAATAAGGACGACGCTGACGCTGGTCGATCGGGATAGAGACCTGTCTCTGTTATCACTCTCCTGATGCCGCAAGCTCATGGCAGCTATTGCAAAGGGCACTACATATCGGGGAACGTCGAATATGAGCGTGTACCAGAAGACGGTAACCAAACTCGAGCCAGTTTGGGCCAGGAGAAATGACACGCCGATTTCAAGATCGGTCACGACAGTGCTTTTTCGCGTGTGCCCCACAAAACGAGCAGGGTGGGGTTCAGTTTATCGGAAAGAACAGACTCGGCATGGTCAAGCGCCTCTTTCAAATAGGCTGTAAAACCGGATTCGTCGCATCCGAAAAAGAGGACGTACTCCCGCTCGCGGGACGAATATACCGATGCCACTTCGCCAAGAATGCCTTGAAGATTATCTGCAAGTAGTTTCCGCATCGCAATGAAGTCGCTTTCACCTCGCGTTTTGAGCACATGGTCACGGCAATCATATTGAACCTCAGCCAGCGTGAAATCCGATGCTGCGCCGGTTAAGGAAGAAAGCTGCGCAATCTTCTTTTGCAGCTCTTCCGGAAGATAACGAAGTTGAGCAATCGGAAATCGATTGATGTCTTCGCCATCGTTGGAAAGCAGGGCAGTGGATTGGTTGGACAAAGAATAGGAAAATACATCCGCTACGCTGACCGCATCGCCGGTGACATGCATCCCGCAATCCTGGCACAGAAAACCAATGACGGGCTCGGAAGTCGTGTTCTTGCACCGGGCGCACACCTGAATCTGTCCCGGCTTGTCATAATCCTTGCCATAGTGGCGTAATTGCTTGCTACATTTGGGACATATAAGCGCCGTTCCGCGGCGGAATTCTGCCTCAGGACTTAGTTGGGCGCAGCTATAGTGGTGGATCAGATCTGCTTCTGCTAGTTGTGGCGATCGACAGGCAGGGCATTCTTCCCTGACAGTCAATCGGTGGGATTGGCAACCGGCGCATTTATAGTATCTCTCGAAAAAACTGCGCTCAAGCCATCCTTTGTTGGCGAGTGCCTCCGCGACCATGGTTGCAGAAGCTGTATTAGAAAAACCCTTATATGCGTAATAGTACGGCGAATTGGGCTGTCTGACCGGGGTTAGATCTTCTCCGGAAACGAACAAATAAGCCATCATTCTTACGGCGGGTGCGGTGGGCGACAGAAATCTGCTTGATAAGCGCGCGCGGCGGTCGCGAAATTTTCTAATGCAGCTTGCAGTCTCAACCCATGATTTGGGATCCTTCAGGCTAAAATCCACGTCAGCAACTACGCTTGGTTTGCCGGAAATGTTCACCACCGGAACAAGAAACAGATCTCTTGCGCTTCGAAATCTTTCCAGACCGAATGATTGTCTTTCGTTCGTAAGTAAAACTGCATCAATGTCATTATTATCGACGACGGAAAATACTTCGCGAAAGTAGCGGGAATGTGGAATGACCGTGTCAGGATAGAATGCTATTTGAGGGATGCGCAGGTTAAATTCTTGCCATACGGATCGGCACTGATCCACCACGGGATGTCGGTCGATGAAAGCCCGGTTTTCATGTGGAGCAGTACTTTCAAGCAAGGATATGTTGCTGTTTGACACGGTACACCTTTTCGGACTCTGTTGAGCCGGACACAAGTATAAATTAAAGCTGCGGTATCATATATTATGATATTGCTTGGAATTTTAGTAAACTCTTCGTAAAAATCAGTGTCAAGTAACTTGTTATGGGATCAATATATTTGTGCACGGGTAGTTAGTACCTAATATTTAGCTTAATACTGCGATTGATTGTCTTGTCCGCATAAATGAAGCGCCGTGTCCAAGGGCGGGCGGTTTGTAACTCAAGGTCAGATCATGCCGCTCATTATCAATCAGCAAGCATCCTCGTTAAAACACACACCGCGAGCACATCAATGCCTGTCATTTTCCACAGAGATGGAACACTGACAGTTATTTCTGTAGTTCGCCGAATTTTTAGCAAGCCGTTCTTTGACGGTTCAACAGTTAAGGGAAAATCTGGGTGGCTCTGAAACTAGATGGTCTTCCGTGTGAAGGTCGTCTTTTTGCAATGGAGGCACTTTCTCAAAATGGGCTATGCACTCAGTCTACTCGATAAAAGTCCGGTTTTTAACGGTGAGCCATCCAGTGCTGCTCTGAAAAGGACTGTCGCTTTGGCCCGGCAGGCAGAAGAGTGGGGCTTTCGTCGTTTTTGGGTCGCCGAGCATCATGATACACCGGACGTCGCCAGTTCATCGCCTGAAATACTAATCGCTTTCATTGCTGCACACACGTCCCGGATTCGTATTGGTTCGGGTGGTGTCATGCTGCAGCATTACAGCCCATACAAGATTGCCGAGAATTTCAATGTGTTGGCGAATCTTGCGCCGGGCCGCATTGATCTTGGAGTCGGAAAAGCCCCGGGAGGTCTTCCGTTTTCGACCCGAGCTTTACAAGGTTTGAACCCACGCACAGAAAAGCAGGATTTTGCGGCGCAACTTGAACAATTGAGTGCGTTCCTCAAGGAAGGTTTGCCGGAAAACGATCCTTTGGCAAGCGTCAGAGCAACGCCTATCCCGGCACATGCAGCTGAACGGTTTCTGCTGGGAGCAAGCCCCGACAGTGCTGCGCTGGCGGCCAAACAAGGCTGGGACTTCGTATTCGCCAGCCATTTGAACGGCGACGAAGAAGTGTTGAAGCGGACTTTGGATACTTATGTGGAAAAGGCGCGGGGGCAAAAACCGCTGCTGGCCATTGGTGTTGTTGCCGCTGAAACCGATAGAGAAGCGGAACGGCTTGTAGGTGATATCAAGCACTTTAAGGTGCATGTGGACGGTGGCCAAAGCGTAACTGTCGGAAGTGTCGAACAAGCTGAGGAATATGCACGACAAGCTGGCGTGAGCAATTATCGCATCGAGAAGAAAACGCCAAATGTCATTCGCGGCTCTGCGCATAAGGTGCTTGGAGAGCTCGATCGCCTGCACGAACGCTTCGGTATCGGCGAATTTATCATAGACACGCCCATACGCGATGCCGCCAAGCGCCTTTCGTCAATAAAAATTTTGGCTCAAGCACAATATGCGCTTGCTGCGTGATCCTGGAGAGTTGCAATGAGTAAGAAGCCAATCCATTTCGGCATCATGCTGCAAGGTCCGGGTGGCCATATGAATTCCTGGAAACATCCAAGTTCGCCGCCGGATGCAAGCGTGAATTTTCCGTTCTATCTCGAACAGGCACGCAAGGCGGAAAGTGTGGGTATTGCCTTTGCGTTCATCGCGGATGGACTTTACATCAACGAAAAATCCATCCCGCATTTTCTCAATCGTTTCGAACCCATTGCCATCCTGTCAGCGCTGGCAGCCACCACGACAAAGCTCGGACTCGTTGGAACATTATCGACGTCCTATAGCGATCCATTTACAGTAGCTCGGCAGTTCGGCTCGATTGACAAGATCAGCAATGGCCGTGCGGGTTGGAACGCTGTGACATCCCCGCTTGAGGGATCCGGCAAGAATTACGGGCGAGATCACCCCGATCATGCGCTGCGCTACGAAATAGCCGAAGAGCATCTTGATGTCGTAAAGGGGCTTTGGGATTCATGGGACGATGATGCCTTTACGCGCGATCGAACAACCGGGCAGTTTTTCGATCGCACCAAGTTGCACAAGCTGGATCATCATGGCCGCTTCTTCAACTCGGAAGGACCTTTAAACATTGGACGTTCAAAGCAGGGGCAGCCGGTCGTCTTTCAGGCGGGCGCCTCTGACGATGGCATCAAGCTGGCTGGAAAGCATGCGGACGGTGTTTTCACAAATCTTGTGCCTATTGAAGACGCGCAGGTTCTTTACCGACAGTTGAAGGAAAGCGCTGTCGCCAGTGGACGCAACCCCGATGAAATCCTCATTTTCCCGGGTATTGCGCCGATCGTTGGATCGACAGAAGAAGAGGCCGAAGCCAAATATCGGGAAATTCGAGATCTAGTTACGATAGATGAGGCGCTCGCCTATCTGGGTCGCTTCTTCGATCATCATGATTTCAGCGCTTATTCCCTTGATGCACCGTTTCCCGAACTTGGCGATATTGGCAAGAATAATTTCCGCTCGACCACGGACCGGATAAAGCGTGATGCCAAGGCAAAAGCTCAAACCCTGCGCGAGGTTGCTCTCGAAGTTACCACTCCGCGCAACGGTTTCACGGGAACACCAGAAAAAGTGGCGGACGAACTGATCCGCTGGATAGAGAATGGTGCCGCCGACGGTTTCATTCTGGGTTTCCAGATTCTTGCCACCGGGCTTGATGATTTTGCTCGCGAAGTTCTGCCGATCCTGGAAGCTCGAGGCTATCATCGTTCAAGCCTGCTGGGCAGTACCTTGCGTGACCATCTCGGTTTGCCGTTTCGCCGAAGTCGTTACGCCAAACAAACTGTTGCCGTGACGACAAGTCCAGCTGTGAAGGAACCTGTCTAAATGACTTCGGTTCCGGATAGCGTTCAGGAGGCATTGGAGCACGCGCTTGGTGAAGCAATCGAGCTGCGCCATGACCTCCATCGTCATCCCGAACTGGCCTATGAGGAGCATCGCACTAGCGAACTTGTCGCGGGTAAACTTCGTGCGTGGGGCTACGACGTCACAACCGGCATTGGTGGTACTGGCGTTGTGGGAAAGTTGCAAAATGGCAATGGACCGAAAACTTTAGGCATACGCGCTGATATGGATGCATTGCCGATAGAGGAAGCAACAAGCCTTCCCTATGCCAGCTCCTTCAAGAGAAAAATGCATGCTTGCGGCCATGATGGTCACACGACCATTCTTCTTCATAGCGCTCGTTATCTTGCGGAAACACGCAATTTTTCAGGCACATTGAATCTTATTTTTCAACCAGCGGAAGAGGGTGGTGCAGGTGCTCGCCGTATGATCAGGGAAGGGCTCTTTGAAAGGTTCCCGTGTGATGCTGTCTTCGGCCTGCACAATTGGCCTGGAATCCCTATAGGCCAATTTGGCTTTCTCACTGGACCTGCCATGGCCTCCGTCGATCTGGTCAAAGTCCGTATCGTTGGCAAAGGCGGTCATGGAGCACGACCGCAGGAAACGATAGATCCAGTCGTGGCCAGTGCGTCATTTATTCTTGCGCTGCAGAGCATCGTTTCGCGCAACATTGATCCGCTGGATGCTGCTGTTGTCACAGTTGGGACCATTCATGCTGGCATAGCGCCAAACGTCATCCCGGATAGCGTCGAGCTCGAGCTGACCGTACGGGCTTTCCGAGCCGACGTGCGAGAGCACATCAAGAAACGTATTACGGTATTGGCTCGGTCACAGGCCGAAAGCTATGGCGCCTCCGCCGAAGTAGATTACCCCCGCGGCTATCCGGTTCTTGTCAATCACCCCGCCGAGACGGAATTTGCGCGCCAGACAGCAATCAACCATTTCGGCGTGGACCGGATCGAAAGCAATTTCCGCCCGATATCGGCAAGCGAAGATTTTGCGTTCATGCTTGAAGCGCGGCCCGGTAGCTATCTTTTTATCGGTAACGGCGACAGTGCGCCACTCCATAGCTCCCACTACAACTTCAATGACGACATCATCCTTCCGGCTGCCCGCTACTGGGTCAAGCTGACTGAAGACTACCTCAGCAAGAAGCCAACTTGAACTGCGAAAGGCGCCAGCCATGACTGACGTGTTTGTTTACACCACCCCAGACGACGAGCGTTCACAGCCACTTATCGAAGCCCTTATTGAGGAATATGAAGGCCGGTATGGAAACTATTTCGGCGAGCCCGCCCGCAACGAACTCAGCCGCTATCCAGCATCATATTTCGCACAACCGGATGGTGCATTTCTCTTGCTCCTGCGCGATGGCAAAACCATTGGCGGGGGTGCCTTCAAGCGCTATGACGAACGTACCGCCGAGTTAAAGCGCATCTGGACTCATGCCGATCTGCGCAAGCAGGGCTTGGCCCGAAAAGTCGTTTATGAACTTGAGGCGCAGGCATCACGTCAAGGTTATTCGCGCATTTATCTTACCACCGGGTTTCGACAACCAGAGGCCACTCAGCTCTATCTGAGATCCGGCTACACGGCGCTATTTGATGTTGATGTCGACCCGGAAATCTACGGTCACTTGGCTTTCGAGAAAGACATCAGTCATCTGGGGATTGGCGGGTTGCCAATCGTCGACAAACTTTCCAAAACCACAACACAAGCTGCCTGAGAGCGGGATTTGGAGCTCATCCCGCGCTTACCGCGATAATGGGATTTCATACTCAAGAAACGACAAACTTTGCAACAAAGCTTCCCATTATCCACCTCATACGCAGCAACCATCTTTGACTATAATCTCTAAAAACTACTAAATCAGTCGAGTAAAAAATAATCCGATCGAAATATTCTTATCGTGTTGGATTCTCGGCAAAAGTGGTTTTAAGAGGAACGCAACCATATGGCGATCGCGACAGACTATTCTAGCGCTAATTCCTTGAAATTAACTCCAAGCTCTGGCGAAGATTACAATCACTATAAAATTGTAAAGGCGAAATATCCGACCCGTTTCTTTGGAACACTTTTTGCAGCATTCGTGATTATCGCGATGCTGCAATCAATACTGACCAACTCGAAATGGGGGTGGGATGTCTTTGCCGAATGGTTCTTTGCGGAACCAGTGCTTGCGGGTTTAGTGAGAACATTGCTGCTCACTGCATTGGCATCTGTTCTCGGCTTTGCTCTTGGTACTGCACTGGCGTTAGCGCGTGTATCAAAATCGCCCCTGCTATCCGGTCTTTCCTGGGCATATATCTGGTTGTTGCGGTCCATCCCTCTCATCGTGCTGCTGCTGATCCTCAATAATCTCGGTTACCTCTACGAAACCGTAAGAATTGGTGTCCCTTACACGGATATCAGCTTTGCCCAATATCCAATGGTCTCAATCTTAAGTCCATTTGCCGCGGCCCTCATAGGGCTCAGTCTCAATCAGGCGGCGTTCTCGTCGGAGATCATCCGTGGGGGTATCCTTTCTGTCGATCAGGGACAATTGGAAGCCGCTGCTGCCCTCGGGCTCTCGCGTCGACGGCAAGCTTTCCGCATCGTGCTTCCGCAGGCGATGCGTACAATTCTGCCTACGGGTTTCAACGAGATCATCGGCTTGGCGAAAGGAACGTCCATGGTCTACGTTCTCGCGCTGCCGGAACTGTTTTATACCGTACAGGTAATATACCGCCGTAACCTAGAGGTTGTACCGCTGCTGATGGTTGCGACTGTCTGGTACCTGATCATCATGACGGTTCTCTCAATCGCGCAGTATTACATCGAGCGTCATTTCTCCAAAGGCGCGTTGCGTAACGCACCTGCACCTTTGTTCGGACCGCTGCTCCGCCGACTTTTCGGTGCGCCAATCCTCGCACGCCCTTCGTTCCCGGCAGTTTTCAGCGGCACCTCCGTCCCGAAGGCTGGTACATCGAAATCATCGTTTACCCAGTGGCGAGCGCCCGGAGCGATCAGGATACATGGTGTGTCCAAAAGTTTCGGACTGTTGAAAGTGCTGGACAATGTCCGGTTGGACATCAAGGCTGGAAGCGTAACCGCCATTCTAGGGCCTTCCGGCTCTGGCAAGTCCACGCTCCTACGCACGATCAACCACCTTGAGCGTGTGGATGACGGCTTCATCACCGTGGACGATGAACTTGTCGGTTATCGCAAAAGTGGCCGGACACTTTATGAGCTAAAGGAGAAGGAAATTCTCAAGCGCCGCGCCGATATCGGCATGGTGTTCCAGAGCTTCAATCTCTTTCCGCACCTCACCGTCCTTGAAAACATCATCGAAGCGCCGGTATCCCTCAATCGCCTGAGCCGACCCGAAGCGATCAACCTCGCGCGCGAGTTGCTTGTCCGTGTTGGTCTCAGCGACAAGATCAATGCATATCCAAGGCAGTTGTCTGGGGGCCAGCAGCAGCGTGTGGCCATTGCGCGGGCACTTGCCCTACGCCCTAAAGTGCTGCTGTTCGACGAGCCCACATCAGCGCTCGATCCTGAACTTGTTGGCGAGGTTCTTGATGTGATCAAGGAACTGGCGCTCTCAGGAACGACCTTGGTCATTGTTACCCATGAGATCGGTTTTGCTCGTGAAGTTGCAGACACAGTGATTTTCATGGATGCCGGGAAAATCGTCGAATCCGGAGCACCTGATCAGGTGCTCAATCGGCCCGCAAACCCGCGGACAGCCGAATTTCTTGCAAAAGTTTTATAATCAGGGATTTCGATATGAAGCAGTACTCCAACCTTCTGCCACGCCTCCTTTTGCCCGCTCTTATCGTGGCAATCGGATTGTCGACCTATGCAAGGGCACTCGATCTCAGTCCTGAACAACCAGGGCGATTACGAGGCGAGAAGAGTGAAAAGGTCGTTGCGGCGATACCCGCAAGCTTTAAATTCGTTGAGGACGGCACCTTCACCGTGGGCATTGCGGTGGATAATCCACCGCTTGCTACCTACGCAACTGATGCGAAGACTGTCGTCGGCTATGACCCTGATCTTGCGCTTCTGGTTTCGGACACGCTTGGCAAAAAATTAGAGCTCGTTCCCGTTGCGTGGGCCGATTGGCCACTTGGCCTGCAGTCAGGCAAGTTCGACGCTGTAATCTCGAATGTGGGCGTAACTGAACAGCGCAAGGAGAAGTTCGATTTTTCAACCTATCGGCAGGGCCTGCATGGATTCTATGTCAAGTCCGATAGTTCCATAACGTCCATCAAAGAACCGAAAGATATTGCGGGCCTTAGAATCATTACAAGTTCCGGCACAATCCAGGAGAAAATCCTTCTCGAGTGGGACAAGCAAAACCTCGCCAAAGGACTGAAACCGGCGCAATTGCAATATTACGATGACGAAGCTGTCAGTGCGCTTGCCATTCAGTCTGGCCGTGCCGATGCAGAATTCAATCCCAATGCAACACAGGCTTTTCGTGCAGCGAGTGAGGGGAAGATCAAGCTCGTGGGTACGGTGAACGCAGGATGGCCACTGGTTGCGGATGTCGCCATCACGACACGCAAGGGAAGTGGGATAGCTGAAAGCCTGACCGCGGCTATCAATGAACTGATTGATAACGGAAAATATGCGCAGCTGCTGCAGCGCTGGCAATTGACGCCTGAAGCGCTTGAACGATCGCGTACCAATCCCCCAGGCTTGCCGAAAATCTGAACCGCAGCCGGGAGCACGTCATGTCCAATATCACAATAAATCATATCGGTTTTCTTACGCCCGGAAATTATGACGATAACAATCCCTATCCGGGTTTGGAGAACACGCTCAAGCTTCTTGCATCCGGTGAAGGCCTGGGTTTCGACAGTGCATGGGTACGCCAGCGCCATCTTGAACACGGGATTTCCTCTGCAGGCGTATTTCTTGCAGCTGCAAGCCAGCGAACACAGCGGATTCAGATAGGAACGGCCGTCATCCAGATTGGATATGAAAGCCCATACCGGTTGGCGGAAGACCTTTCGACCGTCGATGTTCTTTCGCGCGGACGCCTCAATATCGGCGTAAGCGCTGGCGCACCGGCCCATGCCGATCTGCTTGCTCCCTTGGTATTTGATGGTGACTGGAAAGATTACGACCTGTCCCACGAGCGAGTAAAACGCTTTGCAAATCATCTTCGGGGTGAATTTCTCGGTCCAGCAGATACATATATTGCGACGCCGTTCGGGCGTCAGCGCCCGCGGCTCCAACCCTATGCAAAGGGATTGATCGACCGGCTCTGGTACGGCGGCGGGTCGCTGCGCTCCAGTGGTTGGGCAGGCGAGAACGGGTTCAATCTCATGCTAAGCAATGTGGTGGCAGGGGAGGGCACGGATAACTTTTTCGAGGCTCAGTCACGCCAGCTGGACACTTTTAAAATCAGCGCGATACGTCCCGGCAAGCAACGGATCTCTGTGGGTCGCGTCATCGTCCCTACCGACAGCGCCGAAACCAAAACAAGAGAGAAGTACAGGGTTTATGCCGCTGGCCGTCATCAGAGAACTCTGAAGCCGCAAGGCGAACGGCGAACGCTTTTCCCTCGAGATCTGGTCGGAACTTCAGACCAGATCTTGGAACAGCTTTTCAAAGACCCCGTGCTCGCGGGGGTTCAAGAACTGCGCCTTGAACTACCCTACGAATTCAAGACGCATGAGTATGAGCAAATTCTCTCCGACTTCGTAACACGCATTGCTCCGGAGCTCGGCTGGAAAAAGATATCCAACAACGATCATTATTCAACGCACGTACAAAGGGGTCAGGCATGATACGGAAAACGGGTTTTTCAGCTGCGTTTGCAGGCATATTTCTTACTGTACTGGCAGGGGCCGGGCACGCAGCCGATGGCGGGTTCGATCTTAGTCCGGAACAAAAGGACCGGGTGCGAGCCGAAAAAAGCGCCCCTGCCATTGAGGCAATATCGAAGAGTTTCAAATTTATTGATGATGGAAAGCTAACGATCGGTCTTGCGCCGGGCAATCCTCCGCTCAGCACCTATGCAACTGATGCAAAGACTGTTGTCGGATATGACGTTGACCTCGCACAACTGGTTGCCGACAGTCTTGGACGCCAGCTCGTGCTTGTTCCAGTCGCTTGGGCCGATTGGCCGCTTGGTCTTCAATCTGGAAAGTTCGATGCAGTCATTTCCAATGTGACGGTGACGGAACAGCGCAAGGAGAAGTTTGATTTCTCCACCTATCGCAAGGATGAACTCGGGTTTTACGTAAAATCATCCGGATTAATCACTTCGATCAAGGAGCCGAAGGACATTGCCGGTCTAAAAATTATAACCGATCCGGGCACCAATCAGGAGAAAATCCTGTTGGCTTGGGATAAGCAGAATGTCGATAACGGGTTGAAGCCTATCGAGGTTCAGTATTACGATGACGAGGCGGTAAAATATCTCGCCATTGAATCGGGACGGGCTGATGCTGTATTCAGCGTGAATGCAACTCAGGCTTATAAGGCCAAGGTCAATGGAAAAACCAAACTTGTGGGTACTGTAAGCGGAGGCTGGCCAATTACCGCTGAAGTTGCCGTAACAACGCGCAAAGGAAGCGGGGCAGCTGAAGGTATCACACAGGCGCTAAATGACTTGATTGCGAACGGCAAATATAAACAAGTTCTTGATCGCTGGAATCTCGGTTCAGAAGCCATCGATAAAGCGGCAACAAATCCTCCCGGACTGCCTAATAGCTGAACCAAAAATTTAAACCCAATACCCTTTGCGTCGAACGCACGGGATGTTCCTTCGACGCATTGTATCAAGTCCCTTGAGAGCTCTGCTTAGCGAACACGGAAGGTCTATTGCGCGCGCAGCCGTGGTCGGAAAGCATAGTTCTGCTTCTGGAAAGTTTTTACGGTAGAAGAAGAGGCAGTAGCTGACTCCCCTGTCGTTGTATTTCCGTGAGATAAGGCGTGTCTGAAAGCACGAAGTGAGTGATGCCAAGCTCTTCATATTTGCGCAGTGAGCGCGCAACATCCGCGGCTGATCCAACCAGCCATGTAGTTCCCGCACCACCGCCACCAAATTTTCCTGGCGCTGTATAGAGATTGTCATCCAGCACATCACCTTGCCTTGCCAGATCCAGAAGGCGTTGTTGGCCGACAGCAACCCCATGTCTGTGATCCTGCCAGCTTCCTGCGGCGCCTTCAGCCATTTTAGCGACCTTCGCTTCGGCGTCCGCCCAAGCCTGTTCAGTTGTATCACGGACAAGGGTCGTGATCCTCAGTCCGAATTCCAATGGTTGTAAGTCGCGATCAAGGGTTTTACTCAGGGCCTTCAGGCGCTCGATCCGTTGCCGTACGCCATCCAATGGTTCACCCCAGAAAAGTTGCACATCGGCTTCGGTTGCCGCGACGCGTTCAGCCGCCTCTGAAGCGCCTCCAAAATAGAGCTGGGGGTGAAGGCGATCACCGACCGGCACAAGCCGCGGCACAACAGTTGAATTTGCGACCTGGAAATGCTCGCCACTGAAGGTGACGTCTTCTTCTGTCCACAGTCTGCGGATCAGCCGCATGAATTCTTTGGTTCGGGCATAACGCTGCACCTGCTTACCTTCCTGATCGCCATAGGCAGCAAGCTGATCTGGTCCGGAAACGACATTGACGCGTAGGCGCCCACCGCTCAAGTGATCGAGCGTAGCCGCAGCGGAGGCGAAATTTGCAGGTTTCCAGTAGCCAGGCCGAACCGCAATCAGTGGTTCAAAGGAAGTCGTGCGGGCGACAAGCGCGGTCGCGATGGTAAAAGTATCGGGGCGGCCCCAACCAGTGCCGATCAGCGCCCCTTTCCAGCCATGCTCTTCCAGAGCTTTCGCCTGTGTCGTGAGTGTGTCCAGACTATTGTGATTTTCGCCAGCGGCGTCGCCGCGGTGACCAGCTTTGATGTCGTTTGGAATGTACCAGAGAAATTCGGAATGGCTGCTCATGATTTGTCTGCTACCTGATTTCGAAGTTTGCCCTCATCGAGGAGTATTCTAACCGTTCTGGCTGCATTGCGGCGCATCTCAGCGGCTGCATGATCGGAATAAAAGGCATTGTGCGGGGTGATCACCAGCCGTCCCGCAAGCCAGTCCTCGCGATTACGCCATGCGGCCAGCAACGGATGGTCGCCGGGGGGCTCCTTGACCAGCGTATCGATTCCGGCGGCGGCGAGGTGCCCGCTCCGCAGAGCAGCCTCAAGCGCATCAAGATCTTCGATCAGCTCACCGCGCGCGGTATTGACGATAATAGCTCCGGACTTCAGCTTCGCCAGTCCATCGGCGTTCATCATGCCGCGCGTCTCTTTGTTTGCTGGACAATGCAAAGTGACAATATCCGATCGGGCAAGAAGCTCGTTTAATTCTTCTGTGCGCTCATAGCCTATTGCTTTTTCATGCCCTGGCGGCTGGATAGGATCATAGCCGAGAATCCGAAAGCCGAAGGGTTTTAAGCGGTTGATCACTGCTGTGCCGATCCTGCCCACGCCGACCACACCGACCGTTGACTGGTTCGAACGGGAAAGTGGCTTCAGGCTATGAATCTGCCATCCAGACCTATATCCGCGAGCGAGAGCATCATGTTGCCAAAGCCGGCGGTGCAGCGATAAAATCATCGCCAGTGCATGATCGGCCACTTCTTCTGTGCCATAGTCTGGGTTGTTGGCAAATGGAATGCCAGCGCCGGACAGAGTGGCAAGGTCGATCTTCTCATAGCCGACGCCATAGCGTACCACGCCCTTACAGCTGGACAGATGAACTATGGTTTTTGGTCCGATCCGGGCACCCCAAACCATGAGCGCGTCGAGTCTTTTTAGGCGATCAGGAGCGAATGCCGTCTCATCTGTGCTGGCGAAAAAGTCTATCTCGACATCATCGCCAAGCACTTCCGCTTCAAGATCGGGCATGCCGATCATGTGGTCGGTTATTCCAACCACGTATTTCTTGCGATCTGCCATTTTGTCCCGTTGGCACTAGCGCGCCATTCCCCATTTTGTCACCGTACGTTGCTCGAGCTGACGAAACAGGACGTTTTCGACCAGAAGGCCAAAAAGAATAACCGTAATCAGTCCGGCAAAGACACGGTCGGTGTAAAGTTCGTTGCGGTTCTGGAAAATATACCAGCCCAGCCCGCCCTTACCGGAGGATGCACCAAAGACCAACTCCGCTGCGATAAGGGTGCGCCAAGCGAAAGCCCAGCCGATTTTGAGTCCTGCAATGATGGATGGAAGAGCGGCTGGTACGAGGATCAAAAGCACATATCGCAAGCCACGCAGCCCATAATTGCGGCCGGTCATCCGCAAGGTTTCCGGCACGCCGGTGAAGCCGGTATACATGTTAAGCGCCAGCGGCCAGAGCACCGAATGGATCAACACAAAGACGAGGCTTCCTTGGCCTAGTCCGAACCACAGCAGCGCCAATGGCAGCAAGGCTATCGGTGGTAATGGATTGAGCATGGAGGTGAGGGTAGACAGCAGGTCACGTCCGATCTGGGTGGAAACGGCAAGCGAGGTGAGCACGAAAGCCAGAACGACACCGATAGCATAGCCCTTGACCAGAACATCCAGTGAATTAAAAGCTCGGCTTGGAATGACGCCGCTGGCAACGTCATCGACGAGCGCCTTGACCGCCGCGGAGAACGGCGGCAGCAGCAACTCGTTGCCCTGAAGTCTGGCAGCGATTTCCCATAGCAAGGCAAGACAAAACAGGATCAGGCCTTTCCTTATCCAGGTGTGTTGCCAAAGGCGGTTATATACGGGCAACCCTTCCCCGCTCGTGGCATGGGCAAGGGGCTCGAGCGGGAGCTCGTATTCCGGTCGAACCGGCGGGGTTATGCGCGGGTTTGTTTTGCTGCCGGAGCTCAGGATTTTACTCATCATTTGCTCCATGGACGGCGACGGCCTCTTCGAAAAGAAGTCGGTGAATATGATTTGCGGCTGCCTGAAATTGCGAGCTTCCACCGCTGCTGAGATCCCATTCATGGCTGTTGATCTCGGCTCTCATCCGCCCAGGATGTGGCGACAAAAGCGCGATCCGATTTCCAACCACCAAGGCTTCTTCGATGGAATGCGTCACAAAGAGCAGTGTGAAGCGAACTTCTTCCCATAACGCCAGAAGTTCCTCCTGCATCTTTCGCCGGGTGAGCGCATCCAGTGCTGCGAATGGTTCGTCCATCAGTAGGACACGCGGCTCCATGGCTAGCGCGCGGGCAATGGCTACTCGCTGTTTCATGCCACCCGAAAGTGTATTAGGATAGGCATCAGCGAAACGGCTCAGGCCTACTTTTTCGATATAGTGCTCGGCGCGCTCGGCAGCTTCCTTGCGACCGACCCGCCCCGACGCTCGCATCGGGAACGCAACGTTCTCGCGGACGGTTTTCCATGGAGGCAATTGATCAAACTCCTGGAAAACAACAACACGGTCTGGGCCCGGACCCTGGATCGTGCGTCCATCCAACACTATCCGACCCTTGCGCGGCGCAATGAACCCGCCAACAGCCTTTAAAAGGGTGGATTTTCCACAACCGGAGGCTCCAAGCAGGATAAAACGGTCTGCTTCCCACACGTCGAAGCTGACATTTTGCGTTGCACGCACCACACGACCCGGCGTCTTATACTCGAGGGTGACGTTCTCGACCGAAAGAAGGGGCGGAGCGGGCGGCCCGAAATTCTCCGGAGCAAATTCAGTCATGCCGTCCATTCTCAATTCCATCTGATTCACGACTCAAAAGCAGATCGCTTGAGCGATCTGCTTTCTGCGCCGGGATGTTAAGCTCACTCAACTGCCGTTCTCACCAGCGGCCTCTGGGAAGAAATAATCCTGCCAGGAATTAGCTTTGTTTTTCAGGACGCCAAGCTTATGAAGCTCCGTCGCATAAACGAAGGTGTTCTGGGGGACGATGGTGAAATCATTTTCAGGATCGTTGATGATTTCTAAAATCAATTCAGGGGAGAGCTTGGAACCCTGCTGACGGATAAACGTCTGTGCAGCCTCTTGCTTGTTTGCATTGATCCAGTCCGACGCTTCGCGCAGAGCGGCATAGAAGGCAGCATAGGTTTTGGGATTGTCGTTATGGAATGCTGAACTGGCATAAAGCACGTTGAAGGTCGCTGATCCGCCTAAAATGTCGTAGGAACTAATGACCTTATGTACCGCTTTATTTGCCTGCAAGGCTTGATAATAAAACGGTGCAGAGGAAAAATGAGAATTCACTTCGGTGCCGCCCGAGATTAGCGCTGCGGTCGCGTCGGGGTGCGGTAAGCTGACGGAAATTTCATCAAGCTTTTGGAAATTGTCGGCGCCGAAGATCTTGGCTGCCTCGATTTGTAGCGTTCGCGACTGAAAACCCGTGCCGGCAGCAGGCACGGCTATCCTATCCTTATCGCTGAAATCTTTGAGTTCGTGGACATCCGGGTTAGTCGTTAGCAAGTAGTTCGGTAATGAGCCGAGCGCGGCGACCAGCTTGACGTCCTGCTTACCCTTGGTCCGGTCCCACATTGTCAATGCCGGTGGAACTCCTGCTGACACAATATCCAGATTGTTGGCGAGCAGTGCCTCATTCATTGCGGTTGCACCAGAAATGCTTGCCCATTCAACCTTGATATCAACACCAGCTTGCTTTCCGTGCTTTTCAATCAAAGCCTGGTCGCGAACGACATCCAGGATCAGATAGGCTATTCCGAACTGCTGGGCGATCCTGATGGAGCCTTCGGCAGCAGCCTGCCCCGCCAACAGCATGGCAACAATACCGAATGCCGCACCGAGAGCTCTTTGACGCTTAAATTGGTTGCTCAATGTCGCAAAGCTAAGGGCCTTCATGAATTCTCCATCGAGCGAAGGGACTGCGGTGAAGCTTTCTGCTTCTCTTGCATGATGGGGACAGGCTAAGGACAACCACCAAACCGATCAACACAACTGCGTTCTATTCTGGCGCGCAAAAAGAGATCAGAATCGCTCGGCACCGTCGAAAATTCGAAGAATGTACTTGCCGCGCCGTACAAAGGCACATTGCTGACCACTGCAACATTCATGTGGTCATGCTATTGAGCACCGTTTAGGAGCGCTATGGTGCCTCTGCATCTTATATTGGACCCACCGCCTTCTAACGGTCACTTCATAGCAATAATTACCTTGCCCTTTGCCCGGCCTGTCTCGACATAAGCCAGTGCCTCGTTGGTTTTCTCAAACGGGAAGACTTGATCCACAACAGGGCGAATGACATTTGCCTCAATCAATGCGGTAATCTGACTGAGTTGCTCGCCATTGGCGGTCATGAAAAGGAAAGAATAGCTTATGTTTCGACGTTTCGCTTTCCTGCGAATGCCGAAACTCAGGAGGCGCGTGATTTGTTGAAGCGGCCAGCTGAGCCCATTTTGTTTTGCGAAATTTGGATCAGGCGGACCCGAAATCGAGATCAGTTTTCCTCCTGGTTTCAATACTCGGAGGGAGTTTTCCAGCGTGTCTTTACCAAGACTGTTTAGGACGACGTCAAATCCGTGCAACACGTCCTCGAATTTATCCTTCTTATAATCGACCACGGCATCCGCGCCGAGACTTTTGACGAGATCAATGTTTGCCGTGCTTGTGGTTGTTGCCACATATGCTCCGAGATGTTTGGCAAGTTGAATGGCGATCGTACCCACGCCGCCGGAGCCTGCATGGATCAGGACTTTCTGACCCTTTTGTAAATTAGCGCGCTCGACAAGCACCTGCCATGCCGTCAAGGCGACGAGTGGAACGGACGCAGCCTCCTCCATTGTCAGATTATTCGGCTTTATTGCCAAATCTAACTCATTGACGGCAATATATTGCGCAAATGTTCCGATGCGATCCTGTGCTGGTCGTGCATAGACCTCATCTCCAGGCTTGAAGTGGCGAACTTTCGGCCCCACTCGGGTTACCACGCCCGCCACATCGTTGCCTAAGATCAGCGGGAGGCGATATGGCAAAATAAGCTTGAACTCGCCATCACGAATTTTACTATCCAGAACATTCACACTGGCGGCATGGATTTCCACCATCACATCATTGTCCCGCAGTTCCGGCATCGGACTATCGGTGAACCGTAGGGCGCCGCCCTTTGCGTATTGATCGGCAACAAACGATTTCATAGAAAATAGCTTTCTTCAGTGCGGCTGAAATTCAAGCTGGAAGTCGATTGAATTTCCGCAAGTTTTTGTCAACGAACGACTCCGGCAGGAAGCGGCGTATAAAGCGAACCTGTCGCGCAGCCTTACCAACAATATAGCGTCTTTTGGGCGATACGGCATTGGCGGCGCTCACAACTGCTGCTGCGACGCTCTCTGGTGCATCACCCTTCTCGATGATTTCGCGCATCAATTTTTCGGCGTAAGCACGGATAGTATCATAAACGGGAAGTGGCTGGTCTGGCCGGGTAATGTTTTCTTCGAAAGACGTGCGAGTGACCCCCGGCTCCACAAGAACAACGCGGATACCTTGTGTTCGAATTTCGTGATCGAGCGATTCCGAATAGCCCTCAATAGCGTGTTTGGTGGATGAATAAAGAGCATTATAGGGCGCTGGAATAAGTCCAAGTATAGAGCTCAGATTGATAATCCGCCCTTTGCCCTGGCGTCGCATAATGGGCAGAACGGCATTTGTCATACGTAGCACGCCGAACACGTTCACATCGAACACAGACTTTGCCTGAGTGACAGAAGATTCTTCAGCCCCACCGAGCAATCCGATCCCGGCATTGTTGACCAGGAGGTCAATCTGACCAGTGCGACTGAGGACCTCGTCTACAAGTGTCTGCACCGATGAATCATCCGTTACATCGCAAATCAGCATTGTAATGCCATCCGGCGTGTTCGGCATGGGTTTTCGACTGGTCCCGAACACGTGATAGCCATCGCGCCGTAGCGCTTGGGCTGTCACCAGGCCAATGCCGGAGGAAGCACCTGTAACAAGGGCAACCCGGTGCTCTATTTTGCTCATTTTCTTCAGCCTTCATTTTGCTATGGAACATCAATGAGCATTCAGTTACTATGAATTTAGTAGTAAGTCACTATCAAAAAGATACTAACATGAAAAAACTTTCAGACCAGCCATGTCTTATAGCTCGCAGCCTCGCCCTTATGGGGGATGCCTGGAGTATGCTCATCCTGCGGGATGCCCATATTGGCCTCACGCGCTTCGACGAGTTTCGCAAGAGTCTTGGCATCGCTCCAACGATGCTGACTGCACGGCTTTCAGCCCTCACCGACGAAGGGTTGTTAGAAAAACGCCGCTACCTGGAACGACCGCCACGAGACGAATATGTGCTGACGGAAGCCGGACGTGACTTTCTTCCGGTGCTGTTCGCAATTGGCGCATGGGGCCGCAAATACCGCGGCGGGGGCGAGGTGACCCGCTTCTTCGATGCGGAGACTGGGACAGAAATTGATCCCCTCACTATTGATCGAGGAACAGGTGCTCCGCTCGGTACACGCCCTATCCGGATCGAGCTTCCGGGGAAATGATTGTATGCGGATAAAGCAGTCTCCAGACATCGTCCAGTTTGCATGGAGTGGCTGTATGCGTCCGTGGACTGCAAATAGTAATACAAGACAGCATTCGTTTGCTGCCTTGTATTATATCAGTTTGTTCCTGCCACCCCGGTGCAAGGATCAGTCGCGGGGCTGCAATAGCGCCAGCAGAACGGTCGAAGCGGCAAGGATGGCGGTAAGGGTCAACGGGCCGGTTGCGCCATAGGTGTCCACGACATAGCCGCCGGCAACAGCGCCAATAGTGATGGCGACCTGGAACGAGGTAACCATCAGACTGCCTGCTGCCTCCAACGCGTCGGGTGCTGCGCGAGATAGATTGGTTGGCAACACCACTGGCGCCATGCCGAAGGCCAGGCCCCAAAGCGTAGCAAAGCCAAAGGCAACACCGATATGCACTCCCCAAAGCACCAAAGCGAGTGCCGCAAACGCCATTAAAGCGGCAGTGACGACGAGCGCCATGCGGATATTGGTATCTGCCAGGCGACCGCCAACAATGTTACCGACAACAGCGGCGATGCCAAATCCAAGTAGTGCCAGGGCGATCGGACCGGTTGCAAGGAGGGTTACCTGCTCAAGGAATGGGCGCACATAGACCGAGCCAGCAAAATGTCCTGTCATGAGCAGCAGGATAGCAAGCATGCCGAGTTGAATGCCGCGTCGCCGTGTCAACCGAAAGACATCCGCAAGACTGTTGCTTGTGCTGGCAGGCAGCGTTGGCAGGCTTAGAAACTGCATCAACATGGCAATCGCGGCAAGCCCCGCTGTCATGGCCATGGCGCTGCGCCAGCCTATCCAATCGCTGATTATCGCCCCCATTGACGGTGCGGCAATCGTAGCGAGCGACACGCCGAGGGTGACAATAGCCATACCTCGACCTGTTGCATTGGCCCCCACCAATCTGGCAACAACAGCAACTGAAAGCGCCCAGAACGCGCTAAGGGCGATGCCTAGGCCAGCTCTGCCGAGCAATAGGAGCCAAAAATCGGTTGCTGCCGCTGCAAGGATATTGGAGCCAATTGCAAGGGCGCTAAGGCCCACCAAGACGGTCTTGCGATTCAGGCGTCCAATGAGAACATTGCTCAACAAGGCAGTCACAGCGCCAACGGAAGCAGTTGCTGTAACGACCTGACCGGCAGTCCCCTCACTGATGCCAAGATCGCGCGCCATCGGCGTCAAAAGACCCGCTGGCAGAAACTCAGCTGACACCAATGCAAAGCTGGTTGCCGCCATGGAAAGAACCGCAAACCAAGTTGCTGGGGTCCAGGCAGTTGGCGCAGCGCTATCAATATCTATCGCTGAGCGTTCAAACTGTAATGTTGTGTCTGTCATTAAAGTATCTCCAATGTTTGGAGATACTAATAGCCAATTTCTTTCGGATGATATGTATCCTAAAATCCGAAATCCATGTCCATTCGTCCGGAAATTGTGCGACGCACAATGCCGGGTGAGACATTGGTGATGCGCTTGAACGCGCGAGCAAAGGAGGCTTCTGATTCGTAGCCCAAGCGAGTAGCGACCTCGGCAACCGACATACCATTTTGCGCGAGTAATTCGCCGGCAAGCTGCATGCGCAGGCGAGCGAGATAATGCGCGGCGCCTTCGCCCAAGACAGCGCTGAAGCGCTCAGCGAATATTGAACGTGATTGCCCCGCCAAGCCTGCGAGACTCTCCAACGTCCAGTTATGACCGGGGTTTCTGTGCATCGCCGCCAGAACGCGGCCAATGTGGGGGTCGCGAATGGCGGCAAGCCAACCCGTTGTCGATGCACCCGTACAGTTGACCCAGCAGCGAATAAGTCTAGCAGTTAACAAGTCTGCCATGCGCGATAAGATAGTGGCGCTACCCATCTGTGGTTGTGTGGCCTCCACTGTCATAGCTGCGAGTAAAGGACCGACAATAGGGTCATTGCCGGCCACGTCGCACCCCTTGATGATTGGTGGCATCAAACTGATCAAGGGACTAAGCGCACAGGCGCCCAAAGTCATGGACCCGCAAAAAAGGGTACTCGTCGCGCCTGTTCCTTCCCGCACCACTTCGCAGACATTGCTGCCCAACTTGGTTACCTGACAACCCTTAAGCGAGTCACCCATCACATTTGGCGCGCTGGCCAGCCGATGGGCGATGCCTTGTGGCAGCAGCACCAGATCGCCATCGTGCAACTCCTGCCAGCCTTGCTCTTCCGTGTGGATCCAGCACGGACCTTGGCTGACAAAGTGAAAGCGGAGCAGGGGCTGCTGCGGAAAAGCGATGCTCCATGGGTGCCGTAGTTCACAGCGACCGTAGTTTACGCCACTCAAGCGGAAATCCTGCAAGACTTCGCTCAGCGCATCCATGGGGATATGCGATGGTGAAGGTGGTCGGGACGGATAATCAAGCATTCAATTGATATATATGCCGAACGTCCGGAAGACAAGTGGGTTTGCGAGCACACTCCGTTGACCCACTTCGCCATTAAGTGCTGTGGACCAACTTAATTTGTCTAATCCGCCTATTGTAGAGATACGCGCGAAAGAAAGTCACGGACAAGTGGAATCGCTTCGTCCAGATGTGTCTCGAGCAGCCAGTGACCGGCGTTGTCGATGAGATGCAGTTCAGCGTTCGGTAAATCGCGTTGATAGGCCAGGCAAGACTCCTTGGGCATGTATCCGTCCTGTGGTCCCCAGACAATCAGGGTAGGGGGTTGGTATTCACGCAGATAAGCTTGGTAACGTGGAAACCACTCCAGATTATGCTCCAGCTTCTCCATAAGCGCGACCGACACAGCCCTGCGAACGGGCGTGTCCATTAACGGCCAGTGCAGTTTCCAAAGGTCCGGCGGCACTTTCGCGCCCACCTCCTTTGACACTTCGCCAATAAACTCTTTTTGAAAGCCTTCTTCACTGACGGCTTCTTCGAGTGCGCGGTGGTTTTCGGCAGATTTGTCATTCCACCAGGCTTTTATTGTCGAGTATTTTGGTCCCAAAACGTCTTCGTAAATGTCGCCGTTTTGAATGATAAGGGCTGCTATCCTTTCGGGATGCGCGATCGCGTGCCGTAGGCCGATCTGCGATCCGTAATCGTGAAGCCACAAGGTATAGCGGCGCAGGTTAAGAGCATCGGCTACCTGTTCAAGAACCTCGGCATATGCATCGAAATCATACCCAAATGAAGAAGGTTCCGGTGTATGGCTATAACCGAATCCGGGCCAGTCGAAAGCTATCGTTCGCCACTGATCGGACAGGGCTGGCATCAGTCGTCGAAACTGATAGGATGAACAAGGATAACCGTGCGGAAGCAGCAAGGCTGGAGCATCTGCCGGTCCCGCTTCACGCAAGAAAATTCTGTGCCCGCCAATTTCGGCATATCGGTGTATAACTGCGTTATGCTGCATATCAATTTCCCAAACCTGGACCATTTAAACGTCAATAAATGGTTGGGGTTCCGTTAAGTGCCGTGCAACACGTCAGATCGCTGATTTAATACCCGTATAGTTGGCATCCACGGGAGCTGTTTATGAGACATTAAGCTCAATGTGCCCAGTAAAATTGCCACCGCAGTGTAAACGGGACCAGACCAACTTTTCCACCCACAAACCGATGATCGATGGTGCCAGCAAAAGAGTAAGGCAAAGCGCTTCTTTGGCCTTCCGGATATCGTTCGTCGGCGCTATTGAGTTAGCTTAAATTTGTTTTCGGAACGGGATGGTTAAACGTGCGACCTACAGTGCAGGATGTGGCGAGACAGGCCGGTGTCAGCCTTGCTTCAGTTGATAGAGTGCTTAATCAACGCCCTGGGGTGCGCGAGAAAACGATTGCAAAAGTTGAAGCTGCGATTTCGAAGCTCGGTTATATCAGAGACGTCTCTGCTGCGAACTTGGCAAAGCGGCAGATTTATCGCTTCGCGTTTGTAATACCAGAGGGAGCTAACAGCTTCATGCGGGGATTGGAGGCCGAAATCGAAGCAGTAAAGCAACATTCAGCAAATGATCGTACGGAGATTTCGATTTATAAAGTCCCCCCTTTTGATGGGCGGGCACTGGCGGCTACGCTGGATGGCCTGGACCCCGCTCGTTACTCCGGCGTGGCGGTTGTTGCAACGGAAGCTGTGGCTGTAAGAGATGCGCTGGCCCGGTTGCGCCGGAACAACGTTCCAGTCGTTACACTTGTTTCAGATGTACCTTCTTTCCAGTGTGATGCGTATGTTGGCATTGACAATGTTGCAGCTGGACGCACTGCTGCCAGACTCATGGGCAATTTTTTAGGTGAAAAGTCGGGAAAGATTGCGCTGGTTGCGGGGTCAATGCTGGTTCGGGATCACGTGGAACGCCGCATGGGATTTGAGCAGGTCATTCGTAGCGATTATACGCGTTTGGAATGCTTGCCGGTAATCGAGGGCAAGGATGACAGCCAACTGGTCCAAAAATATCTTAGTGAATGCCTGAGGATGCATAGTGATGTCGTCGGCGTATATAATATGGGCGCGGGCAATCGCGGTCTCATTGAGGTTTTGTCAAAGAACGGGGCTAGCAAGGAGCGCGTGGTTGTTGCCCATGAATTGACGGAGCACACACGACGTGCCCTTAATGCTGGCATTGTGGATGCCATCATTCATCAAGATGCCGGTCATGAGGTGCGCAGCGCTCTACGTATATTGAAAGCACGCATTGATAAAACACCTTTGCTTGCCGGCCAGGAAACCATTCGAATTGAAATTTACCTAAATGAAAATTTGTCCTGAACGGTATCGCCAAGAAACCGCTTGAGGAAGTAGCCGAACGAAGCTCGCATTCTTCAAACAGCGATGGATACATTACGTCATCTGTCCTTTGCACGTATGACTGGCGTACCTCAAATAGGGCTAATCTTATCTTCACAGCCTAAAATTAGTTGAGGGTATTTTCATTGCCCCACGGCAAAATAACCCCAGGTTGAGCGAATTGACGTTGAAAAATAACGCAATCGTTAGCTTTGCGAGGCATTTACATAAAACGACTTTCTGCCTCTAAGGGATTGACGCGTTAAATATAAAGAGGTACGTACCTCAATATGGTGCCGTTCGGTTGATCTTGCTGGACGTGTCAGGGAGGATAGAGCGCATTCTGAGGAGAGAGTGTGACTTCCGGCATGTTGCTGCTGTGAGATAATCGATCAGGCTTCTTGGGAGTCAGATGCACAAAGCCGTGTCTCTGAAATCCGTACCGGGCTGTAGGAGGGCCGGCGGTTGGTGCGGTTAGCGAAATTATCATTTTGTGGATTGAAAAAACAACGGACCGGCGCAATCAGGTTTTCCACTTGCTCGTCTTGGTGATGAGCGGGCAACGTCCAGTGTGGGTTCGAAAGTAAGCTTTGTTTGCGTTCAGTGATTGTCGCACCAGCTCTCTAAAATCATGCAATTTGTATATCGTGGGAGGAAGTGATGGTTAAGATAATTGCAATGCTGACGAACAACAATCTGACTGTTGAAAACGCTAGGGAAACGTTCGGACGCCGTCCTGGGATGTGAGCCGGAGACAATCTTAAATGTTTAAAGGCGGTCACCGAGCGAGGTGAGTGACGGATTCTCCCGCACTCACATGCCGCTGACAGCCATTCGAACTGCGCACCAGTACCCAATATGAATTGCTGATGCGCATGAAAACCAGGAAGGTAGCAGAAGTAATGTCAATGACGTTTGGTATTGTAGTTGGAAGCCGGGGATTTTTCCCAGGTCACCTTGCGGCTACAGGTCGTGATCATATGATCAGTGCTGTTGAAAAGGCTGGCCATAAGAGCATCGTCCTTGGCCTCGAAGACACCCAGCATGGTGCCGTGCAGTCATTTGAAGATGCTAGAAAATGCGCAGCTTTGTTCAAGAAGCATGGTGATGATATTGATGGAATAATCGTCACGCTTCCGAACTTCGGGGAAGAGCGGCCAATCGCCGACACCATCCGCCTGTCGGGACTGAAGGTTCCTACCTTAATCCAGGCCACCCCAGATGATCCGAAAAAAATGTCGATCCAGTGGCGCCGCGACAGCTTTTGCGGAAAGATGTCGGCCTGTAATAATCTGCGACAGTACGGCATTCGCTATTCTCTCACCAAATCCCACTGTGTTGACCCGCTCAGCGATGAGTTTCAAGATGATCTTGCGCGTTTTTCGGCGACCTGCCGTATTGTTGGTGGTTTGCGGGGCTTGCGGATAGGCGCAATCGGCGCACGGCCACAAGCCTTCAATACAGTTCGTTACAGCGAGAAACTTCTCGAGGCGGCCGGAATTTCGGTCATCACGCTCGATCTTTCAGAGATTTTGGGGCGGGTGTCTCGCCTTGATGATGGCGCTTCGATCGTCACAGACAAGGTCAATGCGATCAAAAACTACATTACAGTTGAAGGTGTGCCTCATCCGGCCATCCTCAGACAAGCCAAGCTTGCGGCGGTGACAGAAGAGTGGATGCGGGAGGTCGATGTTTCAATCAGCGCAATTCAATGTTGGACGTCATTGGAAGAAAACTATGGCGTCGTGCCTTGCACAATGATGAGCCTGATGAGTTCCAAATTGATGTCCAGTGCATGTGAAGTTGATGTCTGTGGCCTCATAGGCATGCATATGTTGGCACTTGCGTCCGGGACGCCGAGCGCGCTTCTCGACTGGAACAACAACTATGGAACGAACGCTAATAAAGCCGTGTGTTTCCATTGCAGCAACCTGCCGAAAGAATTCTTTAAAAACTACAAAATGGACTTTCAGGAAATCATTGCCGGGACGGTTGGCAAAGACAATACCTATGGAACGGTGGACGGCTCAATAAAGTCGGGGCACATGACCTATATTCGTGTGAGCACGGATGACACATCCGGGCGCATTTGTGGTTACGTCGGAGAAGGAAAGTTCACCGATGATCCGCTGGAAACGTTTGGTGGCGCTGGCGTTGTTGAAATTCCCAATATGCAAAAGTTGCTGCGTTATATTTGCGAAAACGGCTTTGAGCATCATGTGGCGGCGAATTTTTCTTCCGTCAGTGAGGCCATAATCGACGCTTCACGTCAGTATCTGGGTTGGGATTTCCATCTCCACGAATGAAAAAATTGAAAACCACGCAGGTGGTTGGGAGACGGCGCCAGTCCACCCGTCCGGTTTCTTCTTAAAAGTGTTGAGCGCCAATATCGGAATGTTCTTGATAATGGAGGGTAGCATGACAGCAACGATCCACAAGCCGACGGAGTCGGCAAGATGGTTTTTGCACGTTGGTGTTGCAGATCCGGGCGTATGGGACGAGTTCATTGACGATGACGATGACGATGACGATGACGATGACGATGACGATAACGATAACGATGACGATGCGATTGCCGCAGCCTCGATTCAAGCTTTGGTGCTGCATGAATCGGAAGCAACTTCGATCGATGGTAGCTTGCTACCGAAAAGCGATGCAGACACCAATAAATATTTGAGCTGAGCCCATGTTCAAATCAGCACTTCCTGCGGTTCGGCGAACTCTTCGAACACAAATTAGATGGTAGAACAAATGCAAGATCGTATTTTTGGGCAAGTCAACGGTGTCGATATCCATGAGGTCACTCTACGCTCGGATGGGGGTGTGGAGGCAAAGATCCTGACATGGGGGGCCGCAGTGCGCGATTTGCTCATCCCCACGCCTCTGGGAAAACAACGGGTTGTCATCGGCTTTGATACAATTGACGACTATACCGCCGATACTGCTCATGCCGGCACAATCGCTGGTCGTTTTGCCAACAGGATTGCACAAGGCCGTTTTGAACTGGATGGCAAAGACTATCAATTGCCACTTAATCAAGATGGAAAGCATACGCTACACGGCGGTGGTGACGGTCAAGGCTTTAGCCGCAGGCCTTGGAAGCTTGAGGCGCACGACGCGTCATCGGTAACGATGTCACTTCAATCTCCGGATGGTGATGCCGGTTTCCCCGGCAACCTGGATGTTCAGTGCGTCTATCGATTGTTGGACCCCGGGACCTTGGAAGTCGAGTTGACTGCCACGACGGACGCACCAACGCTCTGTAATCTTGCCAGCCATGGTTACTTCAATCTTGAGTTGCCAGTTGGATTCAAAAACGCTCCCGTACCAAGCGCAATTGATCATGAGTTTTTAGCAGAAGCCGACTTTTACACTCCAGTTGATCACGATCTAATTCCAACCGGCGAGATACGCTCGGTTTATGGAACGCCTTTTGATTTTCACAAGCCAAGACCTTTACGAAACCAACAGAAGGTCAACTACGACCTGGGGTTCGTTCTAAGAGAGACGGTCTCCGCAGATAAAAAACTGATACATGCAGGAACGTTGTCCGGGCCCAAGACACGCATGGCCATGGATGTTTATACGACCGAGCCACACCTGCAATTATATGATGGCGAAGCGTTCAATGGCCCGGCCGTGGGTCTCGATGGAGCTCGCTATGGAAGGCATTGCGGTATCTGCCTGGAACCGCAGCGTTACCCGGATAGCCCTAATCGAAGTCATTTCGTCGGCGCGGTGTTGCGGCCGAATGAAACTTATCGACAGGTAACGGAGTACAGATTTCGCACATTTTAACCGCCGATGAACTGACGTTCGACCAAGCCATGAGACGCTAGGTTGTGAAAGCAAATGAAGGGGACGGAACAGTGGCAAACGAAGACGATGACTTTGTGATGATGCAAGCTGTAGCCGAAGCGACGGCACCGGCGGCTGGACGGCTGGTCATGTCATATTTGAAGCAGAATGGACCCTTGGAAATTGAAACCAAGGGACCGCAAGACTTTGTGATAGCGGTTGATAAATCAGTCGAATTGCTGATCCGGAACAGGTTGCATCAAGCATTTCCCCATCACGCCATTTTGTAGTTTGGGTTCTGGACCCCATCGATGGTACTTCGAACTTCATGCGCGATCGTCCGAGCTGGTGTGTGTCGGTCGGTGCTACCATAGAGGGTAAGCTAATGCTTGGCGTCATCTTCGACCCTGTTAAAGATGAGTCATATAGCGCGGCCGTGGATCGAGGCGCGACTCGTAACGGTGATCCGATAGCGGTCAACAAAGATGCGACCCTCAACAAATCAGTGTTCGGCGTGGGCTTCACATCAGGCAAGAGCGGAACAGCGCCTGCCCAGCAGATCAGCCATATTCTGGATCATGGCTGTGAGGACCGTCGCTTTGGCCCTTCAGCCATGATGCTTGCTCATGTCGCCGATGGTAGACTGGCCGCTTGTCAGACTAGAATTCTGTTGTGATTTTCTGACTGTTAATAGGTGAAGCGCTTTCGGCTCTACTGATTGCGTATCCCCATGGTTATGGCCGTGTGATCATGGACCTGGCTCTGATCCTTGCTGCCTTTCGATAGGATCGTGGAGTGAGGCCGGTTTCCATTCTGAAATATCGGTTGAAATTCGACAGATTATTGAAGCCCGCTTCGAAGCAGATATCCGTGATCGACATTCCAGTTTCCGCCAGCAAAGTGCGGGCGCGCCAGACACGCACCGAGCGGCTATAGGTGGAGAAATTCATACCTGTCAGCCGTCCGAAGGCGCGGGAAAAGGCGGAAGGCTCGAGACCCACACGCTCGGCTACCTCGTGCATCTTCGCGCTAGGACTGGATTGCATGATCTGGATGGCTTGATCGATCCTGCGATGACGCCTGTCGGACAATTGGTTGTAGAATGAGATAAAATGCTCACTGGCAAGAAGCCGCTTTTGTGGGGCGTTCTCAATGCTGTTCAGTATTTCGATGAAGAGTCCAAGCCCTGCTGCTCTTTCATGTTCGTGAAGGTCAAGGATTCTTCTACCGATTTCCAGAGCAGCAGGCCCCATGATTTCGATACCGCGTGCGGCAAGTGGTTTCAGACGGTGGAGAACATCAAACTCCGGACAGACCGCGCGTATGTTCATTAGCGCTTCTGCATCGAATTGCAGCACCAGATCGCGTCCCGGCAGATGCGGCGCGCCTGGTGTGATCCAGTTGTGCGGAAGGTTCGTACCAGTCAGCATCAGATGCCCCGGTTTAAAAGGACCGATATAGTCACCGACATAGGCAAAGCCCGAAGCGTCAGGGATATAGTGGATTTCCCATTCAGGATGATAATTCCAAATGCAGATCGGATTTGGATAGTCATCCCGGCGGATGAGGTAGGACATGCCACCAGGCAGAGTGATTTGCTCTCGGGTGGCAGTGAACGTATCCGAAACGGAATGTGGGAAATCTGATGCAATTGGCATTCATCAAGTCACCTTATATGCGAAGAATGTCAAAATAGTATTAGTTCTCAGTCAAAAAGCAAACTAGTTCCGATGACAAGTCCAGTCACAATGGGTCCCGTAGACGGCGAGGGAGTTTTGCCGTTCGAGGGAGGATACTATGACATTCAACAGGCTCCGCGCTGGCTGCGCGGCAATTGCAATCTTTACGGCGTCCAACGCCTTTGCCGCTGCTCAGTGCAGCGACGATGTGCGCGTCCTCGCCCAGCCACGCGATGGACTAACGCTGCTGGAAGAGCATGTGGACGAATTCGAGAAATTGTCCGGCGCAGGATTTGAAATCAGCTACCTTAACGAAAACGACCGTCGCGCAAAGTCGCAGGCTGACGCATCCACCGTCGGTAGCTTTGACGTCTACTATGTCGATGAGGCAAATCTCGCCCTATTCGCCTCTTCTGGCTGGATCGTGCCGCTTGATGGCTACTATCCCGCCGACTACAACTATGATGATTTCGATGCGGGTATGCGAGCAGCCGCGACCTATGAAGGAAAGCAATGGTTCGCACCCATACAGGGCGGTGGCGACCTGATGGTCTATCGGACGGATCTTCTGGAAAAAGCTGGTATCGCGCCACCAAAAACGTGGGAAGAGTATCTGGCTGCCGTCAAAAAACTGCACGACCCCGACAATGGCGTGTACGGAACGGCTCTGCGGGGACAGCGGGGCTCGGGTGCCAATGTCTGGCGCTGGATGCCATTGTTTAAGGCATATGGCGGGGAGTGGTTCAAAGATGGAAAGCCGGCATTTAACTCAGAGGCCGCACTGAAAGCTACACAGACTTATTTGGACCTTTTCAAATATTCCGCTCCCGGAACGCAGACCGGATCCTGGGACGAATCGACTGGTGCATTCCGCGCTGGCAAGGTCGCCATTATCATTGAATCCGCCCCCCTTGGCGGCATGTCGGTAGACAAGGCGCAAAGTCAGGTGGCTGATAAAGTAGCCTTCTCTGTGCCCCCAACGCCGCTACCAGGTGGCGGTTATGCCCATGGCTTTGCCATCGCCGCAAAAGCCAATGCAACCGAGGAGAAAAAAGCCTGCGCCGGTCTGTTCATTGCTTGGGCGACTTCCAAAGAGCAGGAAGCGCGCCGTCTGGCGGCGGGGCAACCGGGTGAGTTGACGCGCACCAGCACCTACCAGAGTCCGGAATATGCCGCGACCTTTGGTCAGAATCTTGCTGACGCGATGGCTCAAACGGGAAGCCGAACACAGGTAACCTTCTGGCAAGATCCGCGCTGGCAAGAATTGGGTAATCAATGGGGGATCATGCTCGAAGAGCTCATCACCGGTAGCCGCAAGGATATCAAGGCAACCCTCAACGAGCTTGAGGCTTTCGCCACCAAGCTTTGATACCCGTCAGCCTTTACCAAGGGCGCGCCGTAGACGACGCGCCCGACCCTGTCAGTTGAGGATTTTTGCCATGCGCCGCAGGCGTTCGCTGCCTTACGTTTTTCTCGGCCCAACGTTGGTCATACTGATTGTTCTGGCGCTCGTGCCGACGATCTATGCAATCAATATTTCATTGCAGAACAGAACCCTGGCACAGCCGCAGGCCGATTACGTTTGGTTCGCCAATTATATAGCCTTGTTTTCCGATGCCCGTTTTCTCAATGCTTTGTGGGTGTCGCTCAAATGGGAAGTTGTAAGCGTCACAGCAACTATGTTGACGGGCATCGCGCTCAGTATCGCCATGTTTGAGGCGACTGGTCCGCGGGTGCGGAATATCCTGTGTGTCTTGTTTATAATTCCGGTCCTCTTGCCACGCGTCTGCGCTGCCTTTGTTTGGAAATTCTCTTTTCATCCTTTGTATGGCGCTTTGACCTGGCCTGTACGCGAACTCACGGGCAGTACACCAGATATCCTTTCCACGCCGCTCGGGGCACTGTTTGCAGTTGCATTCGTCGACGTCTGGCAGTGGGGGCTTTTCTTTGCGGTAATTATTCTCAAGCTTCTGGAATCGCTTCCTCCGCAGCCTCTAGAAGCCGCACGCATCGATCGCGCGACGCGCTGGGAAGTCCATCGCTACGTCACACTTCCGATGCTGAAGGCTCCGCTTATCAGCCTGCTTCTGGTCAAGGCGATCGAAAGCCTGCGCTCCTTCGATCTGGTTTATGTCATGACACGGGGCGGCCCAGGCATCTCGACGGAAACACTCGACATGTATGCCTATTCCCAAGGTTTCATCGAATCCGGCAAAATCTCATATGCCTCATCAATGGCAGTCATCATGATGGTACTGACCATCGTCACCTTCACCTTTACCTGGAAGAGGCTGAACCGGTGAAACTGTCCACATTGCTCCTCAGGCTGATGCTGATATTAGCGGCTGCCTTCGTGGTCCTGCCGTTACTATGGACTTTGCTCAACGCTTTTAAAACCAATGCCGACCTGCTGGTCAGCACGCCAAAGCTCTTCTTCCAGCCGGTCTGGGATAATATGAGCTACGTGCTGAACCGGCGCTCGGTCGCTCGCGCGCTCACCAATTCACTCATCATCTGCACGAGCGCCGTCGTGCTTGGGGCCGTCCTTGGCATTCCTGCCGCCTATGTTATTGCAAGATTCAAAAACCGCCTCACAGCTGAGGCGCAGTTTTTTGTTCTGTCGCTGCGCTTTCTGCCACCGGTGGCAATTGCAATTCCGATGCTGGTTATCTGGCTGGGCCTCGATCTCTACGATACCCGCCTGTCCCTGATCGTCACCTATTTGATTGTCACGACTTCAATCACTATCTGGTTGTCGATTCCGGCTTTTGAAGGTGTTAGCCTGCATGTCGAAGAGGCCGCCAGAGTCGATGGATTAGGCCCCTACGCCACTTTCTTCCGCATCGCTCTTCCGATTGTCCGCTTTCAGGTTTTCGGTGCCGTTGCCTTTTCCTTTGTGCTTGTTTGGAACGAGTTTCTTCTCGCCATGATGCTCACTACATCCAAGGCAAAGACCCTACCAATCATTGCATCTGAAATGTCACAGCTCGGCATGAATGTACCTTGGGGCATTCTCAACGCGGCCGTCGTTCTCTTGTCCTTGCCACCTCTCATTTTGCTTGGGGTAATGGCGAGCGGACTTAATGCCGCATTTTCCAAAAAAACTGATCAAGGTTAAATCTCATGAAAGCACTTGTCCTGGAGCGCGTTGGTGAACTTACGCTGCGCGATATCGATCTGGCCCGAACGATGGGACCAGATGATGTACGCGTCCATCTCCATACCGTCGGAGTTTGCGGCAGCGACGTACATTATTACACCCACGGCCGCATCGGTAATTTCGTGCTCAATGAGCCTATGGTTCTTGGGCACGAGGCCGCAGGTACCGTGACCGAAGTCGGTGCCAACGTCACGCATCTTAAGGCCGGTGACCGGGTGTGCATGGAGCCGGGAATTCCCGATCCCTCGTCGCGTGCTTCGCGCCTCGGGCTCTACAATGTCGATCCCGCCGTTACTTTTTGGGCAACACCGCCGGTGCATGGTGTGCTCTGCCCGGAAACCGTTCATCCAGCCGGATTTACCTACAAGCTGCCAGACAATGTGTCCTTTGCCGAAGGAGCGATGGTCGAGCCCTTCGCCGTCGGCATGCAAGCCGCAGCACGTGCCCGCATTACGCCTGGCGACACGGCAGTTGTAACAGGTTGCGGCACAATCGGGATCATGGTTGCACTGGCAGCATTGGCCGGCGGCTGCTCGCGGGTGCTGATTTCGGATGTTTCCCCGATCAAATTGAAACTTGCGGAAACTTATGACGGCATCAGTGGCATCAACGTACGAGAAACGAACCTCGTCGATGCAGTTGACACTGCCACAGGTGGCTGGGGTGCCGATATAGTATTCGAATGCTCCGGTGCGTCGGCCGCTATCGCCGATCTTTTCAAAATCGTGAGACCTGGTGGAACCGTGGTCCTCGTGGGCTTGCCAGTTGAGCCCGTCCCGATGGATATTGCTGCTGCATGCTCACGCGAGTGTCGGATAGAAACCGTGTTTCGCTATGCTAACGTCTTTGATCGCGCCTTGGCTCTCATCGCCGCCGGAAAGGTCGATTTGAAGCCGCTCGTCTCGGGCACGTTCGCATTTGAGGACTCTATTGCGGCCTTCAAGCGCGCTGCCGAAGGGCGTCCGGAAGATGTGAAGCTGCAAATCATCCTGGACGGGGAGGGGAACTGATGGCGACCGTTGAATGCCGTGGAATCCGCAAAGTCTATGGTTCGGTGGAAGTCATGCACGATTTCAACCTTAAGATAGATGACCATGAATTCGTCGTCTTTCTCGGGCCATCAGGTTGTGGCAAGTCAACGATGCTGCGCATGATCGCCGGTCTCGAAGAAATATCGAGCGGTGACCTTCTAATTGGTGGTCAACGTATGAACGACCACGACCCTGGAGATCGCGGTATCGCTATGGTTTTTCAAAATTACGCGCTCTATCCACATATGAGCGTACGGGAAAATATTGTATTCGGTCTGGAACGTGCCGGCATTGCAAAAGGCGCGATCAACGAACGCCTTGCTCCGGTTGTCGAGGCACTCGGTCTTGGCATCTACCTGTCCCGCAAACCAACTGAACTGTCGGGCGGCCAGCAACAGCGCGTGGCGATCGCGCGTGCTATGATCAAAACTCCGGAGGTGTTTCTCTTCGACGAGCCATTATCTAATCTAGACGCAAAGCTTCGCGGTAGCTTGCGTGTCGAGATTGCGCGCCTGCACCGGGATCTAAAGACGACGAGCATTTACGTTACGCATGACCAGCTCGAAGCGATGACACTTGCTGACAAGATCGTTTTGATGAAGGACGGGCGTATAGAGCAGATGGGCACGCCTGAAGAAATCTACCAATCTCCAGCCACCCTGTTTGCCGCCGGCTTCATCGGAACGCCAAACATGAACTTCATGCAATTACAGGCGCTTAATGGTGAGATTGGCGATTCTGGTGCCAGGTTCAAGGCGCCTTTCGCGATCAGACCTGGCCCCGTTACCGTAGGGATCCGACCAGGAGCATTTCAACTGACTGATGAAGGGGGTGGGTTACGCGGTCGAGTCGAGCGTAACGAGTTTCACGGAGAGACGAGACTTGTGACATTGCGCAACAATAGCCATGAGATCAGCATTGCTGTACCCGCGGCTACCGCCATCAAGGAAGGTGATGTTGTGGGCATAGATGTTGCTGCTCACGAACTGCACCTATTTGACCCCGAAACAGAAAAACGATTTGCAGTGCACAAAGTCGCGTGATGAACGGACAAACTTTTGAAGCTTTGGCCTGACAGCTAATTATTTCCCGTCGACAAGCTTCGGTGGCTTGTATCTTCAGTAATATTATAGGTGCCAATGCAGGCCGACCGCCGCAATAATCGCAGCTATCGCATTTGCCATAATATTTGGCTCTAAGCATAGGTATTGTGCAGTCGAAAACGCAACGTAATAATGAAAGAAAGTTTATGCCTGTTCTAGTACTCCTTCCGATTATTGTCATTCTTAATTATGTATTGGCATGGCATGCCACAGGCCGTTTAAGAATAGGCAACGTCCTCGCAGGCACAACATGTCTGCTAATCTGGCTATGGTATGCGGGCGAAATGTTTTTGATGGATTTTTAGTCCTTCGAGCACTCTTTTTAGTATGCTATTAAGGTACTTAGCCGTGCCACAAGTCGCTTTGGCTTTGCTTGATCTCCACTTTTTTTAAGCGTGATGCCGCAACGGTACGCTTTAGCGTCCGAGTAATGCGAAGTCCTAGCACCGTTACCCAGAGTTCTCAAAACGACGCAACTTTTGCCCAGAACCCTACTCAACTTAAGGTTGACTAGGAAAGATGAGTATCTTAGTCAAGAAAAGTCGGCGGGGGATTCGCTGGCAGACGCGTAGTGTCAAAAGCTGGGGATTTTTCACGTGGTTGTTTTCGCGAGTTTCGATGCTGATCGCCGCAAGGATCGGCGCGCATGCGTAGCCTTTTCTGTTTCTCGTCTAAGTCCGATTAAACGACGGTTACTAGGCCTATCCCGGGCGATGTTGGGATCGGGGATTATTGCCATCTCCTCTGCACAGGCGCAAGAAAGTGATACCATTCTCCTTGACCCTATCACGCTGCGCGTCGAAAATGCCTGGGGGCCCGTCGATGGTTATGTTGCTAACCGCAGTGCGACTGGTTCCAAAAGCGATACGCCGCTGATCGAAAACCCGCAGTCGATCTCGATCGTTACGGCGGATCAGATGAAGGCACAGCGGGTGGAGAGCCTGGGCAATGCGCTTCGTTACACTGCCGGTGTCGCAGGAGAATTGTGGGGTAATGACACGCGTGGTTATGGTCTGCAAATTCGTGGATTTGGTGTATCGGACGAGGCTTTTTATAAGGATGGCTTGCGGCTGAAGGGAACGGATTTTGCCACCTTCCTGTCACTTGACCCCTATGGTGCCGAACGCCTGGAAATATTGCATGGCCCGGCCTCTGTCCTTTATGGCCAGAACAGTCCCGGCGGCATTATCAACTATGTGAGCAAGCGCCCAACTGGCGAAACGTTCCGGGAAATCGAAGTCAGTGCCGGTAGCTTCAACCGCTATCAGACCCAGTTTGATATGGGAGGTGTCTTCGACAAGGACGGCGTGCTGAGTTATCGGGTGACAGGCTTGTTTCGTGATGGTGAAACCGGTGTAGATTTTGTCAACGACGACCGCATCTTTATAGCGCCCTCGCTGAAGTGGCAGCCCGATGCCGACACCAGCCTGACGCTGCTTGCCACCTACCAACGTGACAAAACAGGCTGGGGTATCCAATTTCTACCCGCCGATGGCACTGTCTTTCCGGGGCTGAACGGCAAGCGTTTGCCGAACAGCCGCTTTGTTGGCGAACCGGGTTTCGATGAGTTTTCTCCAACACTTGCCATGGCGGGTTATGAGTTCGAGCATCGGATGAATGACACATGGCTCGTTCGGCAGAACCTTCGCTATTCTTATCTTAGCAATGATAAGCAGCTTGGCGTGTTCGGCGGCGGGGCCAATCCCAATCCTGATCTTTCTCCTGGCCTTGATCCGGACGGCCATACCTACCACCGCTATGTCGACGCCGGGAGCTCAACGCTCGGCAATTTTTCGGTCGACAATCAGGCCCAGGCCGAGTTCGACACGGGGCCGCTTGCACACACGCTGCTGATGGGATTCGACTACCAGTACACTGATTACAAGGATTGGGGTGGCTCGGGAACAGTTGCACCGCTTGATGATATCTTTAATCCCGTCTACGGCGCCCCGGTGTCCGATATCATTTCTTACAAGGATACCAACACTCGCCAGTGGCAGGCCGGTCTCTACGCGCAAGATCAGATCAAGTATGATAATTGGGCGCTTACTTTCGGCGGTCGACAGGATTGGACAAAAAGCACAATACTCGACAAGCTTTCGCACAGCGAAAGCGAGCAGTCTGATAGTGCATTCACGGGCCGGGTTGGCCTCGTTTATCTCTCCGACACCGGCCTGGCGCCCTATGTCAGTTATTCAACATCATTTTATCCGACATTGGGCACGGGAAGCGGCGGTGAAACCTTCAAGCCAGGGACCGGTGAGCAGTACGAGGTCGGTATCAAATATCAGCCAAAAGGCTGGAACAGCTTCGTAACCGTTGCTGCCTTTGATCTTACCCGTGAGAATGTCTCTCGCACTATTGGCAATGAGCGTTTCCAGACAGGAGAAATTCGCTCGCGGGGTATTGAAGTTGAAGGCGTTGCCAGCCTCGATTCCGGTTGGGATATAAAACTCGCTTACGCATATACAGATATGGAGATTCGCGATGATGGCGAAGGCACAGGTGGCAATATGCCTTCCGGCGTGCCGCGCCACCGAATGTCGCTGTGGGGCGACTATACGTTCAAAACTGGCGTGCTCGAAGGTTTCGGCGCGGGTGTCGGCGCCCGCTATATCGGATCAAGCTTTGGCGATGATGACAATTCTTTCAAGGTGCCGTCGGCAACACTGGTCGATGCCGCCATCCACTATGACTGGAAGAACATGAAATTCCAGCTCAATGCCAGCAACCTTTTCGATAAGCAATATGTTGCCTCCTGCTTCAATCGCACCTCCGGTTGCTTCTATGGAGAGGGCCGCAAGATTACGGGCTCGGTGAAGTATCGCTGGTGAACGGGACACGAACATATAACAAACGATCCATTTGCCTCAAATACCCAACACGGCGGCAATGTATCGGAGGGCTTGCGACAATGTTGGTTGCCCAAATTCCGGTCGCGCGTGCAGCAAATATGCCGCGAGTGGCTTGTCTTGAATGGGCCTCGGCCGAACTTGTCGTCTCGCTGGGTATCCAGCCTGTAGCGGTAGCCGATCTTAAAGGTTACCGTGACTGGGTTGTGGCACCCCGGCTGTCTGATGACTGTCTTGATTTAGGCTCCCGTGGTGAGCCCAATCTTGAGGTCTTGCTCAAGCTCAATCCTGATATGATCGTCAGCGCTCATGGCTACGGACTCGAGGGAGGTCCATTTGCGAAGATTGCACCGCTGCATACGGTAGCACTTTACGACGGCACCGGCGGGACACCATATGGTCAGGCCGAGAGCGAGACGCTGAGATTGGCCGAGAGGCTTGGTCGGCAAACGCAAGCGCATGAGGTGATTGAAAGCACGGCGGCTACGATTTCCAGGACCAAAAAGATGCTGGCGGACCAAGGCGGTAGTCCCCTCGCTGTGGTCAGCATGTTCGACGATCGGCATGTGCGTGTCTATGGTAGGTCAAGTCTTTTCCAGGACGTGCTGGATAGGCTTGGGCTTATCAATGCGTGGACCGGAGAAACCGGAAGTTGGGGGTTTTCGACGATGGGTATCGAGGAACTTGTGGCGATCGGTAACGCGCGGCTGATCTCGCTCGACCCGATTCCGCCGCATGTGAAGATCAGAATCGAACAAAGTACGCTTTGGAAGAGCCTCCCTTGCGTCAGGGCAGGCAATGTTACAACAATTCCCCCTGTCTGGCCGTTCGGCGGGCTGGCTGCGGCCGCCCGTTTCGCCACGCTGCTTGCGCAAACATGACGGTCATGCAACTGACAAAAACAACAACGCGGCGGAACACTGGAATATGGCTTCTTCCTTTGCTCGTTGGCATTCCCGCGTTCATCGCCGCATCCCTCACCATATCCGACCTTCTGCGACTGCTGCCCACCGAGTTCTGGGGGCGTGCGATCAGCAATGCCGACTTTACCGATCCCCGGCAGCTGCTTTACCGCCATGCTTTCCTGCCACGTCTTGCAATCAGCCTGTTGGTTGGGGCTGCACTCGGGCTTGCCGGCACGCTGTTCCAGCAAATCCTGCGCAATCCTCTTGCCGAACCGACAACAATTGGCACCAATGCAGGCGCCAGTGTCGCCTTAACTCTTGCGACCCTCTATGCGCCGTGGATGCTGGAACATGGACGGGAGTGGGTGGCTATCGCCGGTGGCACAATAAGTACACTGATCGTTTTCTCCTTGGCGTCGGGACGCGGTTTTTCTCCAATAAGGATCATTATCGGGGGGCTGATCGTCAGCCTCACCTTCAGTTCTGCAAGTGCCTTCTTGATGGCTGCCAATCGCGAATATTCCCAGGAATTGTACATCTGGCAGAGTGGATCACTTATACAGAATGGCGATGCCACGGCTTTTGCGCTGACACCCTGGTTGTTGGCGGGCGCGGCAGCGGCCTTCCTGCTCGTACGCCCATTACAAATCCTTGATCTGGCTGACGAGGGAGCGTCGAGCCTGGGCAACAACCCGACTTTGACACGGATGACGGGATTGGCGGTTGCAGTGATTCTTAGCGCTATCGCCACAGCGGCTGTTGGTGTCATCAGCTTTGTGGCCTTGGCAGCGCCCGTTCTGACTCGGCTTGCCGGTGCGCGAACGCTGCACCAACGCATGATCTGGGCACCGCTTTTAGGCGCTTCCCTGCTTTGGCTGACTGATCGGGTTGTGCAGATATTGCCATTTTTGTCGGAAATTCCTGCCGGTACTGCAACAGCGTTTCTTGGTGCGCCGTTGCTGTTGCTGCTGCTACCGAAGTTGCGCATCGCACCACACAAAAACGGAGATGCGTCATCAGTGTTCCGCCGGCGCAATGCTTTGCCCTGGTTGTTGGCCGGCCTTTTAGTACTCGGGTTTTTCCTCTGTCTGACCCTTGCCGCCGGGCGTGATATTAATGGCTGGTATTGGGCTACATCCGATGAACTTGGCTATCTCTTGCCCCTCAGGGCGCCACGGGTTGTTGTGGCACTGTCGGCGGGTATTATGTTGGCGTTTGCAGGTGTACTCATCCAGCGCATGACCGGTAATCCAATGGCGGCACCTGAGGTGCTGGGCATTTCAGGCGGCGCTGCCCTCGGCGTGCTTTTGCTGTTTATTTCAATGGCGAGTTTTAGTCGTCCGGCAATGTTCCTGGCTGGATTGGCGGGGGCGCTTGTTAGCCTGCTGCTGATTGCACCGATGGGTTATCGAAAGGCGTTAGCCCCCGAGCGACTGCTGCTCAGCGGTGTTGCCGTGGCAACAATGGCATCGGCGGCATCGGCGATCGTTTTGGCCAGCGGAGATCCGCGACTGGGTATATTGTTAGCCTGGTTATCCGGTTCGACCTACACGGCGACAACAGATGATGCCATCATCGCGGGGATCATCACGGTTATTCTTGTGGGGATTGCACCGCTGACCGCGCGCTGGCTGGAGATATTGCCGCTAGGCATAGCCGCTGCGCGAGGAGTAGGTCTTGGGGCTAACCGGGTACGAATCATCCTGCTCGTTTTGATCGCAACATCAACAGCGGCGTCGACTTTGATTATTGGACCGCTGAGCTTTGTTGGTTTGATGGCACCGCACATGGCGCGTGTCCTCGGGTTTCAAAGGGCCTTGCCTCAACTTACCGCCGCGGGGCTCCTTGGCGGACTCATGCTGATGCTTGCGGACTGGGCCGGCCGAATGCTTATCTTCCCGTGGCAGATTCCTGCCGGGCTTCTGGCTGCACTTGTGGGCGGTCCCTATTTTATTGTGCTAATGAGAACGCGTCGTTCGTGATATTGCACGGCCCCGACTGAAAATGTTTAGCCAATGACTTACAATTGGATATCGTTACATTTTACAGCGGTATATTATTGAGCGAAGTCGCTGATAGTGGCACGGGGCTTTAACAGCCCCGATCAATGACATATAGATCGATATGCATCCGCGAATATCTTCGACAACACTGGGGCGGTTTTTATCGTTCTTGTTGTGACATGATCGTGGGGGGGTGAGGTGTATAACTGGCATAAATTACTATTGGCTGCTTGCATCGCTGTTTTGATAGGATTTGGCTATTTGGCCGGCTCCGACTACGAAACATCGGATATTAGCGGCAGGGCTTTTTCCACGGCACAGGAAGCGGCTCGTAGCGTTAAATAATCTGCATGCCCGCGGCAGATTTGCACATTTTCATCGGTTCTGTCGTTCCACAGGAAAGCACTATACAGCGCCATTGGTGCCAGAGTACTTGTTTGAATAACGAGACTATATTTTAACGGCAGTGGACGATACTATGAATTTAATTTGAATTTTGCCGGGTGCGCGTTCAGCATTCACTCTTTTGTAGGCAGTAGGGCTAAATGAACGAGTTTAAATCGGAACTGAGGCAGCCCATTACAGTACTTCTTATACAGCCAGACGTCATCCTGAATTTCTTCATTTGCGAATACCTAGAAGCGTCCGGTCTCAAAGTTTTTGATGTGGCCACCATGGAAGAAGCCATGGTCCTACTGAAAGCGCGCGCGGAGATAAGTGTCGTTATTGCGGAGTATGAATCAACAGGAAAAACCACAGACGAAAACTACATAACAATGATAGCTGCGCAGTTTCCGCAGCTGGCTCTCATTGTTACCGTTGAAGAAGCTATCATTCCGGCAGGTTTGCCACCGAGCGTGAGAGTATTGGCTAAACCGTTCGAACCGAAAATTGTGAAAGAAATTCTGGAACATCTCTTGGGTAGGTCTGCGTCACAGGAAGAGAGGTCCTTTAATTCGCCAATGACTATCAAGAGCTTATAGTTTGCCGCTGATGCGACGGCGGTAGCAAAATAATGATGCCACGTTTTAAATGGATCCTTTACCGCTGTTCGAGATGTTGCAGAAAACTATTTTTGTTGCAAGTTATTGCTATAAAATCTCGAAAATGACGTTAGCGAAGGGAATGTCAGCCTCTCTCAATGTTCATAAGTAATTATATGTTTTATAGGTGTTTATGATGGCCGCAAAATCTTTGACGCAGCTTTTCTTAATCATTTCAACTCAGCGCTAACAATTTCCGACATTTACAACTTATGGTTTATATGATTTTTTCGGCTTGAAGTTGGCATGGAGAGTGTCACCGGCCTGAAGCGTCCGAACGCTGACAAGTTGGCGAACTTTACGATGCATTTAACCAAGACATTACAAATCAACGTTGCTCAATGAAGAGTTGCGTATCTCTTGTCCTTTCCGGCAAGGGTTTCGCATATCATTGAATACAAACTCCGGTGCATAGTATTACATGAATACGCCGATAATTTCTCATTCGCTTGTACAGCTCGACCTTTCGAATTCGTCTGGAATATTAACCGCAATTCCAGAGAGCGTCGGACCCAGATTTGAGACAGCCATTGGCGCAGTTATCAAAGCTACCAGATCAGCCGGCTCGATGAGTTTTCATACCAACGTGGATTTTGCCAGTATTATGCTTTCACCGTCGCCTGGCATGGAAGCTGCGTTTGCAAGTGACAGGACATATCAATTTAATGCGCCTGCGGGGGCTGTAGTCATTAATCCTGCGGAGATTGACCGAACCCTTCGCTGGTCAGGCATAAAAAAGAATGTTGCAGTGGCATTTGGACGGGCTGCCTATGCAGCCTTGGCAGCCACCGAACTTGACGGCAATAGTTGGGATCTCCGCCCTCCTAAATTTGGTCACGTTGATCTTAGAGCACTTCGCATTGGCACTGCGATGGCAAAGGAATTATCCAGCACCGCCGTCAATCCGGTGTATCTAGACGCTTTAATGACGGTGCTGGCCGTTCATATCATCCGAACTTACTCTGCACATAAAATTGCAAAGCCAATGACGCAGGCGCGGCTAGCCGGACATCATGTGAAGCGCATTCGCGAATATATTCATCAAAATATGGCAGAAAATCTCACGATACTTTCGATGGCCAGGGTTGTTCAGTCTTCACCCAGTCACTTCATTCGTGCTTTTACGCTCACTCTCGGTATGCCTCCACATCAATATCTTACAAAGGTTCGTCTTGAGGAAGCGGAAACGTTGCTGACGCAAACCAATCTTCCAATCTTTGAAATTGCACATCGATCAGGATTTTCAAGCCAGAGTCATCTCACGAATACCATGAAACGGCTTAAAAATCTCACGCCCGGCCAGATTCGGGCCGCCGGTAATACCGGGTTCACCGAGTGAGATATTTGTTACCAGATACATCGAATTAGTTAGAAATACCTCATTCGAAAGGCTTATTTGCGCACGATTCTGCAATTGCGGCTTTTCTGTGTAATGACTTTGTTCAAAAATTGACCTGTCAATAGCTCTTGGCGGCCATAATGGACTGCGAGGAATTTCGCTTTGCGATGGGGGGCGTATGACAGGTTTCTGCAATCATGATTCCAATTGGCTTTGCCAAAGATGAGTCAGATGCAGTCTCCTGACATCGAAGTTTTTGCTCCCAAAATCGAAGCGGTTTGGTCTGTGATTGATAAGCAGTATGCGGGCCGCATGAGCGCAGCAGAGCTTGATCATCTCTTTGCATGTTTTGTGCTGGGTCTCACCACACCGCGGTTTGGTGAGACCGAACCTGCTTCCCATTATCAAATCTGCCAGTCGCTGATTTCGATCAAGCTTCCGCCGGAGCGCACCGAGGCTGCGCTTCATGCTGTACCACAGGCTTCACAGCCATGGGTCGAAAGTGCCCGGCAACTCATCGAGAGCAAAGGCGCAACAATAGGAAGTGCGTTGCTGGATCGCGCGCACAACACTGAGGAAACTGCAGGCGAAAATGCGAATTCCAGTCCCCCGGAACGCCTGGTCAACAGCGAGGAAAAGCCATGATTGAATGCATGAATCGTTCTATTAAGCCTATGTCTCATCTCATACAAGCTGAAGACCAAAACTGGGTCAGATCCGGGGATCGGTCGCATCGTCGCCGGTTAATGGCAATACTTCGCCTGGCGCATCGCGTTCTTGGTGTTCAGCGCAAGGGTTTAGGCCTTGGGACGTTGGGCGTAGGCGGCAATCTGCATTCGACCACGGCGCTCGGCGCGCTGACGATGAGCATCGCACTTGGCTTTTCCGGAGCTGCCCATGCGCAGTACCAAGCTGGCGGCGGTTCGGCGACAGGCGGCAACGCCGTCGCCATCGGTAACACTGCCACAGCGAATGGCAATAACAGCGTGGCGCTCGGCACCGCGAATTCCGCAACTGGTGACGCGACAATTGCTATCGGCTATTCGATGACTGTCAATGGCCTCAATTCGATCGGCATAGGTGTCTTCGCGGGCGCGAACGGCGTCAACGCTCTCGCCATCGGCGGCAACGCCCAGGCCACAGCGGATGGAGCAACCTCCATCGGCGTCAACTCCGTTGCGCGCGCCGGTGCAGCCGCCTTGGGCCTCAACGCCCGGGCGGACGGCGTGAACTCAACGGCGGTTGGTTATGTCAGCAGGGCAACCGGACTGCGCGCCACCGCGCTTGGGTTTGGGGCAACCGCTTCCGGACTGGATGCCATTGCCCAAGGCAATTCCGCTGTCGCAAGCAATCAGAACGCCATCGCCATTGGTTTCCAGGCGACCGCCACCGCAATCAACGCCGTCAATCTCGGCAACCGAACTGTTGCAGGAGGGGGCGCCCTTCAGGAGAGCGCCATTGCCATAGGCACGGACGTATTGGCATCTCAGGTCGATGCCACTGCGATTGGTCGCCAAAGCCGGGCGACGGGTACAAGTGCCACAGCAATGGGGCGGAACGCCAGCGCTTGGGGTAATCAGTCCATCGCGCTCGGCCTTGGTGCAATCGCAGGCGTTCAGGCCAACACGGCTCTGCCCAACAGCATTGCGATCGGCACCAATGCCGTTTCATCCGGCACCGCCGGTACCGCAATCGGCACTGCCGCAAATGCAACGGCCGATTTCGGCACAGCGCTCGGCAATCAGGCCCTCGCAAGTGGTGTCGGCGCTCTTGCGGCGGGTTCGGGAGCGCAGGCTACCGCCACCTCCACCACGGCGCTCGGCAACAATGCCACAGCGACTGCCTTGAATTCGATCGCGCTGGGACTGGGCGCAGCCGCCAGCGGAATCAATAGCGCTGCTCTCGGCGTCAGCGCGGTTGCCAATGGCCAGAATGCCGTGGCGCTCGGCATCGCCGCATCCGCATCAGGATTAAACTCTGTCTATCTCGGCGCGCGCACTGTTGGAACAGGCGCCAGCGGGGCGAGTGCCATCGGCATCGGCACGGACGTGACCGCATCGCAGAATGACGCAATCGCGATGGGACGTGCAAGCCAGGCGACGGCAGCCAGCGCGATCGCCATGGGCAATACTGCAATAGCAACCTCTGACGACGCCGTCGCAATCGGCACCAGAGCCAATGCAGGCGGGGGCAAGTCGGTGGCTATCGGCGCGGACAATGTCGCTTATGGCGACGGCGCTGTGTCAATCGGCGATCCGAGCTATGCCAGCGGCACCGGCGCCTTCACCGGCGGCGCAAACAACATCGCTAATGCGGATGGCACGGCAAGCGCTACAGCAGCCAATATGGCCAATGGCGCGGTAGCAATCGGCAACAGTAACGTGGCGATTGGCCAGGGTTCGGTCGCACTGGGTAATACGAGCCGTGCAGGCGCGGCTGGTGCTGTCGCACTTGGTGATACAGCCGTCGCTAACAATGCAGACGATGTTGCATTGGGATCGGGCTCAGTCACCGACGTGGCGGTGGGGACCGCCAGTACCGTGATCGCAGGCACCACATATAACTTTGCCGGAACTGCAACTCCTTCCTCCACCGTAAGCATCGGCGCTGCTGGCGCAGAGCGCACACTCACCAATGTGGCTGCCGGTCGCATTAGTGCTGCTTCCACCGACGGCATCAACGGCTCGCAGCTATTTGCGACTAACCAGGCAGTCGAAAGTGTTGCCACGACGATCACCAACATCAACAGTGGCGGCGGCATCAAATATTTCCATGCCAATTCGACGCTGCCCGACTCGCAGGCAATCGGCACGGATTCCGTCGCGATAGGTCCAAATGCCGTGGCTAATAATGCCGGTGACGTGGCGATAGGCCTCAATTCGGTAAGCGGCGTGACGACGGCAGTTGGCGGCACCACTATCGGCGGCGTGAACTATGCATTTGCCGGAGGCGCGCCGGCCGGTGCGCTCTCCGTCGGTTCCGCGGGCGCGGAACGCCAGGTGCAGAACGTCGCGGCGGGCCAGCTCTCCGGCGCCTCCACGGATGCCGTCAACGGTTCGCAGCTCTTCGCGACCAACCAGCAGGTAACGACCAATACGACCGACATCGCCAATCTCGGCGCCTCCATCGGCGACATCGGCGATACGATCAACAATATCGCGGGCGATACCTCCACTGCCTATACCGACGCCAATGGCGACGGCATCCGCTATGTCCGCACCAATGACCGGACGCTGGCGGTGAGCGACTCGTCGGCCCAGGGGGTTGGTTCGACCGCCGTCGGCTACAATGCCACGGCGATTGCCGAAAGTTCGCTGGCACTTGGACGGGAGAGCCAGTCCACCATCCTCGGCGGTGTGGCCCTCGGCTCCGGGTCGGTCTCGGACCGTGTGCTGGCGCCTGCAACGGGCCAGATCGCGGCGGGTCCGACGAACTTCATCGAATACAACACTACCGACAAGTCGCTGCTCGGCGCGGTTTCGGTCGGCACGGCCACATCCTACCGCCAGATCACCAATGTCGCTGATGGTACGGACTCGCAGGACGCCGTGACAATACGCCAGCTCCAAGGCGCCATCGCTTCGGTTGCTGCAACGCCGTCCAAATATTTCCACGCCAATTCGGTCGCCGGCGACTCTCTCGCCGTCGGTGCGGAATCGATCGCCGTCGGCCCGACCACCGTCGTCAATGGCGATAATGGCGTCGGCATCGGCAATGGCGCGATCGTCGATCAAACGGCACCGGGTGGAACGGCCATCGGCCAGGGCGCGCATGTGCTCCTCGCCGACGGCATTGCGCTCGGCACCCAGGCCACGGCAGCCGGTATCCAGTCGGTTGCCCTCGGAGCCGGTGCCGACAGCAATCACATCAACAGCGTCGCCCTCGGCGCGCAGTCGGTGACGACTGTCGGAGCGCAGACCGGCTATACGGCTTTTGCGCTTGCGGCTCCGCAGACTTCCTTCGGCGAAGTCTCCATCGGCGGGGTGGGCACGGAACGCAAACTGACCAATCTCGCGGCCGGTTCCGCCGAAACGGATGCGGTCAATGTCAGCCAGCTGCGCGGTCTGGGCACGCAGATCACCAACAATCTCGGTGGCGGTGCCGTCGTCAATCCCGACGGCACGATCACTGGCCCGACCTATAATATCCAGGGCGGCAGCTATACGACCGTCTATGATGGGTTCACCGCCGTCGATGCAAGCATCACCAATCTCAACAACCAGATCAACAATGGCGGCGGCATCAAATATTTCCACGCCAATTCCACACTGGCCGATTCATCGGCAACGGGTACGGACAGCGTGGCGATTGGTCCGGAAAGCATCGCTACCGGCACCGACAGCCTTGCGGCCGGCCATGGCGCGGCAGCAACCGGCGTGGGCTCCGTGGCGCTCGGCGAAGGCGCTCAGGCGAACAATGCCAATGATGTCGCCCTCGGCTCTGGATCTGTCACGGAGACGGCTGTCGGAACCGCCGGCACCACCATTCGCGGCAAACAGTATGATTTTGCTGGAACGACGCCTGTGGGGACCGTCAGTGTCGGCGCTGACGGAGCGGAACGGACAATCACAAACGTAGCAGCGGGACGCATTGCTGCGGACAGTACAGATGCGATCAATGGATCGCAATTGCATGCTACCAACTCCGCGATTGAGGATTTGGAAGGCGGAATTGGTAGTATCAACAACAATGCCGTCTTTTACGATATCAAAGACGGCAAAAAAACAAATAATATCACCCTCCAAGGAGGTGATGTTAATGCACCGGTTGTCATTTCCAATGTTGGAAAAGGCGTTGCCGACAATGATGCCGTCAATGTCTCGCAGCTGAAGGAAAATGTGACCTACGCCATTAAGACATCGAACGACTATACAGATAGCGTCGCAACAACAACTTTGAATGAGGCCAATAGCTACACGGATCAGAAATTCGGGCAGCTCAATCAGGAGTTCGACTCGATCCGCGACGAAGCTCGCCAAGCCGCAGCCATCGGTCTCGCCGCTGCTTCATTGCGTTATGATGATAGGCCCGGAAAGGTCAGTGTGGCGGTGGGCGGCGGTTACTGGCGCGATGCCGGTGCTCTCGCCTTTGGCACAGGGTACACAAGCGAAAACGGCCGGGTACGTGCAAATCTCTCAGGTACTACGGCCGGCGGCCATTGGGGTGTGGGAGCCGGTCTCAGTTTCACGTTGAACTGAGGCAATGATGCTGCGACGTAGCTCATTCTGGCTCCTCGTTTCGCTGGCGCTGTCCAGCCTGTCCTGTCCGGTTGCGGCAGGGCAGGAGGCTAAGGCAGGCTTCCGGATCAAGCCTTCAGACGTGGTGCCGCCAGCCGATGTCAAGCTGGGCGACTATCAGCGAACCATACGTCCTTTCGAAAACTGGACATTGATCTGCGACGAGAAAGTCAAGGCTCGCCAGAGGGTCTGCAACGTCACACAGACCATCGAAAACCAGCTGGGGCAGGTCGCCTTCAGCTGGTCGCTCGCCGCAACGAAGGAAGGCAGCCCATACATGATCGTGCGCACTGCGCCGATCGCGGATGCGGATGCGCCATTGGCGCTGGCCTTTGAGGGCCGCAAGGAACCGGTTAAGATACGGCTCGACGGCTGCAACCAGGCCGTCTGCGTCGGCATGCTGCCGGTTGGCCCGATCATGCGCGACCAGATATCGAAGAAGTCTTCCCCGACGATTTCCTATGCGACCAGAACAGGCAAAACAATCAGTTTGGTTGCGCCCTTAAGCGGCCTTTCCGCAGCCGTCGAGGCGATCAATTGAAAGGTACCAGGAATGACCCAGCAATCGATCCATGACAGGATAATGTCGCGAAAGACAAATGCCGAGGCGCCGGCCACCATCGCCGCTGTACCATCGCACAACTGGTGGAAGAAGGTTACGCTTTCGCTGCTCGGCATCGCGGCGCTCGGAGCCGCGGGCTATGGTGCGACGCGCTACGGCATTTTAGACATCGTCCTTTCACCCCCTGCCGTCGCCGATACGCCGCAGCCAGGCGCCAATACTGTGGAGTCACCGTTCCGACAACATGCCAAACAGGCGGGCCTGCTTGCCTGCTCGAATGTCTTTCCCGGCCTTGGAGCGCTGCTGACAGGCGGATCACAATATGGCGTCCAGTCGATCTGGAACAACGAGACCCCGGACCATCATGCAGTCCAGGCGCTTGTCGGCATGAACTACGCCACCGAAGGATATACCGGCATCGCGGCGGGTGTCGTCGTCGCGGCGCCGACCGGTTCCGATTGCGAAGGCTCGATGGTGCGGGTAGCGCCTTTCCCCGTGCCATGCGCGGACATGCCGGCCCGGCTGCCGCAGGGCAGCAAGCTCACCAACAATCTCGCTCAGGTCAGTGTCTATGAGCTGCCGAACAATGGCGGCAATGCGATGCTGCTGCCCAGCGGAAATAGCTGCGTTGTAATTTCCGTCGCCTCTGCGGCCGGAACAAATGGAGGCAAGCAATGAGATTTCGTTTTGCCATCGGCGTCATTGGATCGCTGCTGCTGTCGACGGCCCATCTGGCCGCGGCGGACCTGATCGTGCCCGAGGTGCCGGTTCCGGATGTCGAGGAGCGCGGCATTTGGGCGGCGATCGCCTATTCCGAGGCCGATGGGGTCCATGGCTTCTTCTGGGGCGCGGACAAGCGCCAAGAGGCTTCGGACATTGCGCTCGAACATTGCGAGAACGATGGCGGCAAAGATTGCGTTGTCGTCGAGGTTTTCCGCAACCATCGCCATTGGGATGATGACGACGATACCGGCTTTCCCTACAATCATTGCGGCGCGCTCGCGGTGGCCAAGGAGAAAAAACTGACTACGGTTTGGGGGGCGAAATCCGCTGTAACCCGCGATGAAGCCGTGGATGCCGCAATGCGTATTTGCGAAGCCGATGGCGCTAAATGCAAAATTCGCGAATGGGTTTGTACATGAGCCGGCGCCATCGTTCGGTATTACCGGTCAATCAGCATCGAGCCATTCGTTCAATTCAACCTCCGAACGCTCCAGTCCATTGTAATTGATCAGCTTTCGCATAAGGGCAACGGCAACTGCGCGCGCACGCAGATTGAATCGCCCATCACGGCCGTCTCCGGATGTTTGATAAACCCCAAGCTTCTCGTAAAGTTGCTGAAGTCGGTTTTGCACGCTACGCAGTGAAATATTGCGACGAGCGGCTATTGCCCGGTCAGTCAGTCCTAAGGCGACATCAATGAGAATTTCGTACTCGATATCATTTACGCCTTTAGCCTGACCAAGGCTTTTTTGCTGCATTCCGCGCACCTCGCGATCAATGACACATTGGGCCTCGATAAAAATGCTGCGAAGTGCCAGCTTCAGGCGTTCCTCCGATGCAGATTTGAGCACATAGCCAAAGGCAGCGCCGTCCGGAACTATGCGAGCAACACCGCGCACATAGGCTTCATCTGAATAATTGGACCAGAAAAGAATCCGCGTGTCGGGCCGCTCTTTCCAAATAGTGCGGGCTGCTTCGATGCCGTTTCTGGTCTGCATTTGAAGATCCATGACAATATGAGCTGACTTATGGTCGCGTGCCATTCTCTCACCGATCATGCCGTTGTCAGCCTCAAAGATGGCTTTGCATTCCGGAAGGGCAGCATTGACCGCATCTCGCAGATAAGATCGATGGAGTGAGTCATCCTCAACGATTAGTATTTGCATCCCATTCTCCTTAAAATTCGCGATCAGGTACAGCGGCGGTTGGCAGATGAACGACGACTCGCGTTCCCGCATTGTCCTGGTTGGGTCCGATCGAGAACTTTGCAGAAATCAGCCGGGCTCTTGTCTTCATGTTGTTGATACCACCGCCCGCGCGACGGCGCGTTTTTAGACCGCAGCCGTCATCCACGACTTCTATTGAGATGCCGTCGATCTGTTCCAGCAAGCGTACGACAATGTTATTTGCACGAGCGTGGCGAATAACATTGTTGATCGCTTCCTGGGTGATGCGGAAGAGAGCGATAGAAACGGTCTGATCCAACTGATCGATAACACCATTCGTCTCGTCGACCAGTTGCTGCCGAAGCCCGGAGCCACTGTCACGGATGGAGCGGTCCAGATGATTTTCTATAGCTTGGCTGAAACCAAAAAGCTGAAGAACCGAGGGTTTTGCCTCTTCTATAATTTGCCGCAGATCCTGCATGCTGTGCTGCAAACTTCGCGCAACCGATTCAAGTTCGTCACCGGACACGACCTGTTCGCCAGCCAGACGCTCTAACCAGCGCGCCAAGCGGGTGAGATCGGCCAATGTCTGATCATGCAAGTCCATGCCAATGCGTTGGCGCTCGCGCTCCAATGCCTCCGTAAGGTTCAGAGCACCGAGACGCAGGGCCTCTTCCCGGACCCTTGCTTCAGCCTCCACGATCGCTGATTTTTGCGCTTGATCGGCAGCACGCAACGCAAAGAAATAGGCAGATAAAAGATCGGCGATGGATCGCGCATTGTCGACGTCTTCCATTGTATAGAAGTGTTTTTGATGGGAAGAACAGCTCAACGCTCCGATAATATCCCCTTCAACTTTGAGAGGGAGGTGGATGCGACTTCGTAACCCCTGTTCGAAGGCGGGTTGAATGAATGCGCCCTTGAAATTAAATCGTGCATCCGTCAGTGCGTCGTCGGTCAGCATAAAGGGCACCTCACCCCACAAGAGGGCGCGGATAGGGCTTTGGGAGACAAGTGCAGGCGGATGAGTTCCCCATGCCGTTTCCAGTCCGGTCTCATAGGCTGTGTGGTATTTTCCTCCATGCATAATAATGCAGACATCAAGATGATCGTGCGGGATGATATGAGCGATCTCTACTGCCACCGCGCGAATCGCGGAATGAAACTCCAGCTGACCCGCCAGCAACCGCGAAATTCCGATATAGTGATCAAGCAGTGCCGCTGGTGCCATCTTCAACATTCTGCATTCCCTCCCGAAAATGTATTCCTCCGTGGCCCACCGGCTATAGCGAACACCATATTCACTTACATAAAGCGCCAAGTCATATGAACTCGTCTTGCGTGATCCCGCATCTTTTTCGGCATATCCCGCAAAATGCCTGCCGTAAAACGCCTATACAAGCCCGACAACGTAACTCATCTTGCAGGATCAAAGGGAGAAGAATTCGACAGGAGGAGTTTCGATCAGAAGAAACGCTGATCGGGATCTGTTCGAAGAACTAGCTTAATCTGGGGAGAGAGAAATGAAAACTACCAATGTTCTTTTGGCGACGATAGCGCTCGTATGTACTGCAGTGCCAAATCTGGCAATTGCAGATACCTCGGCCAAGAAAATTGCCTTGTCAAACAATTATGCCGGCAATTCCTGGCGGCAGGCCATGCTGACGAGCTGGGCGAAAGTTGCTGGTGACGCGGCCAAAAGCGGTGTTGTTGCTGCAGCTGATCCATTCACGACTGCCGAAAATCAGGCGACGGAGCAAGCAGCACAAATTCAAAACATGATCTTGCAGGGCTACGATGCCATCGTCATCAATGCAGCATCACCCACGGCACTAAATGGTGCCGTCAAGGAGGCATGTGATGCTGGCATCACGGTGGTTTCCTTCGATGGTATCGTAACGGAGCCGTGCGCCTGGCGCATTGCGGTAGACTTCAAGGAAATGGGTCGCAAGCAGGTCGAGTACCTTGCCAGTAAAATACCCAATGGCGGCAATCTCCTGGAAATTCGTGGTCTCGCTGGGGTTTCTGTCGATGATGAAATTTCAGCCGGGATTCACGAGGGTGTCAAACAATTCCCGAAATTCAAAATCGTTGGATCGGTGCATGGAGACTGGGCGCAGGATGTAGCCCAGCGTGCTGTTGCCGGTATTCTTCCAAGCCTGCCTGAGATCGTCGGTGTTGTCACACAAGGTGGCGACGGTTATGGAGCGGCGCAGGCATTCGAGGCCGCTAAACGCCCTACGCCTGTGATTGTCATGGGCAATCGCCAGGATGAGCTTGTCTGGTGGAAAAAACAAAAGGATGCTGGCAATTATGAAACCATGTCGGTGTCGATTGCGCCCGGTGTGTCGACATTGGCATTCTGGGTCGCGCAGCAGATACTCGATGGTAAAGAAGTCAAGAAGGAATTGACCGTACCGTTCCTCCAAATAGATCAAGACGATCTGGAAGCCAGCTTGAAAACGACCCAAGAGGGCGGTGTCGCCAATGTGGAGTATTCGCTTGAGGACGCGCAAAAGGTAATTGCGTCAACCAAATAGATTTCGTCATACGATAAAACTAGCTCTGCCTGATTTTTATATCAGGCCGAGCCTTTCGCAGTATTGAGGATTTTGCCGCGTGACGAATACTAGACCGCAAGACGCTGTGATAGAAGTGAGGGATGCCAGAGTAAGCTTTGGTGCAGTCAAAGCCCTTGATGGTGTAACGCTTGCAATTCAGCCCGGTGAATGCGTTGGGCTGGTCGGCCATAACGGCGCGGGAAAATCCACCATCGTCAATGTCATTAATGGCGGTCTCACGCCGCATGAAGGACGCGTTGCGCTTGGCGGTAAGTTTATTGAAAAATATAATGTCAAGGTGGCCCGAGATCATGGGGTACGTTGCGTCTTTCAGGAACTGTCGCTTTGCCCCAACTTAACCGTTACCGAAAATACCCGTATCATGCATCGGAGCCTCGCAGGTTGGGGCTGGCGGAAAAAAGCAAGTGCTGTCGTTCGCGCAAAGCTTGATGAGATTTTCCCTGGCCACCGCATTCCCGTTGGGGCGCTTGTTGGCGATTTGACCATTGCGGAAAGACAGATGGTGGAAATCGCTACGGCTTTTTCCGAAGTGATTCAAAAGGTAAGGCTTATTATACTGGATGAACCCACGTCATCTCTTGACGCAGGGCTTGCCGCGCAATTGTTGGCATTCGTGCGCGCATTTGTCAAAACCGGTGGTTCGGTCATTTTCATATCGCATATCCTCGGCGAAATACTTTCAACCTGCGACCGGATCGTCGTTATGAAGGATGGCAAGGTGGTTGCAGCCAGACCGTCAGAAGGATGCACGGAACATAGTTTGGTCGAATCCATGGGCAGCGTGGTAAAAGGACCGTCCGCAAGGTCCATTCGAGACATCAACACCGGCGAACCTGTCCTTTCAGCGGCAAGGCGCGCAGGCAAAGGATTGCCACTCAAGGCGCATAGGGGCGAAATCATCGGATTGGCGGGCCTTGGCGGCCACGGCCAGACCGAAACTCTAATCGATATTTATCTCAAGCAGAGCGGCAATTGGGTGCGTGAGCGAGCACCAAAGGTCGCTTTTATCGCTGGGGACCGCCGCCTCAACGGTGTATTTCCTTTATGGAGCATCATCAAGAATATGTCGATCGGTCATCTGCCAGACCTTTCAACAAAGGGTTTCATCCGACGGCAGGACGAAGCTAAGCTCGTCGAAAATTGGAAATCCAAGATCGAAATACGCACCAAAAATGTGGAAAACGGCATCCTGTCGCTATCGGGAGGTAACCAGCAAAAGGTGCTGTTTGCCCGTGCTCTTGCGACACGGGCGGACGCGGTGTTGATGGATGATCCGACTCGCGGTGTCGATATCGGGACCAAGCAGGAAGTCTATTCAATCTTGCGATCGGAAGCGGACAAGGGACGTACCTTCATATGGTATTCCACTGAGATGGATGAAATCTGTCTGTGTGACCGTGTTTACGTGTTCAACAGTGGTGTGATTGTTGCAGAATTGACCGGAGATCGGGTAACGGAGAAGAATATTCTTGCTGCGTCATTCAGGAGCGCGGCAGCATGACAAATTGGTTCACACGCGACGCCATTAGACTGCTGATTCCCGCGCTGTCGCTTACCCTTCTTCTACTTGTCATCTTTTACCTGCAGCCACGTGCAATGAGTTACAATGGATTAAATCTGTTGTTCAATCTTGCTGTGCCGATCGCGCTAGCCACGATTGCTCAGATGCTTATCATGACAGTCAACGACCTTGATCTTTCCATGGGCGCCTTTGTCAGTTTTGTGGCGTGCGTTGTGGCTACGTTTCTTAATACAAACCCTTTTCTCGGTATTGCCATCCTGGCCGCAGCGATTCTTGCCTATGCCGCTCTTGGTGTTCTCATTCATGTGAGAAACCTTCCTTCTATCGTGGTTACGCTTGGCATGAGCTTTGTTTGGGGTGGGTTAGCAGTTCTGATTCTGCCTGCGCCTGGTGGACAGTCACCGGTTTGGTTGCGGGCATTGATGGTTTCCAAACCGCCTTTGGTGCCCTTGGCAATTATCGCCAGTATTCTCGTTGCTGTTTGCACCCATTTTCTCATTATGCGCTCCTCACTCGGTGTGGTCTTGCGCGGGGTGGGCGGCAATTTTCGTTCCGTTGAAAGGGCAGGTTGGTCCATTGTACGCGCTCGCGCCATTATCTATGCGCTTGCAGCCTTCTTTGCCATTCTTGCCGGCTCGGCGCTCGTGGGTCTTACAACCTCAGCCGACGCCAATATTGCCCTGCGATATACATTGCTCTCAATCGCTGGCGTTATTTTGGGCGGAGGCGAGTTCGTCGGTGGCAGGGTCTCTCCAATCGGGGCCGTTATTGGCGCGCTGACGTTAACACTGGCTGGTTCATTCCTGTCTTTTCTCAGAATATCGTCGGACTGGCAGATTGGCGCGCAAGGCATGATCCTGATTATTGTTCTGGCCCTTCGATTGTTGTTCAACCGGCTTGAACGGCGAGGAAAATCCGCATGATTTCGATTAAGCTCTTGCTGGAAAAGCCATGGATATGGTCCTTCGTCGCAGCGGCAATCGTCTGGTTTGTCACTATCATGTTCACTGGTGGAGCAAGCGCATATGGGCTCTCGCAAGCCGCGCTTACCTTCGCGGCATTTTCAATTATCGTCGGCATCGGCCAGATGTTTGTCATCACGCTCGGACCAGGCAATATTGATCTCAGCGTCCCGGCAACGATGACACTTTCAGGTACGATTGCATTAAAGCTCATGGGCGGCGCGGATTCCATGGTGGTGCCGGGTTTGCTCGTCGCCGTTGCAATCGGTGTCGCTGTTGGCGTGGGCAATTATGGTCTGATCAAATTACTGCGTATTCCACCAATCATTGCTACGCTGTCGATGAGTTTTATTGTGCAGTCGACGGCAATCTGGGCCAATCGCGGACTGCGGATCAAACCACCAGCGATTCTTGCTGATTTTACCACATCCATGACGCTGGGTGTTCCCAACGTTGCCTGGATTGCGCTCGGTCTTTCCATCGTTGCCTATTGGCTTTTGCAGAAGTTGATTTACGGTCGGTGGGTTTCTGCCATCGGACAGAATATACTGGCGGCCCGCATGACCGGGATCCCGGTCGACGGCGTGCGCATTGTTACCTATGTTCTGTGCGCGGTTCTGGCCTCGGTATGTGGCTTCCTGCTAGCAAATTTTTCGGGTGGAGCCGCGCTCAATATGGGGTCGGAATATCTGCTGATGTCCATCGCCGTCGTCGTTATTGGTGGAACAGCAGTTGCTGGCGGAAACTCCAACGTTCCGGGCATATGGGGTGCCTCACTTTTCATGTTTCTCGTTGTTTCGATGCTCAACACCTACGGGTTTGACGCCGGCATTCGCCTGATCATGACCGGTATTATCATCATCGGCGTTATCGTTCTTGCCGGTGGCCACAACTCTGAACAACGTTAAAACTGGTGTACCTGGAATGATCAATACAGCGCTTTATGAAGTTCATGATCAACGCTTTACCAGCCTTATTGTAGGTAGTGCGGTGCTTGAGGAACTGTACTCATCTTGCCGTTGGGCTGAAGGGCCAGTCTGGTTCAATGATAGCAACAGCCTTTTATGGAGCGACATCCCGAACCAACAAATGTTGCGGTGGATTCCTGACGGTGGCGTTTCGGTTTTCCGGTCACCGTCCAATTTTACCAATGGCAATACACGGGACCGGGAAGGCCGCCTCATATCGTGCGAGCACGGCACGCGCCGTGTCACGCGCACGGAAGTGAACGGAACAATTACCGTTTTGGCCGACCGCTATCTCGGCAAGTGCCTTAATTCTCCCAATGATGTCGTTGTTCATTCGAATGGCTCTATATGGTTCAGCGACCCGACTTACGGAATACTCTCAGATTATGAGGGTTACAAATCTGAACCCGAACAATCGTCACGCAATGTTTATCGGCTCGATCCTGCGAGTGGTGACCTATCTGCCGTGGTGACAGATTTCCTCCAACCTAACGGTCTTGTTTTTTCGCCCGACGAAAGCTTGCTCTATGTGGCGGATTCCGGTGCAAGCCATACAGATGGCGCCCCAAGGCATATCCGCGTCTTCGATGTTGTGGACGGGAAGACCTTGAGCAACGGTCGCGTCTTTGCTCATATCGATAACGGCATTCCCGATGGCATCCGCGTTGATTTGAATGGGAATCTTTGGTCAAGCGCTGCTGATGGTGTTCACTGCTTTAGTAGTGACGGGACGCTGCTCGGCAAAATAAAGGTCCCACAGACAGTTTCAAACCTCACTTTCGGCGGGACAAAGCGTAATCGTTTGTTTATAACTGCAACGCAGTCGCTCTACTCAATCTATGTGACAACGACGGGCGCGCAACAGCCATAGCACGATTGAAATTGAAGATATTCAAACGGCGCTCTGAGCTGGATTTCGTTACTCCAAATCAGCAGGAGCGGTGGATCAATTTTACCGACCAACCGCACCTGACGTATGGATTCCTACTTGCCGCGTAACTCCTATTACAGGAGTAACTATCGCCGGTAGATATAGAAAATTCTGCTATTGATTCAGAATGGGGATACGATAGATCGCTCCATCACCCCACGTGGCCGTGAGCAAGGATGTACCGTCAGGTGCCACGACCAACCCGACCGGACTTCTCAGTCCATCGGCAACGACGCGTAATTTCCCTTCGGGCGATATTTCCTGAACGGTTGTTCCTCCATAGTCGACCACAAAGACACGGCCGGTCTTCGTCATTGCGATGCCAGGACCGGGTGCGCCCAAAGCCTTACCTGTTTGAATGCGGGAACCGTCCGGGCGCACGAGCGTGATGTCACCGTCGATGTTGGAAACAACATAGCCGCCGTCCGGTGTTTGAACGGCTCCCACCGGCGTTCGCAAGCCCTCGATGATGGGCTCCAGTCGACCGTCGTCATTCACCGCGAGTATTTGATTGGTACGGCGATTGGCAATTAGAAGCTGTCCTGATCTGTCGAAGCCGATTCCGGCTGGTGTCGCAAGGCCTGTTACATATGTGCTTCGTTCTCCCGCTGGCGTGAAACGATAGATCTCATTGCCGGAATAGGATGCAACATAGATAAATCCGTCGGGTGCGATCGTCAGCCCGGATGGACCGGAAATTCCATCAGCGAAGATTGTACGATTGCCGGCCGGGTCGACCCGGGAGACGCGTCCTGCTCCCCATTCTGCCACGAACAGGTTTCCTGTATCATCAAAAGCCATGCCGACTGGCGAACTGAACCCTTCCCAGAGCTTCACAGGTGCAGCTTTGTCTGCATAGGTGGAAGTTGCCGTTATCTGCAAAAGCAAAACAACTATGGCGAGAGGCGCCAAATAGCCAATTACAGAAGGGCGAATGAGCTTCATCATGCTGTGCGCTCCTGCGTTTTGGGGAAGCGTCGGGCGAATACTTCCTTGGCGGCGAACAACCCGTTAAGTGCTGCCGGGAAACCGGCATAGACGGCCATTTGCATGATGATTTCGGTAATTTCATCTCGGCTCAGTCCGACATTTAATCCGGCCTCGATGTGAACCTTCAATTGTGGATTGGCATTGCCCAGCGCCGTTAACGCGCCAATGGTGGCAATTTCGCGAGCGCGCAGATCAAGGCCAGGGCGGCTATATATGTCTCCGAAAGGAAATTCGAGAATATAGCGCGCAAAATCGGGGGCTATATCCGCCAAGGCAGCGATGACATTGTTTCCGGCTTCACCGTCGATCTCAGCGAGTGCGCGCTGTCCGCGTTCCAGTCGGCTTTCGCCGGCGTTCTGGGAGTGCTGTATCATGTTCCTTCATCCTCTGTTCCTTGCCGGCGTATCCGGCAATCTTGGTGTCGAGGATAAGAAGGCAGGCTTGGAGATCGGTAACGTGGACGCGAACGCGATCGCGATGCTGTTCCAACAGCTTGCAACGCTCCGCTTCTGTTTCGACACCCCGCTCCCGCAAAGCTGCGTAATGCAGCATGTCCCGGATCGTCATTCCAGTCATTTTCAAGCGACCAAGAAACTGAATCCAGATCAGGATTGTTGCGTCGTAGTCCCGTTGCTTCGATTGGTCTCTATCCGCATACGGAAGCAGCCCAATCCGCTCATAGTAACGGATAGTGTGGGTCGATAGTCCCGAACGCTTCGCCAGTTCGCCAATCTTCATTATTACCTTCTTCACCACGACGCATTGGAGGGTAGGGGTTAGAGTATACTCTAAGTCAAGCGACGAAATGAAGATTCGAAAACATTGCATTCAAACAATGATTCCAGCGCGATGTGAGCTTAGTCTCCGCCCCCGAGTCCGGGGTTTGTCTTTGCACCGGAGAGATATCTTTGGCTGAGAGCAGACCTGAGCGCGCCGGTCGTACGCGTCGTCCCTTGAGGAGGGGCGACCACGCACATACTATCTTCCGGCAGCGATTGAGAAAGATTTACCAGTATCGGCGTTCAGTTCAGCCTCTACGTTCTTTTTAATCGCAATGCTTTTGGTAGTCTTGGAGTCATCAGCCATTCTTGCGGCGCGTACATATCAAGGATATCGCTCATGCCCAATCCAATTGTTGTTGGTCTCTCCGGCAACTTCAACCGCCCTTCCAAAACAAGATTGCTCGTCACAAACACCGTCAATCGGATCAGTCGGCAATATGGCCTGGCGGCTGAAATTTACGACCTGATCGATCTGGGAGACTCTCTTGGATCCGCCCGCCATGTCAGCGAGCTCAGTTCTGAAGCCGGAAAAATTCTCGACAGAATTATAGCGGCTGATATCCTTGTGGTAGGCACACCGACCTATAAGGGCAGCTATGCCGGGCTCTTTAAACATTTCGTCGATTTACTCGAGCCGCTTGCCCTGAAAGGCAAGCCAGTAGTGCTTACGGCCACTGGTGGTAGCGATCGGCATGCGCTAATCGTCGAACACCAGCTGCGACCCTTGTTTGGTTTCTTTATGGCTCATACGCTTCCGACTGGCGTCTTTGCTGTCGATCGCGACTTCCTCAATCATGAGATCATTTCAGAACATATCCACGCGCGGATCGACCAAGCGGTTGAAGAAGCACGGCCTTTTATCGGCCAGTCAGTGGCCGTAACAACTCTCAGTGCGACGGGGTAGTTCTGAGCTTTCCCGTTTGAATGGAACACTGCATGGCGATCGTCGATCAATGGCCTGTTCGAGTGCGGGCCGTACGGCCATTACATTTTGTGATCGGGGTGCAATCGCGCAACGCATAACCTACCCTGTAATAAAAGCTGCCAACAGAAACACCCTGTTTGACTAGGTTTTGTTGCTGGATTTCAGTCAGTTTGTAAAATCGCTTGCTCAGAGAATCTTGCTCCAGTTCATGCCGTTTCAAGCTGATGAGGATCGCATTATTTCCCTGGAAATCTTTCGGCCGAAACCAATAATTGTACATCAGGCTATTTTTACCCAGGACGCCGCTGCCAACCGAACTTTTTATCGGGTCTTTTGACAGGCGATTATAGAAGGCGAGTTGGCTGGCAAGAAAGTATCTGTCCATGCCAATAAGGAGCACGGGTTTGCCGCTCTGATATTCAACCGCGTTTTGAATCAGTCCAACTTCATGCCCCAACTCCTGCCACGCTACGGGAAGGGTACGAATTGTCCCGATGGAATGGGTCGTGGGCAATCCGATAGCCAGGTAATGCAGGCCCAACCCATAGATGACGAATGTCGAAGCTACCGTGGGAGCCCACAATCGCCGTAGCGTCACTGCAAACCGAGATCCGTCAGTAGATGGTTTGACGATTGCAGCAGAGATTGCCGGCACGATCGCGAGCCAGACTGGCCCTGTCCAGTTTAACTTGACGCTGTGAAAGAGGCTGAATGCAATGAAGACTGAAAGCGGAACCAGCGTATATGCTAAAACGAAGAAAGACCTGCGGATACTTATCAAACCCTTGCTTTTAAATCGAAATTCAAGATTTATGAGGGTGAAAATTGTCGCAACCAGCCCGAACGGAGTGAGCAGGATTGCGACGCTGCCTATCAAGGCGGGAAATGAAAAATTATACGGGCTCTCCAGCCGCCGCGTGCTCTGGAAAGAGAAGGAAACCCATTCATTTGTCGCGTTCCAAATGATTACGGGTGAGAAGAGTAGCACAGCAATAGCTGCCGCGATGTAGGGCTCTGGTCGTCGCATCCAATGCCGAGAGACAACGTCCAGGCACAGGAAGGCGAGGGTGGCAGGTCCGAGCAGAACAATCGTGTATTTGGAGAGCATTCCAAGACCAACACAGGCACCTACGCCAAACCATGCGCCACGTTTGTTACCCAAAAAAGATCGCTCCAAGAAATAAAGCGCTCCAGCCCAGGCGGCCGTAAGAGGTGCGTCGGGCATCATCATGATGCCGGTTGAAAAGAAAAACGGTAGCGTTGATATGAGAAGTAAGCTGACGAGCGCGGCAGATTTTCCAAACAGATTTCGTGTCAATAGAAAGACAAAGGTAGCTGTTGCGATCCACGCAACATAAGCGCCGATGCGTACACCAAATTCGGTGTTGCCAAATAGACTCATGCCCAACCAGATCAACCAGGCGACCATTGGAGGATGATCGAGATATCCAATATCTAGGTGTTGCGCATAATTCCAATAATAAGCTTCTTCCGGGATGAGATCCACAACTCCGAGGAACGTCAGTCGAAGCATAAGGGCGTATCCCACAATGCCAATGGCGGCTACGCGCCATGAGATATCCGGCGCCAAACGGGATGTAGGGGATGGGTAAACAAAGAAAGCATTGCCGAGATAGTTTACAATTGCAGCAACTCCGATAGCGAGGATTAAACCGGCTAAAGGAGGCCAATCGAGGAGGTGAACGGCGCAGGCGATGATGCCGCCTCGTAGCGAGAAAGCCAGCAGGCAGATAGCCGCGAACCGGGCAAAGCGGGTCCAATCCTGCTTCACGCTTGGAGAAAAGGCCCAACGGGAATTGAGATTATAGTTGATAATTGCAGCGGCAGCGAAACTGATCGCGTGAGACTGGCCAAGACTAAAGCCGTAGGCAATCAAAACTTGGAACAGCAAGATATCTGCTGCGAACCCGATCAGCCCTACGCCTGCAAAACGCCCGGCGGTGCCAAACGAAATATTACCGCCTCCCAAGACCAGCAGACGGCGCATATAGCTGATCAAATGATTAAGGCCGATCTTCGATTGCCCTAAAGTTCGGTCATGGAAAATAATGGGTATCTCGCTAACGCGCAAAGTATGCCCGCCAGCTGCGATGACTTCCAGTCCGATTTTGAAACCCGTAGCGTCAGGATCTACCGCTAAAAGATGTTCCTTTCGAACCGCGAAAAATCCGGACATTGGATCGCTTAATTCGGTAATCGGCCAAGCTAATGCGCCGCCAAGACGTGATAAAAGCCGACGTGATCCGGGCCAGCCCGGCGTGGCTCCGCCGGACACATAACGGCTGCCGACAACCATATCGCTCGTGCCTGCTATAATTGGGCCGATCATATTGGCAATCTGATCTGGCGGGTGACTGAGATCAGCATCCATTACTACAATGATACTACCATTGGCCTGGCGTGATGCTGCCAATACGTCCCCCGCCAATCCTCGCATACCATCTCCGCAGATAAGCTTGACCGGATAGTCGGGCTCCCAAGCACGAACGCGCTCCAATGTCCCGTCTGTTGAACCGCCATCAGCGACAAGAATTTCATATATTGTATCCGCGGCAGGCTGGGAGGTAATCGCCGACAATATCAAGTCAATATTGTCGACTTCATTGAGTGTGGGAATGATAATAGAGACAGGTTGAATATGCTTCATGTTGTTTGGACTCAGTAAAGGACGGCAGACATGCTTCGTTGATCTTCGACTCCATCACGGGAGCAATGCGAAACTTGGCGATGAGAATGATTTGACGCGGCGCGCTATTTTGATCCGAGCGGTGGCGCTGGATCTGCGCTAGATCGAGATTGCCGGGTGAAGCGCTGATATCTGCTGCAAAGTGGCTGTCTGGGATTTGTCATTTTTACTCACCATTTTTAGTCGCCACAGGGTGGCCTTTTGATGAGTATCCGGCTGGAAGCAGGCTTCTTTCGCGAGATTTTATTTAGATATATTTCATGATGTAGGGATTTGTTTCGGCCCGCAGACAGGTTTTATAGCCGAACAGTAATTTCGTAGTCGCCAATCAGGAGGCGCCGAAAACAATTGTGTGATACTAAGATTATTTTAGCAGCAAGTGGCGACAAGTTGCTGGAAGCTACGAGAAGCTTGTGTCTGATACTGTCTGATACATCGCACGCAGGCGACGTTGTTTTGAATCAAAAACATGATTCTTTTCAAGTTTTCCCGGATCACATGGCAGACTTATGTGAGCGACCAAGCCAGACGTACTCTTGTTCTTCAGAAAAATGGAACCGCCATGACCTTTGACAATATCCTGCACAATTGAAAGGCCGAGACCAAACCCACTCGTAGAACGAGCGGGACTGACTTTGAAGAACGGTTCGAACACTGTGGTTTGAAGCTCCACTGGTAACCCCGGACCATCATCCGAAACCTCGATTGCCAAAGCACCATCTCCTGATGACACAAGTGACACAACAACATGCGTGCCAAACTTGGTCCCATTGTCTACCAGGTTGGTAATGGCGCGGCTTAAAGCGCGAGGCTTGCAGAGATAGGCCAGACGGTCTGGGCCTGAATAGCTTACATTGAAGCCCACATCTGCGAAATCAGAACAGACGGTACTGAGAAGACTGGGCAAGTCTGAGCGCAACGGCGCTTCGGAAGATACTTCCTTGCTCAGATAGGTGAGGGTTTCCCTCATCATCCCATTGATCGTGGCGATATCACTTAACATCAATTCGCGTAAAGCGCCGTCTTTTGAGCGCTCGACGCGAAGCCGCAAGCGAGTGAGCGGGGTTCTGAGATCATGGCCAATGGCGCGCAGCATCCGGGTTCGATCATTCATCATGCTGCGCAACCGGCTACGCATGTCATTCAGAGCACGGGCCAGTGCAACAACTTCTTGTGCACCGCGCTCTTCGAAAGGTCGATCAGGACCCTCTTCTGCGCTTAATACCAAAGCGGCCGCGGAAAAACGCGACAAGGGAGCGACGATCATACATCCGGCATAAAAAGCCAGAAGGATTACCGGCACCACAATTGCCAAAACTTTCAAAACAGAATTGAAACGCGTTTCCAGCGACCAGAATTCTTTTGGTTCCGGGCGGATTGCAAAGGCTAAGGATTCAGTGGGAGTTATTTTGACCAGCAGGACATTGTCCACGTCTGACGATCTCAGCGCCGTGGGGAACTTGCCTGTCAGCGCGTCGCGGACTCGCGTGCCAAGACCGGTTGTCTGATCCATGTTTGAGGCTGCTTTTTCAAACTCAGCATTGCTAACTTTTTCGACCGGTATGTCGCTGTTGGCTGTCACCTGCAAAACTATATTGCGGTTCTCGGGAGTTTTTGCTGCCAGAAACTGATTTACCACAGTTTCGATTCTGATAGCGGTTGAACGGTGATAAGGAACTGAATCGTCAAACACCAGGGGCTCTGTAACGACCCCCATCGCGCAAGCAATCAAAATAGGTGCAATTGCCAGCGCGATGATCTGTCCGCGAATGGTGTCGAGATTGGACGATTGCAGCATCATACACGCTCCACTTTTGGCGTGAAAAGATAACCGGCAAGCCGGACCGTTTTGATGAGAGTAGGCTCTCGAACATTTGGCTCTATTTTTTGCCTCACCCTGCTGACATGAACGTCGATACTGCGCTCGACAGGGCCTGCAGCACCGGCATGCGTCAAACTTAAGAGTTGTTCGCGGGTAAGCACCTTGCCGGGATTCCGGCAAAATGCGAGCAGCACGTCAAATTCCGCCGTTGTCATTGAGATGTGGACCCCATTGGGATCACGTACCCGCCGCAATATCGGGTCAATCCGCCATCCTTCAAATTGCAAGGGGTCCTGTGTTTGGGGGCTTGCAGAAGTGTACGACGAGCGTCGAAGCAGGCTTTTAATCCGCGCCAGAAGTTCGCGCGAGTTGAATGGTTTGGTAATATAGTCGTCAGCGCCCAATTCAAGGCCAACGATACGATCAATATCATCACTGAGGGCCGTTAGCATTATGATGGGAGTTGTCGCCTGTGCACGCAGTCTGCGACAAATACTGAAACCGTCCTCACCGGGGAGCATAACATCCAGAATAATAAGATCGAATGATTGCTCGCGAAGCAAAACTTCCATTTCCGCCGCAGAACCCGTGGCAACAGCGTTAAAGCCATTGTCCAACAAGGTTTCTATGACCATGTTCGCGATCTCGGGGTCATCTTCCACGAGAAGCACTCTTGCAGACTGATCCAAGACTGTCACACGCATGTGAATATTCATTCCCCAGCCCCCAAAACCATAATTCGGTGTGAGGGTAAATAATGTCCCATGAATGGCGTTATGGTGTCATTCGGAGCCACATTTGGTTGCGTTGAAAATTAGGATGGAAATCATGTCGACGCGCGAGCCTCGGAACCGTGACATTGAATAATTTTGTCATCTCTGGACTAGAATTTATAGCCAAGCATCAGCATCGCTGACGGTTGGAATGCATCTTGTACGATTGGACTGTCTGCCGCGTCACCGACTAGATAACCCACGCCTATCTGCCCTTGGATGAGCCAACTTTTCTCCGTGACATAAGTAACGGAGGCTTCAAAGTCGACACGTTTGAAACCTGCGCCTGCATCATATGCGGCAAGACCCGATCGGGCTGACTGCGCTGAGGTCACCCCGAAATATGATTCCATATGATTGGCATCAGCCCAGGTCGCTGAGGCGCCAGCCGAGAAAAGGAATTGCTTGTAGGAGTGCGAGACACTTGCGCCAACTGTTCCTACCAGACCATCGCTACCTCCAATTGTTTTATCGAAAGATGTAAACAGTTCAACAGGCCCTAGCTCGTACGCCAACTTTCCGCCAATTACGGCTCCGGCATCGACGTCGCCCAGCCCTTTCAGATGATCGCTGTCATCTTCCTGTCGGCCTGCCTCATATCCGATCTTTGTCGTGAAATTAAAGTTTTGATAGCGGTAAACGTCGATGGAAATTCCGCGGGGATCGACGGTCACATGCTCGCCAAAGGTTGCTGAAAACATTGGAAAGGGCTGAACTTCAAACTCATCCGACCCTTCAAATTTCGGCGCATAGATACCACCTGCACCGATTACAACATTCCATTTGTTAAGGCGATCCTTGACTTTCTCGAAGCGACTTGGATTGATACGTTCCGGGCTGACTTCGTCGAAGGTTTCGGCTGCTGCCTGCAACGGACACAAGCTGATAATACCCATCACGGCGACCGAGAGTGTCAGTCGAATGTCAGAATAAACTTCTTTGGTGATTGGCATACAAAACCGCTCCTGAGATTTCAGAGGGGTATTGCCCAACTCGCGGCCGTCTGCCCTCATTCATCAGGAATACCCCATTTGGTATTTTCAGGGATTTTGTAATGTTAAGAAATGTTGCGCAAATATGGGCTTCATGTGGCAACTTTTGCAGCTCTTGAAGCCATCTTGGTGAAATGCGACGGTAGCATAAACGGTAAAGCGCGTGCGAAAGTCGCCTTCATCAGTGCAGCCATTGCGGAACTGGTGATTATCGCAATGGCCGGTTATATTACTGTGAGAGCCCGGATTTATCGTGATCCATACTGCCTGACTTGCACTGATAATATCCCGATGCGCATGATTTGGCGGCGGGGTCGAGATTAACCTTCCTGGGAGTCCAGGAATTGTAAGTTCCGCATCCCGCAGCGATCAACGCACCTAAAATCGCTGTGGCTGTAATTAATTTTCTCATAATTGTCTCCCGATTGGCCCGCTGCCGCGATCCCGCATAACAATAGATTTGTTTGTAGTCGAGTCCGGACTTCAAGGTTGGAAGGCAAGCCTGAACCTCTCAGGCTCCTGGGAGGCAAACTTGTCAGCGAGGTTTTGGCTAATGCTGACAAGATGTGTCGGCGAATGTTTACTAGGCGATGCTCCGACGTGTGGCTACTGTTATGGGGTACTCAGCCATGCGGCTACATAGATCGGGTCGAAAAGGAGCAGCAAAGGCTTGGTTGTATTGAAGATATTCAGAGAATTGTTCAGTTCCTTCATTAGACAAGCGAAAGTTTGATCACGGAACTGGTCATTGCTTGAATCATTGGAAAGAACGGAAACCCCGTGAGGCAGTCATGTTTGATTTTGTACGTGCCCGTAAGCGGATGGTCGATGCGGATATCGCGGGCCGAGATATAAGTTCGCATCATGTGTTGCAGGCCATGCAAAAAGTCCCACGCGAGGAATTCGTAGACGCTTGGCTTAAGGAAAGCGCCTATGAAGATAGGCCGTTACCGATTGCGGAGGGACAAACGATCTCGCAGCCATACATCGTTGCTTTGATGCTTGAGGCTGCCAACATCAAGCCGGAAAGCCGCGTGCTCGAGATTGGCGCCGGCTCAGGATATGCTGCCGCAGTTATGAGTAGAATTGCAGAACAGGTCTACACAATCGAACGGCATGCGGTGTTGGGAGAGGCAGCCCGAAAGTGCTTCGAAAAACTTGGCTATAGCAATATTCAGCTCAGAATTGATGATGGGACGAAAGGGTGGCCAGAAGCTAGGCCGTTCGATGCGATAATTGTTGCAGCCAGCGGACAGAGAGCGCCACAAGCCTTGAAAGAACAATTGAAGATAGGCGGCAGACTCATCATTCCGCTCGGCGGCGAATTTCAGCCTCAGGAGCTTGTTAGGATGACCCGTATCAGCTTCGATCAATTCGAAGAAGAGTCTCTTGGGGCTGTCAGGTTCGTGCCGCTATTGGGAGAGCAGGATAGACCGAAAGCACCGTGACGTGAAGCAGACCCGTGCATGCGCGCATCCTTGGGAATTCTATAATGCAAGTGAACGGCCCGAATTAGGAATACCGGGAATGCTGAATCGAACGCGTCGCGGGAACTTGTTAGAACCGGTCAACGTTCACATATCACTTCCATTGTATGCGAGCGCCGAATGTCGAAACCTGATGATAGTCCCCTTAAACAATCCCATATGCCCCTCAAACATGGCGCGAGTATATTACCCTCAGTAAAAATCGACAGTTACAATCTTCGCATCCGCGATAAAGACGGATTTATTGGCGACAAAGCAAACAAGGCGGCGTTTCTGGAGAAAGTTGATTACTGGCGCAAACAGGTTGACGGTCATGCAGCCGCAAAGCGGCTCAAAATGTCGGACATCTCCAAAACCGATATCGATAAGATACTCGCCGGTGACGACAAATTAGCTCAGGCGATCATCTGGTCGGCCATTCATGATTTCGCAATCGACTTGTCCGATGTAATCAACCGGTTTCTCAAGGAGAAAAAATGGGAAAAAACCGAACGGATTGCCGTTGGAGGGGGGCTTAGCGAAAGTGCAGCCGGACAATTTGCCATTGCCGAAGCGATGCTGCGACTAAATTCCTTGGGTAGGAAAATCGAATTGAGACCGATCGAACATCTGCCTGACGAGGCGGGCCTGATTGGTGCCGTCCATCTCGTGCCTGCGTGGATGCTGAAGGGTCACGACGCCATGGTTGGTGTCGACATAGGAGGTACAAATATCAGAGCAGGAATAGTCACATGGGAGACGCGAAAGAAAAGCCCGAACATCGCGAAAGCAGAGGTTTGGAAGATGGACCTCTGGCGGCATGGTGACGAAGAACCATCCCGTGGCAAAGCACTAAAGCGTTTGGTTAAAATGATAAAGGCTTTACTGGAGGATGCTGAAAAAGAGAAAATTATTGTCGCTCCCATTATTGGAATTGCTTGCCCTGGACTCATCGAAAGCGATGGGTCCATCACCTCGGGCGGTCAAAATCTGCCGGGTAACTGGGAGGGAGAATCTTTCAACTTGGCGCGGGAAATTACCAGTTCGATTCCAGCAATCCAGGGCAAGGACACGTTCGTGGTAATCCATAATGATGCAGTCGTTCAGGGGCTTTCCCAGATACCGTTCATGAAGGATGTCCGCCATTGGGGAATCCTGACGATTGGAACGGGGCTTGGCAATGCAAAATTCACGCACAACCCATGATCAATTCAAGTTCGGTTTGCCTGCAAAAGCTTGGCCTGGATTTCATGCCCAAGGGAGAGCTCTTCGGAAGATAAGGCTGCCGGTGTTGCAGCAAGATGCCAACCTAGTGCCAGGTCGACCACCATCGCCATGCTCTCGAGATCGGAGCGACTGAGTGGGATGGAGCGCTCAGCAGTGCCGTCACCGATTATGGGCAGCAGCTTAAGCGCTCGAATATGTCGAGGATCGTCGCTGCTGGCGAGCCGTTGTGCTGCTTCAGTATATAATCTTTTGAGCAAGACGTACTGCGCTTGGTCCAAATTCAATACAGGCATGAAGTCCTCCACTTCATCCAACGAACAAGACAATCTAATGTTCCATACTCGCTGTCGCTGGCTATTGCAGTGGTAAGTCCGATCTATCGTAGTGGTCGTTTACGGGGCGTCGATGCTTCAGCCTCGTAGATGTTATCCCGCTGTGTCTATGGCTGAAAGCCCGTCACGCTCCTGTGTCAGTATCACTTGCCGAAACCGGTTTGGATTCGGGCGATTATATGTGGGAACTGCGAGTTCTAATTCATCCAGAGCCCTCCATATAGAGCAGCTTCATCGGACTTATCGTAAATCAGTACCAGCGGCGTGCCGCGGGAAAACACAAGCCTCTCGTTGCGAAAAGGGGAGGATCGGCGCTGTTTGGGTTGCGCTGACACCCAATGGAGATTGTCTGCTTTAATCCAACTGAGAACAGCGAGTGCACTTCCGGTTGTACGACGGCACATGTCGCAATGACATAAGTAGGTGCGTTCGATTGCAACAACGCGATATCCCGCCGAGGCGGCCGCCGTGTAAATTTTCCGCTTGGCCGGTCATATGCCTATCCCATCAAGAGGCGCCCATGCAGTTGCATGGGCGCCTCTGATTTTTACTGCGACATGTACACAACTTTGCGGTCTTTGGTCGATACGATTATCGGCCGTTTATCGACATAGACGTAACTATAGTCTGGGGCATCCGGAATGGGTACAAGCTCGACATCCTCTGGAATAGCGGCGCCCATAGTTAGGTCTTCTTCAACCACGATGGGGTCGGTCGGATGTGCGATCACATAATCACGCGCAGTCTGGGGCACTTCCACAATAACCGTATCTTGCGCAAATAGCGGACTGGTACTCAACAGCAGGGCAGAAATCGTTACTATAATTGTGCGTTTCATGGTCTTCCTCCTTTTGCTCTCCCTTCGAATTGGAAAACAACTCACATGAGGGAAGGTTCCACCTGTCGGAACGCGGCAGGAGGTTGACGTCGTACGACTATGAAAGTTCAGTAAGAGCCGTTAGGTGCTGTGCAATATTCGGGCGGCTTTGACGGCAGCAGTGGCACGGTTTTCGACACCCATCTTGATATAGACTTGTTCCAGGTGTTTGTTGACAGTCCTGGCGCTCAATCCGAGAATATCACCAATGTCTCGATTTGATTTGCCCTTTGCAATCCATAAAAGAACCTCAGCTTCCCGTGCGGTCAATCCGAAGTGCTGGCGCAGCAGTTCCTCTGGGCTGGCCTGATTGGCGAGGGTTAGTCGGAACAAATATTCATCAGAGGTGAGGGCACCAAGATAGCTCAACTGCAGTCCCCCTTGCTCTCCAGGGATTGTAATGGGGTTGCCGTCTTTGTGACTTTGTTGCCTGGTCAGCCATGCCGCGACGCTCACCGAAAGTGCCTTATAACCGGCTTGTGTGCTGCCCATGGTCAGCTCTATCAGGTGGTTTGCCTGCGGAGTGGACCAGCGCAGTTGGCCATCTTTTCCAATTGCAAGAAGGTGGCGACCCGCGGCATCCAGCGCTATGCGCGCATTTTGGGCGGCGCGAGCATTGGCAAGGTGAACTCTGATCCTTGCCTGTAGTTCATCAATATTGATCGGCTTTGTCAGATAGTCCACGCCACCGGACTCAAGTGCATGGACGATGTGCTGGGTCTCGGAAAGACCTGTCATGAAAATAACCGGCACCTGGGTAACCGAAGCTGTGGTTTTGATTCGTGTGCAGGTTTCAAATCCGTCCATCTCCGGCATTATCGCATCCATCAAGATGATATCGGGTGTTATACGTTCGACAACATTGAGTGCGGCGTGGCCCGACGTTGCAATCAAAACAGAAAAACCCGATTGCTCCAGCGCGTCCGTCAGAAACCCAAGGGTTTGCGGCGAGTCGTCGACAATCAGGACAATATCGCGCGGATTGGTTGGCTCACTCACCTCTGATCGCCTCTTCCTGATTTTCGAATGTGCGAAGGAAACGGTCATATCCTGCCAGATCGAACATCTGAACGAATTGCCCCAGTGCCTCGGTAAACGCCCGGTTGTCTTCGATTTTCGCCAACTCGGCAATCTTTGTCTCAATGCCGCGGATGTACCCAATCTCGCCAAGATTGATCAATTCACGTACATGCGTTTCACCAGGACTGACCAGTTTACGCGGTATGAGAGATGAGGGCGATGTCGCATCAGCGTAAACCCACTCCAAGCCCAGAAGCTGTGCGATCTTGTTTTGAAGCTGCCGAAGGTCAAAAGGTTTTGCGAGTGTGTCATTGTGGCCAGTTGGCCCGCCTGTGGGCGCTGCATCGCCTATATTGGCTGAAAGCATAATAATAGGCGAAAGCTCGCCAGCTTCACGCAGTCGTCTTACCAATTGCCAACCATCCATTTGTGGCATGGAAATATCAATCAGGAACAGGTCAGGGACGACCCCCTCGATAAGAGTAAGGCATTCTGGTCCGCTGGCGGCAGTTAACACGATGAAATCGAGGGGAACGAGAATCTCTCGCACCAATTCGCGATGATCTTCATTATCGTCGACAACAACGATGGTGCGCCGCTGCCCGGTGTAGCTGCGAATTTTTCGTGGCAAGGGCTGCTGTTGATGCGAGGGTGTTATGGCAGAAAGCATCAGCCTGATCTTGAACGTAGATCCTTGCCCATAGGTACTGGAAACCAAAATCTCGCCGCCCAACGTTTCTGTTAACAGACGGGTGATTGTGAGGCCAAGGCCGAGGCCTGGCATTGGTTGGATGTTCTCGGCTTCTCCTCGCTGAAAAGGCTCGAAGATACGCGGAAGATCTGAGTCTGAAATTCCTCGACCGGTATCCAAAATCGTAAATGTTGCGACCTGACTGCGGTAGGTCACATCGAATAGGACACTGCCGCTTGTCGTAAATTTGATCGCATTGGACAAGAGATTAACGAGGATTTGCCGAAGGCGCTTTTCGTCCGTCCGGACATAGGGCGGCAAATTGCTTGAACGTTTATGCTTGAAGATGAGTTGTTTGGCATCGGCCTGTGGTTGAAACATCTGCACGATCTGGTCCAGAAAGTCGCTAAGATTGATCTCGTTGGAAAAGACCTGCAACCGGCCGGCTTCGATGCGTGAGATGTCGAGTAGTCCGTCAATGAGGCCTGACAAATGATCGGCGCTTCGCTTGATAACGCGAATTGCGGACTGGCGTGGAGCAGGGATTGTTTCGTCTCGTTCCAGTATTTGTGCGTAGCCAAGCACGGCGTTCAAGGGGGTGCGCAGTTCGTGACTCAGACCGATCACATACCTGCTTTTTGCGCGGTTGGCGGCCTCGGCCGCGTCCTTTGCGTCCTGAAGAGCGGCGTCCGTTTTCTTATGAGCGGCTATTTCCTTTAACAGAAGGGTATTCTGACGCGAAGACTCTTCCTCAGCAACAACACGGCTGTCATGTGCCAGCACATAGAACCAACAGGCAATTCCTGTTACGACTGCAAATACAAAAAATACGATCAACAGCGTTCGGTCTACAACGCCCGACGTTTCAGATGGCCCTCCCGCCTGATGGGCTATCATGGTGAGAATTATGCCGATTGCCGTTAGAGCGATGATAACAGAGATTCCGTACCGTCCCAGTCGCGATGCAAGTGCCTGGATGATGCGTTGCGGCAAAAAAGAGCGAGCCACGATAGCGACCTGTGCGTTGAAATTTGCGTTAGGTTTGCACATGTCGTGGCAGCGGCTGTCGAGGGAGCAGCAAAGCGAGCAGATCGGAGCGCTATAGGCGGGACACCAAGCCATGTCCTCAGGTTCAAAATCGTGCTCGCAAATCGAGCATTTGAGTGTCTCCAGTGTTTTCCAAGCCCGCCGAGGCTTCCGCACCAGATAGTATTTTCCCTTGGTCTGCCACGCGAGCAGTGGCGAGACAATGAAAGCTACAACAAGCGCTATGAATGGTGCGAGCGCGGAGGCCATTTCACCGAAGAAACCGAAATGCGCGATCAGCGATATCATTGTCGCCGCAGCCATCGTTCCGAGGCCCACCGGGTTAATATCGTAAAGATGAGCACGCTTGAATTCTATGCCGGGCGGGGCCAGTCCTAGTCTTTTATTGACAAAAAGGTCAGCAGATATGGCGCAAAGCCAAGCCATAGCAATAAGCGAAAAAATACCTAAGGTTTCTTCGAGCAATCTGTAGATGCCAAGTTCCATCAGCAAAAGCGCAATTGCAACATTGAACAGCAGCCAAACCACGCGACCGGGATGACTATGCGTAAGCCGGGAAAAGAAGTTCGACCAGGCCAATGAACCCGCATAGGCGTTCATCACGTTGATTTTAAGCTGCGATACCACCACAAAACCAACCATCAGCATCAACGCTAAAGTATCGGAGTGCGTGACGTAACCGAATGCGGTGAGATACATTTGTGAAGGGTCTGACGCGCGATCGACCGACACGCCGCTGCTAAGTGTGAGCACCACGAGAAACGATCCGGCGAGAAGTTTCGGGGCACCGACTAGGACCCAGCCCGGACCGGCAAGAAATACCGCAATGCGATGTCGCAGTTTTCGCTGCCCTTTGGGCGGCAAAAAGCGCAGAAAGTCCACTTGCTCGCCGATTTGAGCCATCAGAGCCAAGATTACTGCACTGGCTGCACCGAACTGCGCCAGCACAAAAGGGGCGCTTGTTCCAGGAATTGCGACCGGCACATCGACACCTGAAAAAGCCCGCCAAAGATCAAATTTTTCCCAATCCACGAAAGCAATTACGACGAAAGGGAGGATGTTCAATATGATCCAGAAAGGTTGTGTAATCAGCTGAAACTTGCTGATCATCCGAACGCCGTAGGTGACTAGAGGAACCACAACCACGGCGCTGATAATATACCCAATCCACAAAGGAATTCCGAAAGCCAACTCCAGAGCACCGGACATGATCGACGCTTCGATAGCAAAGAGCAGGAAGGTGAACGTTGCATATATCAAAGAGGTGATTGTTGATCCGATGTAACCAAAGCTTGCCCCACGGGTCAGAAGGTCGATATCGACACCGTGGCGGATGGCGTAACGGCTTATTGGCAGCCCCACACAAAGCATGACGAGGCAGGCAACAGCGATCGCAGCTACAGCATTGGTGGTGCCGTAGGATAACGTGACGGCGCCGCCGATAGCCTCCAGCGCGAGAAATGAAATTGCGCCAATTGCTGTTTGGGCAATGCGTTGCGATGAATAACGGCGAGCGCTCTTCGCAGTAAAGCGAAGGGCGTAATCTTCCAAGGTCTGATCCGCTACCCAGCGATTATAGTCGCGTCTGATAGGAACGATGCGTTGGCGCGCAACCATTCGCCCTGTTTTCCCCGTGCAATGGTCCGACGTGTAAATCCTAGCGCCGACCGGATGGTGTTTTTCTTACTTAAACACCGGATGCGATACGGAAGAAAGCACTGATCTGCCAACTTAGGTCATCGTCTCTACGTCGTTTAACGTATGTGGGATCGTTGTTGGCTAGCAGATAGTCCCTAAACGCAGCGGATTTGTTCTGCCGCACATGGATAACAAGGCGCAATCAGCGTCGTTCAAAACAGTGGGGACATAATGATGAATATTAAAGCACACGTTAAAGGCGCTCTGTTAGCCGCCATGCTTTCTGCAACAGCGCTTCAGGGCGCGTTTGCCGCAGAAGATACGATCAAAGTCGGCATACTTCATTCCCTTTCGGGAACAATGGCCATCTCTGAAACCACGCTTAAGGACGCCATGTTGATGCTCATTGATGAGCAAAACAAAAAAGGCGGGATTCTTGGCAAGAAAATTGAGGCTGTTGTTGTTGATCCGGCTTCAGATTGGCCGCTTTTTGCTGAGAAAGCCCGCGACCTCATCGAAAAGGACAAGGTTGCTGCCGTCTTCGGCTGCTGGACTTCCGTATCACGCAAATCGGTGTTGCCGGTTTTCAAAGAGTTGGACAATTTGCTCTTCTATCCTGTCCAGTATGAAGGTGAAGAGAGCGAGCGCAATGTGTTTTATACTGGCGCAGCACCCAACCAGCAGGCAATTCCTGCTGTCGACTATCTTGCTGAAAATGAAGGTGTCGAACGCTGGGTCCTTGCTGGCACCGATTACGTCTACCCGCGCACAACCAACAAGATACTCGAGGCCTATTTGAAGGCCAAGGGCGTTGCGGCTGAAGACATCATGGTGAGCTACACACCTTTCGGACATAAAGACTGGCAGACCATCGTTTCAGACATTAAGAAGTTCGGTTCCGCGGGTAAGAAGACGGCCGTTGTCTCAACCATCAACGGCGACGCAAACGTTCCGTTTTATAAAGAGCTCGGTAATCAAGGCATCAAGGCTGAAGATATTCCGGTTGTAGCATTTTCTGTCGGCGAGGAAGAGCTTGCCGGACTTGATACGACACCGCTCGTCGGTCACTTGGCGGCCTGGAACTACTTCCAATCGGTCAACACACCGGCCAACGCCGAATTCATCAAGACTTGGAAAGCCTATACCAAGGACGACAAGCGCGTAACAAACGATCCAATGGAGGCCCATTATATTGGTTTCAATATGTGGGTGAAAGCTGTCGAAGCCGCCGGAACCACAGATCCGGATAAGGTCATTGATTCCATTGTCGGCGTGTCGGTGCCCAATCTCTCCGGCGGCTACTCAACGATGATGCCAAACCATCACATCACAAAGCCTGTCCTCATCGGCGAAATTCAATCGGACGGCCAGTTTGAAACCGTGTTCGAAACACCCGGATTGCTGGTAGGGGATGAATGGTCCGACTATCTGCCGGATTCCAAAGATCTTATCTCTGATTGGCGCAAGCCAATGTCATGCGGCAATTTTAATGTCGCAACCGGCAAATGTGGCGGCAAAGGCTCCTAATGATTGAATTGAGTCACGGGCGCTCCAGCCCGTGACTTTCCATTTGCTCGACTAGAGGAGAGGGCCACAGAGCTCTTTCAAAATTCATGTATCGCGCAATCAAAATACTTATGCTCATCATCTGTCTGATCATGCTTGTTCCGGTATCGGAAAGTTGGGCCGATCAGAATAATCGCTTGGGTATAAATGCCTTGGGTCAGGGTAACTTTTCACAGGTTGCCGATAAGATCGCCGAACTATCCCGTACTGGCGATATTGCGCTTGTCCCAGTGTTTGAAGCGCTGGCAGCAGGTGATCTTTATGTGAGAAAAGCCGATAAGACTGTCTTTGTAGTCAAGGAAAATGGTAGTGAACTGAACCTGTCTGATGCTGTAACCGGAGCGTCAGCGGGACAAGGGGCGAAAGCCGATTTCGAGCGTATCAAGGTTAATAATAGTCTGCGTCGCGCTGTCAAAACCGCTATTGGAGCGCTCACGCTGCTCAGCCCGGATAGGGAGATAAGACTTCGGGCGGCCAGTTCAGTTTTTTCCTCGCCGAGCACAGACGCGCTTGAGCTCATAGAGACGGCAATAACAAACGAGAAAGACACCTATATCAAATCTGTCATGGAGCAGGCGAGGGCTGCTGCTATTTTAAAGTCAGATCGCTCGCTTGATGACAAGCGCGCCGCTGTAAAAACAATCGGAGAGCGTGGTGACAGAGATGCTCTTGGCATCTTGAGTGCCGTTCAGGCAAACGCTGATGGCGAGCTTCGAACAGACATAGACAATACCATAACTGCGTTACAGTCAGCTCAGGCGCTTTGGGATGTCGGTCAGAATGTCTGGTACGGCTTGTCTCTTGGATCCGTCCTTTTGCTGGCTGCTATCGGCCTTGCCATTACTTTTGGTGTGATGGGCATCATCAATATGGCCCATGGTGAAATGGTGATGCTTGGCGCCTACACTACGTTCATGGTCCAAGAGATAATCAGGTCGTCCTATCCGCATCTTTTTGACTGGTCATTGATAATTGCACTCCCGGTTGCGTTCGCTATTACGGGTGTCATTGGTCTTATAATTGAACGTGGAATTATTCGTTTTCTCTATGGGCGACCGTTGGAGACATTGCTGGCAACGTGGGGCGTATCGCTTATTCTGCAGCAGGGCGTTCGTTCCATCTTCGGTCCCAGCAATCGTGAAGTCGGAAACCCGTCGTGGATGTCAGGCGGTTTCGAACTTGGTGGTATGACGCTGACCTATAACCGCATGTGGATTGTGGTGTTTGCTGCAGGCGTATTCCTGACGTTGCTGTTCGTGCTTAAGCGCTCGAGATTTGGGTTGCAAATGCGTGCTGTTACGCAAAACCGAAGGATGGCATCATCAATGGGTATCAAGACCCCTTGGGTCGATGCTTTTACCTTTGCCCTTGGTTCAGGCATTGCTGGGATTGCCGGCGTTGCCCTTTCGCAAATTGATAACGTCTCCCCCAATCTTGGTCAAAGCTACATTATTGATAGTTTCATGGTTGTAGTTTTCGGCGGAGTTGGAAATCTCTGGGGCACGCTTGTGGGGGCACTTTCTCTCGGCGTCGTCAATAAGCTCCTTGAACCATATACCGGTGCCGTTCTTGGCAAAATTCTTATCCTGGTTCTCATCATTCTTTTTATTCAGAGGCGGCCACGCGGGCTCTTTGCACTCAAGGGAAGGGCGGTGGAAGCATGATCAGCGCGTTCGTTTTTAAATCGCTCGACAGGAATGTCTCCCTCTGCATTGCAATCCTTGTGGCCATTGCATGCTTGGTACCCGCACTTAATCTTTTAGTGCCAGCCGACAATCTATTTCATATTCCAACCTACGCGATGTCGCTATTTGGAAAATATCTCACCTATGCATTGCTAGCCCTGGCGCTTGATCTTGTCTGGGGTTTTTGCGGGATATTGTCTCTTGGACATGCCGCATTCTTCGCCCTTGGCGGCTATGTCATGGGAATGTATCTGGTTCGCCAGATCGGCGCACGTGGCGTCTATGGAAACCCAAATCTGCCGGATTTCATGGTGTTTTTGAATTGGAAGGAAATGCCTTGGTATTGGTATGGCTTTGACCACTTCTGGTTCGCCGCCATTATGATATTCGCCGTTCCTGGTATTCTTGCTTTTGTGTTCGGCTGGCTGGCATTCCGCTCGCGTGTAACAGGCGTCTATCTGTCCATTATCACGCAGGCGATGACCTATGCCTTACTGCTCGCCTTTTTCCGCAATGAAATGGGATTTGGCGGTAACAATGGCCTTACCGATTTTAAAGACTTGCTTGGCTTCAACATTCAATCGCAAGGCATGAGGGCATCCCTGTTCGCCGCGTCTGCGTTTGCGCTGGCAGTCGCGCTGCTTATCAGTTCAGCTATCGTTCGATCAAAATTTGGGAAGGTTCTGGTTGGTCTGCGCGATGCTGAGAGCAGGACGCGCTTTCTCGGTTACCGGCCAGAAAATTACAAGCTCGTTACCTTTACCATTTCAGCAATGATGGCGGGTATTGCCGGGGCGCTTTATGTTCCGCAGGTCGGGATTATCAATCCCGGTGAATTTGCACCAGCCAATTCGATCGAAGTCGTCATCTGGACCGCCGTTGGAGGACGTGGAACACTCATTGGTCCTATCATTGGGGCTACACTTGTAAATTTCGGCAAGAGTATTTTCACTGCACAGTTTCCGGAAATTTGGCTTTTTGCGCTGGGGGCACTTTTCGTTGCAACCACGTTGTTCTTGCCCAAAGGCATCGTTGGGACCATTCAGCAAATATTGAAATCCAGAAACGATAAAAACAGAGCGATTTCCTTTAACCGCCTGCCTAAAGCCAAGAATGCCGAAAAGAACGCTGATATCCCTGCTGAACCACTGGCTGCGGAGTAGATCATGTCTGACATCAAACCAAAGAGCCTGTTGTATCTAGACAATGTATCCGTATCATTCGACGGCTTTAGAGCACTGAACGCCTTGTCTTTTGTGATTGCTCCCGGTGAGTTAAGGGCAATTATTGGCCCGAACGGTGCCGGTAAAACGACAATGATGGATATTATCACTGGAAAGACCCGGCCGGACGAGGGTGAGGTATTCTTCGAAGATAACATTGATCTTACGACCAGAGACGAGGCTGATATCGCTCAGCTTGGCATCGGCCGCAAATTCCAGAAGCCCACAGTGTTCGAAAGCCACACTGTCTGGGATAATCTCGAGCTGGCGCTTAATCGTAAGCGGGGAACCTTTGCGACCTTATTCTACAATCTATCGCCAGAGGATAGCGCTCGTATCGATGAAATTCTTGAAACCGTGCGACTGACCGCACGCAAGGAGGAACTGGCGGCTAATCTTAGCCATGGGCAAAAACAATGGCTGGAAATCGGTATGCTCCTGGCGCAAGAGCCCAAACTCTTGCTTGTTGATGAGCCGGTCGCGGGAATGACCGATGCGGAAACTTCTGAAACCGCCGCTCTGCTCAAAGAGATTGCGAAAACCCGGGCGGTCATCGTTGTTGAACACGATATGGGCTTCATCCGCGATCTTGGCGTGCGGGTCACATGCCTCGCTGAAGGCTCGGTACTTGCTGAAGGATCACTTGATTTCGTCAGTAATGATCCCCGAGTCATAGAAAACTATTTGGGGAGGTGAGCCATGCTGTCTGTTGAACAAGTCAATTTGCATTATGGCGCGGCTCAAGCCTTGCGGGGGATTACGCTGGACGCCAACGCTGGAAAGATCACCTGCGTGCTCGGTAGAAACGGTGTTGGTAAAACAAGCTTATTGAGAGCGATTACCGGTCAGCACAATATCAGCGCGGGTAAAGTGATGTTCGATGGTGTTGAACTCAATGGTATGGCCCCATACACGCGGGCGAAATATGGCATTGGTTATGTACCGCAAGGCCGTGAAATTTTTCCGCTTTTGAGCGTTAAGGAGAACCTTGAAACCGGTTATGCGCAGCTTCCCCGCTCCGAACGAAATATCCCCTCGGATGTTTACAACCTGTTTCCCGTCCTGAAATCCATGTTGTCGCGTCGTGGCGGTGATCTTTCCGGTGGTCAGCAACAGCAACTCGCCATCGGGCGCGCATTGGTCATGCGCCCCAAAATTCTGGTTCTTGATGAGCCCACCGAAGGAATCCAGCCGTCGATAATCAAGGATATCGGTCGCGCCATCGTTTACCTGCGAGATTCTTTCGGAATGACGATACTTCTTGTCGAACAGTATCTCGACTTTTGTCGCGAACTCGCGGACCATGTTTACATCATGGATCGAGGTGAGATCGTCGCCGAGGGCGCTGCGGAAATTCTCGACACGACTGAAGCGCGCCGGCATCTGACGGTCTGACCATTGGGGTTACAATTTTTGGATATGCTCGGCCAGCCGACGATTGTTCAAAACCGGGCGCAGCGCGCATCCGGGGCAGGACGATTATCGGCACGGCGGGTAGAGGGAAAAACGCGGATTTCCACATTGTTTCAGGAGGGGTGTGCGAAACTGCGCTTTCCAGTCAGTTCTGGAACCCATCTGGAAGCAGTCATGATCAACAGTGCAGGTGGTCTTACAGGCGGCGATGCGATGCAGTGGAGTTTTGCCCTCGGCGATCATTGCGCGGCTCAAATAACGACCCAGGCTTGCGAGAAAATCTATAAAGCTGTTTCAGGGACAGTCGCCACCGTCTCGACCCAAATTGACGTTGGACCTGATTCCTATGTTGCATGGCTACCGCAAGAAACCATTCTGTTCGAAAAAGCCGATCTCAAGCGAACGCTAAATGTAAATCTTGCTGCGCGTGCGCAGGCTTTGCTGGTTGAATCCACCATATTCGGGCGAAAGGCCTTTGGCGAGACAATCGAAACTGCGCAGTTTTCTGATCAGTGGCGTATCCGGCAAGACGGCAGACTACTCCACGCCGAGAATTTTTCCATCGGTCCTCAGGCTGGGTCATCATTGAAACGGCCAGCCCTGCTTGGAAGCTATCATGCTGTAGCAACGGTACTTTTAGTTTCTCCGGATTGCGAGCGGTTACTTGATCCGGCGCGCCTAATCATAGGTGATCGAGGAGGCGCATCAGTATGGATGGGCAAGCTTGTGGCTCGCTTGGTAGATTTTGACGCTTACCACCTGCGCAAGCGCCTCATCCCGCTGCTCGGCCTGCTGAATGGCGGCGAAGATCTGCCGCGAATATGGACAACATAAAAGGAAAATCAAACGATGAATTTACTGCCGCGCGAGAAGGACAAGCTGCTGATTTCCATGGCAGCCATGGTGGCGAGGCGCCGTCTGGAGCGTGGTGTGAAACTCAATCATCCCGAAGCTATCGCTTTGATCACCGACTTTGTCGTTGAGGGCGCGCGTGATGGCCGATCTGTCGCGGATCTCATGGAAGCCGGCGCGCATGTGATCACACGTAGTCAGGTGATGGAGGGTATTGCCGAGATGATTCACGACGTTCAAGTCGAAGCAACCTTCCCCGATGGCACCAAGCTTGTCACAGTTCACGAACCAATCCGGTAGTTGGTATTTAGAGAGAAACTCATGAAGAAAATATTGTTATTGACTTTGCCTCTGGCCTTGGCAGCTACCACTCCTGCCCTTGCTCATATCAACCCTGCGGAACACGGCTCGTTCGGTGCAGGTTTTTCCCATCCAATCTCTGGCGCGGACCACATGTTGGCGATGGTAGCCGTTGGGCTATGGGCCGTACTGCTTGGGGCACGCGCCATGTGGCTGGTTCCGGCTGCATTCGTTGGCACAATGATTGCAGGGTTCTTGTTGGCTATCGCCGGCGTGAAGTTACCATTTGCCGAGCCTGCAATTCTTGCTTCAGTTGTCGCTATCGGATTGTTTGCTGCCGTGGCACTCAAGGTTCCAACGTCGTTGGCAATGGCTCTCGTCGGTTTTTTCGCACTGTTTCATGGTTATGCCCACGGTAGTGAAATGGGCACGGCCACCGCTGGCAGCTATCTTCTTGGCTTTGCGATTGCGACAACTTTGCTTCACGTTGCGGGGCTGGCTGCTGGTGCTTTATTGGGTGCCGGTATCGGGCGCACCATCATCCGCGTAGCGGGTGCGAGCACAGCATTCATTGGTCTTTGGTTGGCGCTTGGAGCATGAATATGATTCCCGGTCAAATTATAACGGTGGCAGGGGACATCGAACTGAATGTCGGAGCCCCCGTCACTGTCTTGAAAGTCGCCAACACAGGTGACCGTCCAATCCAGGTCGGATCGCACTATCATTTTTATGAGACCAATGAGGCATTGGTTTTTGATCGGCAACTGACCCGGGGCATGCGGCTGGATATTGCTGCCGGCACGGCTGTGCGTTTCGAGCCAGGTCAGGAACGCGATGTGACATTGATACCGTTTGGCGGCGACCGCGTGGTTTATGGATTCCAACAGAAAATCATGGGGAAGCTCTGAGATGCCAGCCAGAATAACACGATCTGCCTATGCCCAGATGTTTGGCCCAACAGTTGGAGACAAAATTAGGCTGGCCGACACCGAACTCTTTATCGAGGTCGAGAATGATTTCACAATCTATGGCGAAGAAGTAAAATTTGGCGGCGGTAAGGTCATTCGGGATGGCATGGGCCAAAGTCAGGTCACGCGAGCAGATGGCGCCGTAGACACGGTGATTACCAATGCTCTGGTGGTCGACGTGACGGGAATATTCAAGGCCGATATTGGTTTGCGCGATGGACAGATTGCCGGCATCGGCAAGGCTGGCAATCCGGACACGCAACCAGGTGTAACGATCATTGTTGGGCCGGGAACCGAAGTTATTGCAGGCGAAGGAAAAATTCTCACTGCAGGTGGAATGGACGCGCATATTCACTTCATCTGTCCGCAACAGATTGATGAGGCTTTGATGTCGGGAGTAACCACCATGTTCGGTGGTGGTACGGGTCCGGCTCACGGAACCTTGGCTACGACATGTACACCCGGACCATGGCATATGGCGCGCATGATCCGTTCCTTTGATGCGATACCGATGAACATTGGTCTGTCCGGCAAAGGCAACGCATCACGTCCAGCAGCGCTGGAAGAGATGATCCTCGGAGGCGCGTGCTCTTTGAAGCTGCACGAAGACTGGGGAACAACGCCTGCTGCGATAGACAATTGCCTCACTGTTGCTGACCAGTATGACGTGCAGGTGATGATCCATACCGACACACTGAACGAAAGCGGATTTGTCGAGGATACGGTTGCTGCCTTCAAAGGGCGCACCATTCATGCCTTTCATACTGAAGGGGCGGGCGGTGGACACGCGCCCGACATCATCAAGATTTGTGGGCTTCCCAATGTGATCCCCTCATCGACCAATCCGACACGCCCCTACACGAGAAATACCATTGCAGAACATCTCGACATGCTGATGGTCTGCCACCACCTTTCTCCATCCATTCCCGAAGATGTGGCGTTTGCAGAAAGCCGTATCCGTAAGGAAACGATTGCGGCAGAGGATATTCTGCACGATATCGGTGCGTTCTCGATCATCTCTTCGGACAGTCAAGCCATGGGCCGTGTCGGCGAAGTTCTGATCCGCACCTGGCAGACAGCGGACAAAATGAAACGCCAACGCGGAAGTTTGCCACAGGAACAGGGGGATAATGATAATTTCCGCGTGAAGCGTTACATAGCCAAATATACGATTAATCCGGCTATTGCGCAGGGTATTTCCCGTCATATTGGTTCAATCGAAGTTGGCAAGCGTGCCGACCTTGTTTTATGGAATCCGGCTTTCTTTGGGGTCAAACCTGACCTTGTGCTGCTTGGCGGTTCCATTGCTGCCGCTCCGATGGGTGACCCGAACGCTTCGATCCCGACGCCGCAACCGGTGCATTATCGCCCTATGTTCGGGGCCTTCGGCAAGACTGTTACTTCTTCATCTGTGACTTTTGTCAGTAAGGCAGCGGTTGAAAATGGTCTTCGATCGACCTTGGAAGTTGAAAAGGAGCTCGTTGCGGTCGAGAATACGCGCGGAGGCATTTCCAAGTCGTCGATGGTGCATAATTCGGCAACGCCGCATGTGGAAGTTGACCCCGAAACCTATGAAGTTCGGGCTGACGGTGAATTGTTGACGTGCGAAGCCGCCGTCACGCTGCCTATGACGCAGCGTTACTTTCTGTTCTGAGCGCGTCAATGAAAGATCATTTTACAAGGCTTGCTCGCTATAACCAATGGGCAAATAAGCAGATCTATGAGGCCGCCGCTCTGTTAGACAAGGAAGATTACTTTGCAGATCGCCGGGCTTACTTCAAATCAATGCACGGCACCTTGAACCACCTGCTTGCGGTCGACAAATTGTGGTTTGGCAGATTTACCGGCAATCTCTACGCATTGCCGTCATATGACGTCATTCTACACGATACCTTCGGCGAACTGCGCACCGCGCGTATCGCATTTGACGAGCATATTATTGACGTTATCCAAGCTATGGAAGAAGCTGACATTTCCGCACCTTTTCACTGGGTTATGCTGAATGGAGCGCCCTTTACTTCGACGCTCGACCGGTGCCTGACACAAATTTTCAATCATCAGACGCATCATCGGGGGCAGGCTCATACGCTTCTGTCGCAACTCACAGGCGCTGCGCCATCGCTGGATTTCTTTATTCGCATGAATGACGATTTTATTGAGGAGTTCGAAATATGAGACGTGTCACAGGGCATGACCATTCAGGTCATTTTGAGGGGATACCTTTCGACACAATTGTTCTTGCGCATGATGAGCGACATTTGCGCCGGAAGGTCCTGACGCTGCAGCAGGGCGAACAGATTTTGGTTGATCTGCCGGAGCCTGTTCTGTTTGCCCACGGAGATGTCCTGGTTCTTGAAGATGGAAGTCTTGCGGAGATTGTCGCCGCGGAAGAAGCTCTCTACGAAGTATTGCCGCGCGATCAAAAGCACTTGACGGAACTTGCCTGGCATCTGGGCAATCGCCATCTGGCTGCCCAATTTGAGGAATCTCGAATTCTCATTCTTCAGGATCATGTGATCAAGGCAATGCTGGAAGGGCTTGGTGCGCGCGTAAGCGAGATTACGGCTCCTTTTCAGCCCCTACGGGGTGCCTATCATAGTGGACATAGCCACGATCATCACTCCCACGGATCACATCACCATCATGATTGACAATGGGGCACTGCTTCGTTTGATGACTTGGCTTTCCCCCGCTTTCCCGGTGGGCGCATTTTCATACAGCCACGGTATTGAACAGGCAATTCATCACGGGCTGGTTCATGACAGGCAGAGCCTTGAAGATTGGCTCATCGATATTTTAAATGAAGGCTCGGGATGGAATGATGCGGTGCTTTTCGCTCAAAGCCATCAGATTGCCAAAAGCGGCTCCGATTTTTCAGAGATAGCGGATTTGGCGGAAGCACTCGCTGGCTCCCGCGAGCGGCACATGGAAACAATGCTGCAGGGCGAAGCATTTTTGAGTGCAGCGCAAGCATGGCCAAATCCAGTGTCGGAAAGGTTGCCCTCCCGAGTTGCCAGTCCTGTTGCCGTAGGCGCGATAGCCGGAGCTCATGGTATTGAGATTGAAGCAGCACTTTGTGCTTTCTTACACGGCTTTATATCCAATCTGATTCAAGGAGCGGTGCGGCTCGTCCCCTTGGGGCAGCGCGATGGCGTCGCGATACTGGCAGGACTGGAAGAAGAGATACAGTCTTGTTCAAGCAAGGCAGCAAAATCCACACTGGATAATCTTGGCACCTGTGCCGTGATTTCCGACATCATGGCGATGCGCCATGAAACACAATATTCCCGGGTTTTCAGGTCATGATTTCAAAGAATGGTCCACTTCGCGTTGGTATTGGCGGTCCCGTAGGATCAGGCAAGACAACTGTCACTGAAATGCTGTGTAAAGCCATGCGTGATCGCTATTCGCTGGCTGTAGTCACCAACGACATTTATACCAAGGAAGATGCGTTGATCCTCAACAGATTGCAGGCGCTGCCGGAAGACAGGATCATGGGCGTCGAAACTGGTGGCTGCCCCCATACGGCGATCCGGGAAGATGCAACGATCAACCTTCAGGCCATCGCGGCAATGAACCAGCTACATCCCGATCTCGATATTGTGTTTATTGAGTCGGGCGGCGACAATCTTGCTGCAACTTTTTCACCCGATCTCGCCGATATAACCCTTTATGTCATATCTGTTTGCCAGGGCGAAAAGATACCGCGCAAGGGAGGCCCGGGAATCACACGTTCAGATCTCCTGATCGTCAACAAAAAAGACCTGGCACCTTATGTTGGCGCCGATCTCGACGTCATGGCCAGTGATACAAAAACCCAGCGCGGGCCGAAACCTTTTGTCTTCACCGACATGTTGCGCAGAGACGGGCTGGATGAAGTTATCCGATTTATCGAGAGTGCAGGCGGACTGCAGCACGCGTGATAAACCGCTTTAATTCTTGGCTGATGGAGATCCGATAAAAACCAGTAACTTGTGACTCAATCTGAAATCACTTGACGACTCAGTCAGACTCAGTTGAATTTACGCTTTGATATCAGAAATTGGGTTTTAAGCGTGTATGTTGTCTCCAACTGAAAAAGACCAGAGCCACCGTACCGGCAAGAAAGTCCGCTCGCTTACGCGATTGGTCGAGGCGGACGCAGATCTTCTTAGCGCGCAGCTACAGGAGCTGCGGTCGCGTGCTTTCCCGCCAACTGCAGAAAAAGAATTGAGAAAGTTTACGTCAGGTGAAGCTGCTCGCCTGATCGGTATTACCGACGCCTATATCCGGCATCTGTCATTGGCCGGCGAAGGACCTGAGGCTGAAAAAACCTCTGGCGGTCGCCGTTTATATTCTCTTGAACAGGTTCATGAGATACGGCGCTACTTGGCTAAGTCAAAAAAGAGTTATCTGCCGTCTCGCCAAGGCAACGAACATATGCAGGTCATTGCCGTGACGAACTTTAAAGGTGGCTCGGGCAAGACGACGACCGCGGCTCATGTTGCGCAATATTTTGCAATGCGAGGCTATCGAACGCTGGCTATCGACCTTGATCCACAGGCCTCGTTGTCTGCTTTATTCGGCATTCAGCCTGAATTCGATTTGGAAGACAACGATACGATCTATGGTGCTATTCGCTATGATGATCAGCAGCGGCCGATTGCGGACATTATCCGCAAAACTTATTTCGCTGGGCTCGACATCATTCCTGGCAATTTAGAGCTACAGGAGTTCGAGCACGATACGCCACGTATTCTTGCGGAGCGGCGCCGGGGAACGGAAAGACTTTTCTTTTCCCGCATAGCCAATGCTTTGGCAACGGTAGACGATCGCTACGATGTTGTTGTTTTGGATTGCCCGCCTTCGCTTGGCTTCCTTACGCTATCTGCTCTGTGCGCGGCGCGAAGTGTGCTTGTAACAATTCATCCCCAAATGCTCGATGTCGCTTCGATGTCGCAGTTTCTACACATGACAGCAGGTTTGCTTGAGGTTGTTGAGCAGGCTGGCGGTGATGCCGATTACGATTTTTTCCGCTATGTGGTTACACGATATGAACCGAGCGATGGTCCGCAAGGCCAGATTGTTGGTTTGTTGAAAAGCCTTTTTGGCGAGCGGGTTCTAACGAACGCACTCTTGAAATCTACTGCGATCTCGGATGCGGGACTGACGAAACAGACATTGTACGAGGTTGGCCGGGAGTATTTCACGCGTGCAACCTATGACAGGGCAATTGAAGCGCTCGATGCAGTGAATCTTGAGATAGAAGAACTGGTGCGCGATGCATGGGGGAGGGCTCTGTGAATAAACGTAGAGACGCTCTTAAAGCTATGATGACGCCCATCAATGATGCGTCACATACCGAACATCGTCATGCCAAGCCTACCCAAAAGTCTGGCTCACTGAAGGCCATGGGATTGTCGTTGCAAAGCCTGTCGGAGGATGCTGATGAGGCGCAGGCATTGCGTGATCAAATTGCTTCTGGTGAGCATATCGTCCAAATCGAGGCGAGTCTGATCGACGGTTCGTTTGTTCGTGATCGACTTGATGATGTCGATGCGGGTGACTTCAATGAGTTTAAGGCCAGCATTGAAGAACACGGCCAGCAAGTTCCAATTCTGGTACGCCCAAATCCACTCGATGAACGTCGTTATCAGGTAGCCTATGGGCACAGGCGCCTTGCAGCGCTTCGTGCCCTAGGCAGGCCTGTTAAAGCAATTGTTCGCAATCTTTCCGATGAAGAATTGATTGTCGCGCAAGGCAAGGAAAATCTGGAGAGAAAAGACCTTTCCTTCATTGAGCGTGCACTGTTTGCAGCAAAATTGGAAGCGCATGGCATTGACCGCAACGCCCTTATGGCTGCCCTTGCAGTTCACAAAGGCAATTTGTCAACAATGATCGCTGTAGCAAATTCTCTGCCGGAAGATCTCATTCAAATAATCGGCCCTGCTCCGAAAGTAGGGCGGCCTCGTTGGGAACAACTCTCCCAGCTGCTGCAAAAAGACAATACTCCCTGGAGAGACAGAGTTGATGTGGAGCGGTTGCTTCGCCTTGATAGCGATGCCCGCTTCGCTTTGGTTCTCAAAAGCCTGTTGCCGCGAAAATCCGGTCCTTCGATCCATCCATTGAAGTCCAAAGAAGGCCTGTCCTATGCGCAGATTGAACAAGCCAACGGCAAAACGAAGCTGACTATCGATGAAACCCTGGCCCCTGAATTCGGGAATTATTTAATAACACATCTGCCTGAGATCTATGCCGCTTTTCTTCGCGGCGAAAAAAGTGAACCGCGTATTAGAGAACTCTAACTGGAGAGAAATCGCAAAAGAAAAGGCCCCCGAAACTGACGTCACGGAAGCCCTCTCAAAGTCTAAGCAACTTGAGAATCGCATTTCCGAGAATCACTGTCAAGCGTTTAACGCCGTTTCGGCGAGCAGATTTCTTTTGCCTGATTGAGGGTGAAAGCAATGAACAGGGAAATGACAACGACGCCCTTTGGGCGCCGACCAATGTCGTATGCCATGCTGGATGCGCAAACGGAGGTCAAGAATTGTGACGTCAATGTAGTCGCGGACAAATGGAAACTTTTCCGCATGATTACAGAAGCTCGACCACTGCTGGGCATTTCAGATCGAGCGTTGGCGGTGCTTCACGCATTGCTCAGTTTTCACAAACCGAATGAGTTGGATAGCACAGCGAATCTCATCGTTTTTCCGTCAAATAGGGAACTATCCTTGCGTTGCCACGGGATGGCACCAGTTACATTGCGCAGGCATCTTGCCTCCTTGGTGGAGGCCGGAATGATCATTCGGCGCGATAGCCCGAATGGAAAGCGCTATGTTCGCCGCGATCAGGAAGGTGAGTTGAAGACCGCATTCGGCTTTGACCTGCTGCCTTTGGTGGTAAAGGCAATCGAGTACGAGCAACTTGCTGCAACTATTCGCGCTGAGGATCTGGCAAGACGCATCTTGCGAGAGCAGGTAAGTCTTCATCGTAGAGATATTGCCAAGATGATTATCTTTGCTGAGGAACAGGCTTTTGAAGGCCCTTGGGATGCCCTCAGCGAGAGATTTATGCCCCTTGCGCGCCCGCTCCTAAGAGGTTTGGACAGGGTAGGTCTCGAGGCATTGGCAGTGAGTCTGGCCGATTTGCGCGCAGATGTTGAGAAGTTATTGGAATTCAATAATAATTCAGCTAAATCAACCGCCAGTGACGTTCAAAATGAACGGCACATACAGAATCAAAACTCAGACTCTAAATTTGATTTTGAACCTGGCTTTAGAAAAGACCAAGGAGCAGATCGTGGTGATCATCCGGATTGGAATGATGAAGCTGATACCAAAGAACTGCTCAGTTCACATCAACCGATGCGCAGCGGTTTAAAGCCGCCAAAAGCCTTTCCGCTGGGACTGGTCCTAAAAGCTTGCCCTGACATAATCGATTACGCACTCGGCGGGATAAATAGTTGGCCTGATCTCATACAAACCGCAAATCTTGTTCGGGTAACCCTCGGGATTAGCCCTGATGCCTGGAACCAGGCCATGGAGATATTCGGTCCCAATGAAGCGGCAATTGTTGTTTCGGCGATCCTTCAAAAGGGTGAAAGTATTTTAAGTCCGGGCGGATATCTGCGCGCGCTGACAGATAAGGCCCGGGCCGGCTCCTTCTCGTCAGGTCCATTGCTGATGGGCTTACTCCGGGCGAGTACAATCAAACATGAGGCGGAGGCTGGATAAAGATGGGTACGAGCAATTTTTTATGATCGCTTGGTGATCGACGGATTTGCAATTGGCATGATAAGCCACTCTTCGATGGAATGACGGAACAGAATATGAGCAGACTCGACAGTTTTATCCGCCGGATGACAGCACAGCGCGATATCCTCAATCATATTTGTGATGGTGTGAAGTATTTGGACGGGCCTGTGATCGAGTTGGGTCTCGGAAATGGTCGAACTTATGACCATCTCCGTGAAAGATTTCCAGACCGAAGAATTATTGCTTTTGATCGTGCTGTCGGATCACACAAGAGTTCTACGCCTCAGCCGGATAACCTGATTATTGGCGAGATACGTGACACGGCACAAACATTCGTCGGCGTGGATGCGGCACTTGTTCATGCTGATATTGGTACCGGATATGACGAGAAGGATGCTGTGACACTGACATGGCTGCCGCAATTGGCGGTGGCGCTTTTGGCGCCGCAGGGAATTGTGGCCAGCGGGCTTGAGCTGCGTCATCCAGCACTCGAACAATTGCCGCTTCCTGCAAGCGTAAAGCCAGGTCGTTATTTCCTATATCGGCGCGTTGAGTAGCAGAATGTCAAACTGAGGTTCGGTAAGCGGGAGAGCAGAAACTTTGATTGCCTCGACGTGATCTTCGCGAAAAATGAGGCAATCCTCGTAAAAGCGGCCCAGATACTGCGTGAAAGCGATGGATTGTTCCCGGCCGTAAAATATCGGTGAAAACTCCATATAGAGCGGTATTTTTCTCTTTAATAGCGTCTGCATGGAGTTACAAGCAACCGGTTCGTATCCTTCAATATCCATCCATATAAGGCCGATTTCTTGCGGCAATATATTTGCTTCGGAGAGAATTGTGTCTACGGGTTTTACAGGCACGGTGATTTTATGATCGTGCTTGCTTTTCCTGGAAGTACTGCTTTTCCCGTGATTGTTCTGATGTTGGAAAAAATCAATCTCGCCTTCAACGTCGCCAGCAGCGCATTGTATTGGAAGTATTTTAGCCTGCAGATGGTTCTGAGAAATATTGTGTTGCAACAGTTCGAAGTTGCGAGGATCGGCTTCTATGCTGATGATCCGTGAAAATACCTGGCTCAGTGCAAAATAGATCGTTTGGGTTCCGATGTTCCCGCCAATCTCAAGCAAAGTACTTTCACCGCTCAAAAGCTTCTTTTCCCGGAGAGTTGAAAGTAACCGGTCAACGTGATCTCGCTCAAAATTGCCTTTGCGAAAAACTTTCTTCCCAATGTAGTCGTGTGGAGACACTGTCATAAGATGATCGCCACAATTAACGGTCAAATTAACGACCCGTGGACCAATTGTATTGATCAAGAGCTCGCGGCCATACCTGGTATCGAAGAAGCGGGCGACAAGATCGAATTTCCACTTATTAAAGCGTCGGACCCACCGGTTTTTCATAGGAAAGAGGCGCTCATCTGTTGAGTAACAACGTAGATTCTGAGTGGTTCGGCTCGTCCTCTCACCGTTATTTCACGGCCTTCGAGCTGACTGGTATCGGAGCCGGCTTTCTCGATTGTCGGTTCTGACACAACAAGCGTTACATTGAGCTCTTTGGCAATTGTTTCAAGTCGGCTTGCAACATTCACAGTATCACCTATTGCGGTTAAGCTCTTCACATTGCTGTAGCCCATGGCGCCCACAATTGCAGGTCCCGAGTGAACGCCGATTGCGACGCGCAGAGGGATAGCTAGACCTGTCGAAAGTTCATCGCTCAGCCGGTCTATCTCACGAATGATAATTGCGCAGGCCTTGAGCGCTTGCCGACATGCATCTTCCGGTCGCCCTTGCAGTCCAAACAAAGCCATGGCGCCGTCGCCGATAAACTTGTCTAAACGGCCGCCAGCCTGTTCCACTGCTTGGCCTATGATAGCAAAATAGCGGTTAAGCAGGAAAACTACATCGTAGGGTAGCTGCGCTTCGGTAAGAGTGGTGAAGTTACGAATATCACAAAAAAGAATGACGATTTCTTGCTCGCGGCCAGGATTAACTTGCTGGCTATTGGCAGGCAAGTTGCTCTCCAGAGTTGGCACCAACAATGGAACAATGCTGATGTTATTCAAGGGACGCAGCTGACAAGCGAGCCGAACATCAGGGTCGGCATTGATGCGGTTCAAGGTTGCCTGTTCAGTCGCGTCCGGTTTCAACAGCGTATCGCCACCTTCGATTATTTGGACTCGGCATGTGGAGCAGCGCCCCTTTCCACCACACACTGCATAGTGAGGGATACCGCCGATCCGGCTTGCTTCAAGAACACTAAAGCCGCGGGGAACGCGAACTGTTTGGCCCTCAGGGTAGCGTATCTCGATTTGATCGAAACGTTCGCGCCAACTGCGGATAAGGCGCAGGGTTAACACGCTCAACAGACTCGCAGCAAAAAGCCCATAGAACATGAACTTTATTACCATCAGCTGCTGCGCTGCTGCTGGGCTGACAATACCGCCGCCGTGAGAGCCAATTGGAGAATAACCGCTGCCGTAGCTCGACTGGACAGGTTCGCTGGCAAGAATTCTCCCCGTATATGCAAAACCCAAAAGGCCAAGAACCGGCAGCAGAATTGCTAGCGTCAAAAAGAATGGAGCTGCTCGGGAATACCAGTCGCGATACCGCAACCAAAAGTGTACGCCAATGCATCCATGCGCCCATACAACCAGAAGCGCCAAGGATTGTCTTAAAGCGTTGCCGGAGGATTCAACCCATAGACTTCTGATGACAAATTCATATGTGTCGTGCAGACCGACGATCTCATATCGGATGCGTGTGCTGACGACATGTTCAATCAACAGAGCGGGAATTAATAGCCCGAGTATGATTTGGCTGGCTTCTCGCAATGGCATGACCAATGTGCGACGCAGATAAATTGATCTCATGACAAGCGCTACGTGAGTGACTGCAGCTCCGTAAAACAGGATTGTGCCTACCGGATTTCTCCAAATTGCGAGAAACCAGTGACGTCCCTCTTCCGCAGCTTTAAGAGAGATCAGATTAAGCGAATGGTTGGCTAGATGAAGCATGACAAAAGCGAGCATAATCAGCCCCGAGATCAAGCGTATTCTGCGCAATGATCGTTCGGAACTGATTGTATTGGTGGCAAAAGCTGTCATGAAATCCGTAGCAATTTCTGTCTGGTTAGCTTAGTTGACCCGATGTGGTTTGGCGAGTAGGGCGATGCACTCGCTCTGCCCGTTAAAAATGGCAAGACAAAGCCTTAATCGTTGACGATATTTTGCAGCGACTGCAAACGTCAGCATCGGGGCCGAGCCCTTGTGAAGCAGTTTATCTTCCCGCATGGTGCGGCAGGTTTGTTGAGAAGGTTATATTGCTTCGCACATGCACATTGCTTTTTATGCTCCGTTGAAATCTCCTAATCATCCTGTTCCTTCGGGGGACCGTGCCATGGCACGGCTTTTAATCCGGGCAATGCAAAGGGCGGGCCACCGCGTAGAGATCGCCTCGGAACTAAGAAGCTTTACCAAAACGCCTGATCAGACTCTTCTATCCACGATCCGCGGCGGTGCAGAACAGGAGCGCGGTCGGCTCGCAGATCTATGGCAATTGGGAAACAAGCCCGATCTATGGTTTACGTACCATCCCTATTATAAAGCACCGGATCTGGTGGGGCCGAGTTTGGCGACTATGTTTGAACTGCCTTACATTACTGCCGAGGCCTCATATTCCAAACGCCGCGATGATGAGGAGTGGGCAGAACAGCAATCATATGTTGTCAATGGCGTTCGGCAGGCCGCAGTAAACATCTGTTTCACGCGAAGAGATGAGGTCGGACTTGAGCAGATCGTATCTAAAAAGCGCTTGAAAAGATTGCCGCCATTTATCGACATTGCGGCTTTTTCGGATGAGCCAACTGCGGTTACTACCAATCAACTTGTTACCGTTGCCATGATGAGGTCGGGTGACAAACTGGAAAGCTACCGGATGCTGGCAGCGTCTCTGGCGCTTCTGGGTGATATGCCCTGGAGATTGAGGATTATTGGCGACGGCCCTGCCAGCGCCATGGTGAAGGCTTGTTTTGCCGGTATAAGAGAAGATCGCATAGAATGGCTCGGGCAACAACAATCCCGGGAAGTCACGAAAATCCTCTATGAATCGGACATATATGTCTGGCCGGGTTTTGGCGAAGCCTATGGAATTGCTTATCTTGAAGCACAGGCAGCTGGCCTGCCGGTTATAGCTCAAGCAGTGGCAGGTGTTCCAGAAGTTGTAAAAAACGGAGTAACAGGAATTCTTACGCCAGAAAATGATGTGGCTGCCTTTAGCAGAGCAATTGAGCATTTATCTCTTAACAATGAGCAGCGCTTGGTTATGGGAAATGCAGCAAGACAATTTGTTTTCAAAGAGCGTTCGCTTGAACTGGCATCAGCGCAGTTAAATCTCCTGTTGAGATCTTATACGGAACAAGAGCGATGATTGAAGATGCCGTTTGGCAACCGTTGCGAGACGAGCTGTCTCGCTGGATAAATGCTAGTCGGAGCGTGCAATTTTGGTTACGCGATGATGATGCCGTGGAGCCTAGCGATGCTCTGAACCGTTTGCTGATGCTGAGCAATCAGTATGAGGTCCCCGTACTATTGGCGGTGATACCGTCTTTGGCTGGTGCGCCGCTTGCCGACCTGTTAAAGCCCGAGCGTTTTGCCGCCGTTGCGACACACGGCTGGTCGCACGAAAACCATGCTGGGAAAGGCGAAAAGAAACAGGAGCTGGGTGATCATCGACTTTTGAAAGTAGTGCTCCACGAACTTGATGAGGGAAGGAGTCGCATCGCTAAGTTGTTCCCCAAACAAGCTTTGCCGATACTTGTGCCGCCATGGAATCGTATTGATTCTTCATTGCTACCGCACTTAAACAGTGTGGGATTTGCGGCGCTTTCAGTTTTTGGGAAGGGAAGCGCTGGCCAAGGGCATATTCCGGCCGTGAACACCCACATTGATTTGATTGATTGGCATGGCACTCGCGGCTGTCGGGACCACAATGAGCTGGTCGCCGAGATAGTCATGGAAATGCGTGGACGTTTTGAAGGTGATGACAGTACCATTGGTATTTTGGGTCATCACCTCGTCCACGACGAATCCGCCTGGATTTTCTTGAAGCGGCTGTTCGAAATTACGACTGAGACAGGAGGATGCCGCTGGGTCTCGGCAGCGGAACTGATTTAAAGCCTTCCTGCTTCAGATGCATAGGCCCTAAAGATCAATGACCTGAAAATCACGTGCCGCAAATGTTTGTTCGAAACGCACCTTTGCAAGTCGTTCAAATTCGTCAATCTCGTCATCCGTCCGGGAAGGCGCGTGATGGAACAAGGCCAGTTTGCCGATTTTTGCAGCTTCCGCCAGCTTGACTCCGTGTTGCCATGTTGAGTGGCCGTAACCAAAGCGCCGCGGCATCTCGTCTTCGGTATACGTACAGTCATAAACAACGAGGTCAGCATCCTGGATGAGCCCGAGAACGGCGGGATCCAATTCGCCATCAACATGCTCAGTATCGAATATCAGCGCGAGGACACGCCCCGCCCATTCGATCCTGTAACCGACACAGCCACCCGGATGGTTGAGTTTATCTGTGCGTATGACAACCTTTTCAAACGGAGTGAGAGTGTCCCCGGTACGAAAATCCTGGAAGTTGATACAGGCTTGGCAAATATCGGATTCTATCGGAAACCATGGCGGACGCATGAACTGCTTGATCATTTGTCCTGTCGTCATTTGCCCTGCCAGATGGCCGGACCAGAGACGGACGCTCATCATGGGATTATAAAGAGGCGTGAAATAGGGCAGGCCGATAATATGGTCGTAGTGACTATGGGTATAAATGATATCGAGCTGTTCGACGCCTTCCCGTGACAAAGCTTCGCCAGCCTGCCGCACACCCGAGCCGGTATCAAAAATTAATCGGCGGTTTCCGCACTGAACTTCAATGCAGGCAGTATTTCCACCATACCTTACGAACTCCGGCCCCGAAACCGAAACACTGCCTCGCGTTCCCCAGAATTTCACCCGAAATACTTGGTCGTTCATTCTGCTCTTTACACCTAGTTCCCCATTTTGGGGGATATCGTAGTCAAACTGTGATCGTTATGCGAGGCTTGTATTCCTTTTTATTGACAGGCTACGCATTAAAAATTCGCTTCTGTTGATATGTAGGCGATAGCAACTTGCTTTTTAAGGTTTATGACAATTAACCAATACAAATAGAATAGTTTATCACTTGAACGGCTCGCTCATGACTTCATCCAAATTTGCTCGTATCGCCGTTATTGCAGATGCTCATTTCCACGATCTCTATGGCGATTATGATTTTGAGGGGATAGAGGTCGAGGGCCGTCGGATGATAGCCCGCAGGCTAACTGATACGATGCGCTCTACCCGCGTTTTCAATGAGAGTTACCAGGCACTAAGGAGTGCGCTTGATAAAATCGTGGCCCGAGATATCAACCTCGTCGTTTTACTCGGCGACTATTCCGACGATGGTCAAATCAGTACAATTTCAGCACTTAAAAAATTGCTCGACAGTTACAGCAAAGATCATGGCCTCGTTTTCGTCGGAACGGCAGGAAATCACGACATTTTTGGCCAAAACGGCCGTCATCATGCCAAGCGATTTCTCAACGCGAATGGCACCTATACGACCGTCGCCAGCGACAGTGAATTTATCGATGAAGACGCCGAGGCGATGGTGTTCAGCGATAAAATGTACTGTTTGGGATACCCTGCAGGCTTGCAAGAGCTTCCCGATCTAGGCTTTTTTTCAAAAACAGATGCCATCCATTGGGAAACGCCTTTTGGAAGAGATACCGACTGGGAGAGCCGCCTTTATAATGCCTATTCCGCTGATGGGAAAAATGAATATCAACTGATGGATGCATCCTATCTGGTTGAACCGGTACCAAATCTTTGGCTGCTTATGATAGATGCCAATGTGTTTGAACCTAACAATGGCGATCTTTCAAATGCAGGTGCTGCTGCATTCATAGACAGCACAAATGCGGGCTGGAATGCTATGCTTGTTCATAAACCTTTCATCGTGGATTGGATGAAAGATGTTTCAGCAAGGGCCAGACTTGAGGGGAAAACACTTCTGGCTTTCTCCCATTATCCAATGATCGACATGATGGATAATACTGCGGCAGACGAAAAGACATTGTTTGGTATGACAAGTTCTGTCAGGCGAACACCGTCCGGAAAGGTCGCTGACACAGTTATAGAAGCTGGAGTGTCCATACATTTCAGTGGCCATCTCCATGTGAATGACACGGCCAGAGTTTCGAACATCAAAGGCACTTTAACGAATATAGGTGTACCTTCCCTTGTTGCATTTCCTCCAGCGTTTAAGATTCTAACGATTGAAGATGAAATGATGAATGTCGAGACAGTTTCATTGTGCGATGTGCCAATAGATAACAGGATCAACCGTCAGTACCGAACTGAAATCGCTGTCACAAAAAAGAATGTCGGCTCTATGCTGGATGCCAGTGACTATGGCGAGTTTCTATCGGCTCACGTGGATCAATTGATCATACATCGCTATTTGAAGCGGGAATGGCCGCCAAAACTTGCACAAGTGGCTAGGCAGTTGAATCTTGGTGATCTGTTTCTGCTGGCTCGGTCCGAGAAGATCATGGATTGGGACGAAATCATTCCGACATTGAAGGCTGAACGTTCCTGCTCAAATTTGGTGCCGGAAACCCTGGGAAAAATGGATTCCGTGCCAGCTCTCGATATGATTGGCGACTGGTATCGCTTGCGAATGGGCAGCGAGATGGCTTTAGACTGGATATCAGCAGACAGAATGGCGATGTATCGATTGTTGATCGAAGCCTACAAATCCGACACCAGTAAGGACGGGGAACCCAAACGCATGTTTGCCACAATGTTTCGAATGATGGCAGCATATATGTCGGGGCTACCGTCCCGCAATTTCTCTGTTTCGCTTCAGACGGGCCAAGTAATACGTCAATAGCGGTAATAATTACTTGGAAGCGTGCTGCTTTTGTTTGCTGCGAGCTTCACTGAGTTCGGTTGTTGTATGGCTTAGACGGTCTGCAAGAACGCGCATGATTTCGATCGTCATTTCCGGATAATCGCTCAGGAGCTTGATAAAGTGGTCTTTGCTTATCCGCAGGGCCTCCAGCGGCGAGTTTGCCCTGACCGTAGCGGTGCGGGAGACATCACAAAGGATCGCAATCTCGCCAACGATTGAATCATGTTCGATCTCGGCGACCTTTATCTCGCCGCTCGGGCTGTCGGCGAGAATGTCAGCTGCGCCTGACAATATCACATAGGCGGCATCAGCTGGATCACCTTGATTGAACAGTACTTGGCCAGACTTGTAGCTTACGCGCTCCGATGTAAATGCGAGAAGTTTCAGTTTTGCGGGAGCAACGCCCGAAAACAGTGGCACCCGCCGCAACATTTCCACTTCGTCTTTGAGCAGCATATGCGTAGCATCCCCTGTGACAGTCATCGGATTTTATGAAGCCAATTGTTTAAATACACCGTTTTTCTCCAGAAGAGTAGCATGCGTTCCGTCTTCCACCAGTGCCCCATTGTCAAATACTATGACTCTGTCGAACAGCTTGGCCAGGCTCGTATTGGAAAGCACCCAAATGATCGACGGTGAATGGCCCTCTTCGTGAAGATTCTCCATAATGTTGTGAGTGATCTTATCCTGAATCCGTTGGTCGAGTGCTGGAAGCGGGCGATTAAAAATCAAATAGTCGGATCGTTTAAGCAGGGCACGCGCCACATTTAATTTCTGACGCTGAACATTTGTCAGGCGCTTGCCGCCTGACCCTACGTCGAAATCAAGGCCAATGGAAAGAACGCTCTCGAAAAGACCGAGCTTATTGAAGATGTCACGCATTATATCGCGCAGTTTGTCGGTACCATCCGCTTGCGCAAATCCAACTCGTCCGAAAAGGACATTGTCCAAGAGTGTTGCGGATGAGATGAACTTCTTTGGGTCATAGCGTTCGATGACTTCCTTGAGGTCCGCAGGTAAGTTTTCATGGAAGCGGGCCCGCGCATCTACAATCTTGGCCATTAGTTCATCATTCAGCAAACCAAAGCGGTGCCTTGGCTCGATATAAGAAAAGCTCAACCGGATAATGTTTGAGCGTTCTTCTGGGGAGGCCGCTTCGAATCCACGGCCCTGCAATTTCTGCAGAAGAATCTGGTAGGCTGGAATGTCGTCAGCCGTCATGAATGTCAGCTGTTGGAAGAACGGGTGATCTGGCGGCAAATCCTGGAACAGCTCCACGGCGTTCGAAGCGATTTCCAGACCCATGAAATACAGATCAATATAAAGGTCGTTCTCTCGCAGAACCGAGCGGAAGTATGGATGAGCCGCAAGTTTCCGGTTGGTCATCATGGGGCGTTTCATCGTGCCGAACAGAAGATTTTCCCCGATGGTCGCTTGTGGGTTGTACTCTTTCAGCTTGAACGGAACGACCAGATCTTCGAGGCCCTCTTTCTTTAGCCGTTTGCGAAGGGCTTCACGCAGTTCGACGATTCTATCGGTAAGATCGCTATGCGTGGCGGTATTGACCAATGATCGCAGCGCCATATCCTGAATATCCTGCGAAATCATGACCGCATCGAGAACGGGTCGCACTACTTTGAAAAGGTCGTGAGGACCGGTCACACCCGCAGAGGTATAATCCACCCAGTCGCTGTTGAGATCGAGTTCTGGGTTGCCGGCGCGGCGTGCCTCATTGATGTTCCATTTATAGTTGATCGCCTGCTTTCCTTCATATTCGACCTTCGTCAAAGGGGCGTGTTTAAGCCCGTAGAGAAGATTGTCGCGAAGTGTTCCATGGAAGAAATAAGTATCAGATGCGGCATAAGCGATCCTGCGGCCCGTGACTGACTCGGGCAGTTCAAGCAAATCGGTTCCGTCAATCGTTATACGTCCTTGATCTGGCCAGACCAACCGGGCAAACGCTTCCGCGAGGGCTTCAGCTCCACTGGCGCTGTTGCCAACGACGGCAACAGTTTCAGAAGGATTTATCTCAACCGAGATATGATTGAGCAGGGGTGCGCCGCTATCGTCCAGAACAGTTAGATTGACTGCATGCAAAGAATGTTCAAGGCGACCTGCCGGAGTAGGCGCGAGAGCTTGAATCCTGGGATCAACCAATCGGTCCACATTAAACTGCTCGACGACCTGAGCGTACTTAACCTGAACATCCTGACGCGCCTGATCCCAATCGATCAACTCTTTCAATGGCCCAGGTAAATCCTTGTATGCATTGATCACGGCAACGAGCTGGCCAATATCCAGTCTGCCCTGCAAAGCCAAAACACCACCGATGGAGTAGAACAAAAACGGGGTGACTTGCGCCAGAAAATTATTGATGAACTTGACCAAAAATTTCCATTGATAAAGATCGTACCGGATTGAGAATATAAGTCCCAGACGCGCCGCTATATCGGCGCGTTCGTAGTTAGAGGTATCATTGCCGTGAATGGTGCCAATGCCATCGACAATTTCACCCACACGACCTGATAACTCGCGAGCCGTCAGCTGTCGCTGCCGTCCAAGCTCCAGCAATCGCTTGCGCATGCGCGGAATAACGACGCCCTGTATGGCTACAATCCCGGCCGCGATCATTCCAAGCCAGAAGTTCTGCATGATGATGAAGACAAGAGCGGTTAAAGCCTGCCCCCCAAGCAAGGCAGGCTGCACAAATGCGTCGCCGGTGAAGCCACCCATCGGCTCAACTTCATCCTTGATCATGGTGGCAATTTCTGCCGACTTTACCCGCTTGAATTGAGACGGGGGAAACCGGAGTACACGATCGATCAGTTCAAAGCGGATACGCCGCAGCATTCGCTCACCAAGGCGGCCTTTATAGGTATTGATATAAAGCTTGAAGAGCCCATTCACGATGACAAGAAGGAGGAAAACCAGGCTGAGCGCCATCAATGTCTCGAAGCGGGTCAGTTCGAGACCGTTAAAGAATGTAACTTCGCCCACATAAGGAATATCGTACCGGATACGCATAAAGGTCTGCGTCGCTCCAGGCGATTCAAAGCCGGTACCTTGTATGGGACCGTTGACAATCTGCTTTGGCAAATCGAACGATAGGAAATACGGGATCATTGAAACGGCTACAACGATCAAAATCCATATCTGCTGTAGTCGTGTATTCGACCAGATATACCGAGTTAAACTTTTTTCCATGAACAACCGTAAGCTGTGACGTCAGCAGTAATTTAGATCGTGAAACAGGCGGCGCGGTGGAGATGACCTTGTGGGCTGAATCACCTGAACTTACATCATCAAAGCCAATGACGCCATATAACACGGCACTGTAGGTGCTTATTCTGACAAATCAGTCTCAGAGCATGCGCCGCAATAATGCTGCGGTCTGCTGAGCACCATTCAAGTCCAAGTTGTGTTTTGGCCAATGCGCCTCGTTGACGGCAGACGCAATGGCGCTTGTAAGAATATCGCTGTTCAAGCCGCCTTCCGGTAGTGCAATTGCCAAGCCGAGAGATTCAAGGCGCGTAGCGCGAACACTTTGCTCTGTTTCACCCCCTGCGGTGAACGGAACGAGGATCGAACGGCATTTGGCGCGAAGTATATCGCAAACCGTATTGTAACCGGCTTGGGAAATTGAAAGTCGTGCGTTTTGAAGCAGACCAGGAAAGTCCTGACGAAATCTCACAACGGTGACGTTGTCAGGTGCTTCAGCGGATAGAGCTGCAAAATCAGGCTCGGGAAGATTGGGGCCAGCGATAAGGCACCAGCTGCCCTTAAAACCGGATTGGACGGCGCACTGATATGCGGATCGAAGAAGTTCCGCACCGACAGCACCTCCGCCTGCCGAGACGACAATATCAAAATTGTCATCGGCAGGCGAGGGAGCCGGTCCGGTTACAAGCCCTGTATAAAGAACCTTGTCAGCAATCAGCTCTGCCAATGGAAAAGTGTCGGGCAGAGCTATAAAATTGGGATCGCCATGGACCAGGACGTGATCAAAATGCGACTTGATCAGCGAGACGGTTTCTTCATCGCGTCCCGGCTTTGTCCGCTCCTGAAGTATATCGCGTACTGATGCCAACAATATTGGCCTTGGAGAAGCGGTCTTGATAGCTTCCAACAGCGGCATAAGCTCAAAGCGCATTTGTCGTCGGCCAAAAGGGAAGGCTTCAACTATCACGATATCGGGTTGCACTTCGTGGAAAGCTTCAAGCAGAAGCTTGCGACGATTGTTGAGATAATCGTCGTCGGCAGGCTTGCCATTCCCGTCGACAAGTCCGTTGAAACCAGCATTTCCCGCGAGCAAGGGCGGCAAAGCGATCTGCTTTACGCCGGGTCCAGGAAATCCTCGCACATTTGATCCACCGGTAACCATGCTTACATCAAAGCCGTCATCGACAAGCGCGCGCGAAATATGACTCGCCCTTGCCAGATGTCCTATTCCAAGCAGATGCTGGACGTAAAAAAAGACGCGTGGTGATTTCATGATTTCTGCCACTCATCTTCAAAGAGCCGGGTAAGCTGCCGGATACTGGAAGTATGGTCGAAATGCTCTCGAACGCGGCGCCCTGCAGCCAGACCAAGTCGATGTCTCAAATCTGGCTCGCGGATGGCCCGCTCAATGGCGACGGCCAAAAGACGGGGGTTCTCAGGTGGCACGACAAAGCCGTTTTCTCCACCGGTCAACAGCTCTGGAATTCCCGAAATATTGGTAGAGATGCAGACGAGATTTTGACTTGACGCCTCGACGAGTACATTGGGCAGTCCATCGCGATCACCGTCTGCAGCTACGCGACATGCCAATGCAAAAATATCTGACTGCCGGTAGTGGCTCAGCACCTCTTCTTGAGCGAGGGCACCTTTCCAATAGATGCGATCTGATATGCCAAGTGATTCGGCGAGCGGTTTGAGCTTGGACAGTTCATCACCGCCACCGATGTGAGTGAACTGCCAATTGATATCAGGCGATAATTGAGCCAGCGCCTGTAAAAGGATATCATAACCCTTTTTCGGCACCGCACGGCCGACGCTCAGTATCCGCACCGGATCAGACTTATCGGTGCCGTCGCGGTCGGATCTTCGTTGGTCGAAATGCCCAAAACGGGTCAAGTCGAGCCCATGATAGCTTAAATGTACCTCATCTTTTCGATCAGTAAGTTGGCGCATATGCTCGAAACCGGAACGGGTGCAGGTAACACTCCAGCGTGCCTTTGCCAGTTTTTCGGTTAGCTCCCAGTCTGGTGAAGTCCAGATATCTTTAGCGTGGGCGGAACAGGTCCACGGAACGCCGGTCAAAATGCTTGTATAGGCAGTCACTGATGCTGGCGTATGGATAAAATGTGCATGCAACCATTCGCCGGCGTCTGGCCATTCATGGGCCAGTACCAGTGCTTGTCCGAACCGGCGAAAACGATTGCGGGTTTTATCACGCATGAGATCAGCCCAGAATTGACGAAGCAACGGTCGAAATCCGGGGCGCTTCCAACTACCAATCAGGCCGCGTAATACCCGCAGCGGTTCGTTATGAAGATATTCCGGCAAATAGACGACCCGAGCCTTGATCTCATCATGTATTGGATGGCGTTTCTTATCAGTGGGCTTGCGCATGGATATAAGGGTGAGGTCAAATCCCGCACGTTCAAGCCCAAGCAGTTCCTGCGCGATGAAGGTTTCTGAAAGACGCGGATAGCCCTTCAGAACAACCAGTGTTTTACGGCGTACAGTCAAAATGCTTGCTCTTACTCGGCGACCGCAGGAAGCGGTTGATTTTCTCGATCTTCCAACCATTCGCCAACTATTTCGGAGATGTGCACCAGCCCTTCGAGACGCATGCCTTCACCTTTGCCGCTTTGGGAGGGAGGTGCCCGTTCAGGAAGACGCTTGAGCACTTCTGCAAGTCTTAACGGATCCTCAGCTTCTTCAGGCAGCAGCATCTCAATCAAACCAAGCTCAGCGGCTCGTTTGGCCCGGATCAATTGCTCTTCACGAGGAGCAATCCGCGGCACGATCAAGGCGGGCTTATCGAATGACAATATCTCGCAATAGGTATTGTAGCCGCCCATGGCGACTACTGCCTTCGCTCCTGCAATCAATTCCTCCATGCGGTTGTCAAACTCGATAACCTGTATGTATGGAATTTTACTGCCTTTCTTTACCAGCTTCGCCCGTTGTTTGGCAGGCATATAAGGTCCCAGAACGATGAACGCTTTATGTTGTAATGAGGGATCTTGCTGATAGGCATGAATGACATTGTGAACGAGGTCTGCACCATCGCCGCCACCGCCCGTGGTGACCAGAATATAATCGCCGTCAGGAACATGCACGGAAGCAGCTTCATGCGATACGCTGCGTTGCAAAAAGCCAACAAACTTCATCTTGTCCCGGATAGTCTCCGGTACTTCAAGGTCAACCAATGGGTCATAAAAATCCGGCGGACCATAGACCCATACAGTGTCATAGAGCTGATCGATCTTGTTGATAACCTGATTTTGCTTCCATTCTGCTTCCAGAAGGTGCGGAGCATCCATCACTTCCCGCAAACCAAGGACGAGCGTGGTTCCTCGCGACTTGAGATAGGTTAGAGTTTCTTCAACTTCCCCCTTGAGGCCCATGGGCTCCTTGTCGACGATAAAAATGTCAGGCTGAAACGTTTCTGCGGTATGTCTTATGATGGATTGCCGCATCTTCAGCGTTTCGTGCAGATCAATATGCCGAGCCAGAGATGTATATTCTCCGTTTCGCAATTTGATGACGCTTGGCACCTTAACAAAGTCCACCCGCGCGCGATAATCAAACGCACCCGCAATGGTCGCACCCGATATGATCAGGATGTTCAATCCCCGGTAATCTTCAACAAGCGAATGTGCAATAGTTCTGCACCGCCGCAAATGACCCAAGCCGAACGTATCGTGACTATACATCAGGATTCGTGCATCCTCGAAACGACGCATCATTGTCGGAACTTTCTTTTTTGCGGACAGGCCCGCGCGATATCATTCAAATAGGCGATCAATTGCAAACTACCAGCCTCTTATCTGTATGGATCAGCGGCGTCGCGCAACCCATCTCCCAAGAAATTGAACGCCAGGATAACAAGAATGACTGGAACCATCGGGAAAAGGAGCCAAGGGTAGAACGCTATAACGCTGACGCTTCTTGCCTCCGTGAGTAGTATGCCCCAGCTGGTTATAGGTGGTCTCAAGCCCAGTCCGAGAAAGCTCAGGGCCGTTTCGCCAAGGATCATTCCGGGAATGGAAATTGTGGCAGTTGCAATGAGGTGCGACATAAAGCCTGGAACGAGATGCCGCCCGATGATGCGGCTGCTCTTGGCTCCCATAAGCTGTGCCGCCAATACATAATCTTCTTCGCGCAGAGCGAGCAGCTTGGAGCGTACCGATCGGGCAAGACCCGTCCAGTCGAGCATGCCAAGAATTATGGTTATGCCGAAATAGATCAGTATGGGGCTCCAGGTCACCGGCATGATGGCTGCAAGAGCCATCCATAGCGGCAAGCTAGGCAATGATTGTAAAACTTCGATAACACGCTGAACCAGCAGATCAAAGACACCGCCATGATAGCCCGCAAGCCCGCCAATAATGATGCCGAGAACAAAGCTTATGGTGATGCCGATCAGCCCGATGGTCAAAGATATCCGCGCACCGTAGATGATGCGCGATAGAACATCTCGTCCCAGACGGTCGGTACCAAGAAGAAACATCTGGCCGCCCTTGGCAGGACACACGAAATGGATATTGGACTGTATTAGTCCCCAGAACCGGTAATCATCGCCCCTGCAGAAAAAACGGAGCGGCTGCACATCGTCCATTTTGTTCGTATAGACCCGTTTCAGCGACTGCATGTCCAGGCTCATTTCACGGCCATAGACAAAGGGTCCAACGAAATTGCCATCCTGGAAAAGATGGACGCGTTGGGGAGGGGAATGAATAAAATCGACATTGCGTGTGTGCAGATTATATGGAGCCAGAAACTCGGCAATGATGATCATTCCATAGAGCAACAGCAGGAATATGCCCGATGCCAGGGCAATTCTGTGGCGCTTGAATTTCCACCACATCAATTTGAGTTGAGAGGCGAGATGAACCTTCGCCTGGGCTTCGGTCATCTCCTCGATCGACATCGGATCGAACGGTGCCGACGATACAAAATGCTGCAGGGGCGCGCCGGGGAGAGGTATTTGATCCGTCACTTAGTGCTCCTGCCAGCAAGCCGGATACGGGGGTCAAGAAAAGCAAGAGCGATATCGGAGATAAGGACACCAATAACGGTCAGGAATGCGAGAAACATAAGAAATGAGCCAGCAAGATACATATCCTGGCTTTGAAGCGCTTTTATGAGCATGGGGCCTGTCGTTTCAAGTGATAGAACGATCGCCGTAATTTCCGCACCGGAGATGATTGCTGGCAGAATGGATCCGATATCGGAGACGAAAAAGTTGAGAGCCATGCGAAGTGGGTATTTAATCAGTGTTTTGAATGGATGAAGCCCTTTCGCCCTTGCCGTCATGACGTATTGCTTTTGCAGTTCGTCCAAAAGGTTGGCGCGCAGACGGCGGATCATTCCTGCAGTTCCAGCCGTTCCAACGATAATAACCGGTATCCACAAGTGTGAAAGAATGGACCGCGCTTTCTCCCAACTCATTGGTTCATTGAGGTATTGCTGGTCCATCAAATGCCCTATGGACGTGCCGAACCATACATTGGCGAAATACATCAAGATCAGTGCGAGCATGAAATTGGGAATGGCAATGCCAAGCAGGCCTAGAAACGTCAAGCCGTAGTCGCTCCAGCTATATTGGTGTGTCGCCGAATACATGCCGATAGGAAAAGCAATCAGCCAAGTGAAAAGAATAGTGACGAAGGACACGAGGATGGTCAGCCACATGCGATCGCCAATGACTTCGCTAACGGGCAATTGATACTCGAACGAGTAACCAAAATCGCCTTGCAACATGCCCCCAACCCAATAAAAATAGCGCAGCACCGGAGGTTTGTCCAAGCCGTATTGACTGCGCAGTTCTTCCAGATCCTGTATGTTCACCGTCTCACCTTGAGCCTGCATTTCTGCAATTTGGCTATCGATGAAGTTGCCTGGAGGCAGCTCAATGATTACGAAAACGAGCGCGGATATGATCAGCAGAGTGGGGATCATGGCGGCAATGCGCCAGAGTATATAACGGAGCATCTCTAAACTTGCTCCGTCTCAAGCCAGAATGTATCGGGCATATAAATACCCAAAAAGCATGTGGGATCAAAACCATAGAGACCCCGTTCCGGCAAGTTTTGCAACTTGTTCGAATGAAGCACGGGTTGCAACGTGCCATTTATAAGCCCGATCGAGAAAACCTGGCTCGTAAAAATTGAAAGCATTTGATGCCAAATGGCGGTTCGCTCATCCATGCTTCTCGACTCCCGCCAGCCTGTTTGCAGGCGTATCAACTCTTGCGCTTCAGGCAAATCCGGGGCCTGACCATTCTGGCCGAGCGAAAGGTGATACATGCCCCATAAGGGCCATTGGAGCTGGTCATCTGAGGTTGGTGCCAATTGCTGCGGATTCATATCTGCAGTGGCAACGCCATTCTCGATGCCGTACCAGATCGACATCATAATTCTGCCGGCCTGTGCACGGCTGCGGAAAATATCGCGCTGCGATGTGCGAGTATAAAGTGCAATGCCGATTTTTCGCCAATGATCGGTCACGAGTTCCAGTACATCGGTGTCCAGTGTACTTTCGCCCGGCGTTTCAATGGTAATTTCAGCAAGGCGACCGTCCGGCAGCAGACGGATATTGTCTCCATTGCGTTTTTGCAGGCCCGCCTCGTCGAGCAGAGCATTCGCCTGATCCGGATCATGGTCGATCCAGGCATTGGCATATTCTGGTTTGTACAGGGGGCTTTCTGGAAGCACCGTATCGGCGCTCGCCGTTCCAAGGCCGTAAAAAACCGCCATATTGATTTCGTGTCTATCAATAGCCAGTGACAGTGCCCGGCGTACGCGCACATCACGGAACAAACCGCGCCATACTTCGTCTTTGCAGTTCAGATTGGGCAGAATTGCCACGCGCGACCCTCGGGTCATCTTCCACAGATTGACCTTTACAGGATAGCGCTTCTCGGCATCTTTCAGGAAAGTATAATCATTAAAATCAATGCCTGCTGCCTGAAGATCGCTTTCTCCCGCACCAGTTTTTGCCGGGATAATGGAAGAGGAACTGACATTCAGAATAACGCGGTCGATATAAGGTAATTGTCTGCCGTTCTCGTCTACACGGTGAAAATAAGGATTTCGTTCGAAAACAAACTGTTCGGAAGGTGGGGCTGTCGTGTTCCGCCAAGGGTATAGCGTTGGCAAATTGGGATTTTCAGGACGATATTCACGCGCCATCTTGATGTGCAAGTCGGCCCATTTTTTTACCCGGTTTTCCTGCATCAACGCAGAAAGCCTGAACTGGTCCTGGTACTTCTTGTGGAACTGCTTGAGATAGGCCGAGGGGCCATGAATAGCGAGCGGTTGTGGTGCTGCCAGACTCGGCAGAAAATTTGGGTTCGGGGCATCCCAAGAATAGCGCACGGTCAGGTTGTCGACGACTTCAAATCGCGGCAACTTGCCATTGACACGCAGATCAAGTGATCCACCGCCGGGGGTTAGATCTTTGTTGAGAAGTACGTCTTCCCACCAATACCGGAAGTCATCTACCGTCAAAGGCGAACCGTCGGACCAACGATGACCTTCGCGAATGGTAAACGTGAAAACAGTGTCGTTTTCTTCTTGAAATGCCTCGAGAATATCCGGTTGCAGCGTCAGCTTTTCATCATATCCGACGAGCCGGGCATATCCGTAGATTGTCATGAAACGAATGTCTTTGGCGCTACCGATTATAGTGCGGATTGTACCGCCGTAACGGCCAGGTACGCGGCCCATTTCCTTGAGACCAATAATGCGAGGGCGCGTGGGCAATCGCTTGACAAGTGGCGGCAAGCTGCGCGCTCTCAACTGATCAGACAGGAATTCGGGCTCCAGATCGCGATCCGCCGCTGACGCGAAATTCGGAGATAGCAGACATCCCAGTCCGCCAAGCCCGATTGTACCAAGCACTTCGCGCCGCGTTATCACGCTCGTAACTCCCTGGCGTCAACATTGCGTCTGGCCAAAACAAGGTGTCCGCCACCCAGATCAGCCTGGGCAAGATCGTTAGAATCGGTTTCGTCAAAAAACTGCGGTCCCCAGGCTCGTTTGTCCGAGGCACCACTCGCCTTGAGGGTTTTAAAATCAAGAGGGCGGTCCAAATCGGGAAAAGGGACAGCCGCGAGAAGGGAGCGGGTATAGGGATGTATCGGATTGCGCAGAATGATTGCGGAAGGTGCTAACTCGACAATTCGACCAGCACACATGACTGCTATCCGATCAGCCATATAGTCGACCACAGCAAGGTTATGTGAAATAAACAGGTAGGTTAGGCCCAATTTCTTTTGTAGATCCTTAAGCAGGTTCAAAATCTGCGCTTGCACGGAGACATCCAAGGCGGAGACGGGTTCATCGCAAATCAACAATTGCGGTCCAAGCGCCAATGAGCGTGCAATTCCTATGCGCTGACGCTGCCCACCCGAAAAACTGTGCGGATAGCGATTGAGAAAGCGTTGATCAAGCCCGATTGCCTGTATCAAGGCTCGTACTTTTTCCATGCGATAGGCTCTATCCCCGCGCCCATGTATTTCCAGCGGCTCACTCAGAATGTTCTGGACTGTCATGCGCGGAGACAGGGAAGAAACTGGATCCTGAAAAACCATTTGAATATGGGTTCGCAGCTCCATCAGAGCTTCGCCTTGCGCCGCTAGAACGTCAACCTCTCCCTTGCCTTCGTTGAAAGTCACGCTCCCGCTGTCGGGCGTAATGGCACGCATTAAAATTTTGCTCAATGTGGTTTTGCCGCACCCGCTTTCCCCAACAAGACCAAGGCACTCGCCCCGGCGAATGTCGAAACTGACATCATTGACGGCCTTTATGCGTGTCTTGTCCTGCTTGCCAAACATGCCGGATTTGCGAATGGCATAGGTCTTTGTCAGGTTTTTCACGCTCAGCAAAATCTCCGGCGTGTTTTCGGGCTTCGGCTTTTTTGCCCAAAGCGTGTCCGAATTGACCGGAACTTCACGCAAAGCCTTCAATCGTTCTCCTGGCTTCATGTCGAAGTGCGGTACGGCAGCCATCAGCCCTTTTAAATACGGATGCTGCGGATTGCGAAAGATAGCATCGACGGGACCCGCTTCCATGATCTCGCCATGATAGATGACCACAACCTCATCAGCCATATTGGCCACGACACCGAGATCATGCGTGATCAACAGCATCGCCATGTTCAACTTTTGCTGAAGGTCCTTCAACAATTCAAGTATTTGAGCCTGTATGGTAACATCGAGGGCGGTCGTCGGCTCATCTGCGATCAAAAGGGCAGGGCGGCAGATCAAAGCCATCGCTATCATTGCCCGCTGGCGCATGCCTCCGGATAACTCGAACGGGTACATGTCATAAGTGCGTGCAGGATTGTGAAATCCTACCAGGCCCAGCATCTCCTCAGTCTGTGCCCTGCGTTCTTCTTTGGTCGCCTGTGTATGGATTTGCAGAACTTCGCTGATTTGATTGCCGACAGTATGCAATGGCGACAGGGATGTCATTGGCTCCTGAAAGATCTTAGCCATTCGCTTGCCACGCAGATCTCGCAGCTCAGCGCCGTCAGGGCGCATTTGCAATATGTCGCTTGCTCTGCCGTTTAGAGGATCGGTGAAAAGAATTTTACCTGTAACGCTGGCCGTATTGGGCAAAATACCCATAACCGACTGACTTATAACGGATTTGCCGGAGCCAGACTCGCCCACGAGAGCCGTCACTTTACCTGGCAGGACGCGAAGATTGACGCCCTTTACCACATTCATTCGTCCACCAAGCATCGCAAAAGAGATGCCAAGGTTCTCAATGCGTAATAAATCCGTTCCCGACACCATGCGAGCGACTTAATCCTTAAAGGCTGTCGTTTTCTGTCAACTGGAACGAGACTAGCTTACGCTCTTGTCCGAGTCCAGTTGGTTGAATGGCGATTGCCCATGTAGATCAAATACATACTCTTGTTTACGGTACAGGACAGACGGAAGCATCAAGAACATCGGAACAGCGCGGGGAGCGGCGGAAATTGTCGAAATAAAGCGCCCATTCAGTTTTGTCGGCCGCGCGATACGGGCCAAACTTGAAATATTGATTATCGCCTAGCCCTTTGTCTCCATGGCCTATGTTTCCTTTGACGGTCACGATCCATTTATTATTGGCAAAAATCTCGACATGGCCGGATCCGTCCGGGCCTGGTTTTGTATATATGGCAAAATCAATCCAGCCCGAATCCGGCGTAGGCAGCTTGTTGCCCCTGTCGGTTACAACAATGGCATCAGTGCAACTGTTGAACTGCTTGCCGTCTTGCGGGGTCCATTTATCATCAGTGGCGATAAGCGCACGCATCTGATTGGTGTCAGGTCGATACCAAACCGGCGTCTGTTTGTCGCTGCAAGCCTTTACAGTGTTTGGGCCTGCTGCCTTTGTTGGCGCGATATAATTGGTTTCAATCGTCGCAAAAAGTTTTCCATGATTGAGACGCAATGCCAAAAATGGGCTGAAATCACCCACGGCTTCTGGCCCAATTTCCCTTTTCCACTGCGCGATCAGATAGCGATGATCATCTTTCGGGATCGGATCGGCAAATTTTACCGCGAACCCATACCAGACGCCTTGATCATAGGGGACACGATGCTGGGTTTTCTCCCAGACTTCAGCGCGCTCGCTGCAGTTTTTTCGCACCTTGGGGCAAAACGGCTTTACGCTTAACTTCAGTGCTCCAGCACCGGTCTGCTTTATCTCGGATTGAAACTCGACTTTACCAGCCTGCTGTTCAAAGTTTTGGCGGTAATAAAGCCCACCTGCGGGGGAGAAATCTTTCCCGTCGAAACCATCAATCAGAACGTCGCCTATGGGTTCTGCTGCCGCACCCGTTGCACTCAAAGCTGCCGCAAGAAAAGCCATAGCGACGTATCTTCCTGTCATTGCATGAATTTCTCTAAGAGGGGACGTTTGGGCGGAGTAGACTTGGCATCTCTGTGAAGTAGCATGACCTGTTCGGCTTCCGAAAGTCCATCATAAGTTATTTCGTCATAGGCATCGTCAAGCTGCGCGGTCTGTCCTGCAGGTTTTGGCAATAGAACCGTTACCTTCTGACCCACACCACGCAATTTTTCCTCGCCAAGAGTGGTCCAATCGCCTCCACAATATGTGGCAAATGCCTGGCTGGCGACGACTTCACGATCATATTTCTTTGTTAGGCTTTGAAGTCTTTGCACCTCATTTACGGCCGATCCGAAAGCCGAAAATGTCAGCCTGTCCTTCAATCCGACATTCCCGAACATGACATTGCCGACATGCAGTCCAATTCCATATTTGATGGCGCTGAGGCCTTCTTGCTGCCGCATGATGTTGAGTTCGGCAACGCGTGCTTGAGCCTTGGAAACAGCAGACAGGGCGGACTGACACGCGACTTTGGAAGGGTCCTTGTGCCTGCCGCAAGGATAGACGGCAAGAAATCCATCGCCCATAAAACTCAAAATCTCGCCGCCACCACGGTTGAAGGGCGCGGCGATCGCATCAAAGAAATGGTTGAGGGTATCAATATAGGCCTGCCGCCCTTCTTTTTCTGCGAGCACTGTTGATTGACGCATGTCGCCCATGACCAAGGCGGCGCGAATAGTCTCGCCATCACCCCGGCGAATCTGGCCATTGAGAACGCGCTTGCCAGCATTACCACCAAGGTAAGTGGTTAACATATTGTCGGCGAGTTTTCCCAGAACGGCCATTTTTGCCGCAACAGCAAGATGGTTCTGCAAACGCAAGAGTTTGGCAATCATTGGGTCGCTGAAGCCTTCACTGGAATCAGTTGCCCACGATCCCATCATGCCTTGGGTCGATTGGCCGCCAAAGGACTGCAAAAACGCAAGATAGTCAGTCATGCCTTCAAGTCTGAGTTCATCCAGAACCGGGAACTCCGATGGTCCATCAAGATCGATGCGCCGCCGCAGATGCTCAAGATTGTTGCTGAGCAAATAGAAATAAGGGCTGAGAAGAAACCGTTCGGGTTTTTCACCAGGATTGTGGCGGTAACCTTCCACAGTCATGCCGCTTGAACGCTTCCAGGTAAAACCGAGAGCGTCGTAAAGGGGGTGAAGCATTGAAAAGGAAAGATTGACGCGGGCTATTGGTAGGCCCGCCGCTGCAATGCGCTCGCAAAATCCGCGCACGATTACTTCAAGGCTGTCTCCAGCCAATGCTGACTCTGTAACCCAGTCTGCCACCTTGTCGAGAAGAATTGTGGAAATATCCGCTTGGGTCGCGCTCATCCCTCGTCCTTACAAATTCGAGCTACGTCCATTTTCCGCGTATGCCATTTGTCGAACGTGTCAACTACGCTCGAACAGGAGAATAATAACAACAGGATGAGTGAATCCGGATGCAGTGTCAACGCTGGCAAACAATCCACCTGTGGGGTCGATCCGCCAATTACGCTGGACTTTCGCAGGTAAACAGACAGGCGCCCTCTAATTAATTACATTGACATTGGTTAGATGGGCATTTCCCCAATCTGAAACAATAGGGCGTTGTCACTTGATTGTGACGTAAGTGGTGAGGTTGCGGTCGCTTGACAGCTATCCGTATAGCAGCCATCTACGAACGAAGGCGCAGGCCAGATAAGACTGGAATATCACGTGACCAATACTGCTTTTACCGACCTTTCGCAAAAACTCCTGACACAACAGGCAAAAGCCGGAGTAATCGGACTTGGATATGTTGGACTCCCCCTGGCGATTACGCTTGCACGCAGCGGATTCCACGTAACTGGGTTTGATGTCGACCCGGCAAAAATTATCGCGTTGGACGCCGGAAATTCCTATATCGAAGCGGTTAGCAATGCCGATCTAGCCAAAGAGACTTCAGCGGGAAGATTTCGTTCTTCGGATAATTTCGGGCAACTCGCGTCATGTGACGTGATTGTCATCTGCGTTCCGACGCCCCTGACAAAACATCGGGACCCTGATCTTTCTTATGTTGAGGCAACGAGTCGTTCAATTGCAGCCACGCTTCGAAGGGGTCAGCTTATAGTGTTGGAGTCGACGACTTATCCCGGTACAACGGACGATATTGTCAAAACCATTCTGGAAAAGACCGGGTTGAAGTCAGGTCAGGACTTTTTTCTAGGGTTTTCGCCAGAAAGGGAAGATCCGGGCAATCGCGACTTTGATACGTCCAGCATTCCAAAGATCGTTGCTGGCGATGGTGCTGAAGCCAGTGAGTTGATGCAGGCCTTCTATGGGCAAGCCGTCAAGACTGTTGTGCCCGTCTCATCCAATGCGACGGCTGAAGCAGTAAAACTCACAGAGAACATTTTCCGGGCCGTGAATATAGCGTTGGTCAATGAACTCAAGACACTTTACGCTGCAATGGGGATCGATATCTGGGAAGTAATCGAAGCCGCAAAGACAAAGCCCTTTGGCTATATGCCATTTTACCCTGGGCCCGGCCTTGGGGGGCATTGTATTCCCATCGACCCTTTTTACCTGACCTGGAAATCGCGGGAATATGAATTGCCGACGCGATTCATTGAGCTTGCAGGCGAAATAAACTCGGCTATGCCGCGTTATGTGATCAGCAAATTGTCGGAAGCACTGGATATCCGTGAGGGGAAAGCCCTCAGCCGTTCGCGCATCCTGATCATTGGTTTGGCGTACAAGAAAAATGTTCCAGATATCCGCGAAAGCCCCTCATTACGACTGATGGAAATTATCCACGAGCGTGGCGGCACTGCCGATTATCACGATCCATATGTCGCTGAAATTCCCACGACGAGGGAATATATGGCTTTGAAAGGTCGACAATCAATCGATCTTACAAAGGAAACTGTCCAGTCTTACGATGCGGTTTTGATTTCGACAGATCATGATTGCATTGATTATGCATCAATAGCCGCATGGTCACCGTTAATCGTTGATACCCGCAATATTTTCACGAAACGCGGGCTCATGGCAGATCATATAATAAAATCATAAGTGCTACCGTGCCCAACAGCCAAGCCGCGTCACCCTCAGACGAGTTTGGCTTTAAGGTTGCTTGCAGCCATTGCATAACCGCCAGAGGCACCGTCGATGAAGTGGATATGGTCATGCGCCAGCGGCGTGGGAACCAGACAGGTTATCAAAGCCGAGCTTTGCCGGTGTAAACCGTACTGACAGATTCCCTCTTTGGCTGCTTCTTCCAGCCGCTCTTCAATACGTGTCAACCGCGCAGCATCAATGTCGATGGTCATCTTGAGTCCATCATCGAACTTGCGGAAATCAGAATTTTGAACCAGTTCGCGCTTATACGCTTTGGGATCAAATCCACCGGCTGTCAGACCCAGTTTTTCCAGCATTATCGTCAGTCCGATCTGAGCGAAAATGGCAAACTTTTTATAGAGCCTTTTCCCAGCCGGAGCAGTTGCCCTTGCCTCGGTACTGATGCCCTGCAATGTGAATTCAATCTGTGGTCCTTCTTCCGGAATTGGGTGGGCGCCGCGCGCTTGCTCGGCAGCTATGGCAACAACATCAGCCACCAATTGCTGGAAGCGGGCGTCTGCTCCCGATGCCCCGGGCACTGCAATAATGGAAACAATCTCACCGTTGTGGGCGTGGACCGGATTCCAACGGCAGGACAGGCCCGTCAGATCAGGACGCGTGCCCGAGGGCGCTGGTTTGATCAGAAATTTACCCGCTTTCATTTGAGCTTCAGCCCAACTTGCTCCTCCGCCGGCGAACATCGCATAAGAGAGCTCCGAGCTGACTTTAAATCTGGCCACGCGTACATCCAGACCTTGAGCGCGCACCGCCGCCATTGGAACAATGGCTGCTCTCAGGTTCAACTGCAATTCATCCGCCACCCAGGCTTGTACTGCCGCAAGTGCTTTGCGAGCCTCCAGCTCCTCTGAAGCAGGAAGAGCAACCAAAGCTCCATCGCCTCCGAATATAAATGGATGGTTTTGCTTCCCCAATGCGTTGAGGAGAGCCGATATGACGCTTGCGCCCGCCACGTTGACGGCCTTGTAGCGTCCCTGTTTTATGGCTTCGGTTGAACCCACTATGTCTGCAGTGGCCAACACCCAGCCAGCGGGCAGCGCCTTGTAATTGGCGTTGTCCGCAACGCCTTCAAATTGCTCGAAAACAGGCAATGTCTCAAAAAAATTGTCGTTCTTTTCAGTCGTCATAAGCGACAGTAACACAGGCCGATTGTGCAGGCGATGCACACTTATCCATCGGGCCGCTCAATGCACAATAACGGCAGTGCCTGTTAAATATGTGAAAAGTTGAAAATACAATTGTTCGCGGCTTGTGTGTCCCGTGAACGGTATGCAACGATATAACTGCTGCCGATTCTTGCCCATCAAATCGAGCCATTCCTTGAGAGTGCTAATAACATGCCGGCATATCGTGCCCGCAGGGGGACTAGTTTGTTATCCGATGCATTTTGATTTAGCCCATTTCCCGGATTTTCAGGAAGGATTTTTCGGTATCTCTGCCAAGAGAGATGTGCTCGAGATGCTGATTGATATCCGGGAGCAGTTGGATTGTCTCCACATAACCCATATCGGCTACTCCAACCAGACCGCTCCCAACAAGGGCTCAACTCCAGACGTTTCTGTTACCACAACCCTGCCTTTCAGCTGGGCGATGCGCTATTCGGCAAAAGGTTATTACAAGTTGGATCCGCTGCTTGATGCCGTGGTTATGCCTCGGCGCCCTGCCCAGGCAGCAGGAAGCATACGAAATCTGGCAGATGAAGTCGCCTTGTCATCCGAGGTAGAAAAATACTTTTGGGACCGCGAGATGCGAAACACTGGTAGCCTGTTTCTTGCAGTAGGTGCTTCCAATCCCCACGGCTTCAAAGGGATTACAGAATTTACGTTCAACGTCGGCAAATCTGAACAGGCGGGCTTCATCGAGCGGATGCGCCAACGCCTTGTTGCATGCTCATCGCGTCTGCACACCGCGCTCCACGGAAATCGCAATCCGGTCCTTGCTGCCGTTGTTGCCAAGCTGCTGACAAAACGAGAACTGGATTGCCTCTATTGGGCTGCCAATGGAAAGACGGACGGCGAAATCGGCGAAATTCTTGACATCGCGCGCTGGACGGTAGTGACGTACTTGCAAAACGCAAAAAACAAGCTTGGTTGCGCCAATCGCACCTCAACCGTAGCAACTGCTTTGGCATTGGGCGTTATCGAAATGCCTGTTATCGCAAACAGGTTCTAGTCGGTGCTCTCGGAAGCTGTGAATTGAGGCAAATGGGCATCTGCAAAAGCTGCTTCAAGCAAAGCCGTGTTTTCCGCCGGGCTTCGGCCCGTTTCAGCAAAACGCAAATGATGAAGGTCAATTTCAGTGGAATGGGCTGAGAGGATCAAGCGAAAATATGCATTGACGCCCATGTTGCTGAATTCCAGATCAAGTGTCACCGTGGGCGTCGAGTTCCAGTCGAGGTGATACTCACCTCCGTGCCCGAAAGTCAGCGTATTGGGATAAAAGGTCAACTCGGTGGCCGAGTTTACGATATCGGCAATATTGCCGAAAAGCTCACAGCGGATGAAGGCAATATAGTCGGCCACGTCAACGAGCAGAAGGTCTTTGATAACCTCCGTCAGATGCCGCTCTAGAATCTCGACGCGTGTCGCGGAATACTGGGTTTTTTTCATATATTCATCCGACTATCGATAATTATACTATTTTCGGCGGGTATTAACAAATTGAATAAGTTCGGCGACAGCCTTGTAGAATTCCGGCGCGATTACATTATTAACCTGCACCTGTTTGTAGAGTGAACGTGCCAACAGGACATTCTCGAAAATCGGCACATCATTTGCCTCTGCAACTTCTCTTATCTTTAGTGCGATGATGTCCTGACCCTTGGCGACAACGACGGGAGCGGGATCCTTTGCCGGATTGTAGCGAAGTGCAACCGAGAAGTGTGTCGGATTTGCGACGATGAGAGTGGCGGTCGGAACTGACGCAATCATCCGCTGCCGCGCGCGATCGCGGCTGAGGGATCTCAACCGTGACTTGAGCAAAGGATCGCCTTCAGCCTGCTTGTGTTCGTCCTTGATCTCCTGTCGTGTCATGCGCAGTTCATTGCGCCAGTGAATGCGCGACCAGGCAATGTCGAATGCTGCCAGCACAGTTACTGCGATCGCTATCGAAGAAAGCAGGCGGGTTATATGGGCCCTAATAAGCTCCGGAAGCTGCCCGGGTTCAGTGATTATGGCATCAACAAAAAAATGGCTGTCGCGAAAAAAAATCATGAAAACAATGATGCTGGCCGCGGCAAATTTGAAGGTTGATTTTAGAAACTCAACGCGTCCGGCAGACCCGAAAATACGCGACCAGCCTTTGGCGGGCGACACCCTCGACGCTTGTGGCTCGATACGGTTGAAAACAATTCGCGGAGCGTTTTGCAGAACCGATGCAAGGATGCCTGCACCGGGGATCAGGATCATAATGGGAAGCAGCGCAAGACCGACGGCTGCTCCAATTATTCCGAACAGTTGCCGCGCATCATCTGCGCTGTTCAAATGCCAGTCGTCTGATTTGTCAAAGAGTTCAGAAAGGAAGGATGAGAGTTTTGCGCCGCTTGGTATCGCTACAAACACCAGAATGATGATAAGCGCGATGATCGAGGCAAGGATGGGTGCTTCGCGAGAGAAGGGCAGGTTGCCTTTCTCCATTGCATCGCTGATTTTCTTTTCAGTCGCCTCCTCGGTTTTGCTCTCTTTGTCGGTCTCGTCTGACATCTAGCAGGACTGCTCCGTTAAGGTCCGACCTGCTCGGGCTCAAGGCGAAGATCGCCGCGTTCAGCCAAAGCAATTGCGGTACGTGCGATAGAGCGCCTGGCCTCCGTTACAGCATTGGCATTGATATTGTTCGGGCTGGAGAGTTCTGTCTCAACCATGCGGCGCCCGCGTGTCGATAGCGACTGAAGAATGAGTTCCTGGAGCTGCGGCTCGCAACCATGCAAGGCTGTGGTAACAACATCGGTCTGAATGTCATCGAACAGAACAAGTCTCGAGCGTTGCGACAGACGGGCAATATCCTCGAAGGTGAACAATTTCGCCTTGATCTTTGCAAGGTCGTCCCCACCGAGATCCGTCAGATCTCCAAGCAGTTCGTCGATCTCGGATTTTTCCAGCTGATTGATAATATTCGCGATCGTGCCGTGATGGCTCTTTTCGGAAGCCGTATTGTCTTTTCCTGTTACCTCACGTTGAAGAATGGCTTCGAGCATGGCGGAGACAGCTGGGGCAACTTTGCGGATATGCAACGTGCGCTGGATCAAGGCGCTGCGCGTCGTTGGTGAAAAACGGATAAGCAACTTTGCTGCGATATCGGATGGCAGGCGGGAAATCACATAGGCTGTGACCTGCGGATGCTGATTAACAAGATAGGCGTGCAAGATCTCGGCGGGAATTCGCGGTAATTGATCCCAAACGGACTCCTGAGCCAAAAGTTCGGGCCGGCGGTTTTCGATAACGGCACTTGCTTCATCGGCGGTGAGGGATTCGCGCAGCAGGCCCTCAAAGCGCATCCCGGCTTCGGATACCGGCGCACCGTCGGCAAATGCATTCTCGAACTGCTTTACCAGTTCTTCGAAGTCGCTGGGCGTGATGGGTTCGAGCTTGCGAGCGTGTACCGCCAGTGAACGCAAATCATCCGCTGTGAAATGCTTGAGGAGGCGGGACGCGGATGGCCGTCCGATGGCGACGAGCAATGCCGCCACTTTTTCAGGTCCTGACAAATCCTGGATGGCGCTTGATGCCTCTTCGGTTGCGTGATCGCTCATCTCGCCACGCTTAATTGCCGCTGCCGATGACTTCGGTCAGGCTGACGCCAAACCTTGAGCTGTCATCTTCAAGGACGATCACTTCACCGCGGGCGATAACGCGGCCATTGACGACAATATCGACCGGATCGCCGATTTGCTTGTCTAGTGTCACGACAGAACCACGTCCGAGCTTCATCAGATTTGCGACCGGCATGGACGTACTTCCCAGAACAACCTGCACGTCAACTGGGATACCCATGATCAGGTCGATATTGGGCTTGGATCCGGCCGGTTTCCGGGCCGGTTGCGGCTCGTCGCGCTTGAGGTCTTCGATGGCCTCGTTCAGTTCGTCTTCGATCGAGTTCTTGTCGGATATGGCCATGATGCGAATGATCCCGAGTGCGGAGTAGGTTTAAAGAACGGCGCCAGCAACGTCGCTGGCACGAACGATACGATTGACAAAAACTGGCAAGGGGCGCGCTGGTTCGAACGGAGCAACTTGCGTTGGCGTTACAGATTTGAGCTGATCCGTCATAAAGTGATTGATGGAACTGATTTTGACTTCCGGTGGAGCTACGTGTGACGCAGCTGCCGGTTGCTGCATGGCAGCGGCAACAAGTGCATCTTCATTAAGATCCAGCCGCGCTCGCTTTATAAGCTCCATTGCGCGGGCCATTTCAGAGCGCACACGATCAGAATCTTTCAGGCGCGCTTCAAGCCGTATGCTTTCGTCCCGGCAGATCTCCCGCTCTGCCTGAAGGATTGCCAAGGCTTTTTGAAGATTGTTTGCAGAGCTTGCTACCTGATTTGCCATCAGCCGGCTCATTGCTGTCAGTCTGCTCGCTTTGCGCAGCGCCGCAAAAAATACGATCAAGGAAATGGCACTCAAACCCAGTGAGATCAGATTAACCAGCAGCAAGCTCATCAAGGAGGTCCTCTTCTTCGTTGACGGGATCGGTGATGCGAACAGTGAATACGCTTCCCGCCTTGCCGAGACGGCATTTGTAAAGGGCCTGATCGCCACTGCGCAGACGGACTTGATCAATTGCGTCCTTGGGTAAGTGCAGAATTTGTCCCGGGCGCAGTAAAGCGAGTTGCTCAAGAGTCATTGAACCTTGCTGCAAATAGGCCTCGACCTCGATATGCGCGCGGCTGACTTCCAGTCGCAGCTTCTTTGCCCAGCTGGGATCAAGATGATGTGCGGGCTGCCGCAACAAGCGGGCGATTGCGTCCTGCATCGGCCGGAAAGCGGAGCGCGGCAACAGAATGGAGACGTGACCGGAGCGGCCCGTTACATTCAAGCCGATAGTGCAGGCAATCATTCGGGCCTCGGAAACGGTGCCCGGCGCAAGGTGCGCAGCTTCGCTAAGTTCGCCCATCTGGAAAAGCGGATCGCCGCCGGAGAACATATGATCGAGCGAGGATGTGATATCGCTGAAAGTCTGCCGTGCGATTCCCATGTCCACTGATGTGAAAGGCCTAATCGTCGTCGCCATCTCGGAACTTCCGCCAGAACCGAAGAGAGCCTCAATTCCACAGTCGACAAAGCTCCGGTCGGCGGCCAGCAGGATTCTTGAGCCCCATTTGGGCACGGAAACCGTTCCCACCAAGGCCGAACCCTGGACTGCATCGGTCACGGCTTCTTTCTCGAGGGAACGAATATTAAGGAACTCAGCGGTGACGGCTGCATCGGTTTGCGCGGAAATCCTTGCGCCAAATGTCGAAGCCAAATCGCGGAATACCGTTTCGAATGATTTCAGATCATCGACAGAAAGCCCCGCCGCCCGCAGGATACTATCCGCCAGCGCGTCAGGTTTTTTTTGCTCGGCCTCGACCTCCATCACAGAACCTTAAGCCGCTTGCTGCAGGGGCGTTGGGGAGAGAGTTTCCTGCTCCACAACGTCAATGGATGGACGATCATAGGCGGAAATAGTCTTGCGGCCATATTCGAGCGCGATTTGGGGCAGAGCACCATTCATATATGCCAGCAATGTCTGCTTTACGATGATGTAAAGCCTGTTTTGCTTCTCGCGCGTTGTCTTGATCTTGGTGGCGATCGGCCCCACGACACCGTAGGACAGGAAGATGCCCGCGAAGGTCCCGACAAGTGCTGCGCCGATGAGATGTCCAAGAATTTCAGGCGACTCATTGAGCGCGCCCATGGCTTTGATGACGCCAAGAACAGCGGCGACGATGCCAAGGGCAGGCAATCCCTCCGACACGCTGACCATTGCATGATAAGGCTTGAGCTTGTCACGTGAAATGGTGTGAATTTCTTCATCCATCAGAGCTTCGATTTCATGCGAACGCGCATTGCCGATGATGATCAGGCGGCAATAGTCGCAGATGAAATGCGTCAGGTCATGGTTCTTGAGAACGCTCGGAAATGCCTGGAAAATTGTCGATTCATTCGGATTATCGATATGAACTTCCACCTCATTACGCGATTTTGCGCGCAATTCGCGCATCAGGGCATAGAGAACACCGAGCACATCGAGATAGTCACGCTGCTTTGGCACCTTGTTGGTGAATGCCTCCATGCAGGCGCGACCGGAATCCTTGACTGCCGAGAAGGGATTGGCCACCAGGAAAGTGCCGAGTGCGGAACCGCCGATAATCACAAATTCCCATGGCTGCATCAGAACGCCAACGTGCCCGCCCATGGCGATAAAGCCACCAAGCAGACAACCCATTGTTACGACCAGTCCGATCAGAATACCCAAAACCTGCTCCTGCATGTTCGCCAGTGTTCCAGAGCTATCAAGGTCGGCTTGCGTGAACCTTGCAGCCGGAACGGAGTTTGATTTCGAAAAGCAGCTGCATGTCTTCCTTTTGTAGTAAGACAAGGAGGCTCAGCTAGCCACCGAACGCCATTTGCTACATGCCATGGGCTAGCTTGCACCGCTTAAAATGAAAGAGAGTGGGTTGCAATGACAGTCGCCAGTGTTGCAAGGGCAAGTTCCTTACAATCAATTCTCTTCCTCATGGTGAGTCCTCCTGAGCGAAGGACAAACCCGCGCACACTGTCAACTGGCGTTTCTCCATCAGCTTCAGGCAAGCTTGATTTGCGACAAATACGCAAAAGCTTCTGAAAGGCGCATCATGACCAGTACGATGACGAGCTACCGTTTGATTGCTGCGGATCTGCCGCGCTCACTTGCGCGCATTGCCAAGGAACCAATGGTACAGCGCGACAGCGACTATTATCTGAAGAACATTGGCAAGGTGAAAACCATCGATGATCTGATGAAGGATACCAAGCTATATAATTATGCGTTGAAAGCCTTCGGGCTTGAAGACATGGCCTATGCCAAGGCATTCATCAAAAAAGTTTTGACCGAAGGGGTCGAGAACAGGGACAGTTTTGCCAATAAGCTGACTGATACCCGCTACAAGGAATTTGCTACGGCTTTCAACTTCGCCAAACTGGGCGACAAGACGACTGAAAGCTCGGCCGTATTAAAGCCCGTCGTCGACAGCTATGTTCAGATGACGCTTGAACAGGAAACCGGTAAACAAAGCGACGGCGCGCGCCTGGCGCTTTATTTTTCCCGCAAGGCTTCGTCCATTACCAATGCTTATGAGATCCTTGGCGATAAGCGCCTGCTTGCAGTCTTCCAGACAACCTTCAATATTCCCAAACAGACATCCGCACTCGACATTGATCGTCAGGCCAAGATGGTCGAAGAGAAACTGGATCTCGAGGATTTGAAGGATCCGGCGAAGGTCGAGAAACTTCTTGTCCGCTTTACCGCCATGTACGACATGGCCAATCCCAGCACGAATATGGCGCCGTCAGTGCAGTTGTTTGGCGGGGCAGCGGAAATCGGCATATCGCCCAGCATTCTTGCAACCCTGCAATCATTCAAACTTGGAGGGCGCTGATGGAAAATTCCATTTATGTGGGGCTTTCGTCACAAATATCGCTGGAACGCCGGCTTGATGTGCTGGCGCATAATGTGGCGAATATGTCGACGCCCGGATTCAGGGCAACAGGCATGAAATTCGATGCGATGGTCTCGAAGGCCGCCGAGAACTCGAGCTTCGTCAGTGCTGGCGAAAGCTTTATCAAGACGGAGGCCGGACCGATCAATCAGACTGGCAATCCGCTTGATGTTGCTGCCAAGGGAAATGTCTGGTTTTCATTGCAGACGCCAGCAGGTCAGGTGTTTACCCGTGATGGCAGAATGAAAATGTCGACCACGGGAGAACTGCTATCGGTCAAGGGATACCCAATCCTCGACGCCGGAGGCCAGCCGTTGACAATCGACCCGAATGGGGGCCCGCCGGAGATATCTTCGGATGGTGCGGTTTATCAAAATGGTCGTCAGCTCGGTGCCATTGGATTGTTCACGATCGATCCTGGTGCAAAACTCAGTTATTTCGATAATTCTGCAATCATACCGAGCGTTGCTGCCCAACCAGTAATCGACAATCCGGACGCAGGTGTCATTCAGGGTGCAATTGAGGGATCAAACGTTGATGCGATCAGCGAAATGACTCGGCTCATGAATGTTACGCGCGCCTTTGAACGCGTCAATGCCTTGCTCAGCGGCAGTGAAGCGACATTCACGAGCGCCATCAAGACCCTCGGTTCGTCCTCTTGATGTCCTGCGATTCATGACCGCGCTGAACAGTGCCCTACAGACCATGAACACCGGAACGGTGAGGCTCGACAGCCTGGCGCGCGTGTTGTCACAGGCCAACCGGGAATGTGGGTCTGTTGCTGTCGGCGGATACGTCAATGAAGTATCGCGGTCGGCAATCGGTGTAAGGGGTATCTCGGACAAGGTGCAGCTTGGGGATCTCGTGATGATCCGATGTGATCAGCATCTTCATCCCGCGGAAGTAGTGCGGCTTGAACAAACTCAAACATTGATCAAACCATTTGACGACCGGATTACGCCATCGCTCGACAGCCCGGTGTTTCCCGAAGGCCAGTTTCGTATTGCACCATCACCAGACTGGAAGGGCAGGGTTATCAATGCGCTGGGCGAGCCGCTCGACGGCAAGGGATTGATGACCGCCGGAGCCGAACCAGTACCTGTGGACTGTGCAGCACCTTCTGCGATGAACAGGAACCGGGTGGAAAAAGGTCTGCGCACCGGCGTCAATGTCGTCGACGTCTTCGTGCCCATGTGTTTCGGCCAGCGTATGGGCATTTTTGCCGGTTCCGGCGTCGGCAAATCCACGCTGCTTGCCATGATGACCAAAGCGGCTGACTTCGACACAGTCGTTCTCGCACTGACAGGCGAGCGCGGCCGCGAAGTGCGCGACATGCTTGAAGACACAATGGCTGGCAAACTGGATAAGACCATTGCCGTTATTGCCACGGGTGATGAAAGCCCGATGATGCGACGGCTTGCTCCCAATACGGCCACTGCGATTGCCGAGTATTTCCGTGATCGCGGCGACAATGTACTTTTGATCGTGGATTCGATTACGCGCTTTGCCCATGCCGCACGCGAAATAGCCATTGCCGCCGGTGAACCGCCGGTATCACGCGGCTATCCGCCGAGCGTTTTCAGCCAGCTGCCGCGCCTGCTTGAACGGGCAGGGCCAGGTCTTGAAGGCCAAGGCACAATTACCGGGCTTTATGCTGTTCTCGTCGATGGCGATGATCACAATGATCCCATTTCGGATGCCATTCGCGGTACTCTTGACGGTCATATCGTTCTCGATCGAACCATAGCGGCTCAGGGGCGGTTTCCGGCTGTCGATATTCTGGGATCGATATCACGTCTGGCACACCATAATTGGTCTCCGGATCAGGCAAAACTTGCGACGGGTCTGCGCAGCCTGATTTCAAGGTTCGAGGAAACGCGCGATCTTCGGATGATCGGCGCTTATCAGACCGGCAGCGATCCGCAGATTGATCAGGCCGTCCATCTCGTACCGCTGATATACGGGACAATGCAGCAGACGCCAGCCTCCCCACTATCTCAGGACCCTTATAGCGACCTTGCCACCGCCTTGCGGCCAACGGAGCCATCATGACAAAACAACAAGCAAACGCGGCAAAACCCGGATCGGTCGATATCGAGACAGCCCTAGCGCCCAAACAACGCGACAAGCGTTTTGACGGCTATCTTAAAACGGCAGGCTTCGGGTTGGCCGTGGTCTCCTTCGTGCTGCCATTCGTCATGTATTACGATATTCTGGATGCGCGCCCAAAGCCCGAGGCTTCCGGTATTCAGGTGCGCGATCCTCTCAACCGTGCCAACCAGAAGGTTGTACGCGAGACACGGGGCAAGATTGCTTCAACATCACCCAATTCCAGCGAAGAGCTTGATCCGATGACGACAGCTACAACGTCGGAGCTGACAGCTGACAGGTTTGCGAAGATGGAGGACGCCAGCAAACAGCCTTTTCCGGGTAAGCCGCAATTCCTTGTCCGCGAAGTTGTAGGCGGACTGGTGATGATTGAGGACGAAACAGGATATTGGTTCGTCGAGAAGGGCTCACCACTGCCGGATGGCAGCACATTGGTGGCTATACAGCGCGGAGCAGCGCCCGGAAGCTGGAATATCAAGACCTCCGACGGGACTGTGATCGACAGGACGTTCTAGCCAGATCGACTGAAGCTGACGCTGCCGCAAGTCTCACGCAAGCCTGACCACATATATTAAGAGCGGGTTAATCGGTTCGGCTGCGGGGAAGCACATGCAAGGAATTCATCTGTTCGATCTGGCGTCACGTCAGGCCGAGTGGCTGTCAGTAAGGCAGGCAGCGGTTTCAGGAAATGTTGCGAATGCAAATACTCCAGGGTTCAAGGCTCGCGATGTCGAACCATTCCATGACGTCCTTGCCCAGTCGCAACTGACAATGGCGGCCACCAATCCGAAGCATCTGGAAATCGATGCCTCAGGCATTGCGGCAACCGCCCTGCGCAAGGACGCAGTGACCGAACAAAACCACTCCAAGAACACCGTTAACCTCGAAATGGAAATGGTGAAATCCGGCGAGATCAATCGCGAATTCGCGCTCAACACCAGCATCGTCAAGGCGTTTCACCGCATGATGATGTCATCTGTGAAGGCTTAAGCGCATGAGTGATCCGCTACAGGCCGCCCTTAAAGTCGCAGCATCCGGCCTTTCCGCCCAGTCAACACGTTTACGCATCGTTTCGGAAAATCTTGCCAATGCGCAATCGACCGGCAAGACAGCCGGCAGCGATCCCTATCGGCGCAAGACGGTTTCCTTCGCGACCGAGCTTGATCGTACGACCGGCGTCGAAACGATTAAAATTGCCGAGGTCGGCAAGGATACTTCCGCCTTTGTCGAAGAATATGAGCCAAGTCACCCGGCGGCAGACAGTCGCGGCTATGTCAAATATCCCAATGTCAGCATGGTCGTTGAAATGGCGGATATGAGAGAAGCCAATCGCTCTTATGAAGCCAATCTCCAAGTCGTCAAGCAAGCGCGCGAGCTGATTGCCATGACCGTCGATCTTTTGAGGAATTCCTGATGATAGACCAGCTTCTCAGCGTTTCTACCCGTAACGCCCTTTCCAAACTGACCGAGACTGTCAATCAGGGGGCCGCCTCTGCTGCATCGCAAGTTGCCGCACCCGGTCAGCCATCCTTCGATAATGTGCTTTCAGAACTCGCCAGCTCCGTGAGCGGCAAGCTGCAAACCGCAGAAGCTGTGTCTATGAAAAGCATGACGGGCGACGTGCCGACCCGCGACGTGGTCAATGCGGTCATGGACGCGGAACAATCGCTGCAAACCGCGATCGCCATTCGCGACAAGATCGTGCAGGCCTATCTCGAAATCAGCCGCATGCCGATTTAGCTGGATAAGGAATCCCAATGAAAGCGCTTACTATCGCAGCCACCGGCATGAATGCCCAACAGCTTAATCTGGAAGTCATTGCGAACAATATCGCCAATATCAATACGACCGGATACAAGCGCGCCAAGGCTGAATTTTCTGATCTCTTGTATCAGGCAGAGCGGACAGCCGGCGTTCCCAATGCTGCCAACCAAAGCATTGTTCCCGAAGGAGCCATGGTTGGTCTTGGTGTGCAGACAGCTGCGGTGCGCAATCTGCATATACAGGGGCCGCTCAACCAGACCGGAAATCCCTATGATGTCGCGCTGGTAGGCCGTGGATGGTTCCAGATACAGAACCCTGCAGGCGACACCTTATACAGCCGCGCCGGAGCGTTCAACGTCAACGGGACGGGTCAGCTTGTGACCCTTGATGGCAATCTCGTTGAACCGAATATCGTTGTTCCTACCGATGCGATTGAGGTCAAGATCACTGAGAGTGGACAAGTGTTCGCTAAAATGGCGGACCAGACCCAGCTGGTTAATCTGGGGCAGCTGCAAATCGCAAACTTTGCCAATGAAGCGGGGCTGGAGCCGCTAGGCAACAATCTTTTCCGGCAAACGGATGCCTCCGGTGATCCCGTTGTGGGTGTTCCGGGTGATCCGGGCTTTGCAACGTTGAAGCAAAATTATCTTGAAAGCTCAAACGTCGATCCGGTGAAGGAGATCACGGATCTTATCACGGCGCAGCGGGCCTATGAGATGAACTCGAAAGTCATTCAGGCCGCCGACGAAATGGGTTCGGTAGTTTCGAAGAATCTGCGTTGAGGGTGATGATGACAGCCATTGGAGCGATAAAGAATCTGTTGCGGGCCAGTGCTTTTGCCACGGCCTTCTTTGTGGTGTCGTCGGCCCTGGCCGACCGCATAACTTTTATCGTCCCATCGCAGATCATCTATCCCGGGCAGGCCATCGGCGGCAACGAGCTGCAAGAAAAGATGTTCACGATCAAGTCCAGTGCGGCGGGAAGTTATATCCTGTCCGCCGATCAGCTGATCGGCAAGGTCGCGCGCAAGACCCTCCTTCCGGGAAAACCCATTCTGGTTACAGCCGTGAACGAGCCGGATCTTGTTCAGCGCGGAGTTTCTGTTCCAATCGTCTACGATACGGGCGCTCTGGTTATCACTGCCAAAGGCATACCAATGGAGGCGGGCCGTTCCGGTGATTTCGTAAAGGTCCGCAACATTGATAGCGGCATTATTGTAACTGGAACCGTGCTTGCCAATGGAAGCATCCAGGTTGGTATGCAATGAAGCTGCTGCGTGTCCTCATGGCATTTGTCGGCTTGATGCTTGCAGCATCACCCGCTGGCTATGCAGCTGAGCCGTCGGCCAATGCCAAGGACTACAAAACGCCTGGGCAAGCGCGGGCAGCCTTTCAAAAAGAGCTTGATGATGGCCGCTGGGGAGGTGCCTCATCACAGCTTGGCGAGGGTGGGGCGATCGCCCGCTTGAAGGATATCGCCAATATTCAGGGTGTGCGCGAAAACCAGCTTGTCGGCTATGGTCTTGTCATCGGCTTGAACGGCACGGGTGACAGCTTGCGCAGTGCGCCCTTTACCGAACAGTCCATGCGCGCCATGCTGGATAATCTGGGCATTAGCCCACCAGCCGGTGCCTCCCGTACCAAAAACATTGCCGCCGTGATCGTAACGGCCAATCTGCCACCTTTCGCTGGGCGTGGTTCGCGGATCGATATTACAGTCTCGTCATTGGGCGATGCGACTTCTTTGGCTGGCGGTACGCTGGTCATGACTCCTTTGGCCGCAGCCGATGGCCAGACCTATGCGGTTGCGCAAGGCAATATGATCGTTTCCGGCTTTACGGCCTCGGGCCAAGCGGAAACCATAACACAGGGAGTGCCGACAAGCGGCCGCATTCCCAATGGCGCGCTGGTGGAAAAAGAAGTCACCGGTAATTTTGGCCATGATGAGCTGATTGTCGAGCTGCGTGAACCCGATTTTACCACCGCGGTACGCATTACCGATACGATCAATGCCTTTGCAAAACGCCGCTACAAGCAGGCTGTTGCCAAAGAGCGGGATTCCAAATCGATCCGCCTGCGTAAGCCTGCCAGCATTTCAGCGACGCGTTTTCTTGCCGAAATTGAGGGTCTGCCGGTCGTCACAGATGAAGTCGCCCGTGTAGTCGTTGACGAGCGGACAGGGACAGTTGTCATTGGCGAAAAAGTGCGCATCTCCCGCGTTGCGATCAGCCATGGCAGCCTGTCAGTGCGCGTGACTGAACGTCCGACGATTGTGCAGCCCGAACCATTTTCGGACGGCGAAACTGCGGTAGAGCCAAATACCGAAATTGATGTAAACCAGACATCGAAAATCGGGGTGCTTGGGGGCACCGATCTGGAAAGCCTTGTCAAGGGGCTGAACCAGATTGGAGTGAAACCACAGGGTATCATCGCGATTCTGCAAGGCATCAAGACCGCCGGCGCCCTCCATGCCGAACTGGTGGTCCAATGAACGTGTCCGGATTTCTTAAAGCATCTGTTGCAGCTCTTGCTTTCAGCCTGGCGCTGCTTTTGCCGGCGGCTTACGGCTTTTCCCAGGAAACAGCTAGAACGCAGGATGATACCGGACAGGAGATTGACCGGTATTGCTCCAATATCACCGACAAGGCAGCCGATGCTCGTTATGCGATGCAAACACGCGAGCTTCAGCAATTGCGTGAGGATATAGATAGCCGTATCGAACTTCTCGACGCCAAGCGTCAGGAATATGAAGTCTGGCTGAAACGCCGTGACGAATTTATCGATAAGGCTGAAGACTCACTTGTCGGCATCATATCCAAGATGCGGCCCGACGCTGCCGCAGCGCAAATGGCACTGCTGGGCGATGAAGCCGCCGCGGCGCTCCTGCTGAAACTCAACCCACGGGTTTCCAGCGTTATTCTCAACGAGATGCCCCCGGAGAAATCATCCAAGCTGGCGCGGGTGATTGTCGGTTCGCGGGTTGTGACGACAAAAGAAAGAACCGCACAATGAAAAAAGCGGCAATGCCGATGGCTTTGGCAAGCGTACTTCTGGTTTCAGGCTGTGCAATGAATCCGCGTGATTTTAATCGACCGCCGGAGATGACGCCGGTCGGCACGGGCGTAGGACACAATTTTACGGTGAGCGACCCATCAAACTACCCGGTACAGCCTCGTCCGCAGAAATACTCGCTGTGGCAGGACAGACAGGCCAGTTTTTTCCGCGATCCGCGCGCCACTAATCCGGGTGATGTGCTGACAGTCGTTATCTCGATTGATGACCGGGCGAAGCTTGACAACAAGTCTGACCGCTCACGCGTCGCTTCGGGCATTTATGGCGCCAAGGCGGATCTGGGTGGGAGCGGAATCTCGGTAAGCAATATTGGCGGCAATTTCGATTATGATTCAGATAGCCGCACCAAGGGCGAGGGCAAGATTGAACGATCGGAGAAAATCGATCTGTCGGTTGCTGCAATCGTGACCGACATTTTGCCGAACGGAAATCTCATCATTCGCGGATCGCAGGAAATCCGCGTCAACAACGAGCTTCGCGTACTCAATGTGGCCGGTGTTGTAAGGCCGCGTGACATTTCAGGATATAATACGATTTCCTACGAGAAGATTGCAGAAGCGCGCATTTCCTATGGTGGCCGTGGTCGCCAAAGCGAAGTGCAACAGCCGCCATGGGGCCAGCAGGTCCTTGATGCGGTCTCGCCGATTTAGAGCCCCACAATGAGCGCTGCCACCGAAGATACCGTTCAGACACGCAAGGCGCCTTCAATGGCTGCCCTGGCAGTTGTCGTCGTCGTGTTGACACTCATTGCCGGTGCGGGAGGCTGGTTTCTTGGTGGTCAACTGGGTCTGGCGGTACCTGTGGCTGCCTCCGGTGCGGCGGAGAAAAAAACTCCGTCGGTGGAGGCAATGCCCGACGGCAGTGTTGTCGTACTGAAGCCGATCCTCACCAATGTCAAAATCCCTCAGGATGTCTGGATCAGGCTGGAGGCAGGATTGATTGTCCGGCCGGGAGAAACAATTTCCGACGAGCTGACAACCGCCGTTTCCGCCGACTTCATGGCCTTCCTTCGCACGGTAAACCTGATGCAGCTGCGGGGACCAGCCGGACTGGAATATTTGAGAACTGATCTGCAGGAACGTGCGCGCATGCGGACTGAAGGCAAAGTCGATAAAGTTTACATCTGGGCGCTGGTGATGGAATGAAAAGACGTTATCTGACGCCGGTGCTTCTGGCCGGGTTATTATTTGGTCTTGGTGGAACGGCCATGGCTCAACAAGCGTCTTTGCTTGAAGGATTGATACCGCAAGGCAGTGCATCATCCAGCGGCCAGATCATCCAGATGCTGGCGGCATTGACCGTTCTGTCGATTGCACCGGGCATTCTCATCATGGTCACGAGCTTTACCCGGTTTGCCATTGCATTTTCGATGTTGCGGGCCGGGCTTGGCTTGCAGACTACGCCCGCCAATCTGGTAATGATCAGCCTTGCCTTGTTCATGACATTCTATGTGATGGCACCTGTCTTTGACAGAGCATGGCAAAATGGTGTGCAGCCGCTGGTCAACAACCAGATCACTCAGGATGTGGCGATCAATGAAATCACCACGCCGTTTCGCGAATTCATGCTGCGGCAGGTCCGCGACAAGGATTTGCGATTGTTCGAAGACCTGGCCGACGAATCATTTCGCACACAGGCGAATCAAGTTGTTGACCTGCGTATCCTTGTGCCCGCATTCATGATCTCCGAGCTGCGTCGCGGATTTGAAATCGGCTTTTTGATCGTTCTGCCATTCCTGGTGATTGATCTGATCGTTGCAACGCTTACAATGTCGATGGGTATGATGATGCTGCCGCCAACCGTGCTGTCGCTGCCGTTCAAGATACTTTTCTTCGTCCTCATCGATGGCTGGAACATCCTTGTTGGCAGTCTTATCCGTTCCTATTCTTAGCCGGATACAGGTACGCTAACCAACTTTGAAAAATTAATCATGAACGTTATTGAAACCGTAACATTTTTGGCATACTCATCACGCACATAACGGGTTGTCGCAATGACAATAGGCATGATGCCGCTCCGTTATACCGGTCAGTCCGGTATGTCCCAAATAGTATCTCATCAGGGACTTCATCCTATGGCTAGCATTCTTACAAACGCGTCAGCAATGACTGCGCTGCAGACACTTTCCGCAACAAACAAGAACCTTGCAACAACGCAGGACCGTATTGCTACCGGTCAGCGCGTTTCGACAGCTTCCGACAATGCTGCATACTGGTCAATCGCAACCGGCATGCGCACGCAGAACTCGGCTCTTTCTGCTGTTAAGGACGGTCTTGGTCTTGGTGCTTCCATCGTCGACACTGCCTATACTTCATTGACGAAGGCTATCGACCTCGCTCAGAAGATTCAGGCGAAATATGTTGCCAAGGAAACTCCAGGCACAGACGGCGCCATCATTGATGCCGACATTGCCCAGTTCAAGGCTCAGATCGTTGAAATGGCAAAGGGCGCGACATTCCAGGGCGTTAACCTGCTCAAGACAGGTGGCACAGCCCAGAACATCGTTACCGGTTACGAGGCTGGCACTGGCGTAACAACCATTGCTGTTGCTGCATTCGATCTCGAAGCTGCTCTCACAGCCGCTACTACATCGGCAACCGTCGGTACAGCCATCGACACGATGAAAGCTGCTGCTGCGGGTCTCGGCTCCGCAAAGACCCGTATCGACACGCAGGTAAGCTTCACCAGCTCGCTGATGGACGCGATTGATCGCGGCGTAGGCCAGCTCGTTGATGCTGACATGAACGCAGAATCAGCTCGTCTGTCTGCTTTGCAGGTTCAGCAGCAGCTCGGCATTCAGGCACTCTCGATTGCCAATTCCGGCAACCAGAGCATCCTGTCGCTCTTCCGCGGCTAATAAGAACAGTTCTGCAAAACTCAATTGGCCACGCTTCGCGCGTGGCCTTTTTGTTTTCTGGCAATGGCTTTGAGCAACGCCACTCTAACTTCGCGCAAGCTTCAGCATCTATGGTCGGCCCAAGGTGTTGCGGTGGGAATTGATGGAAAAGAACCTAAGACAGACTTTTGAGCAGCTGGGCGCAGCGTTGAAAAAGCTTGGAGCCCGGCGGCTTATTGCGCTGGGCATCATCGGTGTGACGCTTTTTGCCACTATTCTTGCCTCTAGTTTTTATCTTAACCGGCCGCAATATGAGACACTCTATGTCGGGCTGAGCCGCGATGACGTTAATCGCATGGGTATGGCCTTGGGCGAAGCGGGCATACCGTTCGATGTCAAGTCAGACGGAACATCGGTTCTGGTGCCATTCGGCAAGGCCGATCAGGCGCGTATGTACCTTGCAGAAAAGGGCCTGCCGACAAGCAACAATGCCGGTTACGAACTTTTCGACAATATGGGCTCGCTGGGCCTCACATCCTTCATGCAGGAAATCACGCGGGTGCGCGCGCTTGAAGGCGAGATATCACGGACCATTCAGGCCATACGCGGGATCAAGGCATCGCGAGTGCACATTGTCTTGCCGGAGAAAGGCAGTTTCCGTCGCGGCGATCAAGCTCCCTCCGCGTCGGTTGTCATCCGCACCGAAGGCGATTTCGCAATTGAATCCGCGCAATCCATACGCCAGCTTGTGGCAGCGGCCGTTCCGCAATTGACTGCCTCGGAAGTCACGATCCTCGATACGAATGGCAGGCTGCTGGCTTCCAAGGATGACGGCACCAATGCCGGTGCAGTCATGTCCGCCACGCTGGAGCAGAATGTCTCGTCATCTGTTGACGAGAATATCCGCAAGGCGCTTGCGCCCTATCTGGGCGTTGGGCATTTCCAGACAAGCGTTCAGGTGGCACTGGATACGGATCGGCGTCAGACAAATGAGACAGTGTTCGACCCTGAATCGCGCGTCGAACGCTCGGTTCGCGTGGTGCGCGAAAGTGGCGATTCGAAAAATTCCACCAGTGACAATGCGACAGGTGTGGAACAGAACATTCCACAGGAAGAGATTGCCAGCAGAAATGGCGATAGTGCCACGGAAAAGACCGACAAGCGCGAAGAGCTGACCAATTACGAGTTGAACTCGAAGACGGTTTCGACCACGAGCGACAGCTATCAGATCAAGCGTCTTTCGATTGCGGTCGTGGTTGATCAGGCGCGATTGCTGGCGACTGCCGGTGAGACTCCGCCGCCGGCCAACTTCGTGGATCAGCAGATTGCCAAGATTACGCAATTGGTCGCAACCGCCGCCGGTCTTGATACCAAGCGCGGCGATGTGATCAATGTTACAGCTGTGAACTTCCTGGAAGCGGCCGACGAGCAACTGCAACCGGCTTCAACACCCATATCGGAATTGATCTTCCGGCAGACAGGCACACTCATCAATGCGGCGGCGCTGATTGCGGCGGTCGGTTTGGTACTCTGGTTTGGCGTGCGTCCATTGATGCGCGAAATGAGCAATCAGCAGAACGCTTTGCAGCTGGCGGACGAGCCGGGTTTCGCTGTGCCGGGTCTTGCACCGGCAAACAATCTTCCTGCTGTTGCTGCTGCAAATGCCGAGCAAAGTGCGCCCTATGATGATCTCAGCGAGTTAAGACGCCGCATGCGCGTTCCGGCCCAGAACAGGCTGGAGCAGATGATCGACATGGATGAGGAGCGCGTAGCTGCCATCCTCAAGCAATGGGTGCATGAAGCGGCATGACGGCATCCCAACCCAGATCCATTGCCAGCATGCTGACGGATTTCACGCCGCAGCATGTGCCTGCCGATCGCGTGACGGTATTTACCGCACCTGGCGAGCGGATAACAATCAAAACCGATATTGACGATACTCCTGAAGAGGTAGTCGAACTCATCGACTACGAACTCAAGATCAAGGAGGCATTTGCTGCGGGCAGGGAGTCGGGGCAGGTTGAAGCTTCGGTTCTGTTCGAGGCTGAAAAGGTCAGGCTGGAGCGGGAGTTTCAAGAACAGCTTGCCGGAGCTGAAGTGACGTTTCTGGAGCAGACGGGAGCGCGCATTTCAGCGCAATTGGATGAAGGGCTGAAGACGATTGCGTCTGATCTTTCCGGCTCGCTTGCTGCGGTGCTTGTTCCACTGATTGAAGTCAATATGCGGGAACGTGCGGTAAGTGCGTTCGCAAGCGAAATAGAGCGACTGACCATGGGATATGAAGGGATGACCGCGAAGATCAGCGGCCCATCGCATCTTCTGGACGTGCTTCGCAACCGGCCCGGCTTTGATCTTACGCGTTTTTCTCTGTCAGAGGCAAACCAGGCAGAGCTGTCCCTGCGGCTTGACGAGACGGTTATCGAGACACGGCTTGGCCGTCTGATCGATAGTTTGAGAGATCACATCCGATGAACATTGATCCCGAAACGCATCGCGAAATTGTTATCGTGCGTCGTGGCCGAGGCGATGGCGAAGACAGTCATCACGGCGGTGTCTGGAAGATTGCCTATGCGGACTTCATGACGGCAATGATGGCATTTTTCCTCGTCATGTGGCTCATCAATGCTGCTAACGAGGAAACCAAAGCGGCTGTTGCCAGCTATTTCAATCCCGTAAAATTGATGGACCGTAACGCCAGACCAAAGGGTATTCAGGACTCTGACGATGAAAAGGGCAAGGTCCGCTTCGAACGTCCCGATTCCACCGATGCGGAAACAAAGAGTTCTCGCAACGACCGTGATACTGAGACGCAGCCAGAACGCGAAGAGCGGCAGATCTTCAAAGATCCCTATGCGGTGCTTGCGGAGATCGCCACGGATTCTGGTGTCCTCCAGAACCGGTCCGTCGCGGGTGCCGGTGGCATTAATCGTGCTGGTCCAATGACCGGTGCGGAAGGCGGTGAGGCCTATCGGGATCCCTTCAATCCCAACTATTGGACTAACCGGGCGGATGATGAAATTTTCCCTCTGACGGATAGCCCGCCCGTGCCACCCCCATCCTATGAAAAAAGCGCTAGCGTCAAAAAGGACGCCTCCAAACAGGAGTCGGCAACGATTGAACAGGCATCGCTGGCACAACGGTTGAGCGCTGGCGATATAAAACCCGATCCCGCCGCCAAGTCTGTCGAGGGCAAGAAAGCTGCTGGTCAGACGGGCACGGAAGGCAAGCGGGAGATGAGTCCAGCTGAGATTGCCCAAAAGCTTGCTGCGGAAATCGCAAAGACCGGCATTGCAGATGAGAAAAATGCGCCGGAGGTGACAGTGGTCCCCACCAATGAAGGCGTTATGATTCAGCTGACTGACAAAGTTGACTATGGCATGTTTGCCATTGGCTCGGCAAAGCCTGACAAGCGCGTCGTGCAGGTGCTGGATGAGATCGGCAAGATCATCGCCTCCCGCAAGGGTGATGTTGTCATCAGCGGTCATACCGATGCGCGACCGTTCAAGAGCGATAGCTATGACAATTGGCGTTTGTCCTCGGCGCGTGCCCATATGGCTTATTATATGCTGACGCGGGGCGGTCTCGACGCAAAGCGTATTCTTCGAATTGACGGTTATGCGGATCGCGACCCAAAGATTGCGTCGGATCCCTATGCAGCTCAAAATCGCCGGATCGATATTTTTCTTAAAACGGTTGGCAGATGAGAGTGAGGCGCTATCATCTTGTGTTGATATTGGGTTTGCTCGGTTTGATGCAGGCACAGGCGCGAGCGGATATGCTTGCACCAGAGCCATATCTTCTGGTGAGGTCAATGCGCATGTTGCAGGACCAGGTAGCATCTGGAAAGCCGGAAGCGTTGCCGATGCTCAACCGGGTTCTTGCGCATGTTTCTCGTCAGTTTAAAGAGGCCAAACCGGAGGCTTGGGACAAGCCGGCCAATGCCTATGCGCTTTTCATCTATCTGCTGAATGGTGGCAATCCTGATGTTGTACGCGGCATCATTGCCACGCTGAAGCCTGATCAGATCAATCCTAAACTTATCGCCGGATCATTGGCCTATGCAGATGGCGATGCGCTTCGCTTTGTCGAGAACTTTCAGGAACTGCCGCCAAATCTGCCAGCAGAACTCAACGCTTCGATCTATTTGGTAACGGCATCTCAACTCGCTTCGATTGATGCGATTACAGCTCTCAAGCGCCTCGACTATATACGGCTGAATGCGCCGGGAACGCTGCTGGAGGAGGCCGCACTGCGCCGCGGTCTCAGCATCGCCGCTGGTCTTGGCGAGAAAGACAAGCTGCTATATCTGTCCAGAAACTACCTGCAACGCTTTGAACGATCACCATATTCGGAAGATTTATATCGCCAGCTTGTCGACGCCTTACTGAAGCTGAAGGACAAAATCAGCGAGGAGGAAATCAAGGATCTGGCAGTGCTGGCTTGGCCGGGCGCCCGGATGCCATTTTACTTGCGCCTCGCCCGTGGCTCTATTGTTAATGGTGATCTGGTCCGTGCCCGGTTTGCCGCGCGGGAAGCGGAAGAACTGGCCACTGCGCTCAAAGCCGACAACACACAGGCAAGGCTTTACCTTGCTGTGAGCAATGTCGGTTCCGATGAGACCGGAGAAGCGGGCAGAATATTGTCCAGCCTGCCAAAGGATCGTCTGCATGGCCGCGACGTAAAACTACTTGAAGCGGCCATGGCCATGGCGGGGAAAATAACCGAACAACCGCGTGTGACGTCAGCTGCCATGGAGCCCCAAACTATCCCCACGCCAGAGATCGCCACGCAGACGCCGCAAAAGACGCGCCAGCCGCCCGCCGTCGATACGGAAGATGCGATGATTACAGAAACGCGCAAGAAGCTCGATGCAATCGATGCAATTCTTGGAAAGGCCGGGAAATGACGATCGGATCCAATATGCCTTTCAAGCTGAAGTTGCAGACGCCGGTGCGGGCTACAAAGGAAGAGACGCAAGGCAACTTCCAGGAAATGCTTGGAGCCAAAGAGCTGCAACCTAATTTTGGATCGCTTTTGGAGGCCGTCAAGCCACACCGGAACAGCGTTTTAAACCACATTCCTGGTGACGAAAAAAGCGCTGGGCCAGACAGCCCGCCCGATCACAGGGATGAGGAATCCATGTCGCTTACACAGAGTGCTTTCACGCAACCAATTATTGCGTTGGAGCAAATGCTGGATAGGCGGCAAGGTGATAAAACCGCTTTTGCCCCCGATACCTTGATTGACCAGCAGGGCTTGCAAGGAGCAGTGTCCGTGACAGATTCGGATGCTGCTGAATTGACGCTGGGAAACGATGACATCCCGCCACAGACAGATGCTGCAGATGTTCTTGCAGACAAAGAACAGGCGCCGAAGCAAGTGCCAGAGCGCTCAGGCAGACTTTCCGTCTCATCCGCGCCTCCTGAATCCGAACAAGCCCCATTCGAGCCCGCATTGCCAACTCTTGTCTCCGCAAAGCAGCAGGAGATCGATCGCGCCAATTCTGCCATAGCGTCAAAAGCGGTAAAACCGGAGAAACAGAATCCCAATCCGGTGACGGAGACATTGCAGGACGTGATTGCGGCGTCTAACACGAACACATCCCAGCAGGCTGCTCCTTCATTGCCACAAGCCACGGCAAAACCCTTGATGGGAAATATCGCGATGCTTGCGGTACCGGTCAATTCACCGGCTGTCACCGGCATAGAAGTGGTTTCTGATCGCACCACGGGTGCTGCAAGGACGCTGGTCATTCAATTGCAGCCCGTCGAACTTGGCACTGTAACCGCCAGACTGCGCCTGACATCCGAGGGAATGCATATCCAGATTGCTGCGGCGAGCACTGCAATGGCCGAGCATCTATCCAATGATCGTGAGGCTTTGGGCAAAGCGCTGCACAGCGCGGGCGTTACGGATGATGCATCCAATGTCACAATATCCATTATAGACCGCTCGCAGGCAGGTGCTGGAAACCCTCAAGCCGGTCAGCAAAATCTTAACGGGCAAGATCCGCAACAGCTCGGCGCGCGCGGCAATAATCAGGGCCAATCGGGTTTCCAGAATACGCCGGAAGATCGAACCACCCATCAAAGTTTTTCCGCAGACGTTGCACCGGATGACCATGTCGAATTACCGGCAAAGCCAGGCGCTCAAATTCGTTCTTCGCGCGGGCTCGTCGTTTAATTCGCACCTGACTGTCGGTTTGCCTATGCCGTCACCAGTCCGTGGGGACCAGGCTGCGTGCGCGCACGCCATGATTGCACCAAAAACGAAGTTGGCAGCGAGGCATTGCGGGGCGGGCAATGAACATCATGCAGAAAAATTATGTTTGCCGGGTAATGGAACATATGACGCAAGCGAGCGCAAAAACTGGACTCCTAGCATGCGCATCTTTTGCAATAAGGGACCACGTTAATACACGGTAATAAAACGTGAATTTTATTTCCTGTTGGCAATTTGTTAAACTTATTGCGTCAGCTTTGCTACAGCCGCCGTGTCGGCTTTTCCCCCAAGTCCAGCTATTATACCACTTCATTCCGACTCCCAATTAATTAGGAACAATTAGTTGGGGATTGTCGACAACTCCTTACCACCGCTACGTGTGTCGTGCTTGGGGTTAAGTTACTGATTCGGAAGGTGGGGTTGTGATTGTAGTCGTCGACGAACGAAGTCTGGTGACGAGTGGGTATTCTGCATGGTTCGCCCGAGAGGGCATAACGACAACCGGGTTTTCTCCGAACGATTTTGGTGAGTGGGTCGCCACCGTTCAGGAGCAAGATATTATGGCAGTGGAAGCATTTCTGATAGGGGAGTGCGCGAACCGCAGCCAGTTTCCACATAAAATTCGTGAACGTTGCTCGGCTCCCGTGATCGCTGTCAACGACACCCAATCGCTGGAAAATACGCTGGAGCTTTTCCAGGCTGGCGTCGATGATGTTGTGCGCAAGCCCATGCATGTTCGCGAGATTTTGGCCCGGATCAATGCAATTCGTAGACGTTACGGCAATGGCAGCAGTGGAACCCAGATCGGGCCGATCAAGATTTTCTCCGACGGGCGCGATCCGCAGGTCAATGGGGTTGATTTTTCCTTGCCGCGCCGCGAACGCCGTATCCTTGAATATCTGATTGCCAACCGCGGACGGCGGTTGAACAAGGCCCAGATATTCAATGCGATCTATGGAATCTTCGATAGTGAAGTCGAAGAAAGCGTTGTCGAGAGCCATATCAGCAAGCTGCGCAAGAAACTGCGTGAGCAGCTTGGATATGATCCGATCGATTCAAAACGCTTCCTTGGCTATTGCATAAATCTCGACTGAAGACCGGCGAGTGCCGCCGATCTTGATCAATCGAATTTTTTTTAGCTTCTCTCAGTGATTCCCCACGTCAGCTTCGCGCAAGTATCGAGGCATAACGATTCTGGACTGAATCGCGCTTTAGGAGACGGAAATGAGCCTTTACGGAATGATGCGAACCGGCGTGTCGGGTATGAACGGTCAAGCCAACCGGCTGTCCACGGTATCCGAGAATATCGCCAACTCGAGCACGACCGGCTATAAGCGCGCGAGCACCGAGTTTTCTTCGCTTGTTCTTCCCAGTTCCGGCGGCTCCTACAATTCCGGTGGGGTCGAAACTACCGTTCGCCACCATATTTCTGACGATGGCCCGCTGCGTTTCACGACATCCTCCACTGATCTTGCCTTGAAAGGCAGGGGCTTCTTCATCGTCAGCAATGCCAATGGAACGCCTTACCTGACACGTGCCGGTTCGTTCGTTCCTGATGCTGCCGGAAATCTGGTCAATACTGCCGGGTTTTACCTGATGGGGTATCCCATTACCAACGGCAACGTAAATCCGGTAGCCAATGGCTATCAGGGTCTGGAGAAGATCAATCTCTCGCAAAACGATCTGATCGCTGACCCGAGCCGCAAAGGCGTCTTTACGGCGAATTTGCCGGCAGGCGCTGAGATTATACCCGCTGCCGACCGGCCACCTGCAAATACAACGGCTACGGCAAAATTCACCGCCAAATCGTCGGTTCAAACCTATGACAATCTGGGCAATGTCGTTGTTCTGGATATTTACTACACCAAGACGGCGGACAACCAATGGGAAGCCGCCGTTTATAACAAGGCCAATGCATCGGCAACGGGCGGGTTCCCTTATACGCCAGCGGCTCCGCTAACAACCGAGACATTCAACTTTGATGCCCTGACAGGCAAGCTCACATCGGCGGACAAGTCGATTTCCGTTGTCGTTCCAAATGGCCAGCCGCTCGAAATCGACTTTTCCGGCACGAAGCAACTGGCTGGCGACTACAATCCCATTCAGGTCAAGATCGATGGCAATTCGCCCAGTCCGATTGAAGACGTGACGATCGGCGCCGATGGTATCGTGGTGGCCAACTACAAGAACGGCACGACCCGTCCGATCTACCAGATCGCGCTCGCGGATGTGCCCAGCCCCGACAACCTTCAGGTTCTGTCAGGCAATGTGTTCTCGACCAGTGCCGATTCCGGTGAAGTTCAGGTGGGCTTTGCCGGCAAGGGAAGCTTTGGCAGCATCACGTCAGAAGCCCTTGAGGAATCCAATGCGGATATTGCGCAGGATCTTACGGAAATGATCGAAGCGCAGAGAAACTATACGGCAAACTCCAAAGTCTTTCAGACCGGTGCGGACTTGATGGACGTGCTGGTCAATCTGAAACGATAGCTGAACTTATAATGGGAATTGGACAAAGGGCATGTCACTAACCTCAGCGCTCCTTACTGCTCAGAGTGCTCTCAATACCGTGTCAAAGCAGACCGCAGTCGTCTCCCGCAATATTGCGGGTGCCAACGATCCAAATTTCGCGCGGCGCATAGGGTCAGTGGTAAGCGGTGCCGGTGGCTTGACCTATATGTCGGTGAAACGCTCGGCAGATGAGGCCCTTCTTTCCAAATTCGTGGAAGCCAACAGCTTTCTGGGAGCATCCGACACTTTAAAAGGCGGCCTTGATCGCCTTTCGGGCATTTATTCAGCCAGTAATGCGTCTGATTCACCGCGAGCCCTTCTTGGCGATTTACGGGATTCACTCCAGCTTTATGCCTCTCAGCCTGGCAATAGCTCGGTGGGGGAATCCGCCGTTGCCAAAGCCGTGTCGCTTGCCAATAGCCTTAACCGGGGAACGCAGGAAACGCAGAAGCTTCGCCAGGATGCCGACAATGATATTGCGGACTCGGTCAACAACATCAACGACCTCCTGGCAAAGTTCGAGGCGGTCAACAATCGAGTGGTCAGTGGCACAAGGGCTGGGTCTGATGTCTCGGATGACCTTGATGAACGGGACGGCCTGCTAAAGCAGATATCCAGTGAAATCGGTATCACGACCTTAAAGCGTGATGACAATGATATGGTCATTTTCGCCGAGTCAGGCGTCACGCTTTTTGAAAAATCTGCACGAACTGTGACGTTTACACCGACAAGTGCGTTTAGCGCTTCAACGGGCGGCAATGAGGTCTATGTGGACGGCGTACCGCTGTCGCATGGCACATTTGATCAACCCTATGGCACCGGACGGCTGAGCGGTCTCTTGCAATTGCGGGACCAGACTGCGCCGGCCTATCAAAAGCAACTGGATGAAATTGCCCGCAGCCTCGTCAGCATGTTTGCTGAAAAAGGCACAGGCGTACCGACAGTCCCTGGCCTGTTTACCTATTCGGGCGCACCGGCGATGCCGGCCGATGCCACGATCCTTCCGGGAATCGCGGGATCACTTAAAGTATCATCTGCCTATATTTTGTCGGAAGGCGGCAATCCTGCGCTATTGCGCGATGGCGGCCCGGCAGGAACACCTTATGTTCAGAATCCGGATGGTTCTGCAGGCTATTCTGATCGGCTGCAAAGTCTGATTGGGGCGATCGGCGCACCGCGAACTTTTGACGTTGATGCGGCAGCAGGCAACAATAAAAGCCTGCTTGATTTCGCCGCCGCATCGATCAGCTCGCTTGAGGAAAAGCGCAAATCCGTGACGGATACGAACGATTACAACAAAATTCTCTCGTCCAGAGCGAGTGATGCGATTTCCAATGTCAGCGGCGTGAACATCGATACCGAGATGCAATCGCTGTTGGACCTGGAGCACTCCTATCAGGCGTCGGCCCGCATATTGTCGACAGTAGACTCCATGTTCCAAGAACTCTTCCGGGCGGCGTCATAAACATGAAAACACAATCGGTCTCTTCATACGTCCTTGCAAACGCAACCCGGAGCATCATTTCAAAGGCGCAGGCTGATCTGGTCAAGGCGCAACAGGAAGCAACGACGGGCTTTGTATTTGATACCGGTCTGGCGCTGGGCAGCCGCACCGGGCAATCGCTTTCGTTGCGAAAGGAACATGACCGGCTGTCAGTCCTTACGGATTCCAATAAATTGCTGGCCGAGCGTATGACGACATCGCAAAATGCGCTGAGCAATGCCATGAAGGGTTCGCAGGGCTTTTTAGGAACGATCATCGCCATGCGCGGTAGCGGACAGGGCCATGAGGTTGCAGCTAATGCCGCAAAAGGGCTGATGCAGACGGCGACATCTTTGATCAACACCAGTTTTAACGGCGAATATGTCTTTGCCGGCGTCAACACTGACGTAAAGCCGCTTGGCGATTATGATGCAGCAGGCAATCCGGCACGCGCGGCAGTCCTGCAGTCCTTTGAAGACCATTTCGGCTTTCCGGTTACTGATCCTCAGGTTTCAACAATCAGCGCGAACGATATGAAGGCCTTTCTGGACGGTCCATTCTCGTCAGAGTTTGATGCCGCCTCATGGTCTGATAATTGGTCATCTGCCTCCGATACGCTCATGAAAAGCCGCATCGCGCCAACCGAATTGGCCGAGACCTCGGTCAGTGCAAACAATGCCGGTTTTCGCAAGATGATGATGAGCTACACGATGGTTGCCGAGTTCGCCAATATTGGTTTGAACCAGGGTGCTTTTGATGCCGTGATCACAAAGGCGATCGAGACAACCACAGAGGCCAATTCAACGTTGCCCGGCGTGCAATCTGTTCTCGGAACAGCTCAGGCGCGAACGAAAGACGCAACGGATCGTTTGGAAGTGCAGTTGAAAGTGCTCAACAGCTCAGTGATCGGCCTTGAGGGCGTCGACCCCTATGAAGCCGCCAACAGGGTGGAGGCACTGCGAACCCAGATTGATGCTTCCTATGCGCTGACTGTGAAGATGCAAAGTCTGAGCTTGCTGAATTACCTGAAATAGACCTGACCTTGCGTGCAATCCGCATGCATCGAAACTTTGAGAAGACAATGTACCAGGCTCGATACGACGATATCATCAATGACGGTGCAACGAGCGCCAAAGAGCGTGAGCGGTCATTATTCGATCAATCGATCATGATGCTTGAGGCAGCGCGTGACGAGGACGGCTATTCGTTCAAGGGAATTGAAGCCGTCCAGTTCACGTCCCGTCTGTGGATGATTGTGATGGAAGACCTTGGCGATCCGGCAAACCAGTTGCCCCAGGAATTGCGCGCATCGCTGATATCCATAGGCATATTCATTCTGAAGGAACTGGAAGCCATCCGACAGGAAAGGTCGGTCGATTATGACAGCATAATCGACATCACAAAAACCATTCGCGACGGAATTTGAATGCCATGAAAGTGTCCTTGCGCGCTGGCGAAAAAATATATGTGAACGGGGCTGTTCTGCGCGCTGACCGCAAAGTCGCGCTCGAATTCATGAATGATGTGAGCTTCCTTCTGGGAAGCCATGTGCTTCAGGCTGACGAAACAACGACGCCGCTGCGGCAGCTCTATTTCGCGGCGCAGATCATGCTGATCAACCCATCGGCAAAGGACGAGGCGAACCTGGCTTTCAAGCGCATGCTGACGGCGCTTCTCGGCACGTTTTCCAACCAGCAAATGCTGAAAGAGCTGAAGCTCATCGATGAGGTGGTCTGTAATGACCGCATCTTCGAAGCGTTAAAATCGATCCGTGCGCTTTACGCGCTGGAAGCACAAATCATGTCGGGTGGTTCAGGCGCTGCCATTCCTGCACAAACGGGCCAGATAAGGCCGGAGGCGACAGCATGACCACTATTCCGCCCGTAGGCACGGAACAAACAAATCAGACCAATACACCAAAAGCTGTTGCTGGCGCTGACTATCAGACCTTTCTGAAGCTGCTCGTGGCCCAGATGAAAAATCAGGACCCGACCAAGCCCATGGACGCAACGCAGCAGGTAACGCAGCTGGCGCAATTCTCCAGTGTTGAACAAGCTGTTCAGATGAACGCCAAACTTGAACAGCTACTGGCAAGTTCGTCACTGTCTCAAGCGGATGGTATCATCGGACGGACCGTGACCAGCCCCGATGGCAAAGTCTCTGGCGTGGTCGAATCCGTGCGTATCTATAGCGATGGCATGGTAGCAAAGCTCAAAGGCGGGGCAGAGCTGATCATTACGGCCGGTATCGTCATCAGCTGACCATGAACGAAGCTGATGCACTGGATATTGTCAATCAGGCGATCTGGACGGTTATCGTAGCCGCCGGCCCGGCGGTCGGTGCAGCGATGCTTGCAGGTGTCGGCATTGCCCTGTTTCAGGCCCTGACGCAGATTCAGGAAGTCACCCTGACATTCGTGCCGAAGATACTGGTTATTCTGGCAGTGCTTGCTCTGACCGCACCTTTTGTCGGCTCGCAGATCAATACGCTGACGCTGCTGACCTATTCGCGGATTGAAAAGGGTTTTTGATCCAAAGCTCTAACGCGCGGGCTTCGCGTAAGCTTCGTCTCCTATGGTCCACCCGACAATAGGAGAATGCCGTGCAGCAGGCAGCAGTAAAACGACTGGGTGATAAGGGCTACCTGACCGGCAGTGATGTCGGTCTTGCGCTCGGCATCGTCATTATTCTGACGGTACTATTCCTGCCGGTTTCCCCGATGGTTCTTGATATCGGACTTGCCTTTTCTATCGCCCTGTCCGTGTTGATCCTGATGGTTTCGCTGTGGATACAGCGTCCGCTTGATTTCTCTGCATTCCCCACAGTGCTGCTGATCGCGACGATGATGCGTCTTTCGCTCAATATCGCAACAACCCGCGTTATTCTAACCCACGGCGACGAAGGTTATGCCGCGGCGGGACAGGTCATCCATGGCTTTTCGCAATTTGTCATGGGCGGTGATTTCGTTATCGGTCTGGTGGTCTTCGCAATTTTGATCATCGTGAATTTTCTCGTCATCACCAAGGGTGCAACGCGTATTGCCGAAGTAGGGGCACGCTTTACGCTCGATGCCATACCGGGCAAACAGATGGCGATTGACGCGGATCTATCCTCCGGACTTATTGATGAGAAGGAAGCACAGCACCGCCGCCGCGAATTGGAAGAGGAAAGTGCCTTCTTCGGGTCGATGGACGGCGCCTCCAAATTCGTGCGCGGCGATGCGATTGCCGGCTTGATCATAACCGCAGTCAATATTTTTGGTGGCATCATTATCGGTGTGACCCGGCACGGTATGGAAGTCGGCGAAGCTGCTGACGTATTCACCAAACTGTCTGTCGGCGATGGTCTGGTTACGCAAATACCGGCATTGATCGTATCGCTGGCAGCGGGTCTGCTTGTCTCCAAGGGGGGCACCCGGGGATCGACGGACAAGGCTGTGTTCGGACAGTTGGGCGCCTATCCAAAAGCTCTTTTCGTAGCTGCTCTTCTGCTCTTTGTGCTCGGTATATTGCCGGGTCTGCCAGCATTTCCATTCTTTATCCTTGCCATCGGTTTGACCGCAATTGGCATTTCTGTACCCCGCAAGCTGGCCAGGGTTGCCGCCGCAGCGCAGGCTGAACTGGCGATCAAGCAGAAGACCGCCGAGGACGAAGACCGCAATTCTGTCAAGGCATCGCTGGAAACAGCACAAATCGAACTTTGCCTTGGCAAGCAACTTTCTTCGCGGTTGATGTCCTCGCAATTGGAACTGGCGCATCGCGTCAACAAAATGCGCAAGAAATTCGCGGTCGAATACGGCTTTGTCGTGCCTGAAATAAAGGTTACGGACGATTTTCTGCTGCCGCCGAAAACCTATCGTATCAAAATTCACGGAACCGTAGTGGCGTCGCATGAGCTACGCGTCGGCGAGATCCTTGTCATTCCCGGAGATCGGCCGCCGCCACACGTTCCCGGCGAAGAAGTGCGCGAACCGGCTTTCGGTATGAAGGCTTACTCAGTTCCCGAAACATTCGCGGCAGAACTCAAGCGCGACAACTATATGACTGTCGATAATCTTTCGGTCCTGCTCACGCATCTGAGCGAGATCGTGCGCAATAATCTCTCGCAATTGCTGTCCTACAAAGATATGCGGGCGCTGCTCGACCGTCTTGGCCCGGAATACAAGAAGCTGCTTGATGATATCTGCCCTGCCAATCTCACTTATTCCGGCTTGCAGGCGGTTTTGAAGCTTTTGCTCTCGGAACGGGTCTCGATCCGCAATCTCAATCTAATCCTTGAGGCTATCGCTGAAGTGGCGCCGCATGTCCGGCGGTCGGAGATGATCGTCGAGCATGTGCGTATGCGCATGGCACAGCAGATTTGCGGAGATCTTGCCGACAATAGCGTGCTTTCCGTGTTGCGCCTGGGCAATCGCTGGGATCTGGTTTTCCATCAAAGCCTCAAGCGGGATGCCAAGGGGGAGGTCACGGAATTCGACATTGACCCTCGTTTGCTTGAACAGTTTGGAACGGAAGCGACCACCGCAATTCGCAAACATCTCGATGCGGGGGAGCGTTTTGTTCTGGTCGCTTCGCCGGAAGCGCGGCCCTATATCCGCATGATCATCGAGCGCTTGTTCACAACCCTATCGGTTCTTTCCCATGTGGAAATAGCCAGGGGTGTTGAGGTCCGCTCCCTTGGAACGATCTCGTGAGCTCTAATGCTTCCGCTCAGTGATACGGCACTTGCCGGATTTCTGGTGTTCGCGCGCGTTGGTGCTTGCCTGCTGATCATGCCGGGCATTTCCAGCCCGCGCATCCCCGTTCAGATACGGCTTTTTCTGGCCCTGGCATGTTCGCTCATGGTGGTTCCATTGGTGCTGACCCAAGTGGCTCCAGCAGCAAAGGCCGCTCCTCTCGTTTTGATGCGGATCATTGTGGTGGAAATTATTGTCGGCGGGCTGATCGGTGTGCTGGCCCGCATGTATTTCTGGGCCTTGCAGTTCATGGCCAATACGATCGCAATGACTGTCGGCTATTCCGGGGCTCCGGCCGGGTCGATTGAAGGTGAGGAGCCGCAAGCAGCAATCGCAAGCTTTGTTACGCTATCGGCGCTCTGTCTTTTCTTCATCACGGATTTACATCTGGAGGTGTTTCGCGCGCTCCTGTCATCCTATACGGCGATCCCGGTAGACGGCATTTTCCAGCCGGGCACAGCCATGGTCAATCTGACAGACACGCTTTCAAAGGCGTTCATGAGCACCATCCGCATAGCTGCACCGTTCATTGTTTTTGCAGTTGTCGTGAATGTTGCTGTTGGGCTGATCAACAAGCTGACGCCTGCCATTCCTGTCTACTTTATCTCAATGCCATTCGTTCTGGCTGGCGGTCTCATGCTGCTCTATTTCGCCATGCCGGACCTGCTCAGATTGTTCACAAGCGAAGCCGGCTCTTATCTGAGGACATTTTGATGGCAACCAGCAAGCGTGCTTCATATCTTGCCTTGATCCGATTGCAGAAACTGGCAAAGGCCCGGTCCGAACTGACCATTGCCGGTCTCACTGCGCAATTAGTGGCGATTGGGGATGAGAGCGAGGCGCTATTCAAAATGCAGGATGACAGATTCAAACCCGGCGCTGATCTGGTTCCTCCAGACCTCATCATACGACGACTGGAAACGAACAGAATGAGAGCAATTCATCTGACGGATCAGATGGCCGTTCAACGCAAGAACCTGTTGAAGATTTCAAGAACGCTGGATGTCCTGAACGATCGGTTGCGATCCCATGAAAGCGAACAACAACGCCACCATGCCACTGTCGAAATCGATGAATATATCAGCCAGTTGCTCGGAAAAGCTGCAAATTAAAGACAGGCCCCAAATGAAGGCTCAAGCCTCAGTCAAGTTTGAACAGCTAGTGTCATAAACATGAAACAGTTTGGGTCTGTCTTTTATGTCTATTAATTCGCCTTCTGATTTGGTGTTGGATGCGACGAAGGCCGCTGATCCGCAGGCCATGCGGGCAGCGATGGAAAGATTGCGAAGCGTGGCTGCTGATCGGGCTGCGGCACAAACCCCGCTGTCCGGCGAGAGTTTTGCCCATTTGCAGGCAGGGAGGGTCAGTTCCGAGGGTGTGCAATCAAACACACCTGTTTCAAATCCGGCCTTCAAAAAGTTTGAAGCCGTCATGCTGCAATCCTTCATTGAATCAATGTTCACCGGCGAGAATCAAGCGGTCTATGGCGAAGGCATCGTAGGGGGATATTGGAAGTCGATGATGTCCGAAGCCCTTGCCAATCAGATGGCAGACGCAGGCGGAATTGGAATTGCACGCATGCTGGAAGAGCAAAGTGCCAAACGAATTAAAAACGAAGTGGCTCAGCCTCTTGGCACCACTTCGCCAATTTCTACGAAAGAGCAGGGTTGAAACCCGGTATTTTACCAGATCGAACGGCTGCGGCCGAAAGATTGGAAGGAATGAATATGGAAACCGTCAACGACAACAAGCAGCATATAGGTCTTAATCCATCGCTTGGTCCTGTTCTCATCGCCATCCAGCGATTGGAAGATGTTATTGAGTATGAGACAGATCTGCTCATGGAAGGCGGGGCTGTTGATCTTGCCGATATCAATGCAAGCAAAAGCCGTGGATTGCGGGATTTTAACAAGGCCCTGGGAAAGGCTGTGAAATCGGTCGATAATCCAGCGCTCAAGACGCTTCAGCCGGTTCTTGACAGTCTGAGGCTCAAGCTGGAGCGTAATTGTGAAGCGTTGAAATTGCATCTGCGGGCTGTCAGCGAGCTGACGGGAATAATCCGCGACGCGCTGGAAACACATGAAGCTGATGGCACTTATACGGCGCGGCAAATGCGGGACGGCCTAGGCGCATGATACGCATCGTCATCATCGGATTATGGATATGCGCTGTTGCTCTCGGCTCGCTTTATTTTGCTGTCCAGCAAAATTCAGCCACTGCCGCAGTGACTTCGCATGATGCTCAGCCGCTTGATGACGGAAAAACGGAAGTTTTCAGTGTTCCAATTATTATCGACGGTGCCGTTCAAGGCTATGTCGTGACCCAGCTTATTTATACGATCGACAGCGCTGTAAAAGCCTCCGTCAAAACACCGGTATCGTTTTTCATCAATGATGAGATATTCCGGCAGTTTTACGGTCACTACTCGGATGTGAAGGAGGTGGAGGCGGTCAAGTTCGAGGACGTAAAACAGGCCATTATCGATGGGGTCAATGCGCGTTTCCCCGAACCGCTTGTTAAAGATCTCCTGGTTCAGCAATTCAATTATATTTCATCCAAGGAAATCCGCGATCAAAACACCAAAGGTATCAGCCGCGGTTGATCTCGTTTTAGCCGAGTGAATAATATTTGCCCGACAATGCATGAAGCACGCTTTCGCTCAATGGAGCGACGGTTGAATCGGGCGCAAACCGCACCCCAATATCCAGATTTTTGCGCCAGACAATGTGTGTGATGAGCGCGCCGCAATATTGATCGTCAAAGGTATCAGCCGCGGTTGATCTCGTTTTAGCCGAGTGAATAATATTTGCCCGACAATGCATGAAGCACGCTTTCGCTCAATGGAGCGACGGTTGAATCGGGCGCAAACCGCACCCCAATATCCAGATTCCTGCGCCAGACAATGTGTGTGATGAGCGCGCCGCAATATTGATCGTCAAATAACCAGAAGCGCTCAGGTATGTCGCACTGGCCGATGATCCTTATGCGGGCTCCGCCTTTGGCCAGATCCTGAAAATGGCACTCGGTGAGGAATTGTCCATCCAAGCTCACAAGTTTACCCGAGCGCAATCTTGTCCGTTTGCGTTCCAGTTCTCTTTGTTCTGATTTGCCGGACACGGACATGGACACTACTCAACGCAATCAAAAAGCTGGTTTCAAACCGAAGTCTGCAATCTGGCATTGTGTACTCTGAAACAATTGCAAATCCGTTATGAACTGGAGCGCTCACGAGTTTATGTATCTAATGCCAGCTCGCGATTGGTCAGTTGACGCTTCTCGGCAGTTGACCTGACAAAAACTCCACGACGGCCCGAACGCTGGGCAATTGACCGCGACGATGGGGCATCAGCAATGTGGTTGTCACAGTTCCGGCTGACCAGCCGGGTAAAACGCGGACCAAATCTCCACTTCGGATTGCGCTGGCGCAAATTGACGAGGGCAGACATGTCAGCCCCAGTCCGGCAATAGCCGCCTTGATCAAGGCTATCGATTCATTGGCCATCATTCTCCGGATCGGTTTTGCCGTTACCGCCACGCCAGTGTCAGAAACAAGGTGCCAGTTTTCTGCTCCGGGAGCAGTTAGCAAACCAAAGTGATTGATCAAGTCGTGCGGGGTGGCGGGAGCACCTTGTGCGGAAATATATCCGGGAGACGCAACGACAAATATCGGTTCGAGCATCAACTGTTTCTGAATGAGGTCCGAATCCGGCAGGGGTGCAAAATGACTGCGAATTGCCAAATCGTAGCCTTCCTGGACAATATCCACAAACCGGTCGCTCGCATGCATTTCCAGATTTATCTTGGGGTATTTGCCGGCGATTACAGGAAGGAAGTCTGCCAGATAAAACTGTGTCGCAGGAATGGAGGCCGTCAGCCTTACCGTGCCGCTCGGTTCGGCCATGCGGCTTCGAACGATATTCTCTGCCGCTTCCGCTTCAATCAACGCACCACGGGCATGATTAAAAAAGTCACGGCCAGCGTCTGACAAGGAAAAACTGCGCGATGTGCGGTGGATGAGGCGCGCACCCAGCTCCCTTTCAAGCTCGGCTATACGCTTGCTGATTGTCGATTTGGGAATACCGAGACGTCGCCCGGCTTCCGAAAAGCTCCCGCCTTCAACGGCCTGAACAAAAAGATAAAGATCATTGAGATTCATCATCCGCATCACCCATAGTCCACATATGTAGACGATAGGTTGCAAAATTGCAGCCTACCGAAAGATCGTCCAATAATAATAACTAATAGGCGTGAAGGCGGAAGAGCCTTGAATGGAAAAACAGGAAATAATCATGACACAAATACTTTTTTACGGGGTACCCGAGGGCTGTTCTTTCGGTTCGATTGTCGCGCTGGAATGGTCTGGGCAACCCTATCAACTCTCGCGCATTGCAATGCCGGAAACCGTTACCAGCGAGGCTTACCGGCAGATCAATCCTATTGGGGAGACACCGACTCTGCGTACGGCAAGCGGCGAGTTTATCAGCGAAAGCATGGCAATCCTCAACCATATCGGAGCCGGAGCTGTTGAACAGGGAATAGCCTTCAGGCAGGGCACGAAAGATTTTGATCGCCTGAACCAGATGCTGGCGTTTTTGAACACCACCTTTTTCAACGCATATGCATCGCTTTGGTATGCACTTGAACATGCAAGCGATGAAAACGAAAGGGAGGTGCTGGTTGCTTATGGTAAGACAAAGGTAGCCAAGGCTCATGAGGACTTGGAACTCCTGCTTGGAAACCGGCCATGGCTGTTGGGTGATAACCGGACATTGGCAGATGCATACTTTATGGGAATCGCCCGTTGGAGCGATTTTCACAAGACAGCAAGCTACGCTAACTATCCCGGTCTGAGCGCACTTCACCAAAGATTGGAAGCTGATGCAGGCGTAAGGTTCGCCCATGCGATCGAGCATGAAGAACAGGCAGTCTCCGCTGGTGGCTTTGCAGGACATGTAAGTTTTGACGATGCCCTGAGAGCCACTCGCAAAGCAGCATAAGCAACCGGAAAAGCGGCATTTCTCCACGCTGTTGACGTGTCGTCAGTTCCATAGAGTTACCAGGGAAGCGATCCCGTTTTTGCTTTCCTGGTATAATGATGAAAAAGCTTCTTTACTTTAGGGCAAAATTCTCAGATTGAGATTAGCAAGCTTTTTCATCATACTCGGGGGAGTCCTACCATTGAAAAAACAAGTTGTTCTGGCTTTACTGTTTGCGGTAGTCGGTGTTTCGGCAAGTCATGCGCAAACTTGCGAAAGTAACTTTAAGGTGACAGGAGTTCCCTTAATAACGGCAATGAATTACAAAACCTCATATGTTTTTCCAAAGGTCAAAGCAGATCAGGTTTTGAAAACACTTGCTCAGGCGGTAGCTGCGGAAGGTTTTTTGGGAATACAGGTCGACAAGTCCTTGGGCGCAATTGACGCTTACCAAGAGACCACGGGCTCCGGTCGCGAACAAACCTTGCGGATAGTGGCTCGCAAGAAGGGCGCGGGTACACGGGTCGATGCCATGTTCAACATCCAGCAGGGGCAGGTAACGTCGGAAAAAATCGTGCGCAAAGGACTCTGCGATATTGTTATGTCCGCTGCCGACTGACTAAGTCTGCTGGCAGCGCATGCAAGAATCGGATTGAATTTCTTGTCGAAGTCCACGATTCTTTAGGCAGAACGAAGTTTGAGGCTGCCTCCATGAACGAGACGATACATCACTATTGTGTTTTTGATACCGCAGGCGGATTCTGCGGTATCGCCTGGAACGATATTGGTATTACGCGGTTTCAGTTGCCGACGAAAAGCGCCGAGGCGACAGAGCGCATTCTGCTTCGTCGCTTGCCCCAAGCACTATCCAGCGAACCGACAGCGCAGGTTGCGAAAGTAATTGCTGCTGTAAAGCGATACTTTGAGGGAGAAGAAACAGATTTCTCCGGTGTTGCAGTAGACGTTGGTGATCAGGAGCCGTTTTTCGAGCAGGTCTATACGGAAACGAGACGGCTTGGCTGGGGCAATACCACCACATACGGCACAATCGCAAAAGAACTTGGAGCAGGCCCGGAAGCCGCAAGAGACGTTGGTCAGGCCATGGCGAAAAACCCGATTCCTCTGATTATCCCATGCCATCGGGTTTTGGCCGCCGGAGGTAAGGTCGGTGGCTTTTCAGCGCCTGGCGGTTCGGTCGCGAAGGCACATATGCTTGAATTGGAGGGCGTCCATCTTGGTGTTCCACCTGCAGCCCAGCAGTCATTTGGGTTTTGAGAATTTATCCTGATGACAAGGCTGCGAGGCGCGACTTGAGAAAGCGCAACTCTGCAGGTTGACGCGTCAGCGCTATGGCGCGCTGATAAGAATCGACGGCGGCTTCCACCATCCCTAGCTGTCGTTGCATATCGGCACGGGCTGCATAGGCCAATGGATAATTCTGGAGTTGTCCTTGTTGGATAATTGCTTCGATGGCAGCAAGGCCCGCTTCAGGTCCATCACGTTTTGAAAGTGCTGCAGCACGGTTTAAGGCTGCTATAGGGGATGGGTCCACACGCAGCAGGACATCATATAGCGTAACGATCTGCGCCCAGTCCGTGCCCTCGGTTGTCGATGCGTTGGCGTGGACGGTAGCAATGGCAGCTTGAAGGACGTAGGGACCTATATTGCGGGCGGCAAATGCCTGCTCCACCAGTGCTCCAGCTTCGTTGATCAGGCGACGATCCCAGAGCGACCGGTCCTGGTCCTCCAGCAATATGATATCTCCTGCTTGGTCGATACGGGTGTGATGTCGTGCTTCATGCAAAAGCATCAATGCCAACAGGCCCCTAGCTTCCGGGTCTGGCAGTAAATCAACCATAAGTCGACCGAGCCGAATTGCTTCGGCGCAGAGATCGGCCCGTGTCAGCCCCGGTCCTTCAGTAGCGGCATAGCCCTCGTTGAAGATGAGATAAATAACCCGCAAAACGCTTTCGAGGCGTTCTGGAAGTTGGGCATGGCTTGGCACTTCATAGGGAATAGCATCGTCACGAATTTTACTCTTTGCCCTGACAATACGCTGGGCGATGGTTGGGGCAGGAGCGATATAGGCCCGGGCAATCTCTTCCGTCGTCAGTCCCGCAACTTCGCGCAAGGTGAGGGCGATACGTGCGTCGGCAGCAAGTGCCGGATGACAACAGGTGAAGATCAGCCGTAGTTCATCATCGCTGATATCTTCTGGCACTGCAGGTTCATAGAGTTCGTCGGAAAGGGCAGTAAGCTCGGGCATGGCAGCAGCGAGCCGCGCCTGTTTGCGCCAGCGATCAATGGCCTTGAATCGTCCCGTAGAGACGAGCCAGGCATAGGGATTTTGCGGAATACCATCGCGCGGCCAACGCTCTGCGGCGGCGGTGAAGGCCTCTTGCAAAGCCTCCTCCGCCGCTTCAAATCCACCGAGAAGACGGATCAATGTTGCAAGGACGCGGCGCTTTTCGGAACGATAGATGGTTTCAAAGGCGGCGTTTGCACCCGGCCGGTTCACAGTTCTGGCGGCGGCGTGCTGAAGTCGACAACCGGGCGGACTTCGATGGAACCGATCTTTGCCAAGGGATGTCCCGATGCGGCACGCACCGCGTCATTAAGATCGTTGGCTTCAATAAGGATAATCCCGCCCAGCATTTCTCTGGTTTCCATGAAAGGCCCATCGACTGCTGACATTTTGCCATCGCGGACCTGTAAGGTCATGGCATTTTCAGGCAGTTCAAGGGCTTCACCCATGACGAAATGGCCACTTTCCTTCAGTTTTTCATCATAGTTGGCGCATTCGGAAAGTGCGGCATTGGCTTCAGGACTTCCGCCAAAGAGTGTTTTTGCATTGTAATAGATGAGACAGGCGTAACGCATAATCTGATTTCCTTCAGTTAGCTTGTTGAACACCCATAATCGTTTGGGGAAGGTCCGATTCGACAAAGCTACAAAATTATTTTCACGACAGCGCAAAAAATGTTGCTGACGCCGTTCAGGTCACGCGCCGTTTTTCCAGCTTCCGGGCCAAGGTACGCCGGTGCATGCCCAGCCGCCTGGCTGTTTCGGAAATGTTGAAGTCCGTTTCAACAAGCATTTGATGAATACGTTCCCATTCCAGCGTCTTGATTGAGGTGGGGCGAGCAGTCAGTGCTATATCGGCATTGCCCGACGCCTTGCTGAACGCCTCCTCAATATCATCCGTATTGGATGGCTTGGCGAGATAGTGACAGGCGCCAAGCTTAATGGCCTCGACAGCGGTCGCAATACTTGCGAACCCGGTCAAGACAACGATCAGCATTGATGCGTTATGGCTGTGCAATGCCTCGACACATGCCAGACCAGATGCGCCCGCCAGCTTCAGATCGACGACCGCATAACCGGGTGAATTCTCTTTCAGAATCTCGGTGAGCTCCTCCAGACTGGACGCCAGCAGGACATCATAGTCGCGTCGTTCGAAGGAACGTTTCAACGTCTTGGCGAAAGCGATGTCATCTTCGACAATAATCAACCGACGCTTATCGGACATGGGAACGTGCTCCAATTGCAAGCGAGGCGAGTGGCAGACTCATTGTTACTGCGGCCCCACCTTGCGGCAGATTTCTGGCGGACACGACACCTCCAAGTTTCCTCACCGCATTGACCACGAGGAAAAGACCAAGCCCGCCGCCAAGCCTGCCCTTGCTTGATTGATAGGGCTTGCCAAACTGTGCCAGCATCTCGGCGGCAAATCCAGGTCCGGCATCGCTGATACGCAGCACAAGGGTATCGCCATCGCGTTCTGCCATAAAACCTATCCAATTGGGGGAGGCGTCGAAGGCATTGTCAAGAATGTTATAGATGACCTGTTTCAATGCGGAGTCGGACACAATGGCAATATCAAGCCCAAATGCGTTGCCATAAGACAGCCTCGCGCCGGATCTGGCTGCTCGCCACTCACTGACAAGTTCATCGAGAAAAGTATTTACCGTCGTGATTTTGGGAGACTCGCCCCGCGCCTCTCCGGCAGATAGCAGGATACCGGTCACAATTGCTTTGCAGCGCTGAACCTCAGCCTGCATCTCGTCTATCTCCTGCAACATTGAAGGGTCGCGGGACAAAGCAGGCATACGTCTCCAGTCACCCAATATCACCGATAGCGAAGACAATGGTGTACCCAGCTCGTGCGCTGCACCCGATGCGAGAAGGCCCATGCGGACGATATGGTCTTCCTCCGCAGCATGTTGTTTGAGCGCCGCAAGATTGGCGTCCCGTTCACGCAAATTGCGACTGATCTGGGCAATGAAGACAACAAGAAGCGCGGCATCAAGTATGAAACATAAAAGCATTCCGAATATATGGAGCCGGAACAGTTCATCAGGCGCATGACCCGGCAAGAGCAATGGCCTGTAGAATATTATCAGCCCGGCAAAGCTTACGCTGGCGATGGCGACGATGGCGGATGTCAATCTTGCATCAAGCAACACTGCGCCGAGCGTCACCTGAAGAAGATAGAGGAAGATAAATGGATTGGTTGCCCCGCCGCTCAGGTAAAGCTGCACGGTGAGGGCGGCAACGTCCAGGACTAAAGCAATGAACAAGGCTGCCGCCGTAACGCTCCGACGCCGACGCAGCCACAATATGCTTGCAAGATTGAGAACGACCAAAGCGCACAGAACGACACCCATCGGGACAATGGGCAGGGTTATTTTCATAGCCGAATGCACCACGGTAATGGTGACGATCTGGCCAATGACAGCGATCCAGCGCAGCTGCACCAGCAGCGTCATGTTTTTCCAGTTTGCTGTGTGATCGGCGGGAGGAAAAATAGAAGCACTGATGTCGGATTGATCCGGCAGTGTAGCGATAGGAGTCGTCTTGGTCTCGCTCATGGTTTCAACCCGATCTGTATTCTGGGCGCTGCCGGGCTCGCCATTCATTTCGCCCGATAATAGTCGAGGCAGCGCCCAGCAAAAGCGCCATGCCAAACCAGGTCAGGGCATAGACCAGATGGTTGTTGGCAAAGGAAGTGACAGTAAGCCCCCCAATCGGAAGCGCATTTGGATCAGGATTTGCATCGGCATCGATAAAATATGGAGCAACAGGGCCGATATTGTGAGCTGCTGCCATAGCCATGACATCACGCGAATACCAACGGTCTCCGACCGGGTCATTGTTGCGCAGAAATCCGCCCTTGGGCTCCGTTAAGCGCAACAGTCCGGTTATGGTGATTGGCGGCAGATGGTCCGCCCGCCATTCATCACGCGCTTTATCCGTTGGAACGAAGCCACGATTGATGAAAACGGTAAATCCATCTGTACTTTGAAAAGGGCTCAGCACCCAAAATCCGCTGCCGCGCGCTGTTACCGCCTGTACAAGCGCAGCCGGCTTGTCGAGAAATTTTCCGCTGGTCGTGACGTGGCGATATGCAAAATCCTTGGCATTGATCCCGGCCCATATATCGGGGCCGGGGGCCGCCGTAGCCGGAGCATTCACTCTTTGCTCAACCTGGTTGATCAGATCAAGCTTCCAGACACGGCGTTGCAGTTGCCAGATACCAAGGCTGGTAAGCACGATGATGCAGAAAAGGACAAGGCCGCCGATCAATGCCAGTTTGATTGAGGGCAGGCGCCTATCGTCTTCGCGCGAATTGTCTGTCTCCCCGACCCGCTCGCCGCTTGCGGCAAGCCCGCGCGCGGTCAGGGCTTTTTTCATGGCATCTGTCTCATATCCATGCTGGGCATCATGTTCGTATCCAGATGATACATAACCCAAAGCGAACCGGTGAGCGTGATAATGACCAGCACAAGCGTGAAGATCAGTGCCATCATTGTCCATCCATTCTCGGAGCGGACATTCATATGAAGGAAGAAAATCATGTGAACGACAATCTGCACCACGGCGAATGCCATAATGACGAGGCCGGTGGTTTGCTTGGAATCCAACGCACCGCTCATGACAAGCCAGAAGGGTACGGCAGTCAGGATCACGGATAAGCCAAACCCGATCAAATAGGATTTGAGCGAGCCGTGAGAATGGGCTTCATCGTGATTGTGGCTGTCGTGGTGGGTCTTTGCCTTTGTGCTCATCGTAGCATTCCCATCAGGTAAACGAACGTAAAGACACCAATCCAGATGACATCAAGAAAGTGCCAGAACATGCTAAGACACATCAGGCGCCGCATGTTCGCTTGGATCAGCCCATAGCGGGCAACCTGTACCATCAAGGTAACAAGCCAAATCAAGCCAATGGTGACGTGAAGCCCATGCGTTCCGACCAATGTGAAAAAGGAAGAGAGAAAGGCGCTGCGCTGGGGCGTGGCACCTTCATGAATCATATGGGCAAATTCGTAAAGTTCGATGCAAAGGAATGCCGCACCAAACAGACCCGTAAGGGCGAGCCACGCTTGTGTGGAACCCACCCGGCCTTTTGCCATGGCGAGCATGGCGAAACCATAAGTAATCGATGAAAAGAGCAGCATCGACGTATTGACCGCGACCAGTGGCAAATCAAACAAATCTTTTGGCGCAGGACCGGCGGCATAGTTTCCGCCTAATACGCCGTAGGTCGCAAACAGCACAGCAAAGATGAGACAATCACTCATCAGGTAAATCCAAAAGCCGAACATGGTGCTGCCGCCTTCGGCATGGTCATGTTCGTCAGTCAGATAAAACACAGGATCTTCAGTGGTCACATGCGCGGCTGCTCTGCTCATGATTTCAGCCCTGCAGCAAGAAGTTCGGTACGGGCATTTTCACTCGATACAACCTCATCTGCCGATATGTGGAAATCGCGCTTGTAGTTGAATGTATGCCCAATCGATACCGCCACCAATGCGATAGCCGTTACTGCCGCGAGCCACCAGATGTACCAGATCATCGCAAATCCAAAAACGATGCTTATTCCGGCCAGGATTATTCCGGTGCCCGTATTGCTTGGCATATGGATGGCGCGGAAACCTTTTTCAGGGCGTTTGTACCCGCGTTTCTTCATGTCGTACCAGCTGTCGAGATCGTGAATGACTGGCGTGAAAGCGAAATTATAGGCGGGAGGGGGTGAGGCAGTGGACCATTCCAGGGTGCGACCGTCCCAAGGATCGCCAGTCAAATCGCGCAACGCTTCGCGATTACGAATGCTGACAAAGATCTGGATGAGGAATGACAGAATGCCGATAGCAACGAGAAATGCACCAAAACCAGCGATCATAAACCAGATCTGCAAGGACGGATCTTCGAATGTGCGCAGGCGTCGTGTCACGCCCATCAGGCCCAGTATATAAAGCGGCATGAAGGCGAAGTAGAATCCCACGACCCAGAACCAGAAAGACATCTTGCCCCAAAATGGATCGAGCCTGAAACCAAAAGCTTTCGGGAACCAGTAATAGATACCGGCAAAAAGCCCGAACAGAACACCGCCGATGATCACATTATGGAAATGCGCAACAAGAAACAGGCTGTTGTGCAGCACAAAGTCAGCCGGAGGCACCGCGAGCAGAACGCCTGTCATGCCGCCAATCACGAAGGTAAGCATAAAAGCAATCGTCCACATCATGGGCAGTTCAAATCGAATGCGCCCGCGATACATCGTAAAGAGCCAGTTGAATATTTTCGCCCCGGTTGGGATCGAAATGATCATCGTGGTGATGCCGAAGAACGAGTTCACGCTCGCACCCGAACCCATGGTGAAGAAGTGGTGAAGCCAGACCAGATAGGCAAGAATGGTAATAACGATGGTGGCATAAACCATCGAGGTATAGCCAAACAGACGTTTGCTGGCGAAGGTCGATGTCACTTCGGAGAATATGCCGAAAGCGGGCAGAATGAGAATATAGACTTCCGGATGACCCCAAATCCAGATGAGGTTGACATACATCATCGGATTGCCGCCAAAGTCGTTGGTGAAGAAGTTCGTGCCGACATAGCGATCGAGAGTGAGCAAAGCCAGCACTGCCGTCAGGACAGGGAAGGCGGCCACAATCAGAACGTTGGTGCAAAGAGCGGTCCACGTAAAGATCGGAAGCTTCATCATGGTCATGCCCGGCGCGCGCATCTTGACGATGGTTGCGAGCAGATTGACGCCCGACAGCAGCGTACCTATGCCCGCTATTTGCAGCGCCCATATGTAGTAGTCCATACCGGCGTCCGGACTGTATCCGATACCCGAAAGCGGCGGATAGGCCAGCCAGCCGGTCCTGGCAAACTCGCCCACAAACAGCGACATCATTACAAGTGCCGCGCCAGCGGCAGTCATCCAGAAGCTGAAATTGTTGAGGAATGGAAAAGATACGTCCCGGGCACCGATCTGCAATGGGACAACAAAGTTCATCAAGCCGGTAACAAGAGGCATTGCCACGAAGAAGATCATGATCACGCCATGCGCGGTGAATATCTGATCGAAATGATGGGCGTTGAGATATCCTTCGGACCCATTAAACGCCATTGCCTGTTGCAATCGGATCATGATGGCGTCGGCAAAGCCTCTCAGCAACATGACGATGCCGAGGATCATGTACATTATGCCGATGCGCTTGTGGTCAACTGTTGTGAACCACTCATGCCAAAGATAGCCCCAAAGGCGGAAATAGGTAAGCGCGCCGACCACGGCGATGCCTCCGAGCGCGACCACGATAAAGGTCACAACAAGGATAGGTTCATGCAGCGGGAAGGATTCCAGCGTGAGCCTACCGAAAACCAGCTTTATAAGTTCGGGATTATCAAACATATCGGGCTCGTTTCGTTCAGCTATTAGACGGTCGGCGCTGTAGACCGAACAGTTGGGTGGACGAAGGGCGGGGAAGGCCCGCACCAATAAACGGAGAGGTATTCAAGGACGGCAGCGTCTGTATATTCATGCTCGCCTGCAGAGCTTCTTCCGTGGTGCAGATGCCAACAACAAATGCAGGATCAGGGCCAAAGACAGCGCCGCCACGCCTTGTGTACTTATCGTATTCCAGTGAACGAGTATTATAAATGCCGGCCATGCCAAGACCACCCTTGGCATCGATTTCATCCATCTCGCTCATGCACATCTTGCCGCGTTCCACACATCGGTTGAGAACTGCGCTGAACAGTTCCGGATCAACACTTGCATAATGCTGTACCGGTACTTTTTCGCTGGGCTGTTCCAGTTGCAGATAGGTCATCCGATCAAGAGTGGTGCCTTTTGACTTGACGTCGGCAATCCATTTTTCAAAACCCTCATCCGGCAGGCCGTGAAAAGCGAAGCGCATACCGGAAAAACCGGCGCCACTGTAATTGGCCGAAAAGCCCTCATATTCGCCGGGGTGATTGATGACGGCGCTCAGCTTCGTCTGCATGCCCGGCATAGTGTATATCTGCCCGGCTAACGCAGGAATATAAAACGAGTTCATCACCGCCGAGGAGGTCAGCCGGAAAGCGATGGGCCGATCGACGGGAGCGGCCATTTCATTGACGCTGGCGATACCATATTCCGGATAGATAAAGAGCCACTTCCAATCCAGCGCGACCACTTCGACCTGCAATGGCTTGACCGTTTCGGAAACTGCTTTGCCGGGGGAAATGCGTCCAAGCGGACGATAGGGATCGAGCAAATGTGTCGCCATCCAGGTGACCGCGCCAAGGCAGATGATGATCAGCAGCGGCGCCGCCCAGATGATCAATTCCAGCTGGGTGGAGTGATCCCATTCCGGGTCATAAGGCGCATCCGTGTTTGACTGCCGGTATTTCCAGGCAAAGAACACGGTGAGCACCATCACTGGAATGATAATGACAAGCATGAGGACGGTAGAAATAATGATCAGGTCGCGCTGTTGCACGGCGACGTCGCCTGACGGGCTCATGACAACGGCATTGCACGCGCTAAGCAATGCAAGCAGTGGAAGCAGGGCGATGGCAAAAAAACGGTTCAAGAGACTTCCTGTCAATGGAAACAGCGCCTAGTTGCGCCATCACTAGCTGCACCATAGTCAGAGCGACATTGGACAATTTGCCCAATCCTCCCGTAGTGTGTCACAATGATAAAGGATACGCTAGCAGTGACCGCAAACGAGCAGACCTGAACGGTTTCAATATTTGATCGAGGAGCGCACCGGGCAATGAGCGCGAAAACAGGAGCGGCATCTTCGACAACGCTTGAGCAGGACGCAACGCGCCTTCACTCGCGACATGACGACGTTAACGTTGGCGAGATTGCCATCGGCGTGATTATCGGCAGAACGTCCGAATTCTTTGACTTCTTCGTCTATGCTATTGCCTCTGTGCTGGTCTTTCCGAAACTGGTGTTCCCCTATGTTGATGCTCTGACGGGTACGATCTATTCGTTCGGTATTTTTGCGCTGGCCTTTCTTGCGCGGCCGATCGGCACGGTTATCTTCATGCAGATCGATCGCACTTATGGCCGTGGCGTAAAATTGACGATTGCCCTGTTCCTGCTTGGTAGCTCGACCGTTGCGGTGGCGTTCCTACCCGGTTATGCCCAGGTCGGTTGGGCATCTGCAGCGCTTTTGGCACTGTTCCGGATAGGACAGGGGCTTGCGCTAGGCGGTGAGTGGGATGGCCTCGCATCGCTTCTGGCGCTCAATGCACCTAAGCAACGCCGTGGCTGGTATGCGATGATACCGCAACTCGGTGCTCCCTTGGGGCTTATGGTTGCGGCCGGGCTGTTCGCATTTTTCGTTGCCAATCTTTCCGCAGAAGACTTCCTGAGCTGGGGCTGGCGCTATCCGTTTTTCGTTGCTTTCGCTATTAATGTGGTGGCGCTGTTTGCACGGTTGCGAATGGTTGTTACGCCGCAATATGCAAAATTATATGAAAGCAGAGAACTGCAGCCAACGACGGTGGCCAACACATTACAGCATGAAGGTCGCCACGTGGTCATTGGTGCTTTTGCACCGCTTGCGAGTTTTGCGCTCTTTCATATGGTAACGGTATTTCCACTGTCTTGGGTCTTCCTGTTTACGGATCAGGGCCCGGCCCGCTTTCTTTTGATTGAAGCATTCGGAGCGGCTGTGGGCGTCATTACCGTGTTTGCGTCGGGCACGATTGCCGACCGCGTCGGACGCCGGAATCTGCTGGGCGGCACCGCCATAGCCATTGCCGTGTTCAGTGGATTTGCTCCTCAATTGCTTGATGGCGGCGACATCGGCGAACTGATCTTCATGATCCTCGGATTTATTTTGCTTGGTCTGTCCTTCGGCCAGTCATCCGGCTCAGTGGCCTCGCGGTTCTCAAAGAAGTTCCGCTATACCGGCTCGGCATTGACCAGCGATATGGCATGGTTGTTCGGGGCGGGTTTCGCACCGCTGGTCGCGCTGCTGCTATCCAGCCATTTCGGCCTGATAGCTGCGGGTGGCTATCTGCTCTCCGGTGCTGTGTGCACGCTTATAGCCCTCAGCTTGAATCGTCAGACCGACAATCAGGACGTGTAGTCCCTTCCTCACTCATTCCATTTTCGTGCGCAGCGCCAAATTGATTGGCAGCTGTGCATAGTTTCAATTTTGGTTTGATCTAGCTGTTGACGGATTTTTAACATCCACTACTATATATAGTGTTCAAGGTTCTTCCGATTCGCGAGAGTGGGAAGCTAAGACGGGAATACGGTGAGTGGTGCCAATAAGGTACTGTGATGCCGGAGCTGCCCCCGCAACTGTAAGCGGCTAGCACGTGTTCGATACTGTCACTGGGGCTCTAGGCCCCGGGAAGGCAAGAATAAGTGCGTTGATCTGCGAGCCAGGAGACCTGCCTTGATCTGATGAGTCCACCGGCGGGGTGCCGGAGCGGTCGCGCCAATGCACGGGGATTTTCCGTGTAAAACGCTTCCCTGCCCCTCCACGAGCGAGCTACAGGGTGAAGTGCATGAGAAACCTATCCAGCGCATTGATTGTGGGTGACCCGCCGTAAATCGGGCGGCACTTGAGTAAGTCATACAGTTTTAAACCAAACTAGCTGGCAGCAATCAGAGCTGCCAGACCATGTTATCACGACCAAAATCAAATGAGGAAGTCATGAATATTGTCGTTTACAGCAAGCCGGCCTGTGTCCAGTGTACCGCCACGACCCGAGCTCTTGACCGGCAGGGTATGGAGTATGACGTTATTGATATTTCCAACGATCAGGATGCTCTCGAACTGGTTCAGAGCCTCGGCTACCGCCAGGTACCTGTGGTTGTCGCCGGCGAAAAACACTGGGCCGGTTTCCGCCCGGATATGATTAGCACCCTTGCCTGACAGGGATGGGTGTCATGAGTGGGATCGTTTATTTTTCGAGCAGGTCGGAGAATACCCACCGTTTTGTTTCCAAGCTGGGCTTCACCTCACAACGGATACCGATCAGCTCTCGTGAGGAGCTGAAGATCAACGCACCCTATATTTTGATCGTGCCAACATATAGCGGCGATGGCGGCAAGGGTGCCGTTCCAAAACAGGTGATCCGCTTCCTCAACCAGGCGGAAAACCGTTTAAACCTCCGCGGCGTGATTTCCGCGGGTAACAGTAACTTCGGAGCGACCTTCGGGATTGCCGGCGACATCATCTCTGCCAAATGCCAGGTGCCTTACCTTTACAGGTTCGAGCTGATCGGCACGGAGCAGGATGTCGTAAACGTCAAACATGGATTGGAACGATTTTGGACACGCTCACGCTCGAACGACCAGTGAAAGCCAACGAACCAGTGCTGGATTACCACGCGCTGAACGCGATGCTGAACCTTTATGATGAGGAGGGCAACATCCAGTTCGATCAGGATCGTATGGCGGCGAAGCAGTATTTTCTGCAGCATGTGAACCAGAATACGGTGTTCTTTCACAATTTGCGCGAGAAGCTCGATTACCTGGTAACCGAAGGCTATTATGAGCGCGCGGTGCTTGATCAATATTCCTTCAATTTCATGCGCGATCTGTTTGACCATGCCTATGCCAAGAAATTCAGGTTTCCAACATTTCTTGGCGCATTCAAATATTACACCAGCTACACGCTGAAGACCTTTGACGGAAAACGCTATCTTGAGCGTTACGAGGACCGCATCTGCATGGTGGCGCTGACGCTGGCGCAAGGAAATGAAACCCTGGCGCGGGATATGGTTGACGAGATCATTTCCGGGCGTTTCCAGCCTGCAACTCCCACTTTTCTCAATGCGGGAAAGAAACAGCGCGGCGAGCTGGTGTCCTGCTTTCTGCTCCGAATTGAAGACAATATGGAATCAATCGCGAGGGGTATCAACTCGGCCCTGCAGCTCTCCAAGCGCGGGGGAGGCGTTGCGTTGTCGCTCACCAATATCCGTGAAGCGGGCGCGCCGATAAAGCAGATTGAAAATCAGTCATCCGGCATCATTCCAGTCATGAAGCTTTTGGAGGATAGTTTTTCCTATGCCAACCAGCTTGGTGCAAGACAGGGGGCAGGTGCGGTCTATCTGAACGCACATCATCCCGACATAATGCGTTTCCTCGATACCAAGCGCGAAAATGCGGATGAGAAAATCCGTATCAAGACGCTGTCGCTCGGCGTTGTCGTGCCGGATATTACTTTCGAATTGGCGAAGAACAATGAGGATATGTATCTGTTCTCTCCCTATGACGTAGAGCGGGTCTACGGCGTGGCCTTTACGGAAATTTCGGTGACAGAAAAGTACCGTGAAATGGTCGCAGATTCGCGTATCCGCAAAAAGAAAATCAAGGCTCGCGACTTCTTTCAGGTCTTGGCCGAAATCCAGTTCGAAAGCGGCTATCCCTACATCATGTTCGAGGACACAGTGAACCGCGCCAACCCGATTGCAGGGCGCATCACCATGAGCAATCTGTGCTCGGAAATCCTTCAGGTCAGCGAGGCGAGCGAATACAATGCCGATCTGTCCTATAGCCATATGGGCAAGGATATCTCCTGTAATCTCGGCTCGCTGAATATTGCCGCCGCAATGGATTCAATGGATTTTGGCAAAACCATCGAAACGGCCATCAGGGCGCTGAACGCCGTCTCGGACATGAGCCATATCTCGTCGGTGCCTTCTATCGAAAAGGGTAATGATGACAGCCATGCCATCGGCCTTGGGCAGATGAATCTGCATGGTTACCTGGCCCGCGAACGCATTTATTACGGCTCTGACGAAGGTATCGATTTCACCAATATCTATTTCTACACCGTGACCTATCACGCCGTTCGCGCATCCAATCGCCTAGCGGTTGAACGCGGCCAAAGCTTCAAGGGCTTCGAGAACTCGAAATATGCATCTGGAGAATATTTCGACAAGTATACGGCGCAGGAATGGCTGCCAGCAACTGAGCGGGTCCGCGAATTGTTCGAAACAGCTGGCATTGCGATCCCGACACAGGCCGACTGGCTGGCACTGAAAGAGGCTGTGGTGGTATCCGGTCTTTACAATCAGAACCTGCAGGCTGTGCCGCCCACGGGCTCCATTTCCTACATCAATCACTCAACCTCCTCGATCCATCCGATCGTGTCGAAGATCGAAATCCGCAAGGAGGGCAAGATCGGCCGCGTCTACTACCCGGCCGCGTTTCTGACCAATGATAATCTTGATTACTATCAGGACGCCTATGAGATTGGCCCGGAAAAGATCATCGATACCTATGCTGCAGCAACGCAGCATGTCGATCAGGGCTTGTCGCTGACGCTCTTCTTCCGCGATACCGCGACCACGCGCGATATCAACAAGGCGCAGATCTATGCCTGGAAGAAAGGCATCAAGACAATCTACTATATCCGTCTTCGTCAAATGGCTCTGTCCGGCACGGAAGTGCAGGGCTGCGTATCCTGCACGCTTTGATTTCCGGGGAAACAATGAACATTCAAATCAAGAATAAAGCTGTAAAGCTTCCTGCAGCCGTTCGCGCCATCAACTGGAACCGCCTTGAGGATGACAAGGACCTTGAGGTCTGGAACAGGCTTACCGGAAATTTCTGGCTGCCGGAAAAGGTGCCGCTGTCGAATGATATTCCGTCCTGGGCTGCACTCAAACCCGAGGAACAGCAGCTTACCATTCGTGTGTTCACGGGGCTGACCCTGCTCGATACAATCCAGACCAGCATTGGCGCGCCAAAACTCATGGAAGATTCGATCACTCCCCATGAGGAAGCAGTCTATTCCAACATCTCCTTCATGGAGGCCGTGCATGCCCGTTCCTACTCGTCCATTTTCTCCACATTGTGCTCGACACCTGACGTTGATGATGCCTATCGCTGGTCCGAGGAAAATGAGCATTTGCAGAGGAAGTCCGCGCTGATCCTCGAACATTACCGCAATCCCGATCCTCTCAAGCGCAAGATTGCCAGCGTGTTCCTGGAGAGCTTCCTGTTTTATTCCGGCTTCTATCTACCGATGTTCTGGTCGAGCCGCGCCAAGCTGACCAATACTGCCGACATGATCCGCCTCATCATCCGGGATGAAGCTGTGCATGGCTATTACATCGGATATAAGTTTCAACGCGGACTGGAACGTCTTGGTGAGGAGCGCCGTTCGGAAATCAAGGATTTCGCTTTCGATCTTCTGCTTGAACTCTACGACAATGAGGCAAAATACACCGAGACACTCTATGATGGCGTCGGCCTGACCGAGGACGTGAAGAAATTCCTTCATTATAATGCCAATAAAGCACTGATGAACCTCGGCTACGAGGCTCTCTTTCCTGCGGAAGCCTGCAAGGTCAACCCGGCAATTCTTTCAGCGCTATCCCCGAATGCTGATGAAAACCATGACTTCTTTTCCGGTTCCGGCTCTTCCTATGTCATAGGCAAAGCGATCGCCACGGAAGATGAGGACTGGGATTTCTGATCGGTTAGGCTTTTTAGTTAAAGTAGATGATGAGCGACTTAAACTGGAGGATTGTAATTTGCAGAAAAAGATAAATAAAATAATTGGTTATAAGGGATTGTTTTGATGATCTTTGCGTTGGTCAGCGTGCCGCAGGAGCCCGCCGAGCGAAGTTTAATTGCCCAACAGCCTCGAATGTGAAGCTAATAAGCCCCGCTGATTCAGATCACCTTGCCGGGATTCATGATGCCGTTGGGATCGAGCAGAGATTTGAGTGAAAGCATCAGATCGAGCTTGACCGGATCAGCAAGCCTCGCCAACTCCGTTTTCTTGTCCAGTCCAATTCCGTGTTCCGCAGAAAACGATCCGCCCATTTCCCGCAAGGTAGCATAGATCAGCGACTTTACTGCTTTCTTGTCGGATATTCCGGCGACGCCAATATGCAGATTTCCGTCTCCCAGATGGCCAAAGGCAAAACCGTGAACATTTGGCCCGAGCATCGCAATTCCTTCGTGGAATTGTTTCAGCCAGGATTCCAGATGCTGTAGTGGGACGGAAATATCAAACCAGTGACCGTTCGGGTGGACGCGATCAATGACACTGCTGTCTTCGCGTATGTTCCAGATCTCACGGCGTTCCTTCACGCTCTGCGCAAGAATTGCATCAAGAACCAAGCCGTCTTCTATGGTCAGCGCCAGAGCATTTTCCAGAGCAGATTGCGCCGATGCCTGATCGGCAGCATCGGTTTCGATGATCAGGTAAATGGGAGCCTGCGCGATAGAAGCGAGCGAGGGCGGTCCAAGATGATCGACTGCCACCACGAAATAGTCCTGCGCCATGAATTCGGCCCGCAGCAAATGCACGTCATGATTCGCTTGCAATTGATGGAACAGTAAAACCGCGGCAGCCGCCGATTGGCAGGCGACGAGCGCAGTTGCGGTCAATGCGTCGGGAGGCGCAAGTTTAATCACCGCACGCGTTACGATGCCGAGCGTGCCCTCCGCGCCAATGAATAATTGTTTTAGGTCATATCCCTCATTTGATTTCGGCACTTGCGCCATATCGCTCATGACGCGCCCGTCGGGGAGGACCACTTCAAGACCGAGTACGCGCTGGCGCATGACACCGTGCCGGAAAGCCTCCATGCCGCCGGCATTGGTCGAGATCATTCCGCCTATCGTGGCAGTGCCGCGTGATGCAATGTCTATGCCTGTGGAAAGATGATGATGTGCCGCCGCTTCCTGTAGCGCAAACAATGTGACACCGCCTTGAACGATTGCTGTGCCAGCGGATGCAGACACCATTTCGATAGTGTTCATTGATGATAAAGAGAGGATGATCTGTCCAACCAGGGATACGGCTCCACCCACTAATCCTGTCCGCCCGCCATGGGGAATAACTGCAATCCGCTGTTCGTTGCACAAACGAAGGACAGCAGAAACTTCCCCGGTGGTTCGGGGTGTCACCATTATGGTGGCATCGAGATTACGCTCGTCGGAACCCGGATGGATCATGGCGAGGGCTTCTCCGGTCTTTAGCCCGCTGGCACCCACGATGAGTTCAAGTTTGGCAAGGATATTTTCGGGTATCATTGAGGGTCCGTGGCCTTGCGCCGGTCAATGATAATTCTCAAGGCAAGTATGGCGGCAGTGACAAGGATCAGAAGAACCGAAATCGCGGCAATGGATGGATCAATATTGTCACGCAGACCCATCCACATCAGCCGGGGAAGGGTGATTGCATTGACGCTGGTAATGAAGAGGGTGACACCGATTTCCTCCCAAGAAAGGACAAAGGACAGAAGCGCCGCTGTCGCTATGCCAAATTTGATATTGGGGATGATGACTTTGAATGCGCGGGTGGCCAGATTGGCGCCGAGACCGCGAGCCGCAAGATCTATGCGCCGGTCAACCTGAAACAGGGAAACAAGAATGAGGACGACCGCAAAGGGCGTTATCATCACAGCATGGGCGAGGGCAACGCCGAGCCAGGTATCATATCCGATCCAGTTGTTAAAGCTCGACAGGGTGGTCATCAGGAAATAAAGCGTCATGGCTGAAACAACTGGCGGAACAATGAGCGGCAACAGCACGAAGCCGATCAGCAAGGCTGAAAAACGTGGCTGGAACATCCAGATTCCAAGTCCGAACATGGTCGCCAATGCTGTTGCTAAAATGCTCGACACAATGCCGATGCGCAGACTGAGCAGAATGCTCTGGAGCCAGGCCGGATTATCGAGAAGAGCCTGATAATGGCGAAGCGAGAGATTGCCGGTTGGCATAGAAAGAAATCGGGCAGGGGTGAATGAAACCGGTATCACCGCAACAAGCGGCATCAGCAGGAAGAGTGCGACGGCTGTAGCAAGAATAAGAAGTACGGGACCGGGGCGTGAGGATTGCATGACTCTACCCCACCATATGCGCGGGTTTGATAAAGCGCCGCAGCAGTGCCAGCAAAATCGCGATAAACAGCACCAGTACCACGCTGATTGCGGCGCCAAGTCCCCAGTCAGGGCTCTGGAAGATGCGAAGATAAACCAGCTCCGCTACCATAACGCTTCGACCGCCTCCGAGGATCGCCGGTGTGACGAAAAACCCAAGTGCAAACACGAAGACGATGAGCGCGGCACCGATCAATCCGCCATAGGTCAAAGGCAGGAAAACTGTCCAGAACGTGCGGCTCCTGGATGAGCCCATGCCCCGCGCCGCCAGCAATACACGCTCATCGATGCTGCGCATGGCGGATGCGATGGGAAATACAGCAAAGGGAATGAGGAAATGCGTCATACCGACAATGACGCCAAACTCATTGCGGGCGAGTGCAAGCGGTTCACTGATGATACCGGCCGATTGCAGCCATGTATTGATCAGCCCGCGATTGGACAGCATCGCCAGCCAGCCAAAGGCACGGGTAAGCACGGAAATCCAGAAGGGCACAAGAATACAAAATTCAGCGAGCGCGCGTTGGACTAAGCTGCCGCGCACCCAGACATAGGCGATTGCGTAAGCTGTGATGAGCGAGGCGGCGGTTACAATCAGGCAGATGCGCAGTGTGCGAACGAAAACAGACTGGACGAGCGGATCGGTAAACACGGCTATATACTGACCAAAACCGATCTCGGGCAAGGTAAAGCTCCAACGAACCACACCCAGAAAAGGCACGACATAGGCGAGCCCCAGAAACAGGAGCAATGGTCCCAATAGCAGGAATTTTCTGGAGGTTGCCGAGCCCATTCAACGTCCCTTGTTGCAGTGTGTGGAAAATGGCGCGGGATCATTGATCACGCGCCATTTTTCCTCAGGCTGAAATGACTTTTGTATATTCGTCGAATGCCTTGCCATAATTTTCGGCATACCATTCCATGTCCAGCGGGACCTGCTTGGCCATGTTGGCTGGATCAACGCAGTTTATCCGTTTCTTCTCGTCCGGTATCAGCGCATCGGTTGCCGGATTTGCTGGGCCTTGGCCCAGGAGATTGAACATTTCAAGTTGCCGCTCAGGGGTCTGCGCGCTGGCGATGAATTTCATCGCATTGTCCTTGCCGCCGGGGTTGTTTTTCATAACGGCCAAAGCACCGGGTGAGATCAGGCCCTGATCCCAGACGAATTTGATCGTGCCGCCTGAATCCTGCTCGATAAGCTGCGCGCGCGTCGACCAGATCAATGCCATGGAGGCTTCACCGTCGATCAAAACGGATTGGCTTTCTGCGCCGCCGCCCCAATAGGCCACAACATTTTCCTTGAAAGCAGCAATCTTGTCGTGGGCACGCTTGAGATCAAGCGGGTAAAGTTTTTCCGGTGCAACCCCATCAGCCATCAAAGCCGCTTCCCACATGGCCGCACCCCATTTGTACATGGAGCGTTTGCCGGGAAACTTCTTCACGTCGAAGAAATCTGCCATGCCGGTGGGTACCTGATCGCCAAATTTCGAAGAGTCATAGGCAATGATGTATGAGAAGAAATAGGTTGATGCCGCTGTGTCCCAGCCAAAGCCGGGGCGCATCTTGTTCTTGTCTACAATAGCGTAATCGATTGGCTCAAGCATTCCCTGCTTGCCGAGTGAAATACCGGAGAAAGGATCGATATCAAGGAGGTCCCAGCTCGGTTTGCCGCTCTTGAACTGTGCTGTGACCGCTCCTTCCGTGGGGCCTGAACCGTCCATCTTGACGGTAACACCGCTTTCCTTGGTGAAGGGCTGGCCATAGGCCTTGTCATAGGCAGTCATGGCATCACCACCCCAATTGACCAGCACAAGCTCCTTGGCCTGAGCATAAGAACCGGTGGACCGGAGAAGCGCTGGGGCACCCGCCAGAAATATCGCAGCCATCTGCGTAAAGCGCCTGCGGCTAATCTCGCCCCGCTCGACTTTGCTGGCCAGTATTTCGAGGCAGTCTTTTTGAAATGCGTGATCCATTTTGTTTCCCTCTGGATTGTTGTTGTCACATTCCTGAATGCAGCCTAACTCCCATTCGGCAGCAAAAAGCCCTGATGCTCCGGCCATGACACCCACACATTCGTGTTGGGTTCTATGGGCGAGGTCGTCGCTGTCGGCATTGAAACCGCCAGGCTCGTTCCGGTGCGTGTTCGTAAATGATACTTGGTCGAAGCCCCGAAATATGTTGCTCCTTCGACCCGGCAGGTGATGGCGTTGCAATTGTCTTTCCGGTGCTCCACAGAAATGACCATGTGCTCAGGCCGTATAGCCGCCAGCGCTGCCCTGCCTGCAAGTGCCGATGATTTATTTACAGTGATCGTCTGGTCTTCAAATCTGCCTGCGGCACGCTCACCATCCAGTTGAACAGTATCGAGCGGCAGAAGGTTGATCTCGCCAAGGAATTCGGCAACAAAACGGTTTGCCGGTCGCTCATAGACCTCCTGCGGTTTGCCTGCCTGCAGCAGTTCGCCATGATTGAAGATGGCAACGCGGGATGACAAAGCAAGCGCTTCGGATTGATCATGCGTAACGAAGACAAAGGTTGTGCCGGTTTCCTGATGCAGCCGCTTGGCTTCTTCCTGCATCATTTCACGCAGATTTTTGTCAAGGGCCGAAAATGGCTCGTCTAGCAGCAGTACGGAAGGCTCAAACGCCAAAGCACGGGCAAGCGCAACGCGTTGCTGCTGGCCGCCGGAAAGTTTGGCTGGCAGTTTCTTCTCGTGGCCGACAAGGCCGACACGCTCAACCATTTCACCGACCCTGCGCTTGATATCGGCAGCAGATTGGCGGCGTACCTTGAGTGGAAAAGCGATGTTCTGCTCGACAGTCAGATGTGGGAAGAGGGCGTATCCCTGAAAGACCATACCATAGGAGCGATCTTCAGCGGGTATATTGGTAATGTCTTTGCCGTCCATCACCAGTTTGCCGGATGTTGGGGCAAGGAAGCCCGCCAGTATCATCAGAAACGTGGTTTTGCCCGACCCCGAAGGCCCCAGAAGAGTCAAAAATTCGCCGCGCTTGATGTCGAGCGACAGGTCTTTGAGCGCATGAAATGCGCCAAATGTTTTGCCAATAGATATAGCCTTGATCTCGGCGGCTTTCGCGTCGCCCGGCTGCATGCTTTGAGGCATTGATTGAACCTCTTTCCCCTTCTTTTTAATGAAGCCTAGGCACAATCTGCAATAACGACAATTGAATTATATTACCCTGACACGTGAAAATAATTCACGCCACTGCCGAATCTATCCCACGATGCGTTTTAGGCGTTGCGGGTTTGAGAAAGCCGGGACTTCAGCCATTCAGTAAAGGCGAGCTGCGCCGGATGATCCATTCTCGCATAATCGGTAACAAGAAAATACGACTTTGGTGATTTGATAGCGAGATCGAACGGCTGAATGAGCTGGCCGCCTCTCATTGCCTTCCGGCATGTCAGCTTGTCGCCGATTGCAATCCCCTGCGCCGTGATCGCTGCCGAAAACACAAGGTTCATATCGGAAAACACAATTCCGCGCTCTGAGTCAGGGTTGTCGACATTTGCCAAGGCCAGCCAGAGCGTCCAATCCTCGAAATCGACCAGATGCAGCAAAGGTGCCCGCAATATATCCTTGGGTTCGGCTAACCCACCCAATTTGTTGAGCAGAACAGGGCTGCACAGCGGAGTAAACTCGATCTCGCAAAGCAGATCGACGGCCCTGTTGGGCCAATTGCCATCACCAAAAGCGATAAAGAGGTCAACGCCCGGCGCAGTTACGTCATCAAGTTTGCGCGGAGTGACAATCCGCAGGGCGATATCGGGATATTTCTCCTGAAACTCCGCGATATGTGTGCAGAGCCAAAGCGATGCGAAGCCGGACGTGCAACTGACAGTTAATGTCCCGCCAGTGCTTGCAGGGCTATGTCGCCCGCCAGCATCGTCGATGACGATGAGCGCCTTGCGTACGTCATTGGCATATTTTCGTCCCCTCGGCGTAAGGGTAACACCCTTGCCATCCCGCTGCAAAAGCTCGAATCCAAGGTCGCGTTCCAACAGACGAAGCTGGTGGCTGACCGCGCTTCTCGTCAGGTGCAGTTCTTCCGCAGACCGCCAAACGCTGCCATGTCTGGCAAAGCTTTCAAGTGCGCGAAGCGCCTGAGTTGAGGGTATTCTCATGCGATGCCTTCGATAAGAGGTGAATAGAATTTGCACGTTTTGAGAAAACATATCACTTTTTCTCCCTGCATCCAGATGATTATCTGCCGTCTGACGGGAGATAATTGTGGTCACGGAAGCATCGGTCTCAGCACTCAATTTCATTGATGATCACAAGGCTGATCTCTCGGCATCGGCACGCACTATTTTTGATTTCGGAGAAACCGCCTGGCGCGAGTACCGATCTGCAGATTGGTATGTTCATCGCTTGCGGCAGGAAGGCTTTGATGTAGAGGCCGGTTCTGCTGGCATGCCGACTGCATTTTGTGCGCATTGGACCAATAAAGCAGGAATGTCGGGACAGCCGCCAACCATTGGCATGTATGCAGAGTACGATGCGGTGCCCGGCAATTGCCAGGCCGCTACCACGTCGCGGCAACCGCGCTCCGGACTGAGTGAGCATGCTGGTGGTCATACTGACCCGCATTCGGGACTCGGAATATCTGCTCTTGGAGGTCTCTTGGCCACAAAGGCGGCAATGGAAAAACACGGTATTGCCGGAACCCTGCGATTTACCGGAGAGCCGGCAGAGAAAGTGCGCGGCTCCAAGCCCATCCACGCAGCCAAAGGTTATTATGACGGATTGGATGGCATGATCTCGTTCCATCCGTTCTATATGCTGCCTCTGTGCAACACTGTCCGGTGGGATACGCATTGTGGCGCTGCTTATTCGATGATCTATCGATTCATCTGCGATCAGCCTGAACTTTGGGGGTTGAGCGATGGCGCTCCCATTCCGCAATCACATTCCGCTGTGCGTGCGCCCGGAGCCAATGATGCGCTGATGATGATGTATATGGCGTCAAAAGCCTTGCGCGATTCCATGTTGCCGCATCAGGGCGGCTGGTCGATCAGCGAGGCAATTCTCACTGCAGGGCAGGCAACAGCTGACAATCTGCCCGCTGGGCTTGCCGAAATTCAGTATATGATGCGCGTTCCGACTATCGCCATGGCTGAGAAGATTACCGCCGCGCTGGATCGAAACGCCGAGCATGCTGCGGCAATGTCCGGTTGCAGGGTTGAGCGGCATTGGGTCTGTAAGTCTCGGCCCGGTCTTGCCAACCACGCAATGGCAAATATTACCTGGGAAGCGCTCAAATATGTTGGTGCTCCGCAATGGGACGAGGCTGCAAAAGCAATCGCGCGAGAGATTCAAGTCAATGCCGGTATTGACGCCATGGACGACCCCTTTCTGGATGAGTGCGAGCGTTTAATTTCACCGCAGGATGCAGAAGCCATATTACGGCGTGACTTGCCCCCCTCGCAGTTGAATTCGACCTCCGATGACTACACCGACATGACCTGGCATGCGCCGACAGTGCGCTTCTACGTGGCTCGTCCGGCGTTGAAAGCGCCAAAGGGTAAAGCCTATCCGGGCTGGGTCATGAATGCCCTTGGCGGAATATCGGAAACGATTGATCCGATGATTGTTTGCGCCGCAAAGACAGTGGCCCTGACGGCATTGCGCTTGCTTGAAGATGGCGAGGCCCGTCGTGGGGCAAAAGATGAGTTTATTGAACGGACAGGCGGCGGTGTCGGCGGTTCCAACTGGATCGCGCCGCTATGCGATTACGCACCGCCAATTCATTTCCGTTGGCCCGAATACATAACAACCGCGCGCGGAACCGAGTGGTGGATACCAAACGCCGCATAATGAGGAGAAAGCAATGACACGTCACGAGAATGGTTTTGATGCCGATGCTTTCACATTGAAGCGGCGAAACCCCAATGGCGCTACAAAGCCGCTTGTCAATTGGGGGTTTCGCAACGAGACCGATCCGCTGACTGATGTGTTGCTGGGATCGCCGGCATTTCTACGCCATATGGCAACCAGTTCACTTTCCCGAAAACACTTGCGTGAAGCTCCCTGCAACATTCAAACCGCGCAGGCGCAGCATAAGGAGCTGGTGGCCGCCTACGAACATTTCGGCGTGAATATTCACTGGCACGAGCCGGAACCTGAATTGCCCATGCAGGTCTATTCAAGGGACTCCAGCGTCATGACGCCCTATGGCGCAATCATCACCGCCATGGCGAACTGGTGGCGACGCGGAGAAAACTACGCGGCGATCCGCACCTATGAACGGCTGGGTATTCCGATCTACGATATGGTCACAGCCGGAACCTTTGAGGGTGGCGATTTTAACGTCATTGAAGAAGGCTGCGTCCTGATCGGATGCGGCGGTGCGCGGACGCAGGAAGAGGGGGCACGCCAAGTCGAGGAGTGGTTCCGCAAAGAAGGTTGGGAAACACGGCTTGCCTTTATCGACGAATATTATGTCCACATTGATCTGATGGTCGTGCCGATCGCGCCAAAGCTCACTGCCGTTTGCCTTGCCTGTACGGAACCTGGCATTGTCGATTGGCTCAAAGCAAAGGGACATGAAATAATCGATGTGCCTTTTCAGGATACGATGAATCTTGGGTGCAATTTTATGTCGCTCGGCAAGGATCGCATCATCGCACCGACATCAAGCAAGACGTTGATCGAAAAGCTGAGGGCGACAGGATTTGAAGTTGCGGCAGTCGATATGAGCGAGATTTCCAAAACCGGCGGCGGAATCCACTGCATGGCGCAGGCACTGCTGCGATCCCCAGCGTAACAAGAGAGGTCAGCTGATCTGATATTGAGGTGCACACGGCACGGCATTCAATCCGGCATTGAGATTCTGGTTGCATTTAGTGGTAAGCGTTCTTATCGAAACTTTGGGCTGAAATAGCCTGGGGCTCGCGCTTCATAGTTTCACTTATCAATGCAATCTGGAACGCCAAGGGTTGATGTGCACAGCGAAGTAGCTTTGATCTCGACAGTTGCCGTCAGCTTCGTGGCCGCAGCTATTTGCGGCTATCTGGCTGACAGATTATGGTTGCCGCCGCTGGTGGGCTATCTTTTCGCAGGCATTCTTCTGGGGCCTTTCACGCCCGGCTTTATTGCCGATAGCGGACTTGCGGGCCAACTTTCCGAAATGGGCGTCATACTGCTCATGTTCGGCGTGGGGTTGCACTTCTCCGCATCGGAGCTTCTGGCCGTCCGCAATATTGCTGTGCCGGGCGCGATCATCCAGATACTCCTTGCCAGTTTGTTGGGGATTGGCCTTAGTTCTTTTTTCGGATGGGGTATTGGTGCCGGGGTTGTTTTCGGGCTTAGCCTGTCCGTCGCGAGCACGGTCGTGCTTCTCAAAGCGCTGGAAGAGCGCAATCTCGTTAACAGCGCGAGCGGGCGCGTTGCAGTTGGTTGGCTGATTGTTGAAGATTTGGCCATGGTTCTGGCCCTGGTTCTGCTTCCTGCATTGGCTGAAGTTCTCGGTGCAACCGGCACGGGCATTAGTGGAACACAGCTTGCGCTTAACCTTGCAATTACGCTGCTGAAAGTTGCAGCCTTTGCGATAATGGCGGCCTATCTTGGCCCCAAGGTCGTGCCGTGGCTTCTTACGCTGATCGCACGTACGGGTTCGCGCGAATTGTTCACGCTTTCCGTGCTGGCAATCGCCTTGGGAATTGCGTTCGGTTCTGCCGAAGTTTTTGGTGTGTCATTTGCGTTGGGCGCCTTCTTTGCGGGCGTCGTCATGAGTGAGTCAAATCTGAGCCACAGGGCTGCTGCCGATTCACTGCCGCTCCAGAATGCTTTTTCGGTTCTGTTTTTCATATCAGTCGGGATGTTCTTTGATCCTTCCATTCTGTTGCGCGAACCATTGGCGGTCGTCGGAACTCTGCTGATCATTATCCTTGGAAAATCCGTTATCGCTTTGGGGATTGTGCTGGCTCTTCGTTATCCGATCGGCCTTGGCCTGACAGTTGCAGCAGGACTTGCCCAGATCGGCGAATTTTCCTTCATTCTTGCAGGGCTTGGCGTTTCGCTGAAGCTTCTTCCCAAGGAGGGGCAAGACCTCATTCTGGCGGGCGCGATCCTTTCGATTACTCTCAACCCGCTGATTTTTGCTGCCGCCGAAAGGCTTAAGAAGACCGCCCTGATCAAGTGGCCCATCTGGTGCGACCGGCATGGGAAAATGAAGCATGAGAAGCTGGAGCGCGAACTGGCCATTATAAGGGTCGCGGGTGAAGAGCGCGACAAGAAGCACCAGCAGGAGCTTAAGCAGCTTATTGAAACGTTCCCACTTTTCTCGCAGCTCGACAAGACATCGCGCGAAGAGTTGTTCTTGCTGTTCAGACCCAAATCAGCATCTCCCGGCGAGCGCGTCATTCGCGTCGGCGATCGTGGTGACGGCATGTATTTCATCGTTGCTGGTGCTGTGGAAGTCCGGCTGGACAGCGGTGATGTTCCGTTGAATGCCGGTGCATTTTTCGGCGAAATGGCGCTCTTGAGCGGCGGACGTCGCACTGCGGATGTCGTGGCGATCGATTTCTGTCAGTTTCTGGTCCTTGACCGCCGGGATTTCAATATTTTCGCCTCGCGATATCCGGGACTTCGCTCCGCCGTTACCACCATGGCAAGAGAGCGTACGGAGATGAATGTTTCACGCCAAAAAGCAGATGACTGACACAGCTTCGTTCTGGCTGCCTTGATATTACAACATTCCGCACCTAGTTTTTGGGGACATACGCAGGAGCTTACGACAATGAAAATTACAACCGAGACTTCATTCGCCTTATCCGCAATTGAATTATCGGTTGGTCATGTCAGCTCTTCTCATTCTGCAGAATGTTTCCCACACCACGGCTGAAGGCCGCGAACTCTTCAAATCCCTGGACCTCAGTCTTGAGCGTGGTTGTACCGGCCTTGTCGGGCGCAATGGTGTGGGCAAATCCACTCTTTTAAAACTCGTTGCGGGTGACTTTGCCCCGCAATCCGGCACGGTCAGTCGAACAGGCTCTCTTGGCCTTCTTGAACAATCTGTTCAAAACTCAGATTTCAGAACGGTTGTCGACGCGATGGGCGTTGCCGAAGCCTATCAAACGATATGGCGGATTATGGCTGGCAATGGCACGCCCGCCGACTTTGAGAAGGCGGACTGGACTCTCCAATCACGGTTGATCGAGGCATTGGCACAAGTGGGAATGCAGGAATGTGACCCGCTACGTGATCTGTCGACATTAAGTGGCGGACAAAGAACCAGAATTGCACTTGCCGCCCTGATCTTCAGCAAGCCTGATCTTATTCTGCTTGATGAGCCTACCAACAATCTTGATCGTGAGGGCAGGGAGGCCGTGACGGACTTTCTCCTCCATTGGAAAGGAGGGGCATTGGTTGTCAGCCACGACAGGCAGATACTCCGCCAGATGGACCGGATCGTCGAATTGTCCGGGCTTGGCGTAAAAACATATGGCGGCAATTGGGACGATTATAAAGAACAGAAAGGCCGGGAGGTAGAAGCAGCAGAACGCGAATTGATCGTTGCCGAACGCGATGCCGCGCTGCTCTCCCGCAAGATACAGATTGCTGCAGAGCGCAAGGCCAAAAAGGATTCTGCGGGAAAACGTTCACGCGGCAAAGCGGGCCTCAGCAAGCTCATTTTGGACGCACGTGAAGATCGCGCGGAGCAAAGCTCCGGACGTGGCAAGCAATTGGCAGACAGGCAGCGTCAAAAGGCTGAACAGAAACTGCAATCGGCCGTCTCGAACATTGAGCGCCTAAAGTCACTCTCCTTCGAGATCGGGGCATCCCGCACACCGGCTGGAAAAATTGTACTTGCGTTTGATGAGGTATTCGGTGGGCCGGACATGCAGGCTCCGATAATCAACGATCTCTCCTTTACAATAACTGGCTCCGAACGCATGGCCATTACAGGGCCCAATGGTTCAGGCAAAACCACTCTCCTTCGTCTCACAATGGGCGAGCTTCTTCCCAGAAGCGGAAGAATTCACCGCTCGGGGCCATTCGCCATGCTGGACCAGAGTGTCAGCCTGCTTGATCCTGCAAGCACGATTTTGGAAAATTTCAAACGCCTGAATCCCGACAGTACGGACAATGATTGCCGTGCTGCATTGGCACGGTTTCTCTTCCGGGCCGATAGTGCGCTACGGCTGGCCTCCTCCTTAAGCGGGGGAGAGATACTTCGCGCCGGGCTGGCTTGTGTGTTGGGCAGTAACGCACCTCCTGATCTGCTGATTCTCGATGAGCCTACAAATCATCTTGACTTTATGTCGGTTGAAGCAATCGAAACGGCACTGAACGCTTATGACGGTGCATTGCTTGTCGTTAGTCATGATGAAGACTTTCTGGCGGCAATTGGCATTGAAAAATGGCTAGCACTTTAGCCATTCGGCAATGCCGCGCCCTGCTGCGCGGCCCGTAGCCAAGCAAGCCGTGAGCAGATATCCTCCTGTCGGTGCTTCCCAATCAATCATTTCTCCGGCAGCGAAGAGACCGGGGATTGCTTTGAGCATGTAGTTTTCGCCAACACTGTCCCAACGAATACCGCCCGCGGAGGATATTGCCTCTGCTATCGGGCGGGGTCTTGAAACAGAGATAGGCAAATGCTTGATGAGCCGTGCGGTACTTTCAGGGTTTGTCAGATCGGTGTCGTCAGCGAAATGACGCAACAAAGCCAACTTCACGCCATCAATTCCCGCGCCCTTTCTCAGGCGGTTCGAAAAGCTTGATTTGCCGCCTTGCCGCGCCAGATCTTTGACCAAGCGTTCCAGCGTTCGGCCCGGCACAAGGTCCACCAGAAGCGCAGCTTCGCCCTGGGATGCCAGTCGCTCGCGCAGGTTCGCTGCATGCGCGTAGACGAGACTGCCCTCAATGCCGTGGCGGGTAATCACGAATTCGCCGGGAATTATACCGGCATCGGAAGTGGCTGTCACGGATTTGACGGGCGCACCGGCAAAACGTTCCCGGAACATGTCATCCCAAGCGACCTCAAAGCCGCAATTGGCCGGTTGAAAGCTAGCAACATTCACACCGGCATTTTGCAGCCATGGCAGCCAGCTGGCATCGGAGCCAAGACGCGGCCAGCTTGCACCACCAAGTGCAAGCAAAGCCGCATCCGGCTGCATCATTTTTTGACCATCCGGCGTATCAAACAGATAGTCTCTCCCAGAAAACCCGGTCCAGCGGTGGCGTGTACGAATTTTTACACCGTATGTTTCCAGCCGTTTTAACCACGCTCGCAGGAGAGGGGAAGCCTTCATCGCTGTTGGAAATACACGGCCGGATGTGCCAATGAAGGTTTCAACACCGAGCTCTTCTGCCCATGCTCGAACGGCCTGCGGACCAAAAGCGTCAAGCGCCGGGCGCAAACGATCTGACGCCGAACCAAAGCGCATCACAAATTGCCTATAGTCTTCCGCATGGGTGAGATTCAGCCCTGACTTTCCGGCCAGCAGAAACTTCCGGCTGAGCGTTGGCATGCTGTCATAGACAGTTATCGAATGACCGGAAAAAGACAGTTCCTCTGCTGCTGCCAGACCGGCGGGGCCACCCCCGATAATCGCGATCTCTTTTGGTTTCACACGCAGCCTGCTCGAGTTTGGAGAAATCAGGCGTCGAGTTCCTTTCGCCTGATGAGCTCGTCCCGTATCAGCTTCTTGGCAATTTTTCCATATGCGGACTTTGGCATTTCAGGCCAGAAAACAAGACGCTTGGGCAGTTTGTACCGCGCCATCTTGTTTCCAAGCCAATCGATAATGGCCGCGCCGTCGGGCGCCGCGCCAGCTTTTGCCACGCAGATCGCAAGCCCGACCTCGCCCCATACGGGATCGGGAATACCAATCACCGCTGCTTCGCTTATGTCCGGATGGGTGAGGATTTTTTCTTCGATCTCACGGGGATAAACATTGGAACCGCCCGAAATATACATGTCAGAGGCGCGGCCAGTGATGAAAAGAAAGCCTTCCTCGTCCAGATGACCGAGGTCGCCAGTCCGGAACCAGCCATTACGAAATGCTTTCTCATTGGCTTCGGGATTGTTGTAATAGCCCGCAAATACCGCCGGGCCTATGACGCAGATCTCGCCCGTTGCACCGGCGCTGACTTCGTTGCCATTATCATCCTGAATGGATATCTGCATTCCGGTGCGGGCAAATCCGCAAGTACCGATTTTTGCCTGCGCGTTGTCTTCTGCAAAATGATATGCGGGCGGTAAGACGGTGATGTTTCCCGTTACTTCCCCGAGGCCGAAATATTGGACAAGGACCGGCCCCAGCGTCTTGAGTGCGTGGATCTGGTCGGTGCGATACATTGGAGCGCCAGCATAAATCACATAACGCAACGATGAATGATCATAGGTTGCGACCGACTGGTTTTCGGTCAGAATCTTGAGGATCGTCGGAACGGTGAACATGTTGCTCACCTTCCATTCTTCCACCAGTCGCCAAGCTTCCGCCGCATCGAACTTTTCCGTAGGCAGCAAAATGGTTTTCGAGCCTCGCGCCACCTGCGTGAGCTGATGGATACCGGCACCATGAGACAGAGGAGCAACGACGAGCGAAGCGTCCTTATGTGTTGTTCCCGGCATCAGGTCGCAAAGGTGATTTGTGATGACAAAAGCCATTTGCCCATGGGTTAAAATGGCGGCCTTCGGTCTGCCGGTTGTGCCGGAGGTGAAGAAAAACCAGCAGGGGTCGTCGTGATTAACCAAAGCCATTTGCGTTGTCTGGCCGGAAAATGCGTCAACCAGATCATCATACTCATCGCCGAACTTGCTCGTGCCAATACTGACGATGAATTCCAGTTCGTTGCTTGAGGCGCGGCATGCAGCGGCATGGTCGGGAAAGGCGTTAGCGCATATCATGCCCTTTGCCCCACTGGCACTGGCAAGATAGGCTACTTCCTCCGGTGTTTGCCGGAAGTTTGCCGGTACCCATACGGCCCCAAGCCTGAAACAGGCAAACATTGATTCAAACATCTGGTTACAGTTTTGCGACTGGATGAGAATGCGATCGCCCCGCACAACGCCAAATTTGCTTTGCAAGGCTGTAGCCATCGCATTGACGCGCTGGTCAATCTGCGACCAGGTCCAGCTTTTATTTCCCCAGACAAACCCGATTTCTTTGGGAAACCGCCGCGCGGCCTCACTCAGGAAATTGGCAAGGTTCATCACCCGCTTGCTCATAGGCAAAATAGCCAGCCCCTCAGCCTGCGCCATTAATTTGCTCCCTCGACCTTTGTTCCCAGCCTTGCTGGATTGACAGGACGTTTTATCCGCCCATTCAAAGGTTGAAGATGGGCGAGCCGCGCCTCAATCTTCCTTGCCTCCACCTGCATAAGCGCGACAAGCTCGATCTGCCTGGCGGGCTGCATACGGCTATCGATGGCGGCAATGCTTAAAGCGCCCGCAGGACGCCCATCAGGATGGTGTATCGCAAGCCCGATTGCCCAGGAGTTTGCAAGGATTCGGCCCGGATTGAGCGCAAAGCCAGCTTCCCTGGTTGTCGCAACATCATCCCGGATTTGAGCGGGTCCCAGATTGGGGTATTCCGCTTGCAATACCGGATCGTTTGCTTCGAGTATGGCTTCGATTTCCTCGTCTGGCAAAGCTGATAAAATGGCCAAAGAACCGGCGCCTACGCCAAGCGGATGGCGATAGCCCGCTTGCAAGGCATGGGTGCGAATTTGGTATGTGCCTTCCTCGCGGTGCAGGCATACGGAGGACGTTTCCCGCTGAATTGAAAGGAAGCTTGTGTCTTCGGTCTTGGCGGAGAGCGTTGTCAGGCTGTCGCGGGAAATTTGGAGCAGGCCATAGCGGCGCGAAGCCAGTGTGCCAAGAATGTAAGCCTCCTCACCGAGAAAATAACGCCGGGTCATCTCGTCCTGCTCCAGCATGCCCGAACGCATCAATGCAAGCAGCAGGCGGCGTGTCGTCGGCTTGTTCAAGCCGCCTTGTTCAACAAGCTCGCTAAGGGTCGAGCCCTGGTCTCCAAAATAGCTGACGAGGCTTAGCAGACTAAGCGCCCTGTCTACGCTTTGTGCACCGCTAAGGCCGGATGTCGACGCGACACGCTGTTCCATCTTCCGTTTCCCAAAGGTCCATAATGTGGATCAAGATTCAATCTTATAAGACAATGCCATAAAAAGGATTGCAAGACCGCTTTGTTTGTTTATGATTTTCCAGGAACGAGGAGAGAGCGCATTCTATAATATGGATCGCAGTGTCGATATGGCAATGGAGGTTGCCCTATCCGGCAGGTTCGCAGAACTGCAAGAGATACCCGGGAGGAACTTCAATGAACAATTTTTCACGTCGCCAGATCTTGCTGGCTGCTGGCTCAACACTGGTTGCCAGTCCATTTATTATGAGACGCCCGGCCATGGCTGCTGAGTTCTCTTATAAATATGCCAATAACCTGCCTGTTTCTCATCCAATGAACATTCGAGCCAAAGAAGCCGCTGACAAAATCAGGGAAGAGACAGGCGGCCGGTTTGAACTGTCGATCTTTCCCTCAAGCCAGCTCGGTTCTGACACGGATACATTGAGCCAATTGCGTTCCGGTGCGGTCGAGTTCTTCACCCTGTCTGGACTTATTCTTTCGACCCTCGTGCCCGCCGCGTCAATCAACGGTATCGGTTTTGCCTTTCCCGATAGTGCAACGGTCTGGAAGGCCATGGACGGTGAACTTGGCGCCTATGTGCGTACGCAGATCGAGAAGTCCAATCTCTTTGCCATGGACAAAATCTGGGACAATGGTTTCCGCCATATCACATCAAGCACAAAGCCAATTGTAACGCCCGACGATCTCAAGAATTTCAAGATTCGCGTACCGGTCAGCCCTTTATGGACATCCATGTTCACGGCTTTCCAATCATCGCCAGCCAGCATTAACTTCAATGAAGTCTACTCATCGCTGCAGACAAAGGTGGTGGACGGGCAGGAAAATCCGCTCGCCATTATTTCGACTGCGAAGCTTTATGAAGTCCAGAAATACTGCTCCTTGACCAGCCATATGTGGGATGGATTCTGGTTTCTGTCGAACCGCCGCGCCTGGGAAGCGCTTCCGGACGATATCAAGGAAATTGTTTCCAAAAACATCAATGCTGCCGGTCTGGCCGAGCGCGACGATGTTGCCAAATTGACTGAGACCTTGCAGGCGGATCTCAAGTCCAAAAACCTCGAATTCAATACGCCCGATCCTGCTCCATTCCGTGAGGCATTGCGTAGCGCCGGATTCTATTCCGAGTGGAAGGGCAAATATGGCGATGAGGCTTGGGGACTTCTGGAAAAAGTCGTCGGACAGCTGGCCTGATTGAAGAGCCGCAGACGATGGCCGGAATCAAAATAACCGAAGGCGCGGTCGCTGCAGGCGAGGAGAGTATTCTATCTCCTGCACAACGCGGCGACCAATCTTTTCTCTCAAAATGTGACCGGCTTCTCGGCCATCTGGTCGAATATCCGGTGGCTGTCCTGGTGGTTGCCGAAGTGGTCATTCTCTTCGCAGGCATCGTTGCGCGTTATGTTTTGCATCGCCCTTTGATCTGGTCAGACGAGCTGGCGTCGATCCTGTTTCTTTGGCTTGCCATGCTCGGTGCAGTGGTAGCTTTCAGGCGCGGCGAGCATATGCGCATGACTGCGCTGGTTGGCATGATGAACCCGGCAAGGCGCGCATTTTTCGACGTGGTTGCGGTGGTCGGTGCGCTGGCGTTCCTTCTTTTGATCATTTACCCGGCCTATGATTATGCCCATGAAGAAACCTATATAACCACGCCTGCGCTGGAGATTGCCAATGCATGGCGGGCGGCGGCACTGCCGGTTGGTGCAGCCCTTATGATTGTTTCATCACTGATCAAGCTTTTTCAGGTTTCCAATCTGCGCAATGTCTTTACCGCCGTGGTTCTCATCGGTACTATTGCTTTGGTCTTGTGGCTGCTTGGTCCATCCTTGAAGACGCTTGGTAATCTTAATCTGCTGATATTCTTCGTCGGGATTGTCGCTGCGCTTGTATTGAGCGGTGTGCCGATTGCCTTCTCCTTTGGTTTGGCGACATTTGGCTATTTGTCTTTGACGACAAGTGTCCCGATGCTGGTTGTCGTAGGGCGCATGGACGAAGGCATGTCGCATCTCATTTTGCTCGCGGTTCCGCTCTTCGTTTTTTTGGGCGTGCTCATCGAAATGACCGGCATGGCGCGAGCCATGGTACAGTTTCTCGCCAGCCTGCTTGGGCACGTGCGGGGAGGACTATCCTATGTGCTCATCGGTGCCATGTATCTCGTCTCCGGCATTTCCGGTGCGAAAGCGGCTGATATGGCTGCTGTTGCGCCCGTTCTGTTCCCGGAAATGAAAGCGCGCGGCGCAAAACCGGGTGAGCTTGTTGCGCTTCTCTCCGCAACGGGAGCTCAAACCGAAACCGTACCGCCAAGTCTTGTGCTGATCACAATTGGCTCAGTGACTGGCGTTTCAATTGCCGCGTTGTTTACTGGGGGATTGCTGCCCGGGGTGGTGCTTGCCATCATGCTGTGCTTTGTCGTCCGGCACCGCTACCGCAATGAGGACCTTTCCCACGTAACCAAGGCAACTGGCAGCCAGATTGGCCGCGCATTCCTGATTGCGTTGCCGGCTCTGGCCTTGCCATTCATCATCCGCGCGGCTGTCGTGGAGGGCGTGGCGACGGCGACAGAAGTATCCACCATCGGCATTGTCTATGCTGTTCTGGCCGGCCTGCTGATTTACCGGCAGTTCGACTGGAAGCGCCTGAAGCCGATGCTCGTCGATACGGCGTCATTGTCAGGCGCGATCCTTCTTATCATCGGCGCGGCAACGGCCATGGCCTGGGCCTTGACGCAGTCAGGTTTCTCACGTGACCTCGCTGCAGTCATGAGCGCATTGCCCGGCGGTCCCATAACATTTCTGGCGGTTTCGATTGTCGCCTTCATCATCCTTGGCAGTGTGCTTGAAGGTATTCCTGCAATCGTCCTTTTCGGCCCGCTGCTGTTTCCCATTGCGCAACAGGTTGGCGTGCACGAGGTCCATTATGCAATGGTGGTTATTCTCGCCATGGGCATTGGCCTTTTCGCGCCGCCATTTGGTGTTGGCTATTATGCCGCTTGCGCCATTGGCCGCGTCAATCCGGATGAGGGCATGAGACCGATCTGGGGTTACCTTGCCGCGCTTGTGATCGGGACTATTCTGGTTGCAGCCATACCTTGGATTTCGACTGGATTTCTTTGATGGCAGACAGACTGAAAGACAAGATCGCAATTGTTTTTGGCGCGGGTTCATCAGGCGAGGGTTGGAGCAATGGCAAAGCCACGGCTCTGGCCTATGCCCGCGAGGGCGCCACGGTTTTATGTGCCGATTTGAGCTTTGATTCTGCGAAGGAAACGGCCGAAATCATTTCGGGCGAAGGGCTGGCGGGCATCGCAATTGCGGTTGATGTCACAGATACCAGTTCTATAAACGCAGTCGTCGATACAGCCATTCGGCAATATGGCAGGATTGATATCCTTCATAACAATGTCGGCGTGGTGACGGCAGGCGGTCCGGAAGAGCTCGGCGAAGAGGCTTTCCGGGCATCACTCGATATTAATGTTGGCTCGGTTTTCCGTACGGCAAAGGCTGTCCTGCCCCATATGATGGCGAGGAAATCCGGCGCGATCATCAATATCTCGTCATTGGCCGGGATCCGTTGGACTGGATATCCCTATTTCGCCTATTATACGGCCAAGGGCGCAGTCAATCAGGCTACAGTGGCACTCGCCATGCAATATGCAAAACATGGAATTCGGGCCAACTGCATAATGCCGGGACTGATAGATACGCCCCTGATCTATAAACAGATTTCAGGCAATTATGCTTCCGTTGAAGATATGGTCAATGAGAGAAACCGGCTTGTGCCCATGGGCCATATGGGAACGGCTTTTGACGTTGCCAATGCGGCGGTCTTTCTCGCATCCGACGAAGCACGGTTTATCACCGGCGTCTGCCTCCCCGTTGATGGCGGGCAAAGCTGTTCGGCGGTTGCGGGTGTCTGATCGCAGTCTGATACAACCGGGTCCGGTTGCAGCGCAGCGGTTCGAAAGCTTCGAGGGCAAGGGCCGTAAGTTAGAGTTCACTCTTGCCCCTGGCCTCAGCATCAACGACGCGATTGCGCGTCCATTGCTTGCAGAAAATATCCGGGCAGCGGCGCTGGTCATTGAGGATGGCTCATTTGCCCCGCTTCACTATCTGATGCCGGCTCTATCGACCGATGGTGTTCATGCGGCATGGTATAGCGGTCAATATTCGCCGATGGGTGAAACGCAACTCGAGCGCGGCAATGTCACCTTTGGCGAACGCGATTGCGCACCATTCATTCATTGTCACGCGATCTGGAACGAGGCGGATGGCAGTCGCAATGCGGGCCACATCCTTCCGCACGAGACAATTGTCAGTCAGCCGATCCGTGCCACGGCTTGGGCTGTTGATAGTATCGCAATGGTGTCCGAGCCTGACGAAGAGACCGGCTTTACGCTGTTTCATCCCGTACCGTTGGATGAACTGAAAACGGGCCAACAGGGGCCGCGCATGGTGTTTGCCCGTATTGCTCCTAATGAGGACATTATTGAATCCTTGGAAGCCATATGCCGCAAGCATGGCATCGAACATGCATTGGTTCGTGGCAGCGTTGGAAGTCTGATCGGTGCCCGCTATCTGGGTGGGAGCATTGTCGATGACATTGCCACGGAAGTGTTTGTTCTTGAGGGAATTGTGAGCGAGGGCGCCGCTGCGACCCGGCTGGAAATCGCAATGGTTGATACCCATGGAACCATTACGCGCGGCTTTCTGGAGCGTGGTGATAACCCTGTCTGCATCACATTTGAGCTATGCTTGGAAGAAATTGCCCGCCCGATGTGGTGAGGGCATGACCCTATAACGAAATTGCAATAAGTTTCGATGCTGCACCGGCAACTGGCTAGGCAACACCTATTGCTTACGCTGGATAAGGGGCGCACATTCTCCCTCCCGCTGTCTTACATAATAATAAATACGGGGACAGGACAGCTCGATCACCTAAGGAGGAATAGTGTGAACAACGTTCTTAAAAGCATGATCTTTGGAGCCTTGGTTCTGGCAACATCCACCGCCGCTCAGGCTGGCACAACGCTTGACCGCGTTATGGAAAAGAAGGCTATGGTCGTCGCTACCAACAGCAGCTGGCCGCCACAGAGCTATCTTGACGATAACAATGAAATGGTCGGTTTCGATATCGATATGGCCAAAGAAATCGGTAAGCGTCTTGGTGTGGAAGTCTCGTTTCAGACGCCGGATTGGGCAACTTTGACCGGCGGACGCTGGCAGGGACGCTATGATGTCGGCGTGGGTTCAGTGACGCCAACCAAAGCGCGTGCGCAGGTTATCGATTTCGCATCGGTCTATTATTACAGCCCCTATGTTTATGTGGTGCACAAGGACAGCAAGGCCAAGTCCGTCGATGATCTGAACGGCAAGGTAATCGGCGTTGAGACCGCGACGACTTCGGAAGACTTTATCCGCCGCCAACTGGAGATCGACGCGCCAGGATTGCCACCTGTCGAATACAAGATCGAACCTGGCGAAATTCGCACTTTTGCCGATTCCATGCTGCCATTTGACGATTTGCGCCTCGGTGACGGCGTGCGTCTTGATGCTGTCATTGCGCCGGAACAGACAGCGCAGAACGCAGTGAAGAACGGCTATCCCGTCCGGATTCTTGAAGGTGGCTATGCTTTCCGCGAACCACTCGTGGTTATTGCAGAAAAAGGTGATCCGGAATGGACTGCAAAGGTTGGCGAAATCATCACCGCCATGCGCGCTGACGGTACACTCGCGACCCTGACGACCAAATGGTACGGCAAGGATTATAGCGCCAACTAAGGCTGCGTAAGCTGCGCGCCGCCGAAAGGCGGCGTTGCCCCTCTGCTTCTTCGAGCAATGAGAATCCAATGAACTATATCGATACTTTTTATCGACGCACCATCGCCGATGATAAATCCTTTTCTGCCTTGTCCGGAACTGTCGAGTGCGACACCTGCATTATCGGCGGGGGGCTGGCTGGTCTGACGACCGCGCTGCAACTCGCCCGCGCGGGGCAGGCCGTTGTCGTTCTTGAAGCACAACGTATCGGGTGGGGTGCATCGGGCCGGAACGGCGGCTTCGTCAGTCCGGGTTTTGCCAATGATGGAGAAGCGATCGCACGGGCGACAGGTGTCGAAAATGCAAAGAAATTGCATGCGCTTTCCATTGAAGGTGTGCGGTTTGTTCGCGACACCATCAACGAATTGAATGTTGCATCCGCTGCGCCCGTTAATGGGATCATGAGTGTCCTGCGCTATAGCGACGAACAGGCGATGAAGCAGCGAGCCGAATATCTCCACCGGACCTTCGACTATCCAGTTGAATATATGAGTCGGGAACAGGTGCAGGCGAAACTCCGCTCGGAGCGATATTTTCAGGCGTTGCGGGACCCACAGGCCTTCCACATGCATCCCCTCAATTACCTGCGCGCCCTGGCACGGGAAATCGAGCGCCTGGGAGGCAGAATCTTTGAATCCAGTACTGCAAGCTCAACTGAATTTTCCAAGCCGGAGAAGGTTGTCAGCACTGATATGGGTAAGGTTAAAGCGCGAAATGTCGTCATCACGACCGGCGGCTATACATCCGGGCTGATCGGCAAGCTCAAGCGCAGTTATCTTCCCATTGCCACCTATGTCATGCTGTCCGAAGAGGCACCGGACCTGATCCGGACAGCTATCCAGACGACAGATGCAGTTGGCGATAATCGCAGAGCAGGGGACTATTACCGCGTTGTCGAAGGCGGCAAACGCCTGCTCTGGGGTGGGCGCATCACGACCAGAGCGGCATCCTCTGCCGCCGTTGCTGCGGAGCTCCGTAGGGAAATGGTCGGCACCTATCCGCAACTTGCCGAACTGAAAACCGAAATATCCTGGTCGGGCCTGATGTCATATGCACGTCATTTGATGCCCCAGATCGGTCAGTTGCAACAGGGCGTCTGGTACTGCACCGCCTTTGGCGGCCATGGGCTGAATACCACTGCCATGGGCGGCAAGGTGATTGCGGAAGCAGTGCTTGGACAATCGGAGCGTTACAGGCTTTTCCAGCCATTTGGCCTTGTTTGGGCCGGTGGACTGGCAGGGCTTTCCGTTGCGCAGCTGACCTATTGGAAACTGCAGGCACAGGATTGGTGGCGGGAACGTCACGCGTAAAATTACTGTTTTTGAATTGGGGGAATTGATATGATTGCCACGCTCATCCTGTCACACCCGAAAGCCGTGAAACGTGTCGGCGCTGCCCTCGCCATTCTGGTGGTTGCCGTGCTGCTCTACTGGATGGGCGTCGGTGGAGCTTGGGTTGGCAGCATATTCCCCTCGCTTCTTCCGGGCATGGAAGCGTCACCCCAAACCACGCGTGCCGTTGCCGCAATCATTTTCGCGTTGCTGATAGCCGTTAACTGGAAGCTCCTTGGACTTTTGCCGCGCACCTATCAAATCGGTGCCGTTTGGGCAGAGTTGTTTTGTTTGCTGCTTTTATTTTTCTACTCCTTTAATCTGAGTTTCTCTTTCATTGCCAAAAAGATCGGCTTTCTCATCACGCAAGGTGTCGTGACGACGCTCTATATCTCGGTCATTTCAATATTCATCGCCACCGTGATTGCACTTATCGGAGCGATCGCCAAACTTTCGAAAAACGGCGTCGTCTATGGCCTTGCCAGTTTCTACACCTCTCTGTTTCGCGGTTTGCCGCTGTTGATGCAGATTTACATTATCTATCTGGGTCTGCCCCAGGTCGGCTATGTCATCGGCGCTATTCCGGCGGGCATTCTGGCGTTGTCGCTGTGTTATGGTGCCTATATGACAGAGATTTTCCGCGCCGGTATCGAGAGTATCCCACGCGGACAAAGCGAAGGCGCAACAGCGCTCGGACTGCGACCCAATCACACGATGTTTCTGGTCATTCTACCGCAAGCCATGCGCGTAATCATTCCACCAACGGGCAACCAGTTTATCGCAATGTTGAAAGACTCCTCGCTTGTATCAGTCGTCGGTGTTTGGGAGATCATGTATCTCGCTCGCACAATGGGTCAGAAAGAGTTCCGTCACATTGAGATGCTGATCACAGCGTCGATGATCTATTGGCTCCTGTCCATTGGCCTGGAGATTATCCAAGCCCGTATCGAAGAGCGCTTCGGCAGGTCACTGAAACGCTGATGTCCTCTTTTGAAGGAAATGCCATGACACTACCCATAGTTTCCGCCGGTGAAATTGAACTGAATGGCGTCCACAAATGGTTCGGCAGTTTCCATGCGCTGGATGATATAAATCTTGTCATAGCGCCGCAGGAAAAAGTAGTAATCTGCGGCCCTTCCGGTTCAGGAAAGTCGACGCTTATCCGCTGCATCAACCGACTTGAATCGCATGAGCAAGGCAGGATCATTGTTGGCGGAATAGAGCTGACGGAAGATGAGGACCAGATTGACGAAGTCCGCCGCGAAGTCGGCATGGTCTTCCAGCATTTCAATCTTTTCCCGCATCTGACGATCCTGCAAAACTGCATCCTTGCTCCCATGTGGGTGCGTAAAATTCCAAAGAAACAGGCCATCGAAACCGCGATGCATTTTCTGGATCGGGTGCGTATCCCTGAACAGGCAGGCAAGTTTCCGGCACAGCTTTCAGGTGGACAACAGCAGCGAGTTGCGATTGCCCGCGCGCTCTGCATGACGCCGAAAGTCATGCTCTTTGACGAGCCAACATCGGCGCTCGATCCGGAGATGGTCAAGGAAGTGCTCGATACAATGGTCTCTCTTGCAAAAGAGGGAATGACGATGGTCTGCGTCACCCATGAGATGGGATTTGCCAAACAGGTCGCAGACCGTGTCATATTCATGGATCGCGGACGGATCGTTGAAGAGGGCAAGCCGCTCGAATTCTTCGACAATCCTCAAAACGAGCGAAGCAAATTATTCTTGAGCCAGATATTGCATTGAGGTCGAATTCTTACGCGAGATAAATCACGCAGGCGATGATGGCAATGAGCGCCGTTAAGACGGTCGCTGCGACGTATCGCGACTTGGCGGATGGGGCCGGTTTGGCTTCCGCGTTCTGTATGGCGGGTGCTATGTTGGAACGGATGTCCACCGATGAAGATTTGTCAGGCGGCAACGAAGTCTGGGGTGGAGCGGCAAGAGGTTTCTGATTGATTGATTTCGAATTGGCACCCAGCTCTACCGAATTTGGCCTTTGCTTGTCGTCGAGAATTTCGTGTTTGCGTTGGCGTGTGGCACCGTCCGCCGCGCGTTCGAATTTTCGCATGGCATTTTCATCATTCCAATTGCTTTCGAGCGCCTGCTGCGATCCCGCATTGTTGATGGACTGAACCAAGAAACCGTCCTTTCTGGATAGTTATGGCTGAACGTCTTACCTCTGCTGTTGGAATGATGACGAGAACCTGTCCGATTGGCAAATATATTTTGTCAGGCCGTCAATTCTAATTTGCCCTATGTCATAAAACTGTGAGGCACATCTTCCATGTTTCTCCTGCCGTTGCCGGTGAGTCCCACGCGTTCTTTCGCGTAGCAGCAACATTCCGATTTCCCCATCAGGCAGGAGAACGCGATGTCTTTTCGTATAGATGTAGATGGTAAGAACCGCTTTGATGCCAATGGCAACAAGATACCGCTGACCTCTACGCAACAACAGCAACTCTTCGTGGAGCAAATCAGGCAGGCTGTGCGCGAACGTGCGCAGGCAGGCGGGCCAAGCTCATTCGACCCCGAGAAAGAAAAGCTGATCGTGGTTCAGCCGGGTGATAGTCTTTGGGAAATCGCCAAGGATAACAATGTGCGGTTTGGCGACGTAGTTGAGGCAAACAAGGGACTTCACGACAATCAAGTGGATTTGGTCAATCCGAATGACATCATCATCATTCCTCATATTGCGCCGGATCTGGCTGCGGACACCGTCAAGGACAGCAAGGGCGTACCGGCGGGCGAGGCTGCTTTCAAGAACGAGCTTTATGAGCGCGGAAATAATCTTCAATATGCAGATGATCCATCCAAGACCGATTTTCCTGGTGAAACCAAAGGCATACAGCAGGATGTAGGGGCCTATCTCGATGGGCTTCCGGCAGGTGAACGGCAGGCCGCCGTTTCAAGGCTCATTGGAAACAAAAGCGATTGGCAGGATGCAAGTCCGGCGCTGAGCGCGATAGAAGCCGCTGCCACAGAGAGGCATTTGATCGCCGATCCTCAGGAAGCCTTTGCAAAGGAAATCTATGCGACAGGCAACAAGCTGCAATATTCCGATAATCCAAACACTGACTATAAGGCCGGAACCGCAAATATTGCAGCGGATGTAAAGGACTATCTTCAAGACATTCCGGAAGGCGAGCGCACCAAATCCCTTCAGGCGCTTTACGATCGCGACTGGACCGATGCGGGACCGTCGCAAGTCGCGCTGGAAAACACGGCCAAAGAGCTTGGCATAACACTGCGTCCTTCGACCCATCATGGACCCGAAATCGAGTCGCAGGCACGGCGGATTATTGACGATGCGAAGGCAGCGGGCAAACCGGATGAAGCGTTCAATGCGTTAAATGCCGTCTATGGCAAAGCGCCGGCAGAAGTGCAGGCTGCAATTGACGGCAATGCCGATGCCAAAGGGCTCATCAGCAATGCTGCGACTTGGGCGACAGAGAGGCTCAAGGATTATGATCCTGAAAAGGCGATCAGCGATCAAGGCGATAGTGCGGAATCCATGCGCAAACTGGAAGCCTTGACCAAAAATGCGGATCCACAGCTGGCAGCGCAATTGATGCTTGATGCTTTGCCGACGATAGAGGCTGCAAACGCACGCAAGCAGGAGAAGATTGGTGGTGACCTCATTGGCCTGGAGGGGCAGCAAAATCTCAATATGATTCTTGGTCGAATCGGTGACACGCCAAAAGGCCAGATCGTCATCGACCACTTTATAGACATGGATGTTGGAAACCCCACATCGATGCGTATGGCGATCATTTCAGGCTCAGGCCTTGATTTTCCGATCGAACGAGCTGCGACGTCTCCCTCAAGTGCCTATCTGGAGAACACGATCCTCCCGAGTGTCGTTGAATTCTCCAAAGGTTCTGTGAATGGCAGTGTCGACAAATACTCCGCCCATATGCAGGAGCTCCAATGGCTGATCGCAAATCACGGCGCCACAATGACGCCGGAACAGCTTGAGAAAGCTATTACGGATTATGAAGCGGAGAAGGGTCAGGGCTGGACAGATCAGAAGCTGGCGCTGGAAAATGATGTTGCCGCAAAGGGCAATCAACTTCTCAATCAGATAAGCCAATTGGGAAATCTGCCGCCGGAGCTGTCTGCTCAACAGGGCGCTGCCGATGAAAAAATCAAGGAAATCCTTTCCGACGACAAATCAGTCATGGCTATGCAGGTCGCGCTGAAGAATGATCCGGCGCTACTGGATAAACCTGCTGTTGTTTCCCTGTTATCCCATCAGGCACGCTTGACGGATCGTGGCCGGAAACTTGCAGAAGAAGCAATGACGCAGATCGTGCGCCGGACGGTCTTGCCGTCATTCGGGAATCTCAATCCGAACGACCCTGCCAGCATTGAGCGAGCCAAGGCTGGCATAGCGTCCTTGCACAATTCTCCTGCTGCCAAATTGCTTGGCATACCCGACGATGAATTCAAGAAAGCACTGAGCGCAGTCGAGGAGGCACTTCCGGCAGCGGGTGATACTGAAGCCCAAATGGTCCAGAAGTTGAAAAACCTCGACGCCAGGTTGACTGACACAAATGATGGCATGAAGTCGTTCAAGAATACGACAGTTCCCGGCCAGATGTTGCGCTTGATTGGACTGGCCGCCGTGGGCGTGGGGTTGGCCTCGACATTGAGTCGAACGGGTCAGGACCCATTGATGAAGTTCAAGGTCTTCATCGATGCTGCCGGTGTGGGGCAGCGCACCATCGAATTGCTCAATGGCTTTCAGCAGATCAACCCGGATTCAATGGCCGTGAAACATTTCGGCAGCAGCAGCACGACCGCCGCAAAGTGGTTGGGGTCGGTTGGTGCAAGCTTCGATCTGGTGCTGGCGACGCGCTCCTATATGGGCGGTGACTGGCAGATGGGTACATTACAGGCCGCTGCTGGTGCAGGTGGTATACTCGCCGCTTTCGGGACTGGATCTATGGCAGGACCGGTTGGTCTGGTCATTGTAGGAGCTGCGGTCATTGGCCAGATGCTTCTTACGAATACCCGCCAGTCGAATATCTATATGACAGACACCTCCATGCGGTTTTTGCAGCACGCCCAATTATCGCAAGAAACCGCGAAGACACTGGTTGATCAGAGCGGCGAAGGGTTCAGTCCTGTTCCATTGCTTGTGAAATATGCAGAGCTGAAGGGCTACAAGCTTGATCAGCCCGCAGACCTTCAAAGCTTCGTCAGCTGGCTCAATGCCATACCGCAAGACAAGCTCGCTACACTGCGTGATAATCTGCATCATACGCTTGATGGTCTGAATGGGGACGTTTCCCGCTTTCCCGCCACCGCGGAAGGGGATGCAAACTACACTGATCCGCAAAAGCTCAATCACCGCACACAAAGCGCCTCGGGCAAAGCTGCGGTGACGCTTCCAAGTCTTGCCGACAAGATCAATGACGGTGATGCGAGCCCTCAATCCGTAGCGCAGATTGATGCCACCCTCCGGCAGCTTGGCATATCCGTGGCCTGAGGCTATGAGCCTCAGGGTGCTTTTTGGGGTACGCCATCCACGAGCGAACGCATGATGTCCGAGGTTCCCCGGAGGTCCTTTAACTCTGACATCATGTAGGGCACCAGATAGGAAATATAGAGCACCATCAACACGGCAAAAAGCAGGTTCTTGATGGCAAGCGACAGATCGAAAACATGCAGCTGCGGCGACATGCGCGAAAGATAGGCCAGCATCAAATCAGTCAAGAGCAGGGCAAGAACGATAGGTGCAATCAAAATGACCGCGATTTGCATGATGCGGTCCAGAACCCCGAGCAGGGCGGGAATGGCATTCACGTTGATCACCGGGGCGAATTTGACCGCGGGCCACAATTCATAGCTTTTATAGAAGCCATCGACGAGCAGCAGAAACCCGCCTGACATAAAGAACAGCGCGAGCAGGGCAAAGACAAGAAGAGTTCCGGCAATGCTGGTTTCGCTCACTTGCAAAGGGTCGATCAACTGTGCCGATGTCGAGCCACGTTGCAAATCGACCAGATCGCCTGCAACCTCTGCGCCCCAGAACGGGATGCCGAAGGCGATGCCGATGATCATGCCGACAATCAGTTCTTTAACGAGCAGACCGGTAATAAGCAGGCTGCCGAGCTGCCCTTCGGCAAGAATTCCATTCAGCACCCCGGGGACAGCCGGAATACAGATCGCCACCGCAACGCTGGAGCGGATCATTCCAGTCAGTCCCAGCCGGATGAAGGCGGGCGTGACCATGATCATGCCCAGCGCGCGGGCAACGCTTATGGCCATTGCAACGAGCAAGGGATAGGCGAGGGCAAGGAAGGACGATGTGCTGGAGATAGCGTCCATATTCCGCTAACGCGTCATTGCCGGAAAACTGTCAAGCACATGACTTGCCAGATTGGCGACCTGCACGGCAAGTGTCGGCCCAAGCACAATGAGGGTAAGCATGACGGCAACAAGCTTCACCGCCTGTGGCAATGTCTGATCCTGAATCTGTGTCAGCGCCTGTATCAGGCCCACACTGATGCCAATGATAATGGCGATCCCCAATGCCGGTGCCGAAGCAAGCAGAACCGTCAAAAGCGCATTCTGCATCTGTGCAAGAAAAGCGGTCTGACCCACAGCTACGTGCCTCCATAACTTAGTATGAGACCATGCATCAGGCGGGACCAGCCATCGACTGCCACAAAGAGAAAGATCTTCAAAGGTATCGAGATCAGGGTCGGCGACACCATCATCATGCCCATCGCCATCAACACGTTCGAGACGATCAGATCGATGACCAGAAACGGCAGATAAAGCAGGAAGCCGATCTCGAATGCGCGAGTGAGTTCCGAGCTTACGAACGCCGGAATGAGCACAAGCAGACTGTCCGGCTTGAGGTCAGCGCGCGCTTCAGGCGACCACACATTCTCGGTTGCCTGCAGGAAGAACTGACGCTCGTTTTCATTGGTGAACTTGGAAAGATGAGCTTGCAAGGGCGGTCGCAGGGCTTCTGCGGCAGCCCTCATACTATCCATTGATTGCGTGTCGACCTGCTGGGCTTCCAGAATGCGATACATCTCGCCCACGAGCGGCGTCGTTACATATACGGTCAGGATCAGTGCGATGCCGTACAGGACCAGATTGGGTGGCGATTGCTGGATACCCAAGGCGTTGCGAATGAGAAACAGCACGATGGAGATCTTGAGAAATCCCGTCATTGTCACCACGGCAAGCGGGATCAGCCCGATAACCGAGACAACAATGATGATGGGTATGAGATTGGTCTGATACTCACCCAAGCCGGACGACCCTTACGCCCAGTCCAGCGCCGATCTTGACCAGTTCGCCGCTGCCAACCAGACGGCCATTGGCCAATATGTTCACGGCATTTGAAGTGCTGGCGGCAACGGGCAGGACACTGCCTTCACCGAGCTTGCGAATTTCACTCAAAGGCAGTTCGCAGCGGCCGATTTCAAAGACCAGCTCTACCGGGAGGTCGTCAACTTGTTCGAATCCTGCCGATCCGGAAGGGTTGGTATAGGATTGCGACATGGTCGAAGTCTCCCCATTCTTTGCGGGCAGGCTCCACCCGCTGGTAAGTCTGTGTGTCTGTCCGTCCGGTGTAATTGAAGCAGTGAACCGTCCCGAGAGAATGGCAATGGGATCGGCCTCCGATGATTCCCTGCGCAGGATCACATCACCGGCTTTAAGACCGCGCAATTCTGCCATCGTCAGGACCTGCGTTCCGGCGCAAAGCTGCACCGGAAATTCGATACGCGACAGCAGTTCCGTCGCCTCGGGAGCATGAGTTTGCTTGATCGCACTGCCAAGAAGCTTTGCGGAATCACGCGTCAGGTGCAATTCAGCATTACGCGGGTAATCGTCGAAATCGAGAACCCACGGCAAGATGATGTCGTAATCCGCGACCTCCTCCTGATCGCCGAAACGAATGGGATATCCGATGATCTCCTCGAGCCGGTCCAATTGTTCCGAAAGAACATGTTCGATCAGGATGGTACGCTGGCGTGGCTCAAGACCGGCGATCATTTTGGTGATGCCGAATCCCTGAACAAGACGCTCAAGCGTGCCTGCCGACAATACCAGTTTACAGGCCCATGGCCCTATGGCGACCGGCACCGTAACTGGATTGAGAAGGAGCGAAGCATTGTCGGCCAGATACATGCCGATTTCAGGCCCGCTCCTGGTCAACTGTACGGAAATGGGTTTCCTCGGAAACATATTCAAAATGGCAATATGATCCGGGTTGACTGAAGGTAGCCAGTCAAGGGGCTCCTTTGCGTCCAAGGGCCGGGTTTTTGAGAATGTTTGCGTCTCTGCGAGCATGTTCATCCTCAAAGTCCCTTGTGAACTGATGATGCGGGCCTCTGCTGGTCCTCATCCTCCAGTTCCGTCATCAAACCGGCCCGTTTGTCCTTTTTGACGCCCTGTTTCTCGAGAAGAAGCTCGAGCTTGTCATGCTGCCGGAGCCTGGAAAGATGTTCGGCGGCTTTTTCGCGGGCCTTATCTGCTTCTTCAACCAGTTTGACCTTTGCCTGCGCCTCCATCTGCTGGAGATGGGCAGCCTGATAGGTCAATGCGGACAGAGCGTCCTGATAATCATCAAGTGCCTGACGGCCGAGCAAACCGCCGGACATTTGGTCATACATTGCCGTTTCTCGGCTGAGGCGACTTTCATCATTCTGGATGATGCGCTCTGCTGCCGCGTCCACGGCCATTGATGCAGTTCTCTCGGCATTTTGCTGACGAATGGAGGCCTCTTCGGCAAGTCTTGTGCGCAATTTGCGCAGCTCCATGAGCTTTTTCAGGTTCTTTTCCTGGCTCATGCGAGAAGTCCCTGCAATTGCAGTTCAGTCTCGGCAAGTCCGAAATGTTCGTCGCTGCCTTGCCGGAGAAATTGCTCGATCTGCGCATGGCGGTCCAGCGCTGCGTCCGAGCGCGGATCTGCTCCGCGCTTATATTCCCCGACGCGCAACAGCAGCTCTATATCTTCATAGCGCGCCATGAGATCGCGGACTTGAGCTGCGTTGGCACGGTGGGTTTTACTGGCAACCGCATCCATCAGGCGGCTGCGGCTTCGCAAAACATCAATGGCAGGAAAATGGTTGCGTTGGGCAAGTTCACTGCTCAGAACAATATGTCCGTCAAGAATAGCCTTTGTTTCTTCGGCCACAGGATCAAGTGTTCCGTCGCCTTCGGTGAGCACCGTGTAAAGGCCGGTAATGGATCCACCAAGGCCCGGCCCGGCGCGCTCAAGCAAGCGCGGCAAAGCGGCAAACAGGGAAGGGGGAAAACCTCGCCGCGTCGGTGGTTCCCCTGCCGCAAGGCCGATCTCGCGCTGCGCACGGGCAAAGCGGGTCACGCTGTCCATCAGCAGCAACACATGCTGGCCCTGATCTCTGAAATATTCAGCGATTGCCGTGGCGCCATAGGCTGCTTTGACCCGCTCGATGGCAGGACGATCAGAGGTTGCAACAACAACAACGGAACGTTTCCGGCCTTCTTCGCCGAGCTGAATATCGATAAATTCCCGCACCTCGCGTCCGCGTTCGCCGATCAACGCGATCACGATAACGTCTGCCTGTGTGCCGCGTACAATGCTGGAAAGCAGCGATGATTTACCGACGCCAGCTTCACCGAATATGCCGATGCGCTGCCCGCGTGCCACTGTAAGAAGACCATCAATAGCCTTCACACCCAGCTGCAGCGGATACTGGATTAGGTCGCGTTGCAATGGCTGGAGAGGAACATTGTGCGTGGGATAATAAGTGCCGGTATACAGGGCTGTGGGCAGGCCCGTGCGGCTGAGAACTTCACCAAGCGGATTGAGAACGCAGCCCAGCAATTCCGGTCCTACCGGAATCTGCAATGTATGGCCGGTGGGTATCACCTCCGCCCGTGTAGACATGCCGTCGAGATCGCCGATTGGCGTGAGAACGGCCTCCTCGTCATGAAAGCCAACCACTTCGGCGGGGACGATTTTTCCCGACACGGGGTCACGCAGATGGCAATATTCACCAATGCGCACCATCGAAACCGTTGCATGCACGATAATGCCGGTAATCTTGCGAATACGGCCCCGGACAGGGCGCGTATCAGCCTTGGCCGCGCTGTCCTGCAGCCGGCCCATGAGTTGGCTGAGATCGGGCGGATTGAACTCTCGTTTCATTCCGCCGCTCCCTCCTGTCGCCGGGGTGCGACAAGGGCCTCACGGATGGCGGCAAGTTGCGTTTCCAGTCCCGCATCAACGACTGCTATCGCATTTGAAAGCACACATTTGGTGCCGCTCAAACGGGGATCGGGAAGAACCGTGATGTTCAGCGAAGGATTGACATAGTCAGAGGCGATCCGCCGGGCTACGTCTTCGGCAATGTCCGGAGCGACAGTTATCGTGATGTCCCGCTCACGTTGAAATCCCTGCAATGCATGTTGTGCAAGTTTTGCAACCAGTTCCGCATCGTCGAACTTGCCGAAAATCCTTGAGATGATGGAAAGGCTGAGGTCAACAAGCTGCCGGTCAAGCCCGGCAACATAATCATTGACGCGGGCGGTTGTTGTCGTCAGCAAGGCCGAAGCCTCAAGCGCTCCTTGCTGGAATCCCGCCTGATAACCCTCCTTGCGGCTTGTCTCTTGAATCCCATGGATCTTTTCCATCTGGGCAATAGCTTCGGCTCTGGTCGCTTCGACAAAAGCAAAGCCGTCGATCCAGTGCTTAACATCCTGCTCGCGAATAATCTTTGATCCGGGCATCGTCGGCAACTGGCTCATCACACTGCCTCTTGTGCGGGTGAAGAGTCTGGATTTACCGCAAGCCTTCGCATGATCGCTGCGCCAAGGGCACGCTGTTTTGCGTCCGGAAATGGGATGAGAGAACGGTCATTGGCATGTTTCAGGCGGGCCCATGCGCCGATCGCCGCCGGCAGTGCTGCATGCCAGCTCGCAAGGCATCGATAACCGTCGGCCTCAAGATTGGCTTCCAAAGCATCGAGGCTGTCCGGGGAAGGCAGGTTGCCTGCCAGATCGCGGTTGGCAAGCGCTGCCTGAAACGCGACCTCACCGATGCGCCGCTTTATCTCGGTTACCTCATTGGTGCGGATTTCGCTGGCCAGAAATTGTGCCCAGAAAACTGCACCGGCAAGAGGGATCAAAGCCGCAATCTGATCGGCCCGGATAGAAATCAGATGAACGTCAGCCGGGTCAATGCTCATCGGCGCTGGCAATTCCGGCAATGCGAAACGATCCATCAGCAGTGATGTCAGCTGCCTCTGTACCCTTCTCGATGCCTGAAGTTGCGCCGCTACGTCTGATGAAATCACACCGTCATAGCAGGCAACAATACGCTCCGGGTGGACGAGCTTCGCGGGAGTTGAAATAAGACTGTTCCAATCCGGCTGTCCGGATGGAGCGCTTGCTGCTTCGTTGGCCGAACCCAGACCCTCGCTCACTTGGCGGGTCCCACAGGTACAAGCGGATAGACCCGTCTGCGCTTCTTTTGCCAGAACAGGTAGCCGAGCGCTCCGCCAAGACCGAGTACCGCGATGAGCAAGAGACCGAAAAGCCATTTGGCTTTCGCGGCGCTGGCCGGGAGCATCCATATGCCGAGGAATGATGTGAGTTCAGTATTGGTGCCTATAGCGGGACTTGTCATTGCGACCACAGGTATGACGGACACTTTTTCATAGGTAAGTCCGGCAATACCATTTGCTACAAGGGTTTTGATCTGCGGTATCAGCGTATTGATATCCAGATTGGGTTCGTGCCGGATAAAAACCGAGGCTGAAGCGGGAACTGCATTGCGTTGCAGCGGATCATTATCCGGCAGAACCACATGGACCCGGGCGGAAACAACTCCATCAATCTCCGACACAGTGCGGGATAGTTCCTCGCTCAGCGCAAAGATCATCTGCGCTCTTTCCTGGACAGGAGAGGCGACGAGTCCTTCCTGTTTAAAGACGCTGCCCATCGTCGCAAATTGCGTTTTGGGGAGACCGGCCTCGTTGAGAACTGAAACTGCCTGCGCGAACTGGTCTTCATCGACCGTCACAGAAAGCTTGCCATTCTTTTGCAGAACGCGGCCCGCGGGGATGCCCTTCTGGAGCAGGGCGGCAACCATGGCATTGGCCTCCCGCTCTTCGAGATTGGTATAAAGATCCTCTTTACATGCCTGCAGGGCGAGGCAAGTCATCGCCACGATCAGGCATCGTTGTACCGGGCTAATCTCCATGCGAAGCTTACTGACCTTTGACAAGTGTATTTGCTGCGCCTGTTATTTGCGTTGTTCCACGCACGACCATCTGTGTTTCAATCGAATGATCGAACACAGTGCCCAATTCCTGTACGACACGAGCAATGGCATCGCCTTCCACCTTGGCGGATTTTTCGCCATTGCTTCCCGTGCTGGTGAAGGATTGCAGCGAGGTGCCCTTATCCGTTTCATTCGTGCGATTGACGAATTTCCCGCTGCGCTCGACAAACCCTTTCAGGTCCTCAACCAGTGAGCGCCCGAGGTCGGCCGGACTTGCACCCTGTGGCAGCGTCTGGATATTGCGGGACATATGCTCGAAAAGATTTTGCGAAGCGACAGATTGGGTCGCTGTCGCATCTGCCTGCACTGTTGCGGCTACGGCTGCCGAGACTGCTGTCATAACAAATTCTCCATCTGATCCGGACTTTCAGCGATAGGGCTCATTCGTCCTCGGACATGGCTTCGTTCAACATTTCATTGGCGATTTTCATCATTTCCTGGCCAATCAGCGAGGTGCCGCCACTCATCACAGCTTGATTCAGCGCTTCTTCAAATTGCTGCTGTTGTTCCGAAGGTGTCGGCTGATTGGCTGGCTGCTGCGTAACATTGGAAATCTGTGGGGTAGCCATTACTGCTCTCCTGTCTGCTGTTCGGCACCCGCTGATATTTGTCGGCGCGCGCTGTTCTGTCCTGTATTTCGCGGTTCGGATTGGGCAACTTCTTCTACGACTTCGTTTTTCTGTCCGCCGCGGAACACGCGTACGCGAGGATCGTCCGCTGTGGCTTGGGGTGGTGGCTGAACTGTCGAAACGACCTGCTGAACCATGGCGATAAAAGCGGGAGGGCCGGAAACGCGCAGCGCCGGGGCGTTCGGGGTGGACTTGATGGAGAAGCGATCATCCATGAGATCAAGACGCTGAACCTCATCAACAACCATCCCGCCATTTGCCCGGCCAAGGTCGATAATCTGGGTGGCGAATTCTTCGTTGGAATTCATGTGAAGTATTGATCCGTCATAGTACCAGATCAATCCGTTTGCTTCGGCCAGGCGTGTCAGGAAAGCGCCGGCCGTATCGGCGCGCACTTCACCTCGCACCTGACCGCGTATCTTGTCCGAAAGCGCAACGGGAACACCGAGGTTGCGGCCGAATTCTTTCAGCGCGTCGCGAATATCCTGATTGATCAGTACATAGGAATATCGCTTGCCGAACCATTCGGGTGCCGCTGCAAATGCCAAATCGCAGGACGTAAAAACGAGGCCTGCTGTGGCAATCGACACAACGAGCCTTCGCATATGCCCAACGGTCATCGGAAAAGTCATGCGAAAGCACCCTCTAATGCGAAGTGTCACATTTACCTCTATAACAGCAATGAATCAGATGCAACGCAACTATAAACTAAATGTAGTTTGACCCTACTGACATTTTTTGTCAGTAGTAACATCATGTATTGCGAATAGTTCAAATTTTGAATTAGTTTTGATCTTGCGGCGCAAAAAATTGTACTGATACGATTCCGATATCAACTATCGTTACGTTTTGTAATATGAACTGAACTTTGTTAAATTGCCTTCTCTATTTTTTCATACTATCACCGATTACTAGCCAGTTCGCTTAGTCTTATGCCCCGGCTGGCGCCGAGACAGTATAATTCGGTTTGGATTTCTATAGATGAGTGTCAATCTCAAGGAGAAATAGCATGGCTGTTCAAGGTGTTGGTGGAGCGACGGGCTCGGATGCTTCAATCGGAAAGATGGAAGCAGCTTTTGACAAGGCGATCGAAAAGTCCGCAAAAATCACCGAAATCACGACTGAAAAGAAGGTCGCACTTGATGCTGCCAAGCAGCGTCCAAACAACTGATTTTTAAAATTTGCGCAGGTGGCAAATGTGTCATCTGCGCAAATTTCTATTGCCGGTCGGGCGCCTTTTGCCAGTTTGAGCCCGATGTAAAGACGCATGCGAATACTTCAAATACTTTACAAACGAGGCAAACGTCATGGGCTCCATTGTTCGATTTCAAGAACCAAAACCAGCATTGTTACTCCGGGTAACGGCGGGTGTTCATGATGGCGTACTGCTCCCGCTGGAAGGCAATGCCTATCGCCTGGGATCAGCGGCAGATTGTGACCTGACGCTTAGCGACCGCGATGTCGGTGCTCATCACATGACGCTCCAGCTTCAAGGTTCGAATGTACTGATCGAGGCCATTGACGGCGATGTCGTCATTGATGATGACACGCTTGTGCCGGCTGGCCATGGCGTGCGTTCTCCCTTGCCTTTCGAATTTCAGATCGGTGGCGCAACGATCGAACTGTCCTCACCCGTGCCTGAGGGCGATTCATTGCGGAAAATGCCAAGAGCCAGCTGGATCGCCATTGGCGGCGGCGCGCTGACGCTTTTGACGATTGCTGCCGTCCAGGCAGGGGTCGGGGATTTCCTTGGTTCGAACAATGCTGCTGTTGCCCATCTTTCGGCCAAACATGGTCAGGTCATCGAGAGCGTTCATGCTCCTGCTGCTGATGAACCGGTGGCGGCGTCGCTCAAGACCAGACTTGCAGAAAATGGCCTTTCCGGTCTCAAAGTTGATGCGGACGGGACGCGTTTGACAGTGTCGGGCGAGTTGACCGCAGACGAGAACAAGGCCTGGGCCAATATCCAGAACTGGTTCGATCGCACCTACGGCGGAACCTATGTCCTGACCAGCATGGTCGGGGCTATGGCGCCCAAAGTGCAACCCAAATTCAATTTGCAGGCTGTGTGGTTCGGGGATGCGCCCTACGCCATCAGTTCAGATGGAACGCGGCTCTATAAGGGAGCTGCGCTCGAAGATGGCTGGATCATCAAGGACATTCGTGACGGACGCCTGACCGCGGCCCGTCAGGGCGAAGAGTTTGTCCTGACGTTCTAGAGTTCTGCCTTAATGCGCATAACCCCAGGAATTGTAAATGATTTTTGGAAGGACTTATGCGCCGGATAAATAATTGCTGCGTCTTTTGTATGTGGAGACAAAACGCAGTGATGGGGGATGCGAATGGCACTTGACGTTCGTCGGCAGGAAGATCGGATTCGGGCGCAGCTCGGGTCAGTTTCCGCACGTCCCGATGCCACGAGGGTCGAGCAGGCACAATCCAAAGCATTCGACGCATCCCTGGCTCGCTCCGAGCAGGCAGCGCGGCGCGCCAAAGAACCATTCATCGGCCAGATAGGACGGCTGCGAAAGCCAAAACTGGCAAATCCCGGCGTGTTCGATTTGGCGCGATCGCAGGAGATTCTGGACTATCTCATCAATGATCTGCTGCCGGAGCTGGATATTGACGAGGAAATCGCTGCCATCACCGCATCAATGCTGACGGAAGAGATAGAGAGCAGGCGTGAATTGCAGGAACGGCTCAGTCTTGCGCAAAATCAGGCATTGGGCCAGTGACTCAGCAGCGCCGGGACAGTGTCGAATTTCTTCATGGGCTCGGTTATCTCTATTGCAGGGCGGGGCAGCCCGAACGCGGATTGGTGTTTCTGCTACTGGCCGCAAAGATTGCCCCGCATGAAACGTCAATCCTCAAATCCCTGGCGGCGGTCTTTGTCGAAACCGAATCCGCCACGCGCGCGCTGACTGCCATTGATCGAATCGAAGATATTGAAGGTACAGTTGCCCCTGGTCTTTCCCTTCTCAAAAGCAGGGCGCAGTGGCTTCGCGGCGAACATGACCGGGCCCGCGAGACGTTTCAGGATTATGTAGAACGAAGGCGGTCGGCATGAATATTCTCGCCTCGCTCAATCGCTTTGCGCGGGTGGCCTCCAAGCGCTCGGACATTGTCATTGCGGCTTTCATGCTGATTGCCATCATCATGATGATCATTCCGCTGCCGACATTTCTTGTCGACATGTTGATTGGTATGAACATCGCTTTCAGCCTGCTTATCTTTGTTGTGGCCTTCTATATCTCGAAGCCCGTGCAGTTTTCGGCTTTGCCGTCAATTATCCTGCTTGGCACGCTTTTTCGTCTTTCGCTTTCGATTACCACGACGCGTTTGATTCTGCTTCAGGCCGATGCCGGCCAGATCGTTGCCGCCTTTGGTGATTTCGTTGTGGGCGGCGAGGTCGTGATCGGTCTTGTTGTCTTCCTGATCATCACCATTGCCCAGTTTGTCGTGATTACAAAAGGCGCCGAGCGCGTGGCCGAAGTCGGTGCGCGCTTTGCTCTTGATGCCATGCCCGGCAAACAGATGAGCATTGATAGCGAGGCGCGCAGCGGCGATATAGATCAGGCCGAGGCAAAGCGCAGGCGTCAGGGTCTCGAGCGCGAGAGCCAGTTCTATGGCTCCATGGACGGCGCCATGAAATTCGTCAAAGGCGACGCAGTTGCCGGGTTGATCATCATTGCGATCAATCTCATCGGCGGCCTTGCCATCGGTACATTGCAACATGGCCTGCCGTTCGGCGAGGCAGCGCATACCTATTCGCTGCTGACTGTCGGCGATGGTTTGATTTCGCAAATACCGGCGCTGATGATGGCAGTCGCCGCAGGCATGGTGGTGACCCGGGTAACCTCTGACCGGGACGAGGATCTGGGCAGCGAGATCATTGGCCAGCTGGGTGCAAACCATCGTGCTCTCGCCCTGGCGGCGGTTATTCTTTTCGGCTTTGGCGTCGTTCCGGGGTTCCCGACCTTCGTGTTCTGGACACTCTCGGCACTGGCAGGCGGACTTGCCTATGTCGTGCACAAGAGGGCTGGCGGCCAGGATACCGATGACGACAATGCCGGCAATGTCCTTCAGATCGGCAATATAACCAAGCCGCCACTGACACTGGCAGACGGGCAAACAGGACTTCTGCCCGGCTCGCAGCGCCTGGTCCTTTGCCTTGGTTCGCATCTGGCGGAGACTGCGGCGCTTCCGGTATTGCAAGAGAACATTGAACAGGTCCGCGCCAACGTCCTTACCGATATCGGTGTGCGTGTTCCGCAGATCGGCATTCGCACCGATCCGACGCTGGAACCTGACCAGTTCCGCATCGATCTTGAAGGCGTTCCGGTCACGGACGGAATAATCTTTATCGATCAGATTCTGGTGACGGATGAAACAGTTCATCTCGAACTCATGTCCATCCCCTATCAGGTGCGCCCCGTTCTTATCGGACGGAACGATTCCGTGTGGGTTATGCAAAACCACAGGCAGACATTGGAAGATGCCGGCATAACATTCCATGAGCCCGTTGCGGTTTTGATGGAGGTTCTGACCCGCTCTGTGCGCCGTTATGCATCCGACTTCATTGATGTGCAGGAGGTTCGTTTTCTCCTGTCGCAGGTTGAGGAGGATTACGGCGATCTGGTCAAGGAAGCCGTAGGCGTTTCATCTCTGCAGAAAATCTCCGAGGTTCTTCGCAGGCTGGTTGAAGAGGATATCCCGATCACCAATCTGCGTGTCATCCTGCAGGCCATCGTCGAATGGGGACCGCAGATCCAAAGCCCCTATGTGCTGGCCGAGTATGCGCGTATCGGATTGGCAAGGCAGATTTGCCACCGGCATTCGGAAATGAACCGGATCGTTTCTGCCTATCTGCTGACGCGGGAAACCGAAGATGCAGTCCGTGCCAGCGTGAATCAGGGGCCGGGCAACCCTTCGATCAATATTCCCGAAGATATATCCCGTCCCATCATCGAGCAGCTGAAAAGCCGGTTCAATGGCAGGGATACGGATATCGTCAGAACAGTGCTGACAACAATGGATATTCGCCGTCCTATCAGAAATCTCCTGATACGAAACGATATCAATCTGCCGGTTCTTTCCTACCAGGAAATCTCGCCGGAATTCAGTGTGCAGTCTCTTGGCTATATCTCGCTACCGGCCTCCGGCCAGATGCGGCAGATCGGGGCAGGGGCAAATGAGTAAGCGTTCAGTCAGTTTCCGTAACCAGCAACATCAGAATGTGGTGGACAATTACCCTATGCTCATACTGAATTCCTTTAAAAGGATCCGGCCGGCACGTTTGCCGGCGCCCATATTTATGCTCGCTGTGCTCTTTTCGTTTCTTGCCTGTCTGCATCCAGCTTCCGCTCAGGTCAAAGTGGATGCCACTGCGGGACAGGTGCTCAAGCTCAGCATGGGACAGGGACAGATATTGCGTTTCGACCAGCCGGTTGAATCGGTCTTTCTGGCCGATACGACCATTGCCGATGTTCGGGTCGTCTCGCCTGGAGCGGTCTATATTTATGGAACGAAAATCGGCAACACCAATCTGATCGCGCTCAGCCCCGATCAGGGCACGCGCGGGACTGTCCAGATACGTGTTGTCGGCAATCCAAAAGAAGCGCAGCAGTCGGCCAAGGTGCTGCAACCGACCTCCACGGTGGATATTACCCTGTTCGGTGAGCAATATGTCGGCAAAGGCCAGACGAACAATGTGGGCGAGGCGCTGGACACGGACAATGTGCTTCAAAGCTATTCCAAACCTGACAAGCCCGCGCTCAACAATACAACAATTTCGGGTCCAAATCAGGTCAATATCCGCGTGCGGTTTGCCGAAGTGGCACGCAATGAGCTTGCGCGCTACGGTGTCGATTGGAGTGCGGTCGTCAATAGCGGCTCGTTCTCCTTTGGTCTTGTCAGAAGCGGTAATGTTGCCAGCCGGGATGGTGCAACTGCAATTGGTGTGAATAGCCGCAACGTCAATGTCGGCGTGCTTCTGGATGCATTGAAGGACAATGGCGTCCTGACGATCCTTGCAGAACCCAATATCACCGCCGTCACGGGACAAACGGCAAGCTTTCTTGCCGGTGGTGAAATCCCGGTTCCGATTCCGGTAGGAAACGACCAGATCGGCATCGAGTACAAGCAGTTCGGCGTGTCCTTGCAATTCACACCGACACTTCTGCCAAATGATCGCATTGCCTTGCAGGTGAGGCCGGAAGTCAGCAGCGTTTCGCAGGATAGCGTGGTGTCCATCGGCGGACTGGTTGTGCCATCCCTGCGCATCAGGCGTGCCGATACCACCGTGGAAGTCGGAAGCGGCCAGACATTTGCCATTGCCGGTCTGTTCCAGCGCCAGGAAACGCAATCGATCAACAAGACACCGGTCGTCGGTGATGTGCCGATCCTCGGAGAATTGTTCAAGTCGAAGCGTTTCCAGCGCAACGAGACGGAGTTGGTCATTTTGATCACGCCCTATCTCGTCGAGCCCACATCCTCCCGCAATCTAAAAACACCGCTGGACAGCCCGTCGGGTGCAATCTCGTCGCCGCGCAAAAAGTCCAGGAAGGTCGTCAATCAGGGGTATGGTTTCTATGTTGAATAATCGACCAATGTCCCCCAATTGCTTTGGCCTCAAACTGTTGGTTCTGACCGGTGTGGTGGCTCTTTCCGGCTGCATGGGTACCAAGATCCAGCCCTATTCGCCAAACTACAGCTATATCGACGCTGGCGGCACTTCGCGGCCGGGCGTGGTCAGAAAAGGGTATGACAGTGAACGGGCCGCCATGCTCGTTCCCGATGCCTGTATCACGCTCGATACGGGTGAATACCCGATGTATCTGCCGTCGGGCTGCGCAAACAATCTCAATTTGCAGCACATGGCGGCCAAGAAGCAGGACTTGATGCGTGGCCGGGAGATGGGGCCAGCCATGGCTGCGCCTGTCGCCCGCGCCGCACAGAATTACATTGAAGGAACCGACCCTGAAACCAGACGCCGCCGCCTTCCGGCGGATGAGGCAAACCGGTCAACCCAATGAGGATTATCGGCATGATCAAATTATATCGGGGAGCATCAATATGATCATGAAACATCTTGTTGGCGGTATCTTGCCCGTCCTGACCTTGGGGCTGGCAGTAACGGGCTGCATGTCCGGCACAGCGGAGCAAACAGCAGCCAAGAAGCCTGTCAGCGAGCAATCCAGATTGATGAAGATTGCCAGGGATATTGATGCAAAGGGCGAGAGCGGCACAGCTTTGGCGCTATATGAACGCGCTGCCGAAATGTCCGAAAATGATTCGACCGTCTATGTCAGGCTTGGAAATGCCAGGATGAAAGACGGTGATCCGGACGGGGCGGAACAGGCCTACCGTTCTGCATTGCAGATCAATCCGCAAGACGCCAATGCCATGCTTGGGCTTGGAACAGTGCAGTTGCAGCGCGGCGATGCGAGCGCTGCCGCCCGAATTCTGGCGTCGGCTGCGCCAGCGGTAAACACCGTATCGGCCTATAACAAACTGGGAACCGCCATGGTTCTGAGCGGCGATGGCGCGGGAGCGGAAGGAGCCTTCGCCAAGGCGCTTGCGCTGCAACCGGGAAATCTTGATACCAAAACCAATCTGGCATTGGCGCAGGCCCTGTCGAACAAACTGCCCGACGCATCGACAAGCATGAACAGTGTCGTGACATCGCCACTCGCCGAGAAGCGTCATTTCATCAATTACATGATCATTCTAAGCATGTCGGGAGATTCGGCCGGAGCACGTGCAATCGACGTGCCTGACATGGCGGTGAACCAGAAGAATCAGATTTTGGCGAAAGCTGCAAAATTACGCTCGATTCAGGATCCGGCGAAGCGGGCACAGGCCATTGGCCTGCTCGCTTCGGCGTAATCAAGGACGAAAGATGTGAGCCAGACCAGCGAAGAAAAAACACTTCCAGCGTCAGACAAGAAGATCGAGGACGCACGCAAGAAGGGTCAGGTGCTGCATAGCCCTGACATGGTTTCCGGCGTGATCATTCTCTCCTGCACCATGTTCCTCATCTACATCGCTCCGGTTCTGCGTGTGAAAGTTGGTGCTTTGCTTGAGGAAGCTTCGCATATTTACGACCGTCCTTTTGCCGAAGTCTGGTACCGGTTGATCACAATTTCGGTCCAGAGCCTGCTCACGGCCACCATACCCATACTCCTTATCACCATCTTCGCAATTCTGATTACCAACGTCACGGTGACGCGCGGCTTTGTCTTTTCCGCCAAGCCCATTGAGCCCGACTTTGACCGTATTAATCCGGCGACGGGGTTGAAGCGCATATTCTCGCTCAAAAGCGTCGTTGAGTTCTGCAAGGCCCTGTTCAAGATCATTGCCGTGACAACCGCTTTTGTCTTCGTCTTTCAGGCCGGGCTGAAGGCCCTGTTCGAGTCGCCATCCTGTGGCGGGCTGTGCATGCAGGCGACATTCTTTGCCATGTTGAAGCCATTGGCTGCGATAGCCGTCGGTGCATTCCTGATCCTCGGTTTTTGCGACATTTTCCTGCAACGCTGGCTGTTCCTGCGCGAAATGCGAATGACGAAGACGGAGAGCAAGCGCGAGCACAAGGATATGGAGGGTGACCCGCTGATCAAGCAGGAACGCAATCGCCAGCGCCAGGCCATGACCGGTGGCAAGACCGGGCTGAAAAGTGCAGTTCTGATCATTGGCGACCCAGCCGATACAATTGTCGGAATCCGCTACGTGCGCGGTGAAACGCCGGTTCCCATCGTCGTTTGCCGCTCGTCCGGTGCCGGTGCCATGCAGATGAGCCGGCAGGCTGGCGATCTCGGGATTCCCGTATCGTTGGATGGCGACCTTGCCCGTCAGATCGCCAAGACTGCCAGCATAGGCAATCCGGTTCCCGAACGCGCCTTCCAGCCCGTCGCAAATGCTCTTGTCGCAGCGGGGTTGATTTGAATGTTTCAGGATTTTGCACGGCCAAAGCACGCAATGCTCTCAATGGAGGTATATTTTTCATGGTGACCCTGAAGTCCGGCTTCGGAGCATTGACGATTATTCTGGCTTGTCTTGGCAGCGTCGGCGCGGGTGAGAAAGCGCTCCCGACCGAGCCATCACCGCCCATCCTCGACCAAAAGAACCACAAGGTCTGGATTCAGCAAGGCTATCTCGATTTCCTGATGGAGCCGGAAAGCTATCCGCCTCGCCATGCGCGTCATGGCGCTGTGGCAGTGGACAGGCTCCAGCCTGCCGCCCCGCGCAGCGTCGTGAGCTACGAGACCCATGAAAAGCCGGGCACGATCATTATAGAGACGGAAAACCGCTCGCTTTATCTCGTGCAGGGCAATGGCCGTGCACTGCGTTACCCTGTTGGTGTCGGCCGGGAAGGCTATGGCTGGCGTGGGACCGAGCGTGTGTCGAGCAAGAAGGAGTGGCCCGATTGGCGGCCTCCCTCCGACATGCTTGCCCGGCGGCCTGACCTGCCACAACGCATGGCTGGCGGACCGGAAAATCCGCTTGGTGCACGCGCGCTTTATCTGGGAGACACACTCTACAGGATTCACGGCTCGAACGAGCCTGAAAGCGTGGGGCAATCATCCTCATCAGGATGTTTTCGCATGACGAACGAAGACGTCGTCGATCTCTATCGCCGCGTAAAAATCGGAACAAAAGTAGTTGTTTTGTAAGGAGGCAATACAATGGCATTTGTCGTGAAATTTGATGGAAAAAGCTTCAGCCTGAAGAGTGCAGATGGCGCTCAGACCTACAATGTCAGCCCGGCACAATCGCAATCCTGGCAAGCGGCGCTGGAAAAGCAGGCCAAGATGCAGGGCTTTAAAAGTACAACCGAGTTGCTCGACACCTTTGTGGTGACGGTGCCAAACGCCGGTGACTCCCAGTATAAGATCGCCGATCAGTTTGGAATAGGGCCCGAAGGGGCGCAGGCGATGGTGGAGGGCAATGTGCAATTTGCCAATCCTGATCTGATCCATACCTATCATGAGGGCGATCTCAATCCTGATTTTGTTACGGTTCCGGTACAGCCCGAGGCGGATAAGCCCATTTCGAATAAAAACCCGGATGGACCAGTTCCCTCATCAGACGAGCCAACGGGGCAAACGGATGGTGTCAAGAAGCAGAGTGCGATCGATACGCTGAAGAATCCCAGTGCTACCTCAGAACAGCGCAAGACTGCCATTGCGACCTATCTCGATGGGCATAGTGGCAGCGTAGAGGACCGTACCAAGGCGGCGATTGAGCTGCTTGATCCCAATCAGGATTATGGCGAAGAAAAAGTGAGGACGGCCAAACGTCAGGAGATCCTGGATGTTCTCGTGGAGCCATCCAAGGACAATGACGCCAAGAAAAACGTCTTTGACAGCCTGCTGGAACACAATTGGGTTTCGAAGAGATTTGACGACAAGAGCATGGACAAGCTGATCGGCGAGCACGCCAAGAACAAATACAATATCGATTGTGATCCGGTGAAGTGGAATCGCTGAGGTCTGGCCCTCGCTTTTCTTTGAAACAACGGACTGCGATGTCCGATTTCGGAAGGAAATAAGATGTCTTTTGGTGCAAATAATATCTTTCAGCGCTGGCGGGCCCAGCCTGCGAATGTAGACAATAAATTCGATACTGCCCTCACGCAAAGTGCCAAGGCAGCACCGCCACCGGCGACCCCGCCAAAACCGCCTGTGGCACCGCACGGGTGGAATGAAGGCCCTGCCGGTATTTCACAGCACCGCACGGAACCCGGTCTTTGGCCTTTCCGCATCTATGACAAGGCGGGAATAGACCCGACGGATAATAAGGCATTGCACGATCAGCTCGTTGCCACGCCGCAACTGGATCCCAAAGCCTTTGGCAATAGGCCAGCTGCGCCAGCGGATGCCGACAAGGCCTTGGAGAACTGCGATACGATCAATGTTCTCAGTCCTGAGCGACTTGCATTGCTTGAAGAACAGCGCACCGCATTGGCGACGGTAAGTGATAGCTCAAAGACCCAAGTTGAAAGAGACGGGGCAAAAGACGATCTGATTGTCGCCATCGGCAATGAGATTGAATTGGCCACGGTAGGACAGGGCGTGCCGAAGCTTGGCACTGACAAGAATGGCGACAAGAAAGTCGACGTCAATGAAGCAAGCGATGTTACAAAGCCCATCCTTGAACGCGCGCCAAATGATCCTGTGTTTGTTGATGCCTTCAATCAGGCGAAAGAACTGAAAGAATCCGCGTGGAAGGCCGATGGCCGCACGGACGATCAGATTGGTGTGATTGCCAAAGCAGGCGACGCCAAGGATTATGACAAGGTAACCAGCGAAACCAAGAAGCAATTGGTTGACCTCGCACTCGCAGCGGGCCCCACCGAGGCCCAGCAGATAACAGCATTGAGCAACCGCGCCGATATTTACATGAACTTCAGTGCAGGCGATCCTGAAAAATATCAGGCAGCGCTTCAAACCGGTGCTGAACAGGCGATCAAGGAAATTCGCGTTGACCGTAAGGTTGGGGAACTGACCAACGCCTTTGGCAAGGGCGATCTTGGTGGTGCTCAGGCATTCATGGCCAAGCTGCGCGAGCAAACCGGTACGAAGGATACGCTTCCGGGAAGCGGTGCGCTTCTGGCTTCGGATCCCCGGGTGATGTCAATGCTCGATAAGTCAATCGATGCGATCGCCGGTGCCGGCCCGCGTGATGGTGACATGAAAGCGAAAACCCAGGCGGTTGTCGATCTAGCCGAGGCCAGCCAGAACGTTCTTTACAATGATGGCGACAAACCCGGCAAGGGCAAGGACTTCGTTGATCATGTTGCGAAATATGTGATCGACAAGATGCGCACGGAGTTACCGGGCGATCATCTGAATGTCTTCAGCCAGAATAAGTTCTTCAGCATTGCCAGCCGCGAGGATTTGCAGGGGCGTGGCACATCCCTGCTTTCGGCGACTTCGGCCTATACCGCAGTTGAAGCTGACAAGCAGAAGGATAAGACTATATCACTCGAAGACTACGATAATAGTTTTCAGGGGATCAATTCCAATGCGCAATGGGCGACCCGTCGCAGCATCGAAAACTTCGGCTCGGCGGCCAAATCGCTCAATGAGGAAATAAACACTAAGTACAACGAGCTTTATCACGGGCTCTCAGGCTGGGGTTCCAATGTCAAAGCCGATAACGGGATTCCTCCGGAAGCCCAGCTTGCCGAGGATATGAAGGCAATCGACAATATGTCGCCGGAGAACAAGAAGAAGTCCGAGGAGCTGGTTGATCTGGGTGAAACCAAACAGAAGCAATGGGAGATTCAGGACAGTATCGAGCTTGGTGTCAAATTGTACAGCAATGACAACAAGAAGGTCGATGGACAGGATACAGAAGCGCCCATCCCGATGTTGTTCGGTACCGGCATCATGATGACCAAATCCAAGTCGACCAAGGAAGCACTGGCGGACCTGCCGGAGCGTCCGAAGGAAATGACCACCACCGAACAAAAAACCCCAGGCACCGTCTGGGTGCAACGTGCGACCCGTGCTTTGGCGACAGAAGCCATCACCCAAACCCTTAAAGGCCGAGTCGGAGATATCACTGCTGCAATGGGAGAGAATCGTTTCCAGGAGATATTGAAAGGAAACACCCTGCCCACAATGGCCGAAGCGCAGGCAATTCTCAAAGCTGACAAGCTGAGGCCTGCCGATGCTGCCTTCTTGAAGGATGTTAAATCAATCCTGGGCGAGTCGAAGGTCCATGATATCGTGTCCGGAAAAGTCGTTCCCACTGATGAGGAGCGCAGGCAAATTGCGAGCGTACAGCGCCTGGATCACGGATTTGGCAGAGTTACACGCTTCTCCTCCGGGTTAAGTGCAGGCCTGTTTGGCAAGAACATAGACGGCCTGACGGGTACTCCAGACGATTTGGTGTACTACGTGCCGCATACGATCATGATGTTGACCGCGGCACAGACGGCTTTGAATCCCAATGCCAAGTCAATCTTGTCGACTCCGTCTGCTACCGGAAATCCGCCTGACGTGGCCGATATCAATGGGCATGTTAACAACGATCCGACGCTTGATTCAAAACAAAAGGAGAGGTGGAACAAGACCTCTCATATGCTCACGAGGGCGGGTGGCGTCGATACTCTTTATGTCGCCGCCGACATGACAAACATGATTTTGAATACAGTGGGGACTGACTCCGTCAAGCAGGATACAGTCAAGGCCTGGGGCTATGGCATTGCTACGGTTAGCGATGCGATGTTTGCGGTTGCCGCCTCAACGGGGAAGGTAACGACAGGTGCCGCAGAGGCTGCTTTGGTCAAAGAAAGTGGAGCGGCTAGATTAATGACGCGCCTTGGATTTCTCAGGGTCACAGGCGTTGCAGCAGTACTGCAAGTCGCCGGTGCCGGTATCGTTGGCGGCCGAGGCGCTTATAACGCTGCTCATACCTATGACAAGGCGGATGCTGATGCCATCCAGGTTCTGTATGGAGTCAATGATCGCAAGACTGCGGAAATGCTTGCCGAACATAATGATCTTCTGGATGAGGGTCTTATGGGCATACTCCAGACCGTGCTTCCGGGCGATAAGTATCTGATGGGCGGCGATGAAGGCACGCGCAGTGCAAATAATGTTCTGACCGGCACCTATGCCGATCTTGATTACAATCGGGCGCGGCTCGGCAAGCTGTTCAACAGTTGGACACCGGAAGAGGCAAAGGAAGTGTCCGAGACAATTCGCAACATGACAACCAATGACGACCACAAGTTGAAGGATACGCAGGACGATCTTCAATATCTGCAATTGCCTTTCGATCCGGCCAAGGCAGATTTGGCTAAGTATCCGAATATCAAATATGACGCTCAGGAAAAACGGTACGAAGACTCGCAGACTTCCATGTATTGGGACGGAAACAAATGGTGGGCTCCTCCCAAGAAGGTCGATCCCAACGCTCCGATGACGTACCACATATTATGGTACGATCCTGCGGCGGGCCATACAATGCGTAATGATGGCTTCGCCCGTGAGGTTAAACCCGACAGCACGGAAGGGCTCAAGGCCTGGTTGAAAAACAAAGGCTATCTTGATTGACCACAAAAGGCCGGCGCTCAGCGCCGGCTTTTTTCTAGAGTGAGAGGCCGAGCGTGCTCAATCTTTTCTGCACGTCTTTCTTGCGATCCGGATGAACCGCCAGAATATTGGCAACCCTGCCTGATGGAAACGCAGCATCGACTTCCGCGGCGTTTTTAAGAGGTGCGATTGAATCGATATCGACCTCCCATACCCCATATCCCCAGCTTGTCAGAATGTCGCAAATTTTACCCGGCGTCACGCGGGACAGGTTCCACAGCACATCCCGGTTTATCTCGACGAGCATGGTTGGATGCGATGATTGGATCGTATGGGCAGCGCCCATGAAGAACATGCCTTCGGCGCCCTCAATATCCACTTTGATCGTATCCGGCCTGATGCGTTTGGCGATGGCATCGAGCGTTTCGACCCTTACACTGCGATCTGAATGGCGGTTTTGCGAACCAGCAACGAGACTGGTCGCACCGGCATTGACGGTTTCGTCCGCTCTGTTGAGTTCCATCGTGCCTGGGACATCTGCAAGAGCGATCTGATGAACCGTGATTGTTTTTGAAAGCTTGTTTTCTTTGATCGACTTGCTGAAAAGCGTCCATAAATGGGGGAGAGGCTCGAAGGCCACCACCTTGCCTGAAAAACCGGGCTTTGTGGCAACTGAAAGCGAATAATAGCCCACATTGCCGCCGACATCGAAGAAGGTCCCATTGTCCGGTGTGATCGCCTTGATAATATCAATGTCGAACTTCTCATAGCCGCCGCTAAAAATGCCGAAGGTCATGTGATATTGGCGCAGGTCGAGATAGATTTTGAACCCGTCCTTGGTTTCGTACATGACTTCAATGCTCTTGGGCACGAAATTATTGAACAGCAGTTCGGCGTGCCTCTGGTGAAATTCGACCGAACTCATGAACCTTCTTCGATGCTCCGTCAGGGGCAATTCTGAAATGCTGAACAGGTTCTCGGAAATGATACGGGTTTCTTCAACGTTCACGTCACGCCCGAGGATGTACTTATACGAATTGAGAATGTCGTTATAGCTCGTCATTACGCTTTCACTCATTTCCCGGAATGGTTGGCACTGGTTTGTTTGTCTGCATTGCTTTTTTGACGTGCTGCCGCGTCCAGTAATTCGTCGAGTTGATCAAAGTGCTTTTCCCACTTTTGCAGTGTCAGGGGCGCGCGACGGCGATGTTCCGCGGCGTGGGTTTCGATTGCTTCGCGCCATCCAAGACCATCGAGCGGATCAAGAAAGATTGCATGCTCTCCGGCTATTTCCTTATGCGAGGCAATATTGGAAGCAATAATGGTCGTGCCGGTTGCCATGGCCTCGGCCAAGGGCATGCCATAGCCTTCTGCAAATGAGGGGGCGAGCAGGGCGGTCGCGCCTGCCATGAGATCGGCGAGGGCTGCATCTCCAAGATCTGGAGCTTCGATGACAATATCGCGCAATTGAGGGCAACGTTCGAGGGTGGCAAAGACCTGCGCGTTCTCCCAGCCGCGCTTTCCGGCGATGACGAGACGCGGTGTATCCTTACCGTGCTCGTCAACCAATGCGCGCCAAAGTTGCAGGATCATCGCATGGTTTTTGCGCGGCTCAATGGTTCCGACCATCAAGAAATAGGGTCGCTTTGAACGACGCGCGGCTCTGCTGGCAACGTTGAAACTATGTTCGACGCCGGGCGGGAGAACGGCAATTGGGGGAACCGCACGGCCTTGCTCTTCGGCAAAGGTTTCAAATGAACGAGCGGTGGTTTGCGAGTTGCAAAGAACCAGCCCGGCATGTTTCAGCACGGTTTCCATGCGTTGTAGGTGTCGCTGCGGCTCGTTCTTGCGGACAAACTCCGGATGGGTGAGCGGGATGAGGTCGTGAACGTAGAATATGCCGTTGCTGCGTTGAGCATCCAGCCAGGAAAAGGCGGCAGGACGATGCAGATTGGTGTGTGACACATGCACAAAGGGTGCGCTGGTGGCCAAGCGGCTCATTGGTAATATGGTGCGCAGCACCTTGCCGGCATTCATGCCCCATTGTTGAAGCTTGGATTTATTCTTCGTCGGCACGATGCTCTTTAACTGTGACCAGGAGAGACGGCCGTCTATTGCCGCATAGATCTGTTCCAGTTCTGTCGATTGCGATTGGGTCAAAGCGGCCGTTGACCATCTCTGTTCCAATTCACTGATCAATCCATTGGCGCGGCCACGGTTTATCTCGATTGGCTTTGTCCGTCCCATTTCAATGAAATAGGAGCTGCGCGCCTTTGCCCAATTGGCATATTGAAGCTCGAAGCGATCAATCCCGGTGGGTGTCGAGAAATGCGACCTGTCAATCAGCCGGGAAATATCCATCGCAATTGCATTCATCATGACCATCCCATCATGCGCAGAGCCGTCTTCAATAAGGATGGCTCTGCTGGCGTCTCACCATGCAGTTCTTCGATCACGTCTTCCACCTCGCAAAGAAGGTTTGTGCGGGCGGAAAAATAGAGCGGGTAAAGGATCAGCGCTCCGGCAACCAAAGCATCCAGTGTCAGATATTTGCGTGGGCGCAGCGGGGATACACAATCATGCGTCAGCCCCCAGCCTGCATAGAAGGGTAGGCCGTGACACCAGACTGGACGGCCCCGCATCAATGCTTCGAACCCGATCAGGGATGTCGCAACGTGGATCTCGTCACAGGCGCGCAGCAAGCTGTCTACCGACACATTGCCGACGACCAGATCCGCAAACTGCGCAAGCTGGGCTGGGTCTGAAGCCATGCCGCGCTTTCCCGCGAGCATGTCGGGATGTTCCTTGAATATGATGAAGGCTTGCGGACGTTGCGCGCGGACAGCTTTCAGCAGATCCATGTTGGAGACGCTGTTGGTCAAGCCAAACCGTAGCGATGCATCGCCCGGCACCTGTCCCGCAACAAGGATGACAGGTTTTCCAGCTGCCAGATGACGGTAGTCTGGAGTGATCGCGCCCTGAAGATTATATTTGGTAATGTTGTGCTGGACTATGCTCTGGCGCAGGCGGGCAGCACGGCTCAGCAAAGCAGGCGTGAAGTTGGTATTGAGCAGCAATCGTTCAAGATCGCTCTCGCGTGTCGCATCGAAATATATGCCATCCCGGTCGAGGCAAAGCGATGAAGCCGGAACCAGATGTGAGCCAAGCCCGACCGAGCGAATAAAACCATCTTCCATTCGCAGGGTGGGGACGGAACGGGCACTCCTGTCAGTGACGGCAGCCTCTTCCTGCCGACCCCAACGGACGAGATAATCTGCCTGTGCAAGCGCTTTGGCATCTGGCTTGGAATTGATGAACCGGACCGTCGACCATGGACCGGAAAGAAAGCGTTTGACGCTGCGGTGCTTGTGCTTGGAAAAGCCGACGCACAGATAATTACCGCGCCGCGCCAAGGCATGATGCCGCCAGGCAATGAGGCGTTCGATTGCCTTCTCGGCTGTGGTTGCTTTCCCGCTGACCGGGTCGACATAGCGGGAATAATGCAGCAATGCGGCTGCAACAAAACTATCCAGGTCCGGTCGGCTAGTCCGGCGCGAAAAGGCAGCGCGTGCAACCGGACCGTCAGCCCAGTCAGTGGTAAGCCCCCAGCCTGCATAAAACGGGACGCCAAATGTCTTGACGGGCACTGACCGGATCAAAGCATCGAAGCCGAACTGGCTTGAAACAGTCCACACCTCGTCCACGACATCAAGCAAGGCGTGGGGAGAAACATTCTCGCTTATAACGTGAAGATTGGCCTCACCGGCAAGGTGTGTGAGATAGCCTCTGGCAAATCCTGCAACAATATCCGGGTGGCTTTTAACGATAACAGTGGCGCCCGGCACAGCCTGTGCTTCCTGCAACATCTGGTGGAAACTGTGCTCATTGGCACCCGCACCGCTGACCGAATAGTCCCCCATGACCTGGTCGATCAAAAGAATCCTGCGGCCGGAGGTTGGCGCGAGAGAAAATGGATAGTCCGGCAGATGGTTATATTTGGTCAGTCTGTGTTCAATGATTTGCTGCTGCAGGGCGCGGCTTCTGCAAAGATCCTGCTCGCCAAAGCCGCCTTGTACAAGAAGCTCCAACCGGGATGGTTTTGCTGCGTTGAAGTAAATGCCGGTGTCGTCGGCAACGATTGCAACCCCCGGCGCGCCAGCCTTGCCAAGTCCAACAGACCGCAGGAAACCGTCTTCCAATGCCCAGTAGGGTAGCCCGCGCAACTTTGCCAACCGGCGGGCCATGCGTGCCAGCGGTTTTTCGCCCCAGCCGACAATGCCGTCTGCCGGTCTGGCCGCCAATTCGGCACTGCATATGCGCGATGTATTCAAGGCAGCCCCGATCAAAGGAAACCGCAGGCGCGTTGGCGTGAAAGCCAATAGCCGCGCATTCTTCTCTGGCAGCCAGTTCGGCGCTGCTTCACGCACTCGAAAATCATCCAGAACCACCGGAGCAGAATGTGCAATGGGAGGTGGCGGGATTACGCTCATGGCATCAATTCACCGCATCTGCTGAAACAGAAGCACCGACGGTTGCTGCTTCTGTTGTCGCGGTGGTCTTGTCTTGTGCGGAAGGCATTGTCACCAAAGACGAAGCTTCATCAATCGGGACAATCTTCAGCTCCAGCTGAATTCGTTTCACGACTCTTTTGGCAGTCGCCTCGAGCAGATTTCGAAGATAAAAACTGCCATTGACGAGGCTTTCGTCGTGCATTCTTGCGTTGAATGCATTTACCGCCGTTTTGTCCGGTGCCTCCGGCGAGGCCCAGAATGCATCCATATTGCTGGCAACAGCACCCTTTTGAGGGTCGTGTGCAAACGACAGTCCCTGACCGCTATATAAGGCATCCCCCAATGCCAATAGCGGTTTGCCGTGGTTTAGCGCCAGCAGGCCTGATGTGCTGTTGACTGTCACCAGCCCAAGCGAATGGCGGATCAGCAGACCGATTGAACCGTCATCAACAATGTGAACCCGGTCTTCGCAGCCGGCAATGCGGGCCAATGCCATGGCAAAGGGACGGTAGCTCTTGTGGCCGCGGTCCATTGGATGAATCTTGATGACAAGGTGATGATTGCTCGCCGCATGCCGTTCGAATGAGCGCAGGCTTTCGGTGATCAACCTCTCCATCGTCCACCCACGACCGTGGCGAAGCAATTGCTGGTCATCATGCACCTGAAGCGCGACGACAAAATACTGACCCTCGAGATTCTCGATCAGATTGAGCATCAGTTCATTATTTGCCGGATAATAGCGAAGCTTCCGGTAGAAGTTGCGCGTCCATAGAATGGATTCGGAAATGATGCCGCGGCTGCGATGATGCGCATTGCCGCGAAAGAACACGGTCCCCGCCGTTTTTGCCAGATAATAACGGATGGCAAGGAAGGTCATGGCGCGGAAGAGATTGCCTTTTACCTGTTCCGGAGGCAAAGCGGGGCCACGGGCAACAAGACGCGGCGTGTGTGTGCGCAAGGGAGACATGGCATTATTGCCACCCCATTCGAGCGTAATGAAGTTTGGCCGAACATAGCCCTCTTCGAATGAAGCGACAGGAATACCGGCCTGCTGCGCCACTCGAATGGCCTGGCGGTGATAGGGCCGGCTGTCGCCGAAAAGAACGATGGTCTCCGGTTTGCGGCCGCGGATAAAATCGCTCAGCCAATCGCTCCATGCCTCTGTCGTTCCGGAAAAATGCAACGTTTTCGATCCGCGAAAATAGGACCAGTCTCCGCCGTTGAAATTGACTTTGAGAACGTCATAGCCCTCGGCTTCGAGTTCTGCGGATAGAACACGGAAAAACGGACCGACAGGACCTTGCAGGAGAAGAATGAGAGGTTTTTGTGTGGGCTGCGTATGGCCTGTACGCTCCGGAAATGAAACGATCAGGCCCAATTGGTCGGATTCATGGCGTCCGATTTTATGCCCCACAGGTCTTCAAGCCCCTTTACAACGCTTACTCTGGGTCAAAACTCTACTCAGAGCATAAAATTGATGCTTTTCAGAGAGTTATTTCATCCGCAACCATTGGGCGCCATACTAATTACGCCAGAACAAGTAAAAAAACGCCAATTACCCATTAAAATTATCTATTATGGTTTCTATTCTAAAATCTATTTACTTAGTTGCGTTTATATAAATGTTTACAGTGGTTTATAATTGCGACTAATGTTTTTTCATTATATGCTTCACTTTAATTAGTGCCGATAACGCACGTTTTTAGTGCACATATTGGAGCGTAATTTGGCTTGGATATCCTCTAGACACCGGTTCTACGCAGCATGACGCGCGTTAGTACAAATGATGAGTTTACCGACTATCTGACGTTGGTGGATATTCATGCCGGAGATGTTCCTCCCGAAACGAAATCTGTCACTGATCGGGCGCTTTCCTGGATTCGAAATCACATTCTCGTCTTGATCATGGTTGCATTGCCGACCAGCCTGGCCACCATTTATTATATTGCAATCGCATCGGACCAGTATGTTTCCGAAACGCGGTTCGTCGTGCGCAGTCCCAATAGAAACGCCGCCGGGCTGCTCAGCGGTTTCCTTCAAAGCACAGGCTTTGTCCGGGCTCAGGACGACAGCTATGTCGTCATGGAATTTATCGAATCGCGCGCAGCCTCAGGCGATCTGGCGGAACACAGCAATTTGCGCGAAGTATTGTCCCGTCCGGAGGCAGACTTTCTTGCCCGCTTCCCCTCACTCTGGAGCAAGCCCACCGAAGAGGCGCTGTTTGAGCACTATCTTGATTTTGTGACAATCGAGACCGATTCCGGTGGCGGGGTTACAACATTGCGGGTGCGTGCGTTCCGTCCGGAAGATGCGCAAATGCTGGCGCAAGCACTGTTGGATCGCGCTGAAATGCTTATTAACCGGCTTAATGATCGCGCGCGTCAGGATGCGGTTCGCTTTGCGCGTATTGAGGTTACAGACAGCGAAAAACGGCTCGGTGATCTGCAGAAATCCCTGACGGATTTCCGCAACAAGGTTGCGATGATTGATCCAAGCAAGCAATCCACCGCCATGTTTGAGATGATTGCAAAATTGTCGGATGACGTTGCGCAAAGCAAGGCACAGCTCGCTTCCCTGATGCAGCAGGCACCGCAAAGCCCTCAGATACAGGCGATGCGCAGCTCCATTGATGCCAAGGAACAACAGATTATCGAAGAGCGTGCCAGGATTGTTGGCGATGACGCTTCCATGGCGCCGCTGATCGCCGAGTACGAGCAATTGCTGCTTCAGCGCGAGCTTGGCATGCGGATGCTGGAATCGTCGGCGACATCGCTTGAGAATGCCAAACTGGAGGCGCAGAGGCAGCAGCTTTATCTCGAGCGCATCGTTAGTCCCAATCGCCCCGATTACGCCATGTACCCAAAGCGTATAAAATCCATTCTCATGGTATTGGCCCTGTGCTTTGCCGCGTTCTGGATTGTTCGCTTTTTCCGCAACCAGATTTACGATCATTCAGAGACATGAGTACAGAAGGCACAATCACGTTCCATGGTGGCAAGGACGGTCTCCCGCCCTCATTGGCCGCTAGCCGACCCGCCAAGACCGGTGCTGTTTCTGTTCGCAATATCATCAAGGAATATCCCATGAATGGGGGCACACGCCGTGTGCTTGATGACATAAGTTTTGAGGTGAAGGCCGGCGAGAAAATTGCTGTTCTTGGTCACAATGGTGCGGGTAAATCAACGCTTGTCAGGCTTATTGCGGGGATGGAGCCGCCGACCTCGGGTGAGATTACCAGAACCATGTCGCTATCCTGGCCCATTGCATTGAGCGGCGGGTTTGGCGGGTCGATGACCGGCATAGACTGCATGCGGTTTCTGTCGCGCGTTTATAACAGACCTGTCGATGAAATCCGCGATTGTGTGGAGACGTTCAGTGACCTTGGCAAATATCTTCGCATGCCGATCAAAACCTATTCCTCGGGCATGCGTGCGCGACTGGCGTTCGGGCTTTCCCTTGCGATTGATTTCGATTGCTATCTGATCGATGAGGTCGTTGCGGTTGGCGATCAACGGTTCCAGCGTAAATCTTTTGAAGAACTGTTTGTGAAGCGACGCGATCGGGCAATGATCATTGTCGGTCACAGCCTGGATGTCATCGCCGAACATTGTTCATCAGCGCTTGTGCTCAAGAATGGGCGGGGCAAGGTGTTCAATGATGTAAAATTTGCCTTCGACATCTACGCGTCGCTGTAGGAGGGGCCATGCAAAGCAAAGCCCCAAAGCCTCATCAGGCACCACTACTCGAACTTGATGTGATCGCGCACCCGTTCGATCAGGAAAAAGCCTATGGCGGTGGTGATCAGGCAGCAGGAGAAAATATACGAGATGTCGTAATGGGCGACGATTGTATCGCCGAATGTTCCGGACCTAAACATTTCGAAGCAGTGTACGAGCGGCACATAAAGCGCCAGTTTCTGAATGTCGGAAGGCAGCCACGAAACCATGAAGAACATGCCCGAGATGGGCAAGGTCAGATATTGCAATGGCGCAATGAGTTTCTCGACAAATTCGAAGAACTCCGCCAGAGCCGCCAATATCATGCCGACCCCGAAGGCAAACCAGGCCATGAAGAACCAGCCCGCCATCACCAGTCCGAGATCGTGATAGGGCTCCATGAGACCAGCCAGGCGTGTCCCGGTGTAAACAATAATCAAAGCAAGTGTGGTGCCGCCAACCTCCAACAAGGCACGTGCCATCAGCGTATCCGCCATACGGATTTGGCGATGATACATCAGAGGCAGATTGTGCTTCAGGCAGGAAACCAGTTGGGACGAGACGTGGCGCCAAAGGGTCAGTGGCATATACCCGCTCAACACAAACGCAATAATGCCAAGGCCATGCGACTCGTGTTTCAACAAAGTCCACATAGCCATGACGCCAAGCGTCAGGATCATGGGTTCAAGAATGAGCCACAGAAACCCGACATTCTCGCGACCATAGCGTGTGATCATCTCACGCATGACAAGCGCACCAAGGACGCGCAGCTGGGTACGTATGCCCGTGAGCATCGTCGTTTTCAATGTGGGTTTTGCCGGAGCAGCTTCCATTCTATCGCCTTGGTATTAACAAGAGGAGTTCATTGACGAATATATACATACAGTAGTATTCTGCAATAGAAATAAGAATAAACTTTGCCTATGTTAAATAGATAAAGTTTAAATAGGTAATGATGCTCAGTATATTTACTGCGCTTCTACATGTGCATAAAGGGGAATTGCCATTAATAGTCTTGCTCCAGGTCTGTTTACACCGGCACCCGCGCCTCGGCCCATATATGCACGCGCAAAATTTGTGCCACGCCTGCTCGCTATCCTGTTCATTGGCCTGCCGACTTTGCTGGTGAGCCTCTATTATATTTTCATTGCATCACCCATGTTTGTGTCGGAGTCGGCCTTTGTCGTGCGAATGGCCACGCCGCCATCCTCATCAAACCTGGGCTCGATGTTGCAGAACAGCGGCATCACGCGATCGCAGGACGATACTTTTTCCGTTCAGGAATATATACGTTCCCGGGATGCTCTGACTGTTGTGCAGGATACTCTGCCCCTGCGAACCTATTTTGATAGCAGCCATGGAGATGTGCTGGCACGGTTTCCAGCTCCGTGGGAAAGCGGGCTTTTCGAGGAGTTGTTCCGCTACTACGGCAAGCGTGTCCAGATTGTGCATAATGACACGACAGGCATAACCCTCCTGCGGACCTCGGCATTCCTGCCGCAGGACGCTCTGGCCCTGAACAAGACACTTCTGGATATCGGCAATGCGCGTCTGATCAAGATGAATGAACGGGCGAGGGGGGATGCGGTACGTTTTGCTACTGCGGAAGTTGAAAGTGCGGAGCAACGGATGATCGAAGCGCAGAAGAACATAACGCTCTTTCGCAACAAGGAGCTTATGATCGATCCCAAGCTCAACTCCGTGTCCATGGTCGAACTCATGAGCCGGATCAGTTCGGAGCTGGCTGTTTCCCGCGCAAATCTTGCAGAAACCAGATCCACGGCTCCCGATTCAAGCTCGATCCCCTTTATGACGAGCCGCATTGATGCACTCGAAAAGCAGTTGGTCATGGAGCGGAGCAAAGTGGCGGGAGAGGACGGTTCGATTGCGCCGCGAATAGCAGATTATGAAGCTTTGATGCTGCAAAGGGAATTTTCCAACAAGGCGCTCCTGTCGGCATTGGATTCGCTGAAAACGGCGCGCGCCGATGCACGCCGGCAGCAGCTTTATCTGGAAGTGGTCGTCTCGCCCAATTTGCCTGACCAGGCCGAGCTTCCTCTGGCCTTGAAGAATATTGCGATCGTATTTCTGGTCACATCGATCGGATATCTGCTTGGCTGGCTGCTGCTTACCGCGATCCGCGATCACGACAGTTGAGGCCAGCGTTGCGGAAGCTTGTCAAAAAATGCACTTACGCAAGTAGGTTTCACCAATAGTTTTAATTCAAACAAAAGTAGTGTGGGGTGGTCATATGTCAATAATTTCCAAGATCGGCAATCGCGCTTCGAAATCATTGCGGTTTATTAACAAGATAATTCGCGATGAAGTAGTACTTGAGGTCGAGATCCCTACAATTGTAGGTAGAAATTTTTTCTATTGTCAGAAGCGGTCGACGGCGGAAAAGGGACAATACCTCGTATTTAAAGTAAAAGGAGGAGATGCTACTGTTTGGGTTGGATTCGACCAGAAATCAGCCAAGCAAATAATAGCTTTTATAGAAGAAAATATTATTTCGATGGATGGGGTTGATAAATAATGGGAACCGACCGAATTGACAGCACCGCGAACCTCACCTTTGGTGGCGATTATGGCACTGGCCTTTTTGGAGGGTCTTATCAAGTAAGAGGAGAAGTAGATAAAGGCAACATTACTGCCAGAATTACGGGAAGTCTGCTAGGCGTAACAGGGCGATTTACCTCCGCTGAAACCGGTGTAACTGTGGAGTTGGGGTTTGGCGGTACGATCGGATTTGGATCAGGAGCAAGTACTTTTGTTGGAGTTGGATATGATTTCGGCCAAAGTTCACCCATTGTGGCTGGTTCTCTCAGTGGCAATTTAGGTCCAAGTGTTGTTGGCAATGTAGGGCTTAGTGCTGGCGTTACTGCAAAGCTCGGCTGGGCGGCCCCTCCAAGCTTTCCTGGTAAAATAGCTGATGACTATGTTGGGGCTAAATATGCGGATGTAAGGCAGATTTCTCCAAACAGACCGGGACAGTACCTGACCGGATATGACTATAAGGAGAACGTACCCAAATACGGACCATTTTCTCTAGATACACCGAAAGAGAGTATGCGCCCTGCCGACTGGAGCGGATCTCATACAACTACACCAAGCGAACCAGCAACGCCCACGTTTACGCCTGAGGCGGCGGTTTCGCCATCGCCGGTAAATTTCACGCCAACACCAACCACACCTTTTGGACCTATCAGTCCCATTACCCCACAAGCGCCACTAATTACCTCTTCGCCCGTTACAGCTCCAACCCCGCCCGTACCAGCCACTTCTTCTCGTCCTGAAACACCGCCAAGCACAGGCCCGAACACCCCCGGTCCGTCTGTAGGGCGTGGTGGCGATGGAAGAGGTAGCGGTGGCTCTGGTCGGGGTGGAGCTGGCTCAGAAGGCGTTGGCAGTAGTGGTGGATATGGAGGCGGAAACAATGGAGGTGGTTCTGGAGTAGGAGGTGGTAAGGGTGGCGGCAACCGCAGCGGCGCAAGCGGCAGCTACGGAAGCGGCAACGGTGCAGCATCCGGTCGAGGGAACACAGGTGGAAGCCGAAATAGTGCCGGTAGTGGGCGAAACAACGGCAGCGGCCGCAACGGGGGAACTATTTCCGGCGGAGGCATCGGTGGTGATGGCCATGATGATCCATCCGGTTATGGGGGAGGAGCCTATGGTAGTCGTGGCGGTTATGCAGATACGCGTAATGCGGGCTACGGTCGCGATCCAACAGCGCCATCCCGGAATGATGGTACAGGGCGTTCAAGCGGCTACAGTGACTCTAGGGAAGATAGTGGTGAGCAAGACAATTCGCCAACTGGTCGGCAAGAGCGGAACGACAGAAAAACCGAGTCCAGGAACAAAATCTCGCCAGTCCTCCTCGATCTTTCCGGCATTGGGTTGAACGTCAATTCATTATCATCCTCAACCCAGTTCCTTGATCTGCATGGTGATGGCTATATGCACCGCACTGCCTGGGCGGGCAAAGGCACGGGCGTTCTTGTCATCGACACGAACAATGATGGCAAGATTAACCAGTCAAACGAGTTCGTCTTTACCGAGTGGGACAAGTCGGCCTCTGGCGATCTGGAAGCAATCAAGAACATTTTCGATACAAACCACAATGGCAAGCTCGATGCCGGCGATGCCAGGTGGTCTGAGTTCAAGGTCATGGTCGACGGCGAAATGAAGACGCTCGATCAACTTGGTATTGCCTCAATCGACCTGACACCGAAGGGAAGCGGCCAGAACTTTTCGGATGGGTCCTCTATTACAGGGACATCGCAATTTACCCGCACGGACGGAACGACGGGGACCGTTGGCGATGCTGTTCTGGTCTCGGAATCGGATGGTTATAAACTGCAGCGGACGAAAGTAACAAACGGCGATGGTTCGATTACGGAAACCATCAAGGGTTATGATGCAGACGGCCGGTACGCTTTCACAAATACCGTCAAAACAAGTGCAGATGGCTTGAACAAAACCACCTGGTATGATGATGACGGCAATGGCGTTATCGATCGATCGCAAACCGACAATCTAGCTGTAAGTTCGGACGGGACTCGCACCCGTACCACTACCAATATCCGCCTGGACGGATCCGTGGCAGACCGGACAACGATAATTACTAGCGCTGACAAGAAGACTGTTATCACTAATCTCGACCAGGACGGTGACGGCAAGGCGGACCAGAGCGAGACATTTACGACAAATGCGGATGGATCGACCACCACGGTGACCAAAGCCTTCAGCGTTGATGGGACTTTGGTCAAGCAAGTCAGCGTAACGGCCGCCGCAAACGGATTATCAAAGACGACGAAAACAGATATCAATGGAGACGGCGTTTACGAGTTGGTCAACAGCGAAACCACAGTGCTCAACAGTGACGGCAGCCGTACCAGGACTGTTGACTCCAAGAATGCTGACGGGTCACTAATTGCCAAAACTGTCACCATTACCGGTGCTGATAATCGCAGCAAGACGGTGCAGTACGATCACACCGGCAATGGCACATTTGACGAGACGGAGACCACAATCACGACGGTGGACGGCAGCGGCAATGTCACCACAACGACAACAAGCTACAATGCCGATCACTCGTTGCGGGACAAGACAGTTAGTACCATCAGCGCCGGCGGCCTGTCTCGAACCACGTCCACCGATCTGACCGGCGATGGTGTCGCGGACAGGGTCATGACGGATGTTACTGTTGTCGGCGTCGATAGTGGCCGCGTGCAGACTATTGAACAAAAGAGCGCGGACGGAACGCTTCTTTCCAGAACAGTAACGAGCACATCCGGAGACGGCAAGACCATCCTGATTGAAGAGGATCAGAATGGCGATGGCGCAGTTGATCTCAAAACCACAATACTCGTCAATGCAGACGGAACAACTTCGCAAACTGTAGAGACCTTCAGTCCGAATGGAACACTTGTTGCCAATACACTGACAGAAACGTTTGCCAACATGATCGGCAAGAGGGTCAGCGCCGATTTCAACGGCGACGGTGTTTATGACGAAATCACCACCGATGGCATTTATATTTATGCCGATCAGACGCGCCACCACGCAATTTGGCAGCAAGGCAGCAACGGAACGCTCAAGGGAAAAATTGCAACCGGTTATTCAATTGATGGACTGACCGAAACAACGGACAAGTGGATTGACGGCGATAGCCTGATCGATGAGACAGTCAGACAAGTGACTGTGCTGAATGGCGATGGCAGCCGAACGCAGACCATCACCAGAACAAGCCGGGATGGCACATTATTGTCCCGGGAGGTTGCACTTGTCAGCGCGGATCGAAAAACCACGACTATTACCACAGACGCAGATGGTGACGGCGCAACAGACAGCACAGTGGTGCAGGTCGCCAATTCCAATGGCAGCATAACCACCACGACATTGCTCACAAGCGGAAATGGTACGCTTTATGGCCGCAGTGTTGCAACGATCAGCGCCGATGGTCTGACAAAGTCCCTGGCGGAAGATCTGAACGGCGACGGCATCATTGACCGCACAACGACTGATACGACTGTCCTCAATGCCAATGGCAGCAGGACACAGACGGTCGCGGTCAGTAATGGTGACGGGTCGCTTGTTAGCAAGACCATTGTCACGGTTAGTGCCAACGGTCTTGTCAAGACAACGTCGCAGGACATCGACGGGAATGGAACGATCGATACTGCAGTGACCGAAACTTCCGTCATCAATGCCGACGGGTCCATTACCACGACGAGCCAGCAGCGGGCGGGAACGGTCAATACGACCAAAACGATCAAGACAGTCAGTGCCAATGGATTGATGTCAAGTACGCAGACAGACATTGATGGCAACGGAACGATCGACACTGTTGCAACGACAACGAAAGTGTTGAACGCCAACGGATCCAGCGTTGTCACGTCAAACCTCAAGAGCAGCAGCGGTGTTCTTCTGGGATTGTCGGTCACAACCACCAGTGGAGACGGCAAGAGTGTATCGACCGAACTTGATGGCGATGGCGATGGTGCGGTGGATACGCGCAAATCCGTTACCCTCAACGCCGATAGCTCGAGAACCGAGACTACAAGTTTACTTAATACCGATGGGTCTTTGGTATCGAAAACGACGGTAGAGGTGTCCGCCGATGGTCTCTCCAAAAAGACCGCATATGATTATAATGGTGACGGCGTTGTCGATAAAACCACAATAGATATCACTGAGCTCAATACCGATGGAAGCAAGACCAATACGGTAATTGCCAAGGGTAACAATGGCGCGATAATTGACAAGGTTGTCACCACGCTTTCAGCAGACGAACTCACCAGGACCGTGGAAGAAGATCTGACCGGTGATGGCGTCGCCGACAGGATCACGGCAACAAATATTACCATCAATGCCAATGGCAGCCGCCAACAGACGGAAACGACAAAGAGCAGCAACGGTACGTTGCTCGCCAAGGTGGTGACACTCGTAAGTGCTGACGGCAAAACCACGACCCTCACATCAGACAAAAATGGTGATGGCAAGGTGGATGAGACTAGTCTCAGTGTTCTCAATGCTGCCGGCAGTACAACCACGACAATTAGCTCAACCACGGCAAACGGAACGGTCTATGCCAAGACGGTAATGATCGTCAGCGCTGATGGATTGACAGTGACGACGCTAAAAGACCTTGATGGTGACGGGGTCAATGACCGTACCATATTGGACAAGATTGTTATCAATGCCGACGGTAGCCGTACTCAGACGGTCACAACGACAAGCGGTAATGGCACGTTTCTGGACAAGGCGACCGTCAATGTCAGCGCCAATGGCCTGATCAAGATGAGTGAGTTTGATACGAACGGCGACGGCGTTCGCGATACGGCACAACTCAATCAGATAAAACTCCATACATCGGGTCAAATAGCGCAGGGAGATCTTATCGCTAGAGGTGGCAACCAAGGCTCCATGACGAGCCAGGGTCAAACGGTGATCACCGCCAATGGCATGACGAAAACGGTTCAGTCTGATTACGACGGCAACGGAACGCTTGATCGCACTGCCGAGACGGCAAAAACAATTAAATCTGATGGTTCAAGTTCCGAGACAGTTTCCACCACGGCCTGGAGCGGAGCGCTGCTCGCCAGGACAGTGACCACGACATCTGCGAACGGAAAAAACGTCGCGATCGATGAAGATCTGAATGGAGACGGTATTGTCGATCGGCGCACCGGCATTGTTGTAAGCGCCAATGGTTTGGTGACTCGCACTGTCAGCGAACTCAAAGCTGATGGAACCGTAAACAGCAAGGCGGTGACCGAGACTTCAGCTAACGGCCTGTCGACAACAATCAGATCCGATCCGGATGGGAATGGAACGTTTGACCGGACAACGAGTGATGTGACAACTCTTAACACCGATGGGAGCAAAACCCGGACAATTTCCGAGTTCGGAGCCAACAATGTCCTGACGGGCAAAACTATTGTCGCTACCAACGCCACTGGCCTGTCCAGGATCACCACCTGGTCGGATGGATCTGGCACAACGCTGCGCTCGCTCAGCGAAACAACAACCATCAATGCCGATGGCAGTACGTTACAGGTTCAGGCCTACAACAAGCCCAATGGCACGCTCGAAAGCAAGACGACAACAACCATCAGCGCCGATGCCCTGACCAAGACTGTGACCGTTGATTTGAATGGTGATGGGCTGGTGGATCAGCGCCTTGTCATGGTCGAGAATGCCGATGGCAGTATTGTCAGCACACGTACCGACTACGGCGCGAACGGCACAACGGTCATTGGCAAAAAGACCACAAGCATAAGTCCAAATGGTCTGGGGCAGACCGAGGATTATGACATCGACGGCAACGGGACGATCGACACACGGACCAACAGAAGTATCGTTCTCAACGCCAATGGTAGCAACACCGAAACCATCAGCACGTCTGTCCTCGGTGCCAACGGACTGGCTCTAAAAGAAAAGACGGTTGTCGATACATCCGCAGACGGTCTGTCGAAGACGACCAAATGGGATCTGGCAGGCTCGGGCACCTTTGGCATCAGCAGCACAGATGTTACCGTTATCAACCCGGACGCCACACGCACCAGAACAGTGAGCTTTCTTTCAGGCACAAACCTGACCAGCCGGTATGTGATGCTTGCGAGTGCCAATGGCTATTCTGTCACAACCAAGTGGGACACGACAGGCTCCGGCCTTTTCGATCAGATTTCCACCGATGTGACCACACTCAACAATGACGGAACACAGACCCGTACCATCAACAACACGCGTGCAGACGGCAGTCTGATCGCAAAGACCGTTACAACCCAAAGCGCTGATGGACTTACGTTCACGACTTTGGAAGAGCGGGAAGGTCAGCCGGCGCGCACCATCGGAAATTCAAGCAAGGTTCTGGCGGATGGGTCTGTAATTGACGTTGCAACGACGTTGGATTCCTCTGGCCAACTGCTTGACAGGACGGTAACCAACACGAGTTCTGATCAGCGCCGGGTGAAGATCGTGCGCGATGCTAACGGTGACGGAAACACCGACCAGACGGAGGAGCGCGTCCAGACCGTGGACGGTTCAATTACAACAACGATTACCGGTCTGCGCGTCGATGGGACAATTGCCAACAAAACGACTGAGAAAACCTCTGCTGATGGCCTGACCACGACCACAGAATTTGACACCGACGGAGACGGGATAACAAACCTCAAACGTGTGGTCGTCAAAAGCTTCAACGCTGACGGCAGTCAACGCAGCGTCGCGACTGACACAGACGATACCGGAAAGCTCGTTTCGAAAATCACCGTAAATCTGAGTGCCGACGGAGCCAGACGGACAACTGTCAAGGATGTGAACGGCAACGGTATTATCGATCAGACGGAAACAGTTGCCGTCGATGCTTCCGGGGCAAGTGTGACTACGGTTGTCAACAGTGCCGAGGCACGCGATGTGTCAAACCTTGTGTCAGGTAGCATCTACTGGACCAGGGCGATTGCGGCAAAGATCGAAACAACAACCTCCGCCGATGGGCTCACGACGATTGTACGCACTGACTTTGACGGTAATGCCACCTATGAACACGTAACGGTGTCGAAGGCACTGATAGATGGCTCCATACGGTCAACAATTACAGAAACCAATACAGACGGTTCCGTCAAAGCCAAAGGCTCAATGATCACAAGTTCTGACGGTTTGATTAGTGTTCTCAACAAGGACGGCAATAATGATGGCATCCACGAGCATATCGAGACCGCCGTTATACGCCGGGATGGTTCTGTCACACTGACATCCTTGGACAAGAACGCCGATGGCAGTTTGAAACAGACAACCGTTGAAAGCATCACTCCATCCGGAAAATTGCTGCACAGTCTGATCACCGATAGCCAGGGTCGCAAGACAGCTGAGTCATTGCTTGCCAATGATGGAACGACCACGACGACCACCTATGATGCAGCCAGTGGTCAGATCGTCAGCACTGCAAAGACCAGCAAAAAAGGTGTTCTCGCAACAGCTTCGCTGTTTGATCCGCTCAACACCAAAGACTGGTTTAGAATCGATCAGGTCTTTAACGCCGAAGGCAAGAAAGTAACCGAAATCCAGTATAAAGACGATGGAACGCGCGTTGATATCGCGATTGATCCGATTTTGAACAAGGAAACTCTGGTCTACCGCTACGATGCAAACGGGAAGCTCACCAGCACCATAACTTACGACGCTGCCAATACCCAGAATTGGGGCCGGGTGGAGCGAACCTACAATACCGCCGGTCAAGTCACATATGAGTCGATTTTCAACGATGACAATACCAGGATTTCTACAACATTTGACCGGAATGCATCACAGACATGGTCAAGTGTAAGACATGATTTCAACGCTGCTGGTGCCTTGGTAACGCAAAACAACTTTAACGATGACGGTACGCGGGTCCTGTTCACCTTTGACCCAACAAATGCGGCTTCATGGAAACAGGTTGAAGAAACCTTTACCCAGGCCAGTCAACTGCAATTTAAAACTGTGCTGAACGATGATGGTACGCGGACGCTGCATACTTTTGACGTTGCGGGCAACCAGACCTGGAAGTCGATCCTCCAGACGTTCAACACCAGCAGTCAGGTCGTCACACAAACCAATTACAACGACGACGGTACGCGGGTCCTGTTTACATTTGACCCAACAAACTCGGCTGCATGGTCACATATTGAAGCAACTTATAACCAGGCCGGTCAGTGGACCTACAACATTCAGTTCAACGATAATGGGTCCAGAACTGTCAGTTCTATGGATGTTACAAACGCCCAGACATGGTCCAAGCTGACTCAGGATTTCAACGCGGCGAACCAGTTGATTGCGCAGTACCAGCAAAACGATGACGGTTCGCGGTTTGATCTCAATCTTGATCCGGCAAATGCCGCGTACTGGACAAGAGTTGAGTATCACTATAACAGTGCCAATCGGCTCTACTACCATGTCGAACTCAACGATAACGGTACCAAAGTCATCGACAACTACGATGTGGCGAATGGACAGGCTTGGTCGCATTTTCGGCAAAGCTTCAACGCGGCAGGTCAGATAGTGGCGCAATATCAGGACATGGATGATGGGACGCGATACGATATCGCATTTGATCCAGTCAATATCGTGCCATGGCATTCGTTGGAGTATTGGTACAACGCCAGTCAGCAATTGACCCGCGAAAAGGCAGTGATGGACGACGCTTCGCGAATTGAAACTCGCTATGATGTACCCAACAGCCAGACATGGGCGAAAATCGTTGACGGCTTCAACCCATATGGCCAACGAACAGAAACCAACCAGTATAATGACGACGGCACCCGGGTTCAAATGTTCTATAACGACCAGGGGCAGGTAAGGGATACCCGTTATTATAACGCGCAAGGACAGTGGACATTTCCACCAGGAACATTGGGGCGGCCTGTACTCTTGGATATGAACGCAGACAATCATATCGATCTTCGTCCGTTCAACGCGGCTGAGTTTGCTAACAATGCCGGGCCGCGCTTCGATTGGGACGGTGACGGGGCAGGGGACGGTACCGCCTGGATCGGCCCACAGGACGGTGTGCTTGCCATTGATCTTGGTGAGAACAGTCTGGGCGGAGCCGATGGGCTAATTGATCAGGCGACCGAGCTGGCATTTTCAATGTGGGCGACACCGGAAGAGCTGGAGGTAAACGGCGGTTCAGTTACCGACCTCGAGGGTTTGCGGCTGGCTTTTGACACCAACCATGACGCCATCCTCGATCATAACGATCTGCGTTGGAACGAGTTTCGTGTCTGGCAGGACGCCAATCAAAACGGCACCACCGACCAGGGCGAACTCAAGACAATGTCTGAGGCCGGGATAAAGCTTGTGAACCTCATTCCATCGCCACAAGGGGCAATGCAGTTTTCCGACGGATCGGCGATTACCGGCACAAGCTCCTATGAAATGACGGATGGCTCGACGCGATTGGTCGCGGACGCGACATTGGCATTTCGTTCATCAACAATCCCGGCTTAGGGTGAACCTAGGGCAATAGAGATTTCTAATCTCCATTGCCCGACCTCCTCCTCCGGTCCTCATTTACGATGCAGTGTGCATCCCGGACCCAATATGTTTGATACTCAATTAAAAACACTGCAGTGCCTTTATGGATAGCGTCACGGGCCAAACAGAAACGGATGAGGCGCCGCCAGCCTTTGACAAGCCTCGGGCCGACAGCGGTCTGAGCGCTCTGGTGGCTATTGCGGGTTATTACCGGATTTCGTCCAAGCCTGAGACCATAGCCCGCGAACTTGCGCTTCGAAGCAATGCCGCATGCGATGACATTTTGCGGGCGGCAAAGTCTATAGGCCTGAAGGCCCGCACAGTAGTTGTTCGCGACCTTAAGCGCCTTTCGGGCCTGCCAACACCCAATATTGCTGCCATGGCAGACGGTACATTTGCCATTTTTGGCGGAGTGACCGCCGATGGAAATTGCCGACTGGTCAATCCACTGGATTTCAAATCCCGGGAAGTCTCGGCAGCAGAGCTTTTACAACTCACCGACGGTAAGTTCATCCTTGTTCAAAGACGTATTGCAGGGCCGGGGACGTCGCGCGCGATTTTCGGCTTCAGTTGGTTTCTGCCCTCCTTATGGCGCTACCGGCGCTCGCTCGGCCACGTTCTTTTGGCATCGCTCTTTGTGCAACTTTTTGCGCTGGTCACGCCCTTATTCTTTCAGGTGGTCGTCGATAAAGTGCTTGCCCATCGCAGTTATTCGACCCTGATCATTTTGGTTATTGGCCTTGCTGCTATCGGTCTCTTCGACGTGGTCTTGCAGTATCTTCGCACCTACGCCTTGTCGCACACCACAAACCGGATTGACGTCGAATTGGGACGGCGCTTGTTTCGTCATCTGCTCAATCTGCCGCTAAGCTACTTTGAGACCCGGGCAGCCGGCCAGACAGTGGCGCGGATGCGTGAGCTCGAAACCATCAGGAATTTCCTCACGGGCCAGGGGCTATTCTCCGGGCTCGATTTTGTATTCACAATCGTCTTTATTTTTGTGCTATTTGCCTATTCGCAAAAACTTGCCTGGATTGTCGTGGCATCCATTCCGTTTTATCTGGCGATTGGCTTTCTCATCAGGCCCTTCCTCAAAGACAAGATCGATGAGAAGTTCGACCGTGGCGCCTATAGCCAGCAGCTACTCGTTGAAACAGTCGTTGGCGTCCAGACATTAAAGGCTTCTGCTGTGGAGCCAGTGGTCGCGGCGCAATGGGAAGAACGCTTGGCCGCCTATGTCCATTCCTCGTTCGGTGCAACTATGCTGGCGGCCAAAGGTCAAAATGCAATCCAGTATGTCAGCAAGGTAACAAGCGCAGCTTTGCTCCTGTTTGGGGCTCAGGCCGTCATCAATGGTGAACTGTCAGTTGGATCGCTCGTTGCCTTTAATATGATCGCTGGACAGGTCGCACAGCCAATTCTGCGTCTGTCGCAGCTATGGCAGGACTTTCAGCAGGTGCAGGTGTCAGTCTCACGGCTTGCCGATATTCTGAATGCACCACAAGAGCCGCGTCCGGCCATAGCGGTAAGCCTGCCTGCACCAAAGGGCGCTTTGACATTCAAATCGGTCACATTCCGATATGCGCCTGATGCACAGGATGTCTTGAAAGATATTAACCTCACCGTGCGTCCAGGAGAAGTTATCGGGATTGTCGGCCCGTCAGGCTCCGGCAAATCCACGCTCACCAAACTTGTTCAACGCTTCTACATTCCGAACAATGGACAGGTTTTCATGGACGGGCAGGACATTGCGCAGGTCGACCCGGCCTGGCTGCGTTCAAACATCGGCGTTGTGCTCCAGGAAAACATGCTCTTTAACCGTACGATTCACGATAACATCGTTCTTGCAAATCCAGCGATGTCACGCGAAGCGGCGATCCGGATGGCAAAACTATCGGGTGCCGATGAGTTCATAACCAAGCTGCCACGTGGTTATGATACGCTGATCGAGGAGCGCGGCGCCAACCTCTCGGGCGGGCAGCGTCAGCGACTAGCTATTGCACGTGCACTTTCCACCAATCCACCCATCCTGATCCTGGATGAGGCAACCAGTGCGCTCGACTATGAAAGTGAGCGCATCATACTTGCCAACATGCGAGAGATCGTCCGTGGCCGTACTGTAATCATTATCGCACACAGGCTTGCAACGGTCCGTGCCTGTGATCGGATTATCGGCATGAAGGATGGGCGCATCATCGAAGAAGGAACCCACGAAACCTTGATTACTCGCGACAAAGGCCTCTACGCCCATCTTTGGCGCCTCCAGAACGGAATGACGCAAGGATGAACGCTCCGGTAAAACCGTCGCTGGGTACAAAGTCAGCCAAGACGATGAAACGAACGCGCGCGGACAACGAGTTCCTGCCAGCAGCATTGGAGATTCTTGAAACACCGGCCTCGCCTATCCGCTCTGCCTTGATCTGGTTTATCTGCATTCTTGCGGCAGGTGCACTGCTTTGGAGCTATCTGGGAACATTTGACATTGTCTCCACGGCACAGGGAAAGTTCCAGCCAACCGGCCGTGTCAAGGTGATCCAGTCGCTGGAATTGGGCAAAACCAAATCCGTTCCGGTCTCAAATGGTGATCAGGTGAAGGCGGGCAGCATCCTTGTTGAATTGGACGATACCGAAATAAGGGCTGAGGAAAATGGTGCCTTGGCCAGCCTGCAGGCTTATCGTGCTGAGGTGTCGCGGAGAACTGCGGTACTGGAAACAATTGCTGACTGGAACAGGCAAGGGATATGGAAAGCCAACCGTCAGGCGTTTGGTCCGCTGCCAATATTTGCTGACACCATTGCGCAAAACATCCGCCTGCGCGAAGAGCAGGTATTTCAGGCAGAGTTGTCTCAACTTGCCTCGTCCCTCGACAATCTCGACGCGCAACGTCAGCAAAAACAGGCGGAAATCGACAGCCTGACCAACGCCATCGCGGCACAAAAGATACTGGTAACCACTTTGACGGAAAGGGTTTCTATGCGATCAGAGCTTGATGCGTCGAAAGTAGGTTCTCGTTCACAGGTCATTGATGCGTTGCAAAGCCAGCAGGAAGCGACAACGCAGCTGATCAGTCAAACTGGTCAGCTTGCATCAGCCAAAGCGGCGCTTAATGTAGCCATGAGCGAGGCAGCAAAACTGGTTAACAGCTACATTGCTGACAATACCGCTAAACAATCTGAGGCTGCGCGCAGGGTTGATGAGCTTGAACAGCAGGTCATCAAGGCGGAAAAGCGCCGGAAGTCCATGACGATTGCAAGTCCCATAGATGGCACCGTACAAATGTCGGCCATTACGACTGTGGGCCAGGTAGTGACAGCCGGTGGTGAGCTTATGCGCATCGTTCCGGCCAATGCCACGCTGGAAATTGAAGCCTATCTTCCAAATCGAGACATTGGTTTTGTCGCAGCGGGCCAGCCAGCAGTTATCAAGGTTGAAGCCTATCCGTTTACGCGCTTCGGTCTTATTGAGGGGAAAGTGTCACGCGTAGCTACCGATGCCATTCCGGAGCCGGATGCCCAGCAGGTGGAAGCCGCTGCGGCCAAGGAGCTGCAGTCAACAATACTAACCGGAAATGTACAGCGCATGCAGAATCTGGTTTTCCCACTGACAGTGACACCCGATAAAACCACCATCAGTGTCGAGGGCAAAGAGATGCAACTGACCCCAGGTATGGCAGTCACCGTAGAGATCAAGACAGGCAAGCGCCGTATTCTTGAATATCTATTTTCGCCATTAGCCGTGATATCATCTGAAGCAATGGGAGAGCGATGAATGATCCACCGGATTTCCGACCAATGAATAATCTAATGTTTGCTGAAGAACTCGAACTACGGGCACCGCAAGAAGACGTTACGAGACCGGGGATTTGTCAAACTTTGAATTTGGCCGCATTGGCCATTCGTTCAAAGCAGTTTGAATTAGATGATCTATGGCTTAAGTCGAACCAATTAGGCTTGGATGAGCACCAGGATCAATCGACATTCAGGGTTTGACCTTAGGGACAGTCGATAAGGACGCTCCAAAGTTGGTCGATAGAGTGAATAGCCACTGCACGACTATTTCGCCGTTCAACTTCAACCACATGCTCACGAAGATCATTCGATAACGGTGCGACTATGAGATGCTGGCCTCCATCCAACCAGTATTCTTGAATTAGAACAAAATTGATTTGGGAATCCCAGCCGATTCAGAAAAAGACGGACGGGCTTTAGCTCAGGCGGGCGGTGCAAAGCAGGTGTAAATCTCGCTGATGCACGCTTGAATTTCGTTCTCTATAGAACCCGTCTGGTCAATATATCCGGATCGTTGCGCTCTCACATTGCGTGCCAGAATATAGTGCGACAGTGCTGTTTTGTAGTCGCCGTTCAATTTGTGTAAATGCCCAAGCTGGACTTCTACGTCTTCCAGACTGTTTTGGTCAAAAGCTTCCGCATAGGCGCGGTACTCGCCATAGAGCTTCTTCGCTTCGTCAAAATCCCCGTCTTCTTTGGTTATATTGGCGTAGACGGCAATCATGTCCCGCTCATTGTCCTCGGTAACAAGTTCGCGCAGCAGTTGGCGTGCGCGAGACCAATCCTGCTGTTCAACATATTTCATTGCTTCAAGGCGCTTGAGTTGAACGCCAGGCTTGCCGGATCGATTGCGCGCGATATTTGCATGGCGGATCAGCTCCTCATCGGCAGGCGCCCGTTTCAAACCCTTCTCGTACCACGCAAGGGCTTTCTGGGGTTCGCCCGCCCGGCTGAAGAGGTGCCCAAGCTGCAGGTAAACATCCGCATTGTCAGGGTTCATGCCAACAAATTTCCGATATGCAGTTTCGGCGCGATCATAATTGCCGAGTTCCTTTTCCGCATGTCCCAATTGCACAAGCAGCCCTGTGCGGGCGGGATCCGCGGCGATAGCCTTGGTGTAAAGCGCCACCGCCTCAGCCCAATTACCTTCGTCGCGCGCGGCGTCGGCCTGCTGCGAGATGCTCCGGGGACTGGTCGAGCTGTCCGCCACCGCAGCAAGCTGCACGGCAATGCGCCGCGTACGGTCCGAGAAAGGCAATTTGATCATGCGTTTTCCAACCGTTCCTTGCTGCGGATCATGGAGACATCACGCAATTTGATCCAGGGCGCAGTGTCGGGCGTTTCGAGTATTTTAAGCCGGAGTTCCACAAATCTGTGCTCATTGCGGATATTCACGCACAGGCTTCCGACGAACGAACCGGCAATGATCAATTCCTGCAAAGTGTCGAGTCCGGAATTGGCGCTGACCTGTACGGCAATTCTGGCCGCCGGGTCCTGCACGAGATCGAGCCGCACCATCCATGTGCCGGCTTCCAGACTGCGTTTTGGTCCTGTGACCAACCATCCGGGCGAAACACTCCATCCGCCATCGACAACATTGACCGGCTGGTGCAGCAGGTCCGGGCCGATCATCCAGCCTTCGCCTGGCACTTCGCGAACAAAAATCAGTGTCTGGTTGCCGTCCATATCATAGGAAAGGCCAGCTGGCAGAGTGCGGGCGGAACTGGGGTCGACAGGCTTGTTGTCCGGATGTTGGGCCACCGGTTGTTCCAACGTATCCCATAGGGAAATTTGGCCGTCGCGGCGTGCAATGGAGACAACCCGTTTGACGATATCTTCACGCGTCGTCACATTGCGCCGCAGGTCGAACTCCATGGAGAGCCGTTCCTTGTCGGTGGGGTCACGACCGCAAATCTTGTCGAATGTATAGCGCAGAAAGGCGACGTTATTGTCCGGTGCAAAGCGGGTGAAGCTTTCAATAATCGCATATTGGTCCGGCGAGCGGCGCAGCACCTGTGCCTCATAGTCGACAGCTTGTTCTTCGCCGCCGGATGATATTCCGCGCAGGGCATCAATGATCTTCAGGCGGTTCGTACCATTACGGATGGCTTTCACAAAATTTTGCCTTTCTTCATCACTGAAGTCATCGGCAGACAAGTTGAAAGCAGTGGCCCAGGCATCCACAAAGGCTTCACCGGACAGGGAAAAGACGTCCTTGGGGACGGCTTGAAGCGGGATTTTATGCAGCTCGGCGATTGTCATGTTTTTGATCCAGCATCTGTTCTATAAGGGCGGCATGTCTTGCGGCTACGCGCGGATAGGAATTCCATTGCACCGCTTGGCGCCGGTCGGGATCCCGCATTCCAAGCAGGACAGGATTTTGTGCAAGACTGATCAGGGCTTCGGCAACGCAATCAATATCCACGGAACGAACCACATGGCTGATTGGCCACATGTCGCGCAGAACGGTTGAGCGGGAGCACAGAAGCGGCCGGTCGGCACTCATTGCGATGCGAGCCGCTCCCGTCGCCGTTTCGTTCGAGGGGCCATAGAGAAAGGCCAGAAGATCGGACTGTGCCAGTTCGCGGGCAAGTTCATCCTGTTCCACGAAATCAAATCGCGCAGAGGCAACATCGTGCAGATTGAAATGGGAGAACAGGTTTTCAATGACAACTCTGACTTCCCGCGATTCATCATTGGGAAGCATGCAATTGAGAAGCTTCAAGCGCAAGCGTGGTTCAAAGACCCGCGCCCGGGCAAAGGCCTGTACCAGGAGGTCGATATTCTTGTGCCGCGTCAGAAATCCGAATGATCCTATGGTAAAAACCGATGGATCGGGGCGGATATCGTCTTCCGGTATCGGAATGACGCCATGGGGCATGACAACGGGATTGGGATGCCCGGCTTTTGCCAAAAGGCCCGCATCCTCGGCAGAATGCACGAATACAATGTCGAACAGCTTCGTCCATTCGAGATGACCGTGGCGAAGAACCTCCTTCACACTGTGCATCGTAATAGCGCGCAATTTATGCCGACTATTTGCCAGCGTATTGTTCACAAGTTCCATATCGGGTGTCGAGAAATGTCCCGGATGATGTTGTATCCACAGCACGTCTCCCCGGGCATTTTCGATTTCCGAAATGAATCTTGTCAGTGATGTCAGATCATACCCCCAGGAGCGGGAAACAAGATCCTGCGTGGGAGCATGTTTTGCCTGTGCGGAAGGCGGCAACTCATCATTGAGCAGGCGTCTTGCATAGATGTGTGAAAATCTGTCGGCAAATGCCGGGGTGGAATAGAGATGTTCCGAATAGGTAGCGATGCCGCATTGCTGATGCCAGGACGAAACCAGGTCCAGGCTCCAGGGTTTGCGCGCTGTGGCTGCGCTTTTCTTGACCTTAGCAATTGATGCTAGCACGCGCCCTGCTACAGCGCCCCAGCTCAGGTGATCGGCCAGAAGTCTCTGTGCGTTTTTACTACGCAAGCGAGCGTCTTCGTGGTTCGTCAGGGCCGCCCGCATCTGCACGCCAAGATGTTCGACAGAAGGATCAGCCCAGATGCTCAAAGGCCCGGAAACATGGGTCTGTGAGGGGGCCATTTGATAGTCTACCATCCATGCGGTCTCGGGCGTACAAAAGTCCACCTGCCCGCTATAGGCCGTGGTAACAACCGGTATATCAAGGCGCATTGCCTCGGCCAGAGGCAGTCCGAAACCTTCGCCTCTGCTGGGTGCGGCAACAAGCGAGGCTGTGCGATAAAGCGCCAGCAGCTGCTCGGAAGTGTAAAGATCATTGATGATTATTATCGGTGCAGCAGTGGCGAGCCGATCACTGAACTTTTCCATGACCGAGGACAGAATATTGTCCGGGTTGGGAAAGGTCTTGATGACAAGTTCAACCTGTTCGTTTTGCTTGAATGTCTGTGTAAAGGCATCCACAAGCGCATCAATTCCCTTGCGCGGAAAACAGGATGAGACATGCAGAATGCGTTTCTTGCCGGTGGCGGGCAGGGGCGAGGGCGTGTTCAGGCCTGCATCAAGCGCAACATGGTCCGTGCCATTGCCTACGACTTCAACGGGGACCGTCAGGCCGGATTGCACGAAAGCCTGTTTCACAAAATTGGCCGTTACCATGACAAGATCAAGGTCGCGGTTAAACCGCTCGATAAGATATTGGGGAACTTCCAGCTCTTCCCAGGCGAAGTTCACATAGGCGTTGAAGCGCCCAATCATGTCATGCGTGGCTGGCGGCCATGTGTTGCGCAGGTGGATGTCGTATTTTTCGGTCGGATAACCGGGCAGCAGCAGGCGCTTCACCTCGGGAGCAGCGTTGAGCCTTGCATCGCTCTGCCAGTCAGCTTCGGGCGTATAACAGTGAAGATCAATACCGGCGTCAACAAGCGCTTTTGCCAGAAGCCGATTAACGATGGCAAGGCTGTAATCGCCTTTGAACACACCGTCGAAGAAAACACGCTTACCGGCAAATGCCTCGCGCGCGAACTTTAAATTTTTATCATCAAGATCAATAGTATAAGGCGACACGATTGGCGCACTGCGCATACACTTTTCTCCAGAACATCTGCTGGCCAGATGCCATACTGAATGTGAAAAACTTCTAATGCGTAAATCGACCTCTACCTTGCACAGTAAAGGTCGATTCTAGATTAAAGAAGTATGTGAGGCGCGTTGACTGGAGTAAACGCGCCTCACAATTATCAGGAAACCTTGGCTTCTTCGGTTTCGTAGCCAAGCTCTATTTCGCGCTCGGTAATAATTGCGCGCGCTGCATCCACAGCCGGACCCGAATAGGCAAGCGGGTAGCAAGCCTTCGCGTCATATGCCTTGGGCGAGGTGAATTGCAGTACACCTGGCTCGAGGAATACATGACGGTTGCCGAGATCAAGATAGGTCTCAGCCATGGCACCATTGGCCCAGATCACATCATGCTGCTCAAGTTCGATATGATAGTAATCGACTGGATTGAGTGTGATCGGCTGGCTGACGGTAGTCCCGTTGATCAAAAGTTTTGCCGGCACAAGAGATCCATTGACGAACATGCAATGGTCCGGCGAGACATAGAGGTCACGCGAGGGCATGTCTTCTGCAATCGCACCTGCAAGGATGCGAATTGGCAAATCATTGCGTGGCTTATCCAGTGTCTTTGGATCAATCGAACGGTTTCCAACCCACTTCACCGCAACAGCACCATTGTTGAGGCTGGAAATGATGGTCCCTGCCTTAAGGCGTTCAACCGCGATTTCGCCATCCGGAGTAGCGATCAATGTGCCGCGAACGAAGCAAGGTGTAAGGAAGGTCAGCGTGTCTGTGGCGTTGTTGTAAGTATAGGTGGCGCCAGCAGGAATGTCATAGGCAGCGAGCGGGATAAGCCCCCCCAAGCCGCCGAAAAAGGTAACGGTATTGCCCGTTTGCTGAACACTGGCCGATCCGATCACTGTAACTTCGTCGCCATTGTCCACGTTCACAATGTCTGGCGGGCTGCTCAGATTAAGATTCACGGCTCCAGGATCAAAGATGAACTGTCCATTGCCATTAGCATTCAGGAAGTCAACGGTTGTTCCGTCAAGAAGGGAGGCATTAACAAGCCCCGCATCAATTCTCAGGCTTGTGCCATCGCCAATCATATAGTGAAAGGTCGAGCCCGCAGTCACACCGGCCACATTCGTATCGACGACGAGATTAGCGCCATTCTGCAAGATGATGGTGGTGCTTGTCAGGACGCCGCCGCCGATAACGTTCGTCAGTTCAATGTCAACGCCGTCGATAATCAGTGTACCATTGGAGACCAGACCCAGTTCGAGGGTATCGCCATCCTGGGCACCGCTACCAGCGTCGATCGTCTGCGTGGTATTACTGATGAGATTGAGGTTAATAACAGCCATAGTTATCCCCGCTCCTGTTAAGAGTTAATTTTATCATAGTAATGCTGTCTAGGTCGGGATCAGAACTTGTAGTTCAGACCCACGCGAATGCTATGAAAGTCAGGTGATGCCCGTGTCGAAATACCTTCGCTTTCGACAGTATAATCGCCGAAGCTGACATACTGATATTCGAGCTTGGCGGTTAAGTGGTCCGTGAACGCATGTTCAACACCTGCACCGGCAACCCAGCCAGCACGGGTCTTGTCTTCGTTCATGAACTGATCACCATCGACAGACATCTTGTAGTTGATGCGGCCATAGGCCAAGCCGCCTGTGCCATAAACCATGGTGCGATCCCAGGCATAACCAAGACGGGGACGCAATGTGCCGTACCAGTCGATGCTCGATTTGGCGTGATAATCAACGCCAGATAATGTTCCTGATGTAGAGTCATCAAGGCCTGCGCCCTGGAAGTCGGCTTCAATACCGAGAACAAAGTTGTTCATCTGGTAGTTATAGCCGATCTGGGCACCGCCGATGAAACCATTCTGCTCAATCTTGCCAATGTTTCCAAGAAAAAGGCCATCGTCACGGACGCCAACGCGGTCATCGCCACCGAAACCGTAACCGGCATTCACACCCGCATAAAAACCTGTCCAGACAAAGCCCGGATCAGCTATCACAGCTTCGGGAGCAGCTTCAATGACAGCATCGGCGGCATGCGCGCCCCCCGAAACAACCAATGCCGACAAGAATAGACCGATAACGTTGGATTTCCGCATGAGATTCACCTTTGAATGTGCAACTTCAACTTATATTTGCACAGAATAAACCGTGGGAATACAATATAGTTAGGTCGGTAATGCTAAAGATATTCGTTAAATGTGCTTAATTGACGTAATTTGTATTGAACAAAATTGCGTTGGACTATTGAGCGTTCGCGGGCTGATTTTCTTTTGATTTGAAACGTTCTAATGGCGACAATGCCCGCTCGTTTTTAGCGTCATTTCCCGTATCGCTAAAGCGTTTTGCCGGGAGAGATTCTTCTGGAATCAACTCCATCGACCAATGAGCGATGGAACCTTCTATGGCCCCGCTTTCTGTGAACAGGCGAATTTCTATGGCTTCCCTGGCGCGCTCAACCCGAAATTGTGCCTCTGCAACAAACGACCCGGTTTGCACGGGACGAATTCTTATTTTGCTCAGCAACTCCGAGTTATGAATTTCGATGGTGAATATCTGGCCGTAAATCTCGCTGTCGATACGAAGTGAGAAACGGGCGGTCCATTGCCCGAGAGGCAGATGAAAATACGGGCCATAAACGACACAACGTGCCCGCCCCACCAACTCAATTTCGCTAACAATATTGGCACCCGCCTTGTCGTTAAGCAAAAAGGTTTGCAAGGGCCAAATTATATGTTGGTTACGGGTTCGCATAACCGAGCCATCGAGCGGCTTAAGAACGTCAAACGCTATCGCACGTATCTGAGGCGAAATCGTCCCGTTCTCGGCCCCAGGTTCCATGTAATGAGGATCAAGTTTTTTGGCTGATTCTTCGAATGTCGGAATGCGCGAAAGATCCGGCGCTGGTCCGGAAAAGTCGGTTCCCAGTTTTTCAAGACAACGGATAATTCCTTCCTTGGAAAGATTGATCCCAAGTATCCGGCAAAAATAGCCGAGTATTCTATGTATTTGCACCGAGCCCATTTTCTGCCGCTGCACGGCAAGGATCGATGGATGCGTGCGTATTTGAGATATGCAGGCAAGACTCGCTGACATGGCCCGTACCAGCGGAATATCAGTTGTACCCGTCGTTTTCGCCAACCAGTTTAAAGCGTCCATCACGTTTTCGGTGAAAACGAGATAAGGCGCTTTGGACCGCAGAAGGAAGGCGCATAGCTCATGATCCGGATAATGCGAGGTAATAACCATCGCTTCGCTGGTGCGGTTTCGCCAGGCATCCTGCAATTGCGGCAGGGTCTCTACTTTTACGGTGTTGCAGTCGCCATAGGCCTCGCAAGCAATAGCCTCGAGCGCAGCAGTGCCCCAGGAAAACATCGTGCCGGGCAGTCCAAAAGCGACGAAGAGTGTCATCTACCTCCTAACTCCCCAATAGATCTTCGTACAGTGTGGCGATCTTTTGCTGATAGCGTTCAGGCGAGAATTTGGCGGCCTGCGCCGGGCCAAGTTCTGCAAGATGTTTGCAAAGGTCCTGGTCGTTCGCAAGTGCACGCACCGCATTACGTAAAGATTCAGTATTGTAAGGGTCAATCAGGAGAGCGGCATCGCCGGCAATTTCCGGAACAGAACCCTCTGTGGAAGTCAGCACCGGTGTACCGAGTTGCATTGATTCCAGAACGGGCAGGCCAAACCCTTCATACAGGGAAGGGAACAGGACGGAGCGAGCGCCACGGATCAAACTGATAAGTAGATTGTAAGAGACGAAATCGAACCGGTGGATACGCCTGCCGGGTGTGATGCGATTATCCTGCTGAAGGAAGAAGCGAAAGCGGTCGTCTTCAATCAAAAGCTGCGTTTGATCGCCCTTCCAGCCCGGCGCGCCCACGATGATCAAAGGGTAATCGACTTTGGCCGAAAGATAGGCTTCGACCAGACGTGAAAGGTTCTTCTTCGGTTCAAATGCGCCGAAAAAGAGGAAGTATTTTTTCCAGTCCAGATTGAATATTCCGGCAATTTCGTCCGCAGCCACATCTTGCGGTTTTTCGCGCAGTTCCAGCGGCACGTGAACAGCCTGATAGGTATTGGTTATCCGGCTTTCTTCTACGCCGAGAAACCGGATAATGTCCTGCCGGGATGTTTCGGACACCGTGACAATGTGGTCAACGGATTTAACCAGATGCTTTAGCATCTTGTAGTGGTAGCGTTTGTTGTCCTCGGTAAGGTAGGGCAGGCGTAGCGGCACCAGATCGTGAATGGTGCATACATTCAGTGCTTTTCTGGCTCGCATCGGTATTGGATAGGTGCAATGAAGAAGATCGGGTCTGTGCGCAAATGAAAGCGGCAGACTCTTGCCGAAATTCTTGAAGTGATGCCGTGCCGTGGCAAACAGATCGTTGTTTGCGTAAAGATAATCCGAGTCCAAAACGTTGCCCTGCAGTGATTTCAGGATAACTGTCCCGGTCAGTTCAACATGGGTTGGTGTTAGGCCGAACGGTGCCCCAACGCGCCGCCGCGCCCAGCGTTTGCCCAGAGCTACGGGTCCCAACTTCCTGTTCGAATTATCGTCAAAGAGCACGACTTCGCGCAAGGCCGGATCGCGGGGCAATTTGCTCTGGACGCTGTGTACAATTCCGGTCTGGTGGCCAAGGCTCCGCACTGTCTGAATCAAACCACGGGTATAGGTGGCAACGCCAGTTCCTTTCTGCAGGGACAGATTTAGTCCGTCATAGAGGATGGTCTTGACCAAAGGCTGGATCCTTTTAAGTGATATTCAAGGCCCATGTCATGCGGGCTCTTTTTCCGAAAGCACGAGCAACCAATCCTGCCCATAATTCTGCGTTAACAACTCAGGGGCCGAAATCGGTTGAGCAAACCCTTCAAAATCGAGATGTCGAATAACTCCGTAAATGTTTGCAAGTCTTTCGATGAACTGGGCGGTATTGACCGACCGCGCGGCGTTGAATTCTATCACCATCATCGGCCGATGACGTTCTATCGTCTCCCCGATGGCGGAGAAAATGTCCTCTTCTGAGCCTTCTGCGTCGATCTTGATAAAATCAATACGCTCGAGCGGTGCGCACAACGAATCCATGGTAATAGACGGTATTTCGACCAGGTAACCGCCTTGCCGCCGAGCGTTCTCGGCATTGAAGTTGGCAGAAGCAACTCTCGCATTTTTGGGTTCATGTTCGTAAACGAACAACCTCGCGCTGGCGGACTCTGCGCCGCCAAGCACCTTTTCTATGACCTGGCTGTGCGCAGTGAACCCGTTAAGGTCGAGACTTCTTTTAAGAAAGTCTGCCGCATGTGGATTAGGCTCTATCGCGAGGAGTTTTCCTGTTTCTCCAACCAGGTCGGCGAGCAATACTGAATAATAGCCGAAATTGGCGCCAACATCGATGGCCGTCATACCTCGCCGGACATTGCGGGCGCAAAATTGTGTCAGCCAGATTTCCCAATAGCCGTCGAGCAGGATATGCGAGCCGAAACCCCGATCACGCGTATCGATATAAAGCTTGTATCGGCCAAGCACACGGGCAATTGCGGTGTGGTCTCCCAGATAGGCGCAGTTTGCCAGCTCAAGAACTGCGGCCTCGAGATCAAGCCGCTTCAATTTCGCTATCTCGTGCAGGTGAAGCAGTAATGGCATGCGCTATCTCATTCCAGTACCCGGTAGTATACAAAAACAGTTTTCACAGACGGCTGGCACTCAGACCAAGTGAGGTTGCACTCATTGCAGGAGAACTCACACCTTGGAAAATTGCCATGACTTTTTGCAGATCTGCACCCGCCGCATTGGCAACGTAAATCACGTCGCGCGGTTGGATTTCAAAACGCTGCATGGAAAGCATCACATTCGTGTCACGCATATTGAAGCGATAAACCACGGGAATGTATTCGCCCCTGCTGAGGAGCGGACTGCCTGCCGGTATGAAGTGTCTGGCGATAGACGCCAGCTCGTATCGCAAAACGAATACGCCGCTCGCATCCGCCCGCTGGTCATTTAGACCGGCGGATTTTGCCAAGGCATCAGCCATTGTTATGCGGGACGCGTCAAATGGAACTTCTGCATTGCGGCCAGCGGCGCCGAATACGAGAAATGTACGTGGTTCGCGCACCACTGTTATCAGATCACCGGAGCGCAAACGGACATTTTCTTCCGGGTTTTCCAGCATGACGTCGAAGGGTACGCGTGCGACGACGCCGTTGCGGGTTAAACCGACTATGCTGTCGCTTGCTGTCGCACGAAGGCCGCCAGCACTTGCGATGGCATCAAGGACCCGTTCGCCGGCACCTGTCAGCGATATTCTGGCACCCGCGGCCACCTCGCCGGTTACGGTCACTGCATTGGCCGTGCTGCGCTGGATGGTGACCAGCGCTTGCGGCTGAACTGCCTTGCCTTCAAGCGCCTTGGTTATCTGTTGTTCGACTTGTGTCGGTGTATTGCCAATGACCTTTATGCGGCCCGCATAGGGTACGGCGATCGTTCCATTGCCGGAAACCGTCTGGGGCGGAATGGTGGCTGAGCTGCCTGATGGCTGCTGAAACCCGGCCATGGTGATATTTCCGCCAAAGAGACTGCCGGGAGGCGCTTCCCAAATGTTGACGGCTACAACATCACCCACAGCGATGCGCAGATCACTGGAACGCGGCCCGGCGCCAAATTTGGCAGCAAGACTTGCCCGCGGACGGGTCCCGGCATAGGTCAATATATCCTTGCCTATGTCGACGAGGGCGTAATTCAGGTTGGTCGACGTCTTCCGCTGATTGAGAACGTCACCCGTTGTTGGCCCCGAGCGGGGGAGGCAACCGGAAACCGAAACCGCTATTGCCAGCATAAGTGGTAAAACGCTTATCCTGGCCAGGGTGAGTGGTTCTGAGGAAGGCAGGCTACGCAAGGTACAAACTGGCATTCGCAACATGTGTCAGGTATTCTTTTCATGAAAGCGCATCATTGCCGACGGGCTCATTCCATAGGCATTGCGGTATAGTGACGAGAAGCGTCCGGGATTGGAAAATTGCAGGTGGATGGCAAGATCCGTGACATTGCGAGCACTGCCACTCAGGATAGCCTCATGTGCCGCAGATAATCTGTACTCGCACAAAACATGCATCGGGCTTGTATCCCGATATTCCTTGAACATTCTCTGCAGCGCCCGCGCACTGCACCCTGCTGCATCTGCTATGTTGTCGAGCGTCACAGCATTATGGATATTTTCGCGCATAAATGCTTCGGCGCGCTGCAGATAGCGCGGTGATATCCGGCGACCTGCCAAATTGTTGAGGGTGTTTACATTGTCAGGTTTTGTCATGAACAGTTTCGCCAGCAGTAAGCGTTCATAGACGTTGGTCAGAACGTCTCGTGTCGAATTGGTCGCATTGGCGAGATCTTCACTGACGTAACACAGCGTTTGATACAGAGCTGCCGCACTACCGGAGCGAAAATCATGAAGAGGCGCGAAAGCCTGCTCCTGAAAATAGGGCCGGTGCATCAGGCGTTCGAAATATTCCCGCAGCGTGGTGACCGGCACCCGATAGGCTACCCAAGAGCTCCCGGGGTGGATTTTGGCTTTCACATCTGCCCGGTCGATGATGCTGGTTGCATTGCCGGCTACCAATGTCTGTATTTTTCTCTTTTTCATGTCGACCAGGTCAATAGTTCCTTTGATGACAAAGAGAAAACTGAGAGTGGATGAAGCTCCTTTGGAGATCATTTCTAGTCGGCCATGGGTATCGCCGTACATAATCGTGGTTTGTTGCAGTTTATAAAGGTTGCGACTGTAGCCAATATTGCCCTTATCATCGCTGTAAGAAGACCAACGCCACTTCTCATCCGGAGCCTCTGCATCCCGATCAGTATCATCTGCTACGGTCAAAGACCTGTAATCAGATTTACCTAGAGAATTGTCGTACATGTGTCCCCCAATTACCTAAACCGTGTTAACCAGTTTCATATGAAACCAATGTTCAGTTATCGAATTAAAAGGATTTATTTGCAATTTTAACAATATTATAAAGCTATATAAGAATAGCTTTATTCAAAACTCGTAAACAATCCGATTTACAACTTTCTCTCTTAGACACTGCTTCATCGCCTTACATATGGCAATATTTTTTTTTGAATAATACGCAGACAAAGTGATTTTAATCCAAGATGTTTGACGAGACATTACTTTTTGGCGCTTATAATACTTTATTGTCGCAAAATGTATGTTTGTGATCCGGTCAAAAACCGCGTGGATTTAAGAATGTAATATTCAAGTTTGAAACTTCGGGCGGATATTGGCCAAAAGAATCGCAGCCTATATTGCTTCGGCGCTTTACGTCCGACGCAATCTGTCCTGAGTGGGATGTCTCGTCAGAAAAGCGGTTTTACGCCTTCACGCCTGATTCTCAGGATTGAGAGGGGAGGCCTCTATCGCCGCCTGTATCGTTCGCGAGGTCACAGAGGGGCGCGCACGGTTAGCCGCATCGATCATTTCATTCGTCGGGTTACGAAGGACATCATAGACGATGGGGAGCGCAACATTGGCATAATCACGATAGGTTTGACGGATGAAGTCGGGGATTTTATCCCACTCCTGGCTACCGGTGCTGCGGTAAGCATGAATAGCCTGAGCTACTGCTTCAATAAGTTTTTCGTGTCCCGTCATGGTTCAATTCTCATTTTCGACCATACCCCACCACCGAAATGGTCACTCCTCAGATTAATTTAGTCCGCAATCGATTAATTATAGTGGGAATCGTTTATCTATTTTCAATATAGGCAAGCTTGTCTTTGCCAATTAACGCATAATATGGTTATTGTTGACTGGTTTAGATGGTGTCGCTTCAAGACGTTCTTCCACGAGCGATGCCTGCATTCTTTATTCATTTAAAGCTTACTCCTTGTGGAGTGCAATTATGCAGAAGCTCGGCCAAGAGATTATATGTCACGAGTGCAAAACCAGTCATATGACGGTTCCGATTGAAGAAGAGGACGAGGCGCCCGTGCATTGTTCCGAATGCGGTGCCTTAATGTGCTTCTGGCGCGATGTGGTTGCCGACGAGCCGCCGGCCATGAAAAAGGCATGAGTCCAGCAATCTGGCGCGCCAAGCTTTACAGTATTGGGCAATGAAAGCGCTCTCCCCATTTATTGTTCTTATCTGCTTTTCTGAAGTATTCACGCACAAATCAATTGTACAAAGTTAGCCCGCATTTTTGCGGTCTGTCATCCCCGATTTGAAAAATAGAAGGATGAACTGTCGCAGATTTGCGACAGTTCAGGACAAATTCCGAAATTCAATTATAGTGGCCCTTTGAATACGAAGAATGCGCCGCCACAAATCATGGCAAAACCGACAGCGTGGTTGATTGTGATTTTTTCGCCGAGATAAGCCACCGAAAAGCCTGCGAAGACCAGAAGCGTGATGACTTCCTGGATCGTTTTCAGCTGGGCTGCGGAATAAACCTCATGCCCGTAACGGTTGGCCGGAACGGCAAGGCAATATTCGAAGAAGGCGATCATCCAGCTGACAAGAATGACCAGCATCAAGGATTTATTGCCAAATTTGAGATGCCCGTACCACGCGAATGTCATGAATACATTTGATCCGAGGAGCAGGAGGATAGGACGGATATAATCGAAAGACGGCATGGAGGGTCTCTTTGGTTTGCGGGATTTAACGGTGATATCAGAGTACGGGTCGCCGGACGACGGGCGATAAGCGCCCGCTCCCGGTTTTTCCGGCACTGCATCTTTTGCGCAACGGATCAGAGATAGGAATTGAAGGCGACGCCGAGCAGATCGGTCTGGGTGACCAGCCCGAGAACATGGCGGGAATCGTCAATGATGATCACCGCATGGGTCTTGCCGTCAGTCAGCATGGGCAAAAGCTTCATGGCATGGTCGTCAGGCTTGGCAGTGACAGCAGCGGTGATTGACCCTTTGATTGCCGCCCCGGCATTTGCCAATTCGCGCAAGCCGATCGTGCCAAGCAGGCATCCTGAAAGGTCAAGAACGGGCAGGGCACGCACATTGTGTTCAAGCAGCAGGGTCCGCGCGGTATCCGCACTGGCATCCTCAGAAACCTTGATCACGTCACGTGACATGATATCGCTGCACAGCAGTGCCCGGTGCCGCCGTATAGCGGCCTGAACCTGCACTTCCCGCAGCAGAATATCGATATCGCTTCGTTCAATATCGAATGTCTCATCAAGTGCTTCCAGCGCGTTATCGACATCTTCGCTTTGAAAGCCCGAACGCAATGGGGCTGGCGGGTCCTGCGTCCCATGTATATTGGCAACAGGCGCGGCTGCCTTGTGTGGATAGGTTCTGCCAGCCAGCCTGTGAAACAGGATACCCAGCACAACGAGCAGCACGGAATTCAGCGCAACCGGCACGAATGGGAAGAGAAAACCCGCCGAAAGAACCGCTGGCCCGCCGATAACAGCTGTCAAAGCGGCAGCGCCACCTGGCGGATGCAGACACCGTGCCACCGACATCACTGCGATTGCACATGCAACAGCCAGAGCAACAGCCAGTTCCGGCTGATGTACGAAATGAGCCACTGTCACGCCGACCAAGGCGGAAATTGTATTGCCGCCGATGATTGGCCAAGGCTGTGCCAGAGGGCTGGCCGGAACGGCAAACAGCAGGACCGCAGATGCGCCAACAGGCGCGACGATGAGCGGCACGGCGGGGCCAGCACCGAACATGATGCCGCAAATCCAACCGGTCAGGCCAATGCCGATCAATGCCCCAATGCAGCCGATAATTCTCTCGCGCAATGTCGCCCCGGCGAGGATCGGCACGAAGAGACGAAACCGCTCCGTCCCATCCGGGCCTTTTGAATAGAAAAACTGGCGCATTTGGAAAATTCCGGGCGACTTTCGATATAATACCCGCATCTACGGCGGACGGGAGCCAATTAAAAGGGAAATAATTCTCTAAATCGGCGATTATCCGTAAAAACTTTTTCCCTTTGCCATGGTAACGAAATACCAAGGAAGCCCTGTCAGATTAGGAATATCGCGACTCGATATTTCCGACTTTTATCCAGTCACCCCATGATGGACTGAAAACGGCAGGACTCAATGGCTCAGAAAAAGCGCCGCACTCGTTCAACTTCGCGCTCTCCGAAGCGATCTTCCTCGCGGTCGTCGCAGCGTTGGTCTCCTATCGGGCTGCTGCTTGCAGTGGCGGTATTGGGTGGTGTCGGGTTGTTGGCATTCTGGACAAAGGAACAGGCGAAAAACCCATCTGCAACAAACACCAGATCCCCCGTGGCTACAGCTTCCAGAGCGCCGTCTGCGGTGCCCAGACCCGAGAAAGAGGTGAGGTCGCCGGCAAAAACAGCGCTTCGCGAGGAGAGCGGACGGACAGAGATAGCACGAGCGCCTGTGCCGCGACCTTCCGTTCCCGTGGGCGTGCCGCAACAAAATCCTGCTGCAACGAAGCCGACGCAGCAAGCATCATTGCAGCGTCCGCAGGGGCCCATTGGCAAAGCAATTGGCGAGCCACCGCGCGGCACCAATGTGCCGGGCATGGCGCCATCGGTAGTCTATGCTCGTGACAGGCTGGTATTACGGCGTAGCGCATCGCAAGCTTCCGCCTCGATAGGCTCTGTCGAAAAAGGGCGTGAAATGCGCTCCTATAGCAAAGCGGGCAAATGGCATCATATTGCAGTGCCGACAACTGGCATGATTGGCTGGGTGCATGAGGACATGCTGATAAAGGGAAGGCAGGCTCCCAACATATCAAGCATGACAACCGGCGCAATATACCGTGCACCTGCACAGGCAGTCTATCCTCCGCGGCCGGTGGGTGCGCAATAAGCCCGCGCCGTTCCTCGCGATTGTTTTTGGTTTTTGTCATTGACGCTCCTTCCAGGAAGTTCCGTCAATTAGAAAAAATAAACCTGCTCTCCATCATCTGAAAATCAGGAACCTCATCTGCCTATGCGGGTTAGTCTCTCAGGCGGCTGACAAAATGGTCGCGAAAGATGGAGGTTCATATGAGACGAATTGCACTCGTACTTGGCGCGGTTTCGATTGCCTCACTGGCTTATGCACAGGAGGCTCCTAAGCCGACTACAGAGTCTGAAACACCGGCAGTGACAACGCCGGATTCTACCAATCCTGCTGCGCCTGTCGCCGGAGAAAATAGCTTTACAGAAGCCCAGGCCAAAGAGCGCATTGAAGCCAAAGGCTACACTGCCGTAACGGGCCTCGTAAAAGGCGAAGACGGCATCTGGACGGGTACGGGCACTAAGGACGGCAAGTCTTTCGAGGTCAAGCTCGACTATCAGGGCAACATAACAGAGACCGCAAAATAAGGGCGTAAACCAGCTCAAGGAGATCAGATATGCAAACTGTAACAGGACTATATGACAATCACCGCGATGCAAGACAGGTGGTCGAGCAGCTCGAAGACGCCGGGGTTTCCTCTTCCGATATCACAATCGCGGGACGCGATGGCGATAGCGGCGAAACCTATGCGGGCGAGGGGGCTGCTGCCGGCGCCGGTATTGGCGCTGTTGTCGGTGGTACGGGCGGGCTGCTTGCCGGTCTTGGCATGCTGGCAATTCCTGGTGTCGGCCCTGTCGTGGCGGCAGGCTGGCTCGCAGCTACAGCTGCTGGTGCGGCGGCCGGTGCAGTGGCTGGCGGTGCCGCTGGCGGATTGATTGGCGGGCTTACGAGTTCCGGCGTTGATGAAGATGATGCGCATGTCTATGCGGAGGGCGTCCGCCGCGGCAGCACGCTCGTATCCGCTAGGGTCAGCGATGACCAGGCCGATATTGCCCGCTCGATCATCAACGATAATACGCCGGTAGATCTCGACACGAGGCGATCCATGTATCGTGAAGAAGGCTGGGATCGCTTTGATGAGTCAAGCCCGGCATTTACCGAAGAAGAGCTCGCGCGGGAACGGGACAGGGTTCGCAATTACCATCCGCTATAATAGCAGCAGCAGAAACAGAAAGAGCGCCCTTGGGCGCTCTTTTGCGTTTATTCAGCCGCTTCGGTCATGACCCGCGCCGGGTGGATGAGCGGCACCGGACTGCTGGCATAGACCTGCTCCGTATGCTGTTCATCCGGTTTGTTCGGACGCATGGACCAATGGAATATTCTGCCCATCCAATGGCTCACATCATCCATGATTGTGTAGAAGGATGGTACAAACACCAGCGACAGAACTGTTGAAACCAGCAGACCGCCAATCACCGCAATCGCCATCGGGGCCCGGAATTCACCGCCATCGCCAAAAGCCATTGCTGCGGGAAGCATGCCTGCCGACATGGCAATCGTCGTCATCACGATTGGCCGGATGCGTTTGCGCCCGGCATCAATAATTGCCTCATTGCGCGGTATCCCATGCTTCACTTCTTCTATGGCAAAATCGACAAGCATGATCGCATTCTTGGTGACAATGCCCATCAGCATCAAAATACCGATGACCACGGCCATGGAGACGGAATTATTGGTCAAAAGCAGAGCCACCGCGACACCTGCAATCGAAAGAGGCAGTGACATGAGGATGGTGAAGGCGTGGAACACACTGCCAAAGAGCAGGATCAGCACCACGAAGACCAGCATCAGGCCCATGATCATTGCGTCGCGGAATCCGGTAAAGACTTCACCCATCACCTCGGCATCGCCGGTTTCCTGAATCCTGACGCCTTCCGGCATGGATTTGGTCTGCGGCAGGTTTTTGACAATGGAGAGGCCCTCGCCAATTTCCTTGCCCTTGGCCATGTTTGCGCCAACGACGACCCGGCGTTCGCGGTTGAAGCGCTCAATGGAGGAGGGACCCTGTCCAAAGCTGATCTGCGCAATTGATTCCAACGGAACGACTACACCGGCAGGTGTTGTTACGGTCAGGGTCTGGAGCACAGAAAGGTCACGGCGCGAATCCTCGGTCAATTGAACGCGGATCGGGACCTGCCTTCCATCAACCGTATATTTTGCCAGATTGGCATCAAGATCACCCAAGGTCGCAACACGCAAAGCCTCCGACAGCGCTGATGTCGACAGGCCCAGCTCCGCCAGCTTATCCATGCGCGGTGTCACGATGATCTCGGGGCGATCCAGCGCTGCCGTGGATGACACAGCCTGAAAGTCGCCGGTTGCAGTCATGGCGCTTTGCAATTGTCTTGCCTGCTGGGTTACTTTCTCACCATCATTGCCGATGACGCCGACAGCGAATTCGCGTTCGCCGCGATCATTGACGAAATTGGCGCGCAGATCGGAAACCTCGGACAATTTGTTGAAAATGTCGGTCTCCACCTGTTTCTGGGTGCGGTCCCTTTCGGATTTATGGCTGAGCTTAACGACCATCGTTGCGCGCCTTGTATCCAGCGAACCCGTTGGCGACGCACCGCCCGTCACATAGGTCTGCTTGACTTCTGGTATCTGGAGAACAAGTGATGCCGCCTCGTCACTAACGCGGCGTGTTTCCTCGATAGGTGCACCAGGAGGCAGTTCAAGGCTCACGACAACCCGGGCTTCATCCTGTGGCGGGACAAAGCCCGATGGCAGAAAGCCCATGGCCCAGATTGCAACAGCAAAAAGAGCCACGCCGCTGCCCAGCGTCAGCCAGCGGAAACGCAAAGTGACGGTCAGGAAGCGGGTATAGGCCTTGATCCAGCCGGTTTCTTCCGAGCCATGGTGCAGGCTTTTACCGTCGCGCAACAGATAGGCGGTCATCATCGGCGTAATGAGCCGTGCAACAAGCAGCGAGAAAAAGACCGCGACCGCAACCGTCAGACCGAATTGCTTGAAATATTGACCGGCAATGCCGCTCATGAAGCTGACCGGTGCGAACACGGCAATGATTGTGGCCGAGATGGCGATAACAGCAAGCCCGATTTCGTCGGCAGCTTCCAGTGAAGCCCGATAGGGTGATTTGCCGGATCGCATATGCCGGACAATGTTTTCGATTTCGACAATAGCATCATCGACCAGAATACCGGTCACCAGAGTAATACCAAGCAGACTGATCAGATTGAGCGAGAAGCCCAGCATGTCGATGGCCCAGAAAGTAGGGATCGCCGACAAGGGCAGGGCAACAGCCGCGATCAATGTCGCCCGCATATTGCGCAGGAACAGGAACACGACAATGATGGAAAGCACGGCACCTTCAATCAGCGAACTCATCGCGGATTCGTAATTGCCATAGGTATAATTGACCGAATTATCGATCATGCTGAAGCGTGTATCGGGGTATTTCTGCTGCAACTGATCGATGCGCGCTTGCACGGCCGCAAAGACTTCCGTATCGCTGGCTCCCTTTGCGCGGAACACACCCAGCGAAACAATCGTCTGATTATCGACACGCGCAAAGGATTTTGGCTCTTCAAAAGCGTCGCTGACAGTTCCGATTGCATCGAGCCGGACAGAGCGTCCACCGGCGAGCGGAATTTCCACCGCACGCAGATCTTCCAATGAACGGGAGCCGCCCAAGGTTCGGATCGTCTGTTGCGTATCGCCAAGATCACCGCGACCGCCGGTCAGATCGGCACTCATGGATTTCAGGGCACGATTGACATCGGCAGCGGTAACCCCGAGTGCGGTCAATCGATCGGGGTCGAGCGAGACACGTATTTCGCGCTTCACCCCGCCATACCGCTCTACCTTGCCAACGCCCTTGAGCCCCTGAATGTCGCGGATAATCGTGTCATCGACAAACCAGGAAAGCTGTTCCGCCGTCATTGCCGGAGCGGAAATGCCGTAGGTCAGGATGGCCGAACCTTCGACATCCACCGAATTGATCAGTGGTTCCTTGATGGTCGCTGGAAGATCATCGCGGATGCGCGATACGGCATCCTTGACGTCGTTCAGCGCTTTTTGTGTATCAACCTCCAGCCGGAACTCGACAAGCGTTGTCGAATTGCCTTCGGTCAGATTGCTGATGACATTTTTGACGCCGGTAATATTGGCGACAGAGTCCTCAACCCGCTTGGCAATCTGGGTTTCCAGCTCTGTCGGCGCAACGCCCGGATCGGTTATTGAAACCGATATCAGCGGCACGTCGATATTGGGGAAACGGGTGATGGGCAGTTTGGAAAAGGCCATCAGCCCCAGCACGGTCAAAACGACAAAGAGGAGAATTGCCGGAACGGGGTTGCGGATGGACCAGGCGCTGATGTTCCAGTTCATTTGACCGCTCCGGTCTGCTCGGCTGAGACACGAACCGGGGTAACGCGGTCGCCATCGGCGACGAATGTTCCGGCGCGGGCCACGATTTCTTCGCCCTCGGCAAGACCCTCAAGTACTTCGGCGGAATGGCCGTTGCGAATGCCGATCTTCACCTTACGGCTTTCGACAACACCGTTCTTGACGACCTGAATGAGCGTCGCCGGCCCATTATAGACAATAGAGGAAAGCGGAACGCTAATGCCGCCACGGCGGGCAAGTTCAATGACAGCGCGGGCAAAATTGCCCGGGCGGATTGAAGGGTTCTTCTCAAGCGACACTTTTACCGCGCCCAGACGCGAGCTTGCTGAAATCTCCGGAGAGATCAGGCGGATTTTGCCTGCGACCGGTTCTTCCATGCCTGAAACGCGAACAGAGACCGGCATGCCCGCCTTTAACAGCGGCAAATCGACTTCCGGAATATTGCCTGCGAGCTCAAAATCATTATCGCGGGCAATGCGGAACAATGGTCCCGCATTGGCGGAGACGATCGCGCCAAGAAGCGCGTCGCGGCTCAAAATAACGCCGCTTGCCGGTGCTCTTACATCGGCTTTCTCCAGACGCAGCATGACATCGCGTTTTTGGGCGGCGACAAGTTGCAACTGCGTTTGCGTTGCCACCAGCGCGTGACGAGCCGTGTTCAGCTTGGCATTGGCGCTGTCATGGGCATTGGTTGCATTGTCAAATTCAGCTTTGGAGGTGAAGCCCTTGGCGCTCAAGGAGCGGGCACGCTCCAGCGCTTCCAATGCTTGCCGCACGGCAATCTGCGCATCGACAATTTGTGCTTCGGACTGTGCGATGGACGCGGCGGCCTGAGCCCCTTGCGCTTCGATTTGCGCAAGCTGGATTTCAAGCGAAGACTTGTCGAGCCTTGCCAGGATGTCGCCTTCCTTGACCACATCGCCCTGATCGGCATTGAGCTCGAGCACAAGCAGTCCGGCAACATCCGTGCCGACGGCAACCTCTTGCCGGGGAACAATGGTTCCCGTTACAGTCAGTGTCGCCACCATTTCCTGCTTTCCGGCAGCGACCACATTGATCGAGGGAGCCTTGGGTTCGCTTGCAACCGCTGGTGTGTCTTCCGCCGCGGCAATTCCGGGCAAGGACAAGGCGAAACCAATCGCCACAATAGAGGAGAAGAGAACTTTTCTGAGATTGCGGTGAGGGTGGCGGTTCATCTTGGAGCCTGGGGGTGAGAGCTATAGTTGCTTGTTCGTTGGTCGCAAAACAGCGGTTGCCAGCGCACGGAACACGGGTTCCAATGCTTCCAGCGGCACGCCTTGTGCGGGAAAATTGCGAAGGATAACGCCTTCGCCCATGGCTGCGAGCGTGGCGACGGCAAGCTCCAGTTCGACCACCGGGTCGATAAGGCCGGCCTCTTTTGCTGCGGTAAATGCAGCAATCAGCCTTTCACGCATCATGCCTTCATGCAGTTCGCAAATGGCAGCAACCGCATCATTGCGTGTCGCCTCGGCGCGTACTTCAATGAAAAGGCGCGCACTGGCATCGGCTGGGCCGTTATTGCTCGTATCCATCGACATGTGGCGCACATGCTCTATGCCCACTTTGACAACGGCCTCAATAATGTCATTGCTACTGGACATGCGATCAAGGATCTCTGCGCTTTCACGCCGATGTTGCGCACAAATATGTTCAATGATCGCCTCTTTTGAGGAGAAATAACGATAAAGCGCGCCAGGGCTCATGCCAGCCTCGGAACAAATGTCATTCATGGAGGCTCCGCGAAAGCCGGAGCGGATGAAACAGGTGGTTGCAGCGGCAAGGATGCGCTCTTCCTGCGCCTCGCGATTGCGCGCCCGCTTGCCGAACAGCTTGGTGACAAAACAGCATGATCCTTCCGTATCATCACTTGATGCGGCGGGTGTCTGCCTTGGCATTGCTTGATCGGTCATCAGTCACCAATAAAAAAGAGAGAACGTTCTCTCTCATTTATATCAGCTGCGCAATACCGTCAATATGAGAATGATCATTCTTGTTTTACTGCTGACAAAAAAACCGTACTGCATGGGAATAAACCCGCGATAGGCTACGTATATCGGTCATGAGCAATGAGAAAACCCGCTTCGACGTGATTGGCCAGCTTGGATCGCTGCGCCGTTATGCGCGCTCGCTGGCTCGTAATGAGCAGGATGCCGAGGATCTCGTGCATGATGCGCTGGTGCGGGCCTATGAAAAGCAGGCGAGTTTTCGTCCGAACGGTAATTTGCGGACATGGCTGTTTTCCGTGTTGCACAACACGTTCATTGATGGTTTCCGCTCGCGCCAGGCTGATGCGCGCAGAATAGCCCAGACAGCAGAGACGGCGGAAACCGTCCAGCAGCCATCGCAGGAACATGCGGTGCGGCTGGAACAGATACGCCAGATGTTTGAAACCTTGCCCGAAGAGCAGCGAAGCGCGCTGCATCTGGTGGCTATTGAGGGGCTTTCCTATGAGGAAGCTGCCGGAATTCTGGACATACCTATCGGCACATTAATGTCGAGGGTCAGCCGGGCACGGGCTTTCATGCGCGCCAGCGAAGGCGAAGAGCCTTCTTCCCGCGCTGCCCAACTGCGAATTGTCGGAGGTCGTGATGATTAAGACAAGAGACCCTATCGTGCAGGCCGATTTTGATGCCTATGTGGACGATCAGCTGGATGGTGCGCGCCGTATCGAGGTGGCTGGATATCTTTCCGAGCATCCCGAAGATGCTGCCCGCGTCATGGCAGATTTGCGTGGCCGTGATGAATTGCGTCTCGCGCTCTCAGCGCCCGCTTCGGTTTCCGGCCTTGCTTCTGCACAGGCTGCCGAGCGGCTTCAGCGCAGCCTTGGGCGCAGGCAGATTTTCAATCGGCTGCAACGCGTTGCGGCGGTGGCATTGCTTGTTGGCCTCGGTTGGATGGCCCATGCCGGTTTTGGTCCGTTGATCGTTTCGGAGGTTGTCGCTTCACAGCCGGCTCCTGCCTATGTCCAGGATGCGGTGATGGCGCATCGCACGTCGCTGGTCCGCGCTGCAATGACATCGCAGCCCGGCACCCGAAATTATGACCCGGCTGAAATACGTGCCGCCACGGCAATCATTATGCCCAAGCTTCCAACCGAATGGAAAGTGAAGGACGTGCAATTGTTCCCGTCTACATTCGGACCAAGCATTGAACTTGAGATCGGATCGTCTGTCACGGGTGCCTTGTCTCTTTTTGCGGTTCGCCCCGGGTCATTTGATGTCGTTAAACCACGCATTGTCGAGATTGAAGACATGAAAGCAGCCTATTTCCAGATCGGCGACGTCGCCTATGCACTCGTTGCCGATGGTGGTTCCGATGAGCTGGGCAAAGCCGCTACTCAACTTGCCAACACACTTTACTGATCAACAACAGAAGGAACGTTCTGATGAATACACCACTTCGTTATGGCATCGACCGGGCAGGCGGCCAGTCAGCCGCTGCGTTCGACGAGGGCCTGCGCCAGCATATGCTGCGCATCTACAACTATATGGGCCTTGGCCTTGTTCTCACCGGTGTTGTCGCTTTCGTCGTCGCTTCAACGCCAGCACTTTATGTACCAATCTTCTCGACACCGCTTAAATGGGTGGTGATGCTGGCGCCGCTGGCTTTCGTGATGTTCTTCTCGTTCAAGATGCAGACAATGTCGGCAGCTTCCGCTCAAATGCTGTTCTGGGCGTTCTGCGCCGTCATGGGCCTGTCCATGGCTTCCATCTTCCTGGTCTTTACCGGCAACAGCATTGCGCGCACATTCTTCATTGCCGCAACAATGTTCGGTGCAACCAGTCTTTACGGTTACACCACCAAGCGTGACCTTTCGCAGTTCGGCTCGTTCCTGATCATGGGTCTGATCGGTGTTGTCGTTGCCAGCGTGGTCAACATCTTCCTTGGTTCGACAATGATCCAGTTTGTGGTGTCAGTTGCTGGCATTCTCGTCTTCGTCGGTTTGACCGCCTGGGACACACAGACGATCAAGGAACAGTATGGCGAGAATATTGATTCAGAGACACAGCAGAAAATGGCCGTATTCGGTGCGTTCTCGCTCTATCTCAACTTCATCAATATTTTTCAGCTTCTGCTGAACTTTACAGGCGAGCGCGAATAGCAACGCCTGAAGAGTTGACGAAAGGGCCGGAGAAATCCGGCCTTTTTTGTTGGTTATTATTCGCCGCGGGGGCCGAAAATGGCTGCGCTTGCCCAAGTCTGCTCAATACGATCAAGCGTTTTGAAAGTGATTTCGAGGTTACGAATATTGTCGGGGCTGTCGGCAACGATTTTATGGCAGTTGGCGGCGATGGCCGTCATGTCGGCGCAAAGCTCCTTGCCCTTTTCCGAAAGCTTGATTCGCGCTGCGCGGCGATCACGCTGCAGGGCGTTACGCTCAATATAACCGGACTCACCCAGCTGCTTGAGGTAGTAGGAAAGGTTGGTGCCCGCATAGGGACCGCGTTCCATCAACTGCGTGACAGAAATTTCATCATCGCCAATTGCCAGAAGCAGCATCAGATGGGCGTGGCCGATTTCTTCAACGCCGCGACGGGTCATTTCCGATTGCATAAAAGCTGCAAATCGTCTGTTCACCCGCTCCAGCGTGCGCGCAAGTTCAAAATGTGTGATGTTCGGTGCCGGAATATTGGCGGGCTTGCGGCCACCAAATGGCTTCGACACGTCATCCGGTGCCGCTTCGTTATCAATCATATGTTGCAGATAATTCGGTACCATCGAAGTCTCCGTAACGGTGCCCACCGCCAGTTTACGAGAAAACTTACCAGCGCTTAATGGTGCGCCGCACATCAAAGCAATTAACAAGACAATCAATCAGAAGCCATCGGTATATAAGCATAAAGTATTAGAGAAAAGCATTCATTTACGATCGTGCCGCTTTTTTTCACGATGGCTTCCCTTGGCGCAGATTGGGACAAAAAGTGCCAAGCAGCGCCATATTCCGTTATTATGCCGACATATATTAAATAATATGCACAATGCGTAAGCTTATATCTGATGATGGCTAAATATTAGGCAGTTATTCTTGCTGACGCCTGCGAAGCAACAATTGACCCTGCAGGGCAAAGGTTTCACGCGTTCATTCGAGGCCTGTAAAAGTGCACAAGAAAACTGTAGCAGACGTGGCGACACGGGTAGCCGGTTGGCAGAGGTATTACGGAAATCCTAATATTCTCGACGAAATGAACAAGGGCGTTGCCGATGTGCCCGCCGGCAACTCGGCTCGATAGCAATTGCTGACGTAAACGCCATGTTCAGTCCAATCCTCTGGCCGAGTACCGGGGCCGCATCTCCGCAGGGTAGAGGCTGCGGAGGATGACTCGCCGCAACAATTGTTGAAAACCGGCGAATCGCATGGCAAAAAACTATTAACTTTTCCTGTCTATATCAGGAACAATGTTACGAAAATTGTCTCTGAAAATGGCAGTAATCGCCGTCATTCTGGCTCTGGGCGGGTGCGCATCTGCGCCCAGCCGGATTAATAATGTCTGCGCTGTTTTTGAGCAACGCGATGGTTGGTTTGATAATTGGTATGTTGCTGCCAAACAGACCGAACGCGAATATGGCGTACCAGTGCCAATTCTCATGGCGACCATCCGCAAGGAATCCGGTTTCAGTCCCCGTGTAAAGCCGCCGCGTACAAAACTGCTTGGCTTCATTCCGTGGAAGCGGCCATCCTCCGCCTATGGTTTTTCGCAAGCGCTGGATGGAACGTGGAAACAATATCAGCGTGAAACCGGGCGCTATGGCGCAAGCCGCAGCAAGTTTGCCGATGCGGTCCATTTCGTTGGCTGGTATCACTCCAAGAGCAACAAGACGAACGGCATCGAGTTGAATGATGCCTATCATCTCTATCTGGCCTATTATTTCGGTCACGGCGCTTTTTCACGCGGTGAGTGGAAAAGCAATGCCAGCATGCAGCAGGTCGCCCGCGCCACCACCAAAATGGCCGAGGATTACGCCGCGCAAATGCGAAACTGCAATCAATAACTCTGTTGGAGTGTCATTGTCGGCGCGAATTCTGCTCGAGTTTCAGTTTGCCGCACCAATATCTTGCGTGGTTCGACGAGGCTCACCATGAGGAAAGCTGGCGATTGCAGGGGAGTCAGGATTTGCAACGCTGGCAACTGTTATTGCAGCACGTTAACCTTCCTCACTGTGAGCTTCGTCGAACCACGCATAACGCTGTTGCCACGCCCTTCAGGCGAGAGCCTCATCCATGGAATCAAGGATTGCTGTCCAGCCTTTGTTATGGCCATCGCGCGATTCTTCATTGCGGAATTTCACATGCCGCAGGGTAACATCCGTCTTGCCCTGACCCGCTTCTACAAAATCAATCGTGACCACGCTGTCATCGAGTGAGTGCGGAGAACCCCATGTGAAAGAGAGCCGCGAATGCGGATCGATTTCAAGATAAGTCCCATAATGCGGGATTTCCCGTTCGCTCGTCACCATGATGATTTCGAAGCGGCCGCCCTTGGTCGGGTCATTCTTCACCTTGGAGTCCGCGATGCAACCCGGCGGGCGCATAAATTTTGCCATGGCGTTGGGGCTGATCCAGGCATTGAAAACCTTCTCGCGTGGTGCAGCGATTGTGCGGTTGATCGTCAGTTCTAGCTCACTCATTTTCGTCATCCTCCAAAAGCATGTTCTCAAGCGCTGTCAGGCGCAATTCCCAAATCGACTTCAACTGACCGAACCAATCTTCGGTAAGTCTGAGCGGGGCAAGCTCGGCAGCGATAAAGTGTTCGCGGCCCGAAGTCTGCCGGGTGACAAGTCCTGCTTCCTCCAGCACCTTGATGTGTTTGGAAACGGAATTCAGGGACATGTCGAAATGGGCAGCAAGCGAGGTCACCCTCAACGCACCCTCCTGAACAAGGAGCGTCAAAATCTGTCGCCGTGTCGTATCGCCAGCGGCCTTCAGAATTCGTGACAGGGCATCGTCGTCCATTTCATTCATCCATATGGTTGAATATCGCATCTGCGCATATTAGTCAACCATATGGGTGAATGTTATTTCCCGTGCAATCTGAATGTCCGGTTTCGCACAGAAAAACCGGAAACAGTGTCCCGTTGATTCTGCTGCCTATGGGCGAGGGCTCTACATTTGCAGCAGGACGTTGAACCCGCCATAGATCATGCGCTTTCCGTCAAATGGCATTTGGTCCATCTGCTTTGATAGTCGCGGGTCGTCCATGACCAGCTTGTTTATCTTGTCGCGTTGCTCACGGGATTCGTAGGTGATCCACGAAAAAATCACGATCTCGTCGTCCTTTGCCTGTACGGAGCGGGGAAACGACGTCAGTTCGCCATAGGGCACATCATCGCCCGTGCATTCAACATAGCTTAGCGCGCCATGCTCCATCCAAACCTCGCCTCCCAGTTGGGCAAGCGCCCTATAAGCGTCGATCTTGTCCTTCGGAACTGCAAGTATAAAGCCATCAACATAGGTCATTTTGATTTCCTCTCATGGTTCACTCCCAAAGGACGTTTGAGGAAATCCAAATCCTACATCGCTGTTAAGTTTTTGCCGGCGAGGTTTGAGCAATATGTGCCCGAACGTGTCGTGGGTTGAGCAGAAATATCGGAATAACTGTGCCAACATGTTGGGCGGGCGATCGTTACGAGCTATATCATCTTTATTTGCCGCTTCATCCAACATGGGTTCGCTCAGGAATGACAAAACTGCTTGCCAGCGTACAGAATCTGCCTGAGGCGGAAATCGTCTTCGAAAATGGTGCGGACATTATTGATGTCGGCGGTCCGGCCATAGCCATGTCAGGCTCGGTCGAATCCGGGCCTTTGCCGGAAATCATCAATTTCGTGGCTGGCCGCAGGCCCGTTTGTGCCGATGCCAGCCATTTGCCGATGCAGGCGGATGTGATGCGCCGCAAGGTTGGAGAGTTTGTCGCTGCGGGTGTGGAATATATACGGGTGGGCTTGCGTCCGGGCGAGAACCTGCTGGCAGTGATCGAGGCGATCAAGCCGTTCACCTCCAAAGTGAAGCTTGTCGCCGTCATGTTTGCTGAAGAACAGAGCCGATATCCCAAATCATTTTTAGATGACCTGGTTGCGGCCGGTTTTCACGCCGCCATGATTGACACGGAAAACACGCTTGGCGAACGCTTGCTCAACCATTTGTCGCCTGACCAGATCGGTCAGTTCTTCAAGCTCGTTCAGTCGAAAGGCTTGCTGGCGGGTGCCGCCGGTTCGCTCGAAGCGCCCGATATTCCACGGCTGCTTTCCTACAGGCCAGATATGCTTGGTTTTTGCGCCGCATTGCGCAATGACCTTTATTGGGCGGCGCCAATGGATGGTCCTGCGGCAGCAAAGATAAGAGGGCTGATTCCGAAAGGCGCAGTGCGGACCGTTGCACCATTGGCGGACGGCAGCGAACCAGGGTTGGGTACGGACAAGATTTTCGTGCGCGATTTTGTTTTGCCGGTCGAGATCGGTGCCTATAGTTTCGAGCATGGCAAGACCCAGAAGATGCGCTTCGATGTTACTGCCGAAGTTGTTCGCGTTGCCCGCAATGCAGAACAATTGCGTCATGTTGTTTCCTATGATCTCATCATGGACGGCATAAGAGCCATTATCGCCCGGGGCCATGTCGAGCTGTCTGAAACATTGGCCGAGCAGATTGCGGCTTTCATTCTGGAAAATCCGCGTGTGCTGAAAGTTGTGGTCAGGGCCGAGAAGCTGGAATTGGGGCCGGGCGGCGTCGGAGTTGAGATTGAGCGCCGCCGCGGTGAAACCGGAGGCTGGGGCGCTTTTCACTAGGTTTGTCTGGCCGTGCGGTTTTTGGTGCGTGGTTCGTCCTTTGACACGCTCAGGAGCTGACCATGAGGGAGGTTGTTGTTTGCGGAAACCTTCCTGCAATACTGCGATGAACTGCAATCAATCCACATTACTCATGGTGAGCTTGTCGAACCACGCACTATTGGTTCCCGGGCATCAGCGATAAGGATTTCGTGCTCGGCGCAATGATCGAGAAGGTTGTGCAGTGGCAGCCCGGCAAAGAAGGGGGCCCGCTAGAGGGAACGCCGCAGGATGACCCGCGTTATACCTACGTAAAATATGATGTCTGAAAGGCAAGATTGAAGACCTGTCATTCCACCAGCCGAGATTGAAATTAGCTGCGCGACAGAACACAAAATTCCCGGGTCGAAACTAAAGAAACGATCGTTCAATTAATTTCGACCGGATTTCCAGAAATCGGCAATATTTGGAGGCTAGAAACAGGCTTTATAAACACGCTGCGCTGAAAATCGCACAACCTCGCTGCACATTTGCGGAAAACTTCCCGAAGAATCGCCAAATTTTCCCGAAAAAATCCAACTTTTAAGTGCATTTTAGTTGTCTAAAGTTGTGCGAAGCGCATGTTTCGTTGCGATAAATGCCGTCCGTGACTGGCATTGCCGGAATTATTGCCTGTAAGATGTGAGCCCGAAACAACCTTGCCCGAACAAGAAAGTTGATGCGGTGACAGACCGAAAATCGCCCTTGGCGCCGTTCAAAAACGACACGTTCCGTAACATCTGGATTGCAAGTCTATCCTCGAATTTTGGATCTTTGATCCAGTCCGTTGGTGCAGCCTGGATGATGACGACCATTTCCAGTTCTGTGGGCATGGTGGCCTTGGTTCAGGCCTCGACCGCATTGCCTATCATGTTGTTTTCATTGGTGTCTGGTGCGCTCGCGGATAATTTCAATCGCCGCCGGGTGATGCTTGTGGCGCAAAGTTTTATGTTGGCTGTGTCCGTTTCTTTGTCGGCATTTGCCTATTTCGGGCTCATTACGCCTTGGTTGCTTCTCGCCTTTACCTTCCTGCTGGGATGCGGGACGGCATTGAACAACCCGTCATGGCAAGCCTCTGTGGGCGACATGGTTCCGCGCGATGACCTTCCGGGCGCTGTGGCGCTCAACAGTATGGGCTTTAATATAACGCGCAGTGTCGGCCCCGCTATTGGTGGCGCTATTGTTGCTTTCGCGGGAGCCGCAGCTGCATTTGCAGTCAATACTCTCAGTTATTTGCCCTTGATACTTGCCTTGTTTCGCTGGCAACCAAAATATGATGCTAATCCTTTGCCGAGAGAAACTCTCGGGAGAGCCATTTCTGCAGGTTTGCGTTATGTTGCGATGTCTCCGAACATTGCAAAAGTCATATTCCGCAGTTTTGTTTTTGGGCTTTCTGCCAGTGCCGTTCTCGCTTTGCTGCCATTGGTTGCACGCGATCTGGTGAAAGGTGGCCCGCTGGTTTATGGCATCCTGCTTGGCGCCTTTGGCATAGGTGCCATTGGCGGTGCGCTTTTGAGTGCCCGGCTGCGGGAGTTCATGTCAAGTGAAGCCATTGTAAAATCAGCGTTTATCGGGTTCGCGCTTAGTGCTGTCGTAACTGCTGTCAGCACCAATACCTGGCTGACCAGTGCTGCGCTTCTTGTATCCGGCGCGTGTTGGGTGCTGGCCCTGTCGCTGTTCAACGTCACCGTACAGCTATCGACACCACGCTGGGTTGTGGGCAGGGCGCTGTCGCTCTACCAAACGACAACTTTTGGTGGCATAGCCGGAGGAAGCTGGATATGGGGTCAGGCCGCTGCAGAACATGGTGCGGAAATGGCGTTGCTTGCATCGAGCGTGGTAATGCTTATAGGCGGCGCGATTGGTCTTCGTTATGCTTTGCCGGAATTCAAAACACTCAATCTGGATCCGCTCAATCATTTCAGTGAACCATTGCTGGCGCTTGATCTTAAACCGCGCAGCGGGCCCATTGTTATCATGATTGATTATGTCATCAAGGAAGAGGACGTGAACGAATTTCTTCAGGTAATGGCGGCGCGGCGGCGCATCCGAATTCGCGATGGTGCAGGCCATTGGGCCCTGATGCGCGATCTGGAGAACCCGGAGATTTGGACGGAAAGCTACCATACGCCGACCTGGGTGGAATATGTGCGCCATAATCAACGCCGCACAAAGGCCGATGCCATTGTCGGAACGCGGATCAGAGCCCTTCACAAGGGCGATACTGAGCCGCGTGTCCACCGCATGATCGAGCGGCAGACGACGCTGCCTCACGATATTGCCGCTCATAAAATGCCCATAGATATGTCTTGATTATCAAGGCTTTAAGTCTATTGCTGCTCGAAAGCTTCCATCCATATAAAATGGAACGGAAGCATGCACATGAGCGATTTTCCAGATGCCGCCCTGTTTGATTAGACCCAGCGTCTGCCGAAACCACAGGTCGGCCTTATCACCCGTGGTTTTCGTGCCGGTCATTCTGACCAGACAGCGCGCAAAAGCAACGTCGTCGCTTGCCGTAATATCCAACTCCCGCGACTCATTTCCGATAGGCCCGGTCCAGCTATCGAACCAGCTTTGAATGCCTTCGGCATCCTTGCCACGATACTGTAATGGTGGGGCAAGACTGAACTCGACAATGTCTTCCGTCAGATAAGAAAGCGTGCTCTGCGCATTCTTGGTGGAAATTGCATCCGACCAGTTCTTGAGGGTGTCCTCAATGGCGGTATTTTGATTAATACTTGTCACTTTTACTTCCCTTCCAGTGTTAATTGCGGAGTGTGAAGCGAGTTTCAAAGTTTTGCGACGAGCGCCTCAAGTTGATCGGTGCATTGACCCCAACCTTCATGAAATCCCATCTTCTCATGTGCTTCGCGATCAGCCACGGACCAGTGACGGACAAGCGCCGTGTATTTCGTTTTGCCTTCCTGCTCCTCGAAAGTAAGAATCAGTGTCATGAAAGGTTTTTCTGATGGAACCCAAGCACTGGTGAAAGCATCAGTGACCACAATCCGCTCATTCTCAATGACTTCAAGATACACACCTCGATTGGGGAATTCATTCCCGTCCGGTCCGCGCATGGTGATGAAGTTGGATCCGCCAACCCGCACATCCAGTTCCGCATGCGGTGTTGTATAGGGCAGTGGCGCGAACCATTGTTTCAATAATTCCGCATTGGTCCAGGCTTTAAAAATCTTTTCCCTAGGGGCGTTGATGAGGCGTGTCAGAACCAGATCACGATCTGTATTTGCCATTGTATCCATTGCAGTTCTCCTTGTTTCGATGGTCTAAACTAAGGACGAACGGCACGCGTGAAATCCGACATTTACCGCGAAAAAAATTGACGTTTATTTTTTTGAGAGACTATCAAGGTGGGTGCGGATATGGGCTGCTTCAGCGGCAGTATTGGCAAGAGCGATTGCGCGGTTGAATGCTTCGCGCGCTTCTCCATTCCGGCCGATTTTCATCAGCAATCCGCCCTTGACCCCGAAATAGTGAAAATAACCTGAGAGCCGCTCTTCCAATGGTTCGATGAGCGTCAGTGCTGCTGCGGGCCCGCGCACTTTGGCGACGGCAACTGCGCGGTTAAGCGTGATCACAGGTGAGGGCATCATGCGCTCCAGCGCGCCATAAAGCACGTCAATTTCGTTCCAATCAGTCTCTTCTGCGGTGGGCGCGCGGGCATGCAGCGCTGCTATTGCCGACTGAATTTGGTAGGGACCAGGCTGCCTGTGCCGCATCGCTTTATCGATCAGGGCCAGGCCCTCATTGATCATTTCACGGTTCCAGAGTTTGCGGTCCTGTTCCTCCAAAAGAATGACTTCGCCATTTGTATCGAAACGTGCAGCCGATCGCGCATTCTGTAGTAACAATAATGCCGCCAGGCCCATTATTTCGGGTTCGGTCGGATACATGCGCAATAGAAGCCTGACCAGACGGATTGCTTCGTCGCACAGCGGAATTCGGGCTTTTTGTTCGCTGGCGGCAGCGGAATATCCTTCGTTGAAAATCAGATAGATCATTGCCGCGACCGCCGCTAGCCGCTCAGCACGTTCGATGGGATCGGGCGTTTCAAACGGAATTTCGCCTGCGCCAATCCGGCTTTTTGCACGTGTTATGCGCTGTTCCATGGCGCTTTCGCCGACCAGAAAGGCTTTGGCAATTTGTTTTACCGAAAGGCCCGAAACGATTCTCAACGCCAATGGAATTTGTTGCGTTGCCGGAAGGTCAGGATGGCAGCAGATGAACAAAAGACGAAGGATATCATCACGATAATCCGCTCCGTCGATGTTCTCTGCAATCGTCGTTTCATTATCCTCCAGATCAGACAGCACTTCTTCAGGCGGCAATGGCTGCTGCTTTGCCTGACGGCGGACCACGTCAATTGCGCTGTTGCGCCCGACGAAAATCAGCCAGGCCGTTGGATCGCGTGGCGGACCGTTCTTGGTCCAGTTTTTCAGCGCTTTGACGCAGGCCTCCTGAAACGCTTCTTCCGCTACATCAAGATTGCGAAAGTAACGCAGCAGCGCGCCTACAGCCTGCGGGCGGGCCGCTATAAGTGCCGCATCGATCCAACGTGCATCTGTCATGGTTTGGTTTGTCCGGGTCTGAATATTGAAATAGGCCGAATTTCGTAGGATCCCGTTCCGGGATTAGCGATCGAAAGTTCCTTGGCAATATCAAGTGCTTCGTCCAAAGAGGCGCAATCGACGACATAGAAGCCGAGGAACTGTTCCTTGGTTTCGGCAAAGGGACCATCAATAATGACGGGATCATTGCCGCTCTTGCGTAAGGTTGTTGCAGCTGTCGTCGGCAGCAGCCGTGCTACCGGACCGAGCTTTCCTTCCTTGGTCAGTCGTTCCTGAACAATTGCGAGCCGCGCCATGACAGCATCGTCCTCGTCTTTGGACCAGGCGCCAACGATGTCTTCGGAATTGTAGCAAAGAATGGCGTAGAGCATTTTATTTCCTCTTCTTCATAGGATGACGAACCAGTATGACTTATGCCGACAACGGGTCAAAAATTTATTGCGATTCGTATCTGAAAGGTATCATCGTGAGAAAAACAGGTTGGTCACCGGAACAATATCTGAAGTTCGAGGACGAGCGCACGCGCCCAGCCAACGATCTTTTATCGGCGGTGCCGACGGCGGAAGTAGAATTTGCAGTAGATCTCGGCTGCGGCCCGGGAAATTCTACAGAACTCTTGCTCAAACGCTATATCTCAGCAGAGATTCTGGGAATAGACTCATCTGCAGAGATGATTGCGCAGGCTCGTGAAAGAGTGCCGAATTGCAGGTTTGAACAGGGGAATCTCGATACTTGGCGTCCGGAAAAGAAAGCTGACCTCCTTTACGCCAATGCTTCAATGCAATGGCTGTCTGGGCACGACACACTGTTTCCGCAACTCACGCAGTTTCTTAATATTAATGGTTCCTTGGCAGTGCAGATGCCGGACAATCTGGAGCAGCCGACCCATATTGCCATGCGGGAGGTTGCAGCCGACAAACGTTGGGCCGAAAAGCTTTCCGGAGCCAATGCAGCCAGAAGCAGTTTAGGCGATGCTTCATTTTACTATGATTTACTTAAACCTCACGCTCGGCGTGTGGATATCTGGCGCACCATCTACCATCATCCGCTAAAAGGGCTCGAGGGTATTGTTCAGTGGTTTCTGGGCTCCGCGTTAAGGCCGTATCTTGCTGCGTTGAGCGAAGAACAGAAGCCGCAATTTATTGAAAAATATCAGGAATTACTCGCTCAATCATATAAGCCAATGGACAATGGCATTGTGCTCTTGCCATTTCCGCGTCTGTTCATCATAGCAACAATCTGAATATTGGTATTAGCTTAGGGGGACCATCATGTTCGAAAAGCTTTTCAAGCTTAGCGACCACCAGACATCCGTAAGGACGGAGGTTTTGGCGGGCCTGACAACATTCCTGACCATGTCGTACATTATATTTGTCAATCCAGACATCTTGTCTTCGACTGGTATGGACCGCAATGCTGTCTTTGTTGCGACATGTCTCGCAGCGGCGCTGGGTTCGGCCATCATGGCCCTTGTCGCCAATTGGCCAATCGGCATGGCGCCCGGCATGGGATTGAACGCGTTCTTTGCCTTTACAGTGGTTGCGGCACTTGGTTTTACCTGGCAGCAAGCGCTCGGCGCAGTCTTCATTTCAGGTTGTATTTTTCTGCTGCTGACAGTGACGGGTATCCGAAGCTGGCTTGTTTCAGGCATCCCAAAATCCATTCGCAGCGCTATCGCCGCCGGTATTGGTCTGTTCCTTGCGCTGATCGCATTGAAGACGTCGGGCATTGTCGTGGACAATCCCGCGACGCTGGTTGGGCTTGGAAATCTTGGCGATACCGGCGTTCTGCTTGCTATATTGGGTTTCTTTGTCATTGCAGCTCTCGATGCACTCAAGATTCGCGGCGCGATTCTCATTGGAATACTTGTTGTGACTGTGCTGTCGATGGTTCTTGGTGTCAGCGAGTTCAAAGGCGTCTTTTCAATGCCTCCAAGCTTGGCCCCAACATTCTTTCAGCTCGATATAGTGGGAGCGTTGCATACCGGTTTTCTGCAAGTCATTCTGGTGTTTGTACTGGTTGAGGTATTTGATGCCACCGGCACCCTCATCGGTGTCAGCAAACGTGCGGGCCTTATCGAGGAAGGTAAGCCCAATCGCTTGGGCCGTGCGCTTTTTGCCGACAGCACCGCCATTGTAGCCGGGTCGGTTCTAGGAACCAGCAGCACCACGGCCTATGTTGAAAGTGCATCAGGAGTGCAGGCAGGCGGACGCACTGGTTTGACGGCTCTGGTTGTTGCGCTGTTGTTTCTTGCAGCTTTGTTCATAGCGCCATTGGCTGCGTCGGTTCCCAGCTATGCGACCGCGCCTGCATTGCTTTATGTCGCGGGTCTGATGATGCATGAACTGGTGGAAATCGAATGGGATGACATTACGGAGGCCACGCCAGCTGCATTGACTGCATTGGTAATGCCGTTCACTTATTCAATTGCAAACGGTCTTGCTTTCGGGTTCATCAGCTATGTAATTTTGAAGGCGGTAACCGGAAAATTCAGAGATATTCATTTGGCAACATTGCTTGTGGCGGCTTTATTCGTGATCCGGTTTGCATTTTTTCCGCATTAATTGACCGGCGAACAGCGCGAATGTGCTCTATTCGCGCTGTTCTCGCTCCATAGGAGGAGGGGACCTGCGGAATAGCAATATTGCCGATTGTGAATGATATTATAATATTATAAATAGGTATCAGGGAGAGAGGGAGGCAGAGGCTGCACGGTTCAGAAACCGTTGCGTGGCATGTTTTGCAATCTCCTGTGTAAAGTCACCCCATGAATTTACAGGCAAGCACTTGGCAGGCAGGGAACTCACCGATTACGACTTTCGCACGACGGGCCAGTCGCGAACGCATCATGGTCATGTTATGCGTGATCTTGGTCTGAAGATCATCAGCGGCGCCTATCCTGAAAAGAGCATACTTCCAGGAGATACCGAACTTCTGCAACGTTTTGGAGTATCGCGAACCGTTTTGCGCGAAGCGCTGAAAACGCTGGCGGCGAAAGGTCTGATCCAACCGAAAGCCAAGATCGGCACAAGGGTCTTGGAACGATCGCATTGGAACCTGTTCGATCCTGATATATTGGTTTGGCATTTCGAAGCCGGCGCAACAGCCGATTTTCTGGCGAGTATTGTCGAGATGCGTCTGGCATTGGAGCCTGAGGCGGCGGGTCTTGCAGCATTGCGACGTACGGACAAACAATTGGAAACATTGTTTCGCTGGGTCGAGCGGATGGGAGAGGCAAAAGAGTCCGCAACGGACTTTGTCTACAGCGATTTGCAGTTCCATATTGCCGTTGCAGAGGCTTCCGGGAATCCCTTCATGCGCTCTATCAGTGCACTGATAGAGGTAGCTCTGGTGACGACATTTACCATCAGCTCGCCGATTCCTAATTCAGAAAGTCATATCCGTTCAGTAGCCCGCCATGCAGCAATTGCTGCGGCAATTCGTGACGGAGATGTGGAGGCTGCCAAGGCTGCGATGCGCGTTGTCATTGCCGAAGGCGCCGAGCGTGTCCTGGTCGCAGGGCGCGCATCGTCATAGAACTCGCACTATAACCAGCCGGTATTATCACATGTCGAGGCTGTTCTTCCGTCAATACCGATAACGGAAGAACACGCTTTGGTCATATAGAAGATACTTAAAGTGCTGTGATCTTCACTTTGGAAGGCTTTTCCACCTTGAGCGGGTTGCGCAAGGGAAGGCCGAAAGCTGGTGCCTCGATTTCGAATACGTCGCCATTCTCGGGCTTTATACCATCCGCAAATGACAATGTTGCTGTTCCAAACATGTGAATATGAATGTCACCTGGCTGGCGGAAAACCGAATATTTGAAGTGATGATATTCCAGATTTTCAATCGTATGGGACATGTTATCTTCGCCGGAAAGAAATGGCTTTTCCCATATAGTCTTGTTTTTTCGCGTAATGCGGGATGTGCCGCGAATATCTGCTGGCAAATCGCCAAGGATCAATTCTGGGCCGATCGAGCAGGGGCGAAGCTTGGAATGAGCAAGATAAAGATAGTTTACGCGCTCCATGACATGATCGGAGAATTCGTTGGCCAGCGCGAAGCCCAGCCGGAAAGGTGATCCATCCGGGCCTATCACGTAAATGCCAGCGATTTCCGGTTCTTCCCCTGCATCATCGGCAAAAGCTGGAGAAAGCAGGGCTTGGCCTGGGCCAGTCAGCATTGATCCGTTGCCTTTGTAGAACCATTCCGGTTGAACTCCGGTCTTTCCCTTTTTGGGTTTGCCGTCTTCAAGACCCATACGGAACATTTTCATAGAATCGGTGAGTGTTTCTTCTTTGGCATCGCCAATCTTGCGGTGCATGGCATCGCGAGTTGCAGCAGATCCAAGATGTGTCAGCCCGGTTCCTGTCAGATGGATATGAGCTGGATCATGGGTATCGATGGGCGGCAGCAGTCTGCCTTCACTATAGGCAGCAGCGATATCGACGGTCTTTCCAAGTCCGCGAATTTCAATAATTGCAGCAATACCAGTCCCGGCTTCGATTGCCGCATGGGCCAGTTCCAATACAGAACGGGTCCGTTTTACCAGACGAAACTCTTCGCCGATACGTGTAGCAACCTGACGCTTGCCCTTGGTATTGAGTAGTTGAACCAGATTCACAATTTCCTCCCGGTGTTCATTTGCAAATATTTATATAAGGGGATCGACGGATATGTCTTCCAAAAAATATTATAATAGGATTATATGGCATTAAGCCAGCGTTGGGTAGCCTGATGCGCAACTGAAAATGTTTGTGCAGCGGAATTTCACAATCGTGAAAGAAGGCCTATTCCAAAAGTCATACTTTTCAGATAAATGTGCAGACGGGCCCTGCCTTGGGAGGACTGGTTCAATCTTGGCAAAGCTGGCTGCGGTCAACAAAAGCGCGTAATTTGATTGGAAATTGGGAGGATAGACGTGAAAATACTTAATTTGGTTGCTGCGGGACTGATCGCGCTGGGCGCGATGAGCACGCAAACTTTTGCACAAGACAAAGGCACCGTTGGCATTTCCATGCCTACCAAAGCCTCCGCCCGCTGGATTGCTGACGGCGATAACATGGTCAAGGCGTTGAAAGAACGTGGCTATGGTACCGATCTGCAATATGCGGAAGATGACATTCCCAACCAGCTGGCCCAGATCGAGAATATGGTCACCAAGGGCGTCAAGGTTCTTGTGATTGGTGCCATCGACGGCACCACGCTTTCGAATGTGTTGCAGCAGGCACATGATGCCGGTATCAAGGTTATCGCCTATGATCGCCTCATCCGTGATTCCGGTAATGTTGACTATTATACAACATTCGACAACTTCCAGGTTGGCGTTCTACAGGCGAGTTCGCTGGTCAAGGCGCTTGGACTTCCTGATGCGAAGGGCCCGTTCAACATCGAGCTATTCGGCGGCTCACCAGACGACAATAACGCCTTTTTCTTCTATGATGGCGCAATGTCGGTGCTTCAGCCTTTGATCGATAGCGGCAAACTTGTTGTCCAGTCCGGCCAGACAGGCATGGATAAGGTCGGAACACTGCGCTGGGACGGAGCTGTTGCTCAAGCCCGCATGGATAATCTCCTTTCAGCCTACTATACAGACAAGAAGGTGGACGCAGTGCTGTCGCCATATGATGGTCTGTCCATTGGCATCCTCTCGTCGCTACGTGGCGTAGGCTATGGCACGAAAGATCAGCCATTCCCGTTCGTTTCCGGACAGGATGCTGAAGTGCCTTCCGTCAAATCCATTATCGCAGGCGAGCAGTATTCAACGGTCTACAAGGATACACGCGAACTAGCCAAGGTTACGGCCAACCTTATCGACAAGGTGCTGAAAGGCGAAGAGCCGGAAATCAACGACACAAAGACCTATAATAATGGTGTGAAAGTTGTTCCAGCCTATCTTCTCAAGCCTGTTGAAGTCGACAAGACCAACTGGAAAGAGATTCTGATTGGTGGTGGCTACTACACCGAAGATCAGCTGAAATAAGCTGACAGATCGCATGAACCCTGCATCTTGCGATGCAGGGTTCTTTTCCTATTGCAGTGACGTCGATGAGGATCTCGATGGATACAATCCTCGAAATGCGCAATATCACCAAGACCTTTCCTGGTGTCAAAGCGCTGAATAATGTCAATCTTAATGTTCGCAAAGGTGAAATTCACGCTCTGGTGGGCGAGAACGGAGCCGGAAAGTCAACCCTGATGAAGGTGCTAAGCGGAGTTTATCCGCATGGCAGTTATGAGGGAGAAATTTTCTACAAGGGCGAGGAGCAACGCTTCCGCGATATTAGCGAAAGTGAGAAAAAAGGCATTATTATTATACATCAGGAGCTGGCTTTGGTGCCGCTGCTGTCAATTGCTGAAAACATCTTTCTTGGTAATGAACCTGCAAAGTTTGGCATTATTGATTGGCACGTAGCGGAAACCCGCACGCGCGAATTGCTTGCCAAGGTTGGCTTGAAAGAAGACCCGCTGACGCTCGTGACCAATCTGGGTGTGGGCAAGCAGCAATTGGTGGAAATTGCCAAAGCCTTATCCAAGGAAGTTGAACTTCTCATTCTTGACGAGCCCACAGCCAGTCTTAATGAAAAGGATAGCGATGCCTTGCTTGAATTGCTGCTGGAATTCAAGGCGCAGGGTATCTCGTCGATCCTAATCTCCCACAAGCTCAATGAAGTCGGTAAAGTCGCGGATCGCATTACAGTCTTGCGCGATGGTGCAACCATCGAGACGCTGGATAAGCAGGATATTTCCGAAGACAAGATCGTAACTTTGATGGTCGGCCGCCAATTGGCAGACCGCTATCCGCAGCGTGTGCCAAATATTGGCGAAGTTGTCTTCGAGGTGAAGGACTGGGTGGTCCACCATCATCTCCATAGCGACCGCACCGTGGTCAACGGGATCGGCATGAATGTCCGCAAGGGCGAAGTCGTTGGCATCGCAGGGCTGATGGGGGCCGGACGAACTGAATTCGCCATGAGTGTCTTTGGCAAGGCCTATGGCAGCAAGATTAGCGGCGAAGTTTTCATCAAGGGCAAGAAGGCCGATGTTTCAACCATTGGACGGGCCATCGATAATGGCATTGCCTATGTCACGGAGGACCGCAAGACCTATGGCCTCAATCTGATTGATCACATCAAGCACAATACCACGATCGTTAATCTGGAAGGTGTTTCCAGTAATGGCGTTCTAGATGATATGACCGAATTGAAGGTTGCGAATGAATATCGCACCAAAACCAATATCCGTTCATCCAGCATCTATCAGAAAACCGGAAACCTTTCCGGCGGCAATCAGCAGAAGGTCGTTCTGTCGAAGTGGCTTTTTGCCAATCCGGACTTATTGATTCTGGATGAGCCAACGCGTGGCATTGATGTCGGTGCCAAATATGAAATCTATTCGATCATCAATCAGCTTGTGGCGATGGGTAAAAGCGTTTTGGTGATCTCGTCGGAAATGCCGGAACTTCTCGGCATATGCGACCGGATTTACGTTATGAATCAGGGCAAGCTCGTTGGCGAAATGGCTGCCAGCGAAGCCAGCCAAGAAAAGATCATGCGCGCCATTATCCGCGCTGAAGGGAAATAATCATGAGTATTGAAACTGCACCGGCAAAAATTCAGACCGACGGCTCGGCGACAAAAGGCAATTTGCGTGAATACGGGCTGGTTGCGGCGCTGATCCTGATCATGCTGTTCTTTCAGTTCACCACCAATGGCACGCTGTTCCGCCCGGTGAACCTCACCAATCTCGTTTTGCAGAACAGTTACATTATTATCATGGCTCTCGGCATGCTTCTGGTCATTGTTGCCGGGCATATCGATCTGTCTGTCGGTTCCGTGTCGGGCTTTGTGGGCGGATTGGCTGCTGTCATGATGGTGAAATGGCAAATTCACTATGTGCCGGCAACGATACTCTGCCTCATAATGGGTGGTGTAATCGGCGCGGCACAGGGCTATTGGGTCGCCTACCACAAAATACCATCCTTTATTGTCACGCTGGCTGGCATGCTGGTTTTCAAAGGGCTGGCCCTTTGGTTGCTCGGTGGACAATCGGTTGGCCCGTTCCCGCCTCAGTTCCAGCTTTTGAGCTCTGGTTTCATTCCTGACTTCTTTGGCGTCGGCGGCTTCAACGTAACTTCCATGCTGATCGGTATCGTTCTGGTTGCCTTAATGATCTATTCAAGTGTCCGCGGCCGGGCAAAGCGCGAGAAGCATGGCTATCACGGGGAGCCCTTTGCGCTCTTTGTAGCCAAGAACCTTATCATCGGCGGTATTATTCTATTCCTTGTTTACCTGCTGTCTTCTTATAAGGGGCTGCCCAACGTTCTCGTCGTCATGTCACTGCTGATTGCGCTTTTCGTCTTCGTGACCAAGCGCATGACAATTGGCCGACGTATTTACGCCATGGGCGGTAATGAAAAAGCGGCAAAGCTCTCTGGCATAAAGACCGAGCGGCTAACCTTCTTCACCTTCGTCAACATGGGTGTATTGGCCGCGCTTGCTGGATTGATTTTCGCTGCGCGATTGAACACGGCAACGCCGAAAGCCGGTCTTGGCTTTGAGCTCGACGTCATTGCGGCTGTGTTTATTGGCGGCGCATCGGCAATGGGGGGCGTCGGTCAGGTGATGGGCGCAGTTATTGGCGCCTTCATCATGGGCGTCATGAATAATGGCATGTCGATTATGGGCGTTAATATTGATTGGCAACAGGTGATCAAGGGGCTGGTGCTTCTGGCTGCAGTGGTCTTTGACGTTTACAATAAGAACAAGGCTTGAGCCGTTCAGCTGACAGCTCGTTCTCTCGTCATTCAAAAACCGGGGCTGGCCATGATGGCAGCCCCGGTTTTTTTGTGAAGAAATCGTAAATCGACGAAAGAAAAATCTACATTTTGTTGAGTTATCCCCAGGGATTGGGATTTGTTTTATAAAAGTTAGATTTTGGGGATTTTTTTGAGAAAGTGTTGTTGACAGTTTTGTGGAGTGGGGTCTATATACCGACACAACGAGGGCGGGGCGCCGCTGGCGGTTGCCGAATGC
>NZ_JBBCBN010000006.1:0-360392 GCF_037203775.1 Phyllobacterium sp. CCNWLW183 | reverse complement strand
TTCATCGACATTTTCACATTTGCAAGCTCAACGCCTGAACCGTCACCTTTGACGCGGATCTTGACGTTGTAATCGACGACACGTTTAATTGGTAAGAGGATTTTCATAGCGCGTTCCTTACGAGGTGAACTCACGAGCAATTATAAGGCGTTGAACCTCGCTCGTTCCTTCAACGATCTGCAGCACTTTGGCTTCTCCCAATAAGCCCGAGACCTCGAATTCCTCAAACACTCCGTATCCACCATGAACTTGCACCGCTATATCGGCGGCTTCAGAAGCAAGCTCCGAACAAAAAAGCTTGGTCATGGAAGTTTCTGTACGGAACTGACGGTTGGCATCGGAAAGGGCTGCAGAGTGCCGGACCATGAGCTCGCCAGCATGAATCTTGGTCAATACGTTAGCCAAAGGAAACGTAAGGCCCTGGTTGTGGAAAATTGGCGTTCCACCGACCTTTCGGTCTTTACCGTAGGACTTCGCTAAGTCGACAGCTTTCCGTGAGAGCCCGAGACCTGTGGCGGCTACCAAAATCCGACCGACACTGAGCGTTGTCAGAATCTGCTTCAGTCCATCTCCTCGATTGCCAACCAACTGGTCTTTTGGGACACGGCAGTTGTCGAAGAAAAGCTCGACCGAGTCCGCAATGCGCCAACCAATTTTAGCCGCAGCTTTGCCAACGGTGAAACCTGGAGTTCCTGTTGGAACAATAAATGTCGAAAGTCCCTTTGCTCCTTTTTCGGGATCAGTCACAGCAATGACTGTTGAGACACCATGGAGAGGAGTACCAGCGTTCGTTGAAAAGATCTTTGAGCCATTCAGCACGAAAGCGTCACCATCCTCCACGGCCTTTACCTTGATACTTGCAACGTCCGAACCGCCGCTTGGCTCAGTGACACCAAACGACGCAATCATCTCGCCACGGCAAAGTCCGCCCAACCAGCGCACCTTCTGATCATGGGAGCCGAAGCGAGAAATTACTGTCATAGGCGCGCTGTTGCAAAGATAGATTGCAGCAAATCCAGGCTCTACCCGGGCAAGAGCTTCGGCAACAATGGCTGCGCCTCGAGTCCCTAGCCCAGAACCATCGTAGGCAATGTCGTAGGCGGTCCCCATGAACCCGAGCGAGAGGAAATGCTTGAATAGATCCGTCGGGAAACGGTGTTTGGACACGAAATCGCGGATATTCTCCCGTAAGGCCGATTCGGCAAAGTCTTCGACGGCCTCCTTCAAAAGCTTTTCGTCATCGGTAAGATCAAGTAGCGTCATAATCAGCCTCCCAGGTGAAAAAGGGTTGCGTCCATCGGATGTAAATCGTCAGCGACATCAATTTCGAAGTCGATTTGGCTTCGAATATCGCGATCGAGATCAACGCCTGGCGCTATTTCGGTCAAAAGAAGTTTTGTGCCGTTCATTTTAAACACTGCTCGTTCCGTGACGATCGTCGCTTGCTGCCCCCTGTCCAATATGCCTTGAGCCAGTGGATAGGTGATCTGATCTACGGTTTTGACGAATTTCTTTATCTTGCCTTCTGTGCGAATTTGGATCCCTGAATTTGAGACGAAGACATCAAGTCCTGCAGTCGTGAAGGTTCCAACAAACACAAGCCTCTTTGCATTTGTAGCGATATCAATGAACCCGCCAGATCCCGGGCTAAAGCCAGCGAACTTGCTGACGTTAATGTTCCCTGCTGCATCAAGTTGTGCGAAGGAAAGTGCAGCAAACTCGCAGCCTCCACCGTCAATAAAATCGAACTGTGATGGACCGTCTATGAGTGCCTCCGGATAAAGGTTAGCGGAGAACTGCCACCCGCTCATCACGATCCCGCCGAACACCCCGTGCTCCGTCGTATGCCGATATCGGTGAATTCCACCATCAGCGAACAATCCCTCCTCAGCTAAGATCAAAGGGATGTTCGTAGCCGCGCCGAAACCAAAAATAGAAACTTCGTCTTCTCGCAGTTCGCGAGCAGCACGCCTCGCAATAACTTTGTCGGCACCTGACGCAAATGGAGCGCTGAAACTGGAAGGATCGAAAGGACCACCGAGAAATCGCGCGTCGTGATCGATCTCCGTTGTCATCTGTCCCTGCGCGATAACGACATGGTCGACGAGCGCGGCAGGGATGTTCATTTGGGTTGCCGGGGTGGTGCCCGCTGGCACTATCCCCCCAACCTGAGCAATGACCTTGCCGCCTGAGGCTTTTACTGCAAGGGCGAGCGCTAGACTTGCAGACTGCAGTGGCTCGTTCGAGAGAGACAGATTACCCAGCTCATCCGCGAAACTCGCGCGCAAGAGTGCGACATTGATAGGAAATGGCGGATAGAACAGGTACTCCTTTCCATTAAACGCGCGAACATGGACCAAATCCTCTTTGGTTCGGGCGTTCATCTTGCCGCCTTCTTGGCGTGGATCGATGAATGACCCAATCCCAACTTCGGTTAGATAGCCCGGCCCCTTGCGGGCAACTTCGCGAAGCCAGTGCATGCTGGCGCCGATTGGCCATGCGTAAGCCTCGACTTCATTGTCGATGATCATCCGCATCATTTCGGAACGGCGGCCAGTACGCGGATTCAGAGGATTTATGAAGTTTCCTCCAATAACCCGTTTCAGGAGGCCGGGGACAGCTATGTGATCCATTCCCTTGATTTCCAGCGCGTCGCCTACGCCGACTGGAAAATAGAACGACAGATTTCCAGGACCTTTCCCAGCGTGGTAATTCTGAGCAATTCCCTCCAGAAGACGATCCGGGACAAGCCATCCGATTACACCGACAGAACCGATGGTATCACCATCTCGAATGACTGAAAGTGCCTGATCGAGATCAGTGATTTTAGACATTCTTTCGAGTCTCCTTGGATTGGCTAAACCGAGCGAATGTCTTCTGCGCCTCGGCCTCTAAGGCGTTCTGGCAAAAAAGTCGATTTGCCTCGACGTCCATGACTTCCGCCTTGTCCATCACGTAGTTCGAGAAAAACCGTTTGGTGGCACCAACGGCTGGCCCGGGTAGCGCACTGAGCTTCCTAGCAAGGTCGGTTGCGAACTCACTAGCCTTGCCCGGCTCAACGACATAATCTGCAAGCCCGAGCTTTTTTGCTTCATGACCGTCAAGAGTATCGAGCCCGAAACAAAGTTTCCTTGCCTCCACAAGTCCCACTCTTGCTACAATCGATCCAATCCCCCATGGCGTTAGCCAGCCGATCGGAACCTCTGGCAGGCTCCACTTTGCTTCTGTGCTGGTCACTACGAGGTCGCAGCAGGTTGCAAGCGTAAATCCCCCGCCGATGGCAAACCCTTCAACGGCAGCAATAACTGGCTTATCGAGGAACCCCATTAGCCGGCCAAGATCGCCGCAGTCCTGCTCAAAACGGCTTAAGGCGCGGATATCCATATCGCTGATAAACTTCAAATCGCTCCCAGCGCAGAACCCTGGATCTGTTCCACGGAGCACGATAGCGGAGATGCCTGGCTCGTTCGAGAAGTCGGTCAAAGCTTTCCGAACTGCGTCGACGAGCACTTGGTCCATCGAGTTTCTGCGGAACGACCTTTGCAGAGTAATTACGCCAACACAGCCGTCGCTTTCAACGCCGACGGATTCGACCCCATTCCAATGATAACTTTCCATTCTTTCTTCTCCAGAACGCTTGGTGGCGCACATTGCCTTTTCCATGCATTGCATTGTCATGGCCAAACCAGATCAGCGCATACTGAAAAACTTTTGTAAAATATTTGTAAGATACTAGAGAGATGCAGTCAACCGCTTATTGATGTGCTACTAACGCTTCACACTGCGAATTCAGGTCGGAGGTCAAATGAAGAAAAACCAGCAACTGCTCGCCACAGATCCGAGTGAATCCCACGCGGAAGCTGCACATCGAAAGCTCGAGGAACTAATTGTAACTCTTGAACTGCCCCCAGGAAGCAAATGGAGCGAGGAGAGTCTTGGGGAACTTATCTCGATCGGGCGAACGCCGGTGAGAGAAGCAGTTAAACGATTGCAAAATGACTCATTGCTCCGAATTATTCCAAAACACGGCGTCATGGTTGCAGAGATTGATCTTCAACAACAATTATTGGTCGTGGAGTTGCGAAGAGAACTCGAGGTCTTCATTACTCGTAGGGCTACTAGGAGAGCATCCGTAGAGGAGCGGGCTGAATTAGGGGAAATGGCAGATGTGATGGAGACAGCGGGCATCGCTGATGTGCGATCCTATCTCCGTCACCTCTTTCACGTGAATCGAACTGTTGCGCGGCTAGCTGGAAACCCTTTCGCCGAGAAGGCAATTTCGCCGCTTTTGGCTCTGTCAAGGCGGTTTTACTTCAAGTTCTATCCCGAGCTTCGCAACCTGGAAACCGTCGGGAAACTTCATGCCGCCCGAGCGCGGGCCATTTCGAAGGAAAACGAAGAAGACGCTTTGCAGGCTGTTGCAGATCTTATGGATGTTATAGAAGAATACACCCACAACCTATTTTACAAGAGTGTGGGTGCATTGAAACGCTAACTAACCAGTCAATCATAGGCGGCCGATGGAGCCGCCATGATGGTCATTTGGAGATTTGTTCGAGAGAAAGTCCTTTCGTTTCCACTCCCATTGACCAAATGGTGATAGCGGACACCATAAAGCAAATCGCACCACCGAGGAAGATCCCGCTCTGCCCGAACACCGGCAACAGAATACCGATTCCCATGGGACCTACAATTGACCCAAGTCGACCGACGGACGAAGCAACTCCCGCTCCAGTTGCTCGGGTCCTGGTAGGGTAGAGTTCCGGCGTGTAAGCGTAGATAACGCACCACATGCCAAAGAAGAAAAACTGCATCACAGAACCAGCCAATACGACCTGGCTGATTGGTAGCTTGAGCGCAGCGCATTGCCCGTAAACATATGCACTGACTGCGCAGCCAAGTAGCATGATGATGGCCGCTCTCTTCCTACCTGCGGTTTCTAAGAACCACGCAGCGAACATGAACCCGGGAATGCCCGCTGCAGACATTATTACGGTGTAGATGATCGACTTCGAGACATCATAGCCTGATTCCTGCAGGAGCGCGCCAAGCCATGAGGTAAGGCCGTAGTACCCCACCATCGTGAAAAACCAGACCGTCCAGATCATGGCGGATCGTTTAGCATATGGTCCTTTCACTAACTCGCCAAGCGTGCTCAAGAGGCCCATCTGCACTACATCACCTCGCTGATCTCCGGCGGACAAGACCTCGACAGGGACCGGGGGAAGCTCTGCTACTTTGAGTCTCTGGCGAACTTTTTCCTCGATCGCCGATACGACGATGTGTGCCTCATCTGTCCGTCCGCGGGATTCAAGCCACCTAGGTGATTCAGGAACAAAGCGCCGAATGAAGAGCAGAAAAACTGCTGGCACTGCAAGTATAATGAAAACGCCACGCCACGAAACCAAAGGCAAAGTGAAGTAAATCAAGATCCCTGCGAAGACGTAGCCGACCGGAAGAAAACCCTCCAGAATGGCTGTGTATTTCCCCCGCTTTTGAGCGGGTATGAACTCCGATACCATTGCAAGGGCAACAGGAAGTTCCATTCCCATACCCACACCCAAGATAACGCGGTAAATTATGAGATCGGTATACCCGGTGGAAAGTCCGCAAAGCAAGCTACCTAACCCCCAAGCTATCATGCTGACTTGGAAGACAGGCTTTCGGCCGAACCGATCCGCTGCCAACCCAGCGAATGATGCCCCAAAGAACATTCCAATAAAGCTGGCACTAGCGACAAAGCCCGCCTGCGCAGTGGTAAGTGCCAGGTCGCTTTTTATAGACCCCAACATAAATGTCATTGCAGCAAGGTCCATCGAGTCGAAAAGCCACGCCGTCGCAATGATCAGAAAGATAAATCGCTGGTACCCGGTCAACGGTAACCGCTCAAGTCGAGCGGCCACGCTGGCGGTGGATTGTCGCATCATATCCATTGTGTAGTCCTCCAAAGAAGCGCCGACCCGAACTCCTCAGGGAAGGCTTGCTTACCATAATGCTTCAGTAGTATCTTACAAGTGTTTTTGTAATATCTATATCGTTAAGGGCGATAATTATTCGACTTGAGGAAGACCCCTGTCGAGATTTGTTGCTGATACGTATCTTGGGAAAACCGCAGAGACCTTCCAACGGTTGGTCTGAAGCCGAGGAGCTTGCACAGTTGCTTGCACCGGTTGGTTCATCTCGCTCAATGATGTATTTGAAGCCTTCTCCGGAAATGTGCCGCTCCGGATAGGGGCTGCGGGCCGAGTTTGGTTTCGCATGGAAGCGTAATGATCCGTCAAGAACAGGTCGCCACCTCGTCGACGCGGTGGTGCCCGCGTCTCTGAAGAACAACTATCCTCGGTATTCCACTGGAAACATGCCCACCATGGCTGCAGTATTCGCCAATCCGCAATTCTGCTTGAGGCCCTTGCCCTCGTTCCGCAGTTCCCGCATGCATCGGCTCGATGGGCGCCTTCATCGCACGCAAACACGCGCCAGCGACTGATACAACGGTTAGCCGTTCAGTTCCGCCGACTTAACGGTCGGACCCAAATGTCCGTGCGGCACGACCGCCGTGAGGTCAAGCCAATCGCGATGCCGCGCAAAGTGCTCGCCCATTAAATCGATGAATATCCTCACCTTGCTCGATAGCTTGTGACGATGTGGGTAGACGGCGTTGATCGTGAATTCTACGGGCCTCCAGTCCGGAAGGATTTCGATCAGGCGGCCCGCCTCTATATCATCGGCGACTTGGAAGCTAAGCATCAAGCAGATCCCCTGACCGTTGCGCGTCATTGCCAGCAGCGTATCCGGAACATTGCTCACTAGATTGCCTGAGACTTTGACCCACGCCGGTTGCCCGTCTGGCCCGACGAAATGCCAGTCGTCACCATGAGGATAGAAAGAGTACCGGCCACAATTGTGCTGGGTGAGATCGTCTAGCGTCTCAAGTGGCGGGCAACTGTTTATATATGCTGGAGATGCACAAAGAATATGGCGAAAGCCCAATAAATTGCGAACGATCAATGTCGATTCCGGCGGTCGCATGGTGCGTACCGCCAGGTCATATCCTTCCTCAATCAAGTCAATCATGCGATCGCCACCAGTCACCTCCACCTTTGCTGAGGGGTATCGGCTTAGGTATTCGCTGATGGCCGGAGCGAGAAAGCGTCCAATCTGATAGTTGGTGTAGAGTTTGAGCGTACCCATCGGAGTTGAGTGCAAAAGGCCAGCGGCGCGATCAGCGTCATCAATCTCGGCAAGGATACTGTTGCAGCGTTCATAATAGGCTCTTCCGGCCTCGGTCAGGCCCATACTGCGGGTGGTACGATTGAGCAGGCGCACTCCAAGGTGGTCCTCGAGCGCTTGCACATGTTTGCTCACCATCGTAACCGACGTGTTGAGGCGGCGTGCTGCTGCAGTGAAGCCATCAGCCTCAACCACCTTCACGAAGATGCCCATACTCGTCAACCGATCCATTATTATAATCCATCTGTTTATAATATTTCCATATATCACATTATTACAATCTATTCCACAATGGCCTAATTCTCGCACTCGATAAAAACTGCGAGGATATAATGGACGCCAGTCCCACTCTGAAGGCCCCGGTTCGGGGTGGTAGATCGCGCACCGTCAGGAGGCTCATTTTTGGTATGATCGCGCTTGCTGTCGTGGTCGCCTCAGCCCATTACCTTTATCATTACTTCACTGTCGGCAAGTACATCATCTCCACGGACAATGCCTATGTGAAGGCCGACTCTACGATCGTAGCCCCGAGAATTTCTGGATATATTTCCGAGGTGATGGTCGGCGACAACCAAAAGATAAAATTGAGACAGACGCTCGCTCGGATCGATGATAGCGACTATCGGGTCGCTCTTGATCAGACGAAGGCCAACGCGGATGGAGCATTGGCTGCGTTGGCAAGCAAAAGCGCTTCGCTTGACACGCAGCAGTCTATCATCGCAGCAGCGCGGGCCACCGTCGCCATCGACAAGGCCAATGCGACCTTTGCTGAGCAGGATGCTAAGCGCTACTCTACCTTGGCCGCCACCAACTCGGGCAGCGTTCAAAATGCGCAACAGGCGGAAACTCGCAGCGCCGTGGCCCGCGCGACACTCGAACGTGATAGCGCCGCACTTATAACCGCGCTCAAGCAAGTCGATCTCCTCAAGGCCGATGTCGAGCAGGCGCAAGCCACCCTCGTTCACAGTCAAGCTGCCGAACGGCAGGCTGCCTTAAACTTATCCTATACATCGATCGTTGCGCCAATCGACGGTACCGTCGGCAACCGGACGCTGAGAGTCGGCCAATACGTCCAAGCCGGCACGCAACTCATGGCGGTGGTGCCGCTTGACAGCCTCTATATTGTGGCAAATTACAAGGAAACTCAACTCCGGGACGTGAGGCCAGGACAGCCAGTCGAAGTAGAAATCGACATGCTTTCCGGCATGACCTTCCGCGGCCATGTCGATAGCATCGCACCAGCGAGCGGTCAGGAGTTCGCGTTATTGCCCCCAGATAACGCGACGGGAAATTTCACAAAGATCGTGCAGCGCATCCCCGTCAGGATCCACATCGACGACTTCGCCGGACATGAGGGCGCTCTACGCCCTGGAATGTCACTCGAAACTAGCATCAACACGAAAGGCGGACGCTGATCATGCCTCTCAATGATGGTCAAGGCGACACGGTGGTTCTTGCTCGAGAAAGAGGTTCGGCGCCTGAGGAACCCACAAGCATGCGCACGTGGGTTGCCGTGATCGGATCGACGCTCGGCGCTTTCATGGCTGTGCTGAACATTCAAATCGTCAATGCATCGCTTGCCAACATCCAGGGTGCACTCGGCGCCGGAACCGACGAAGGCGGCTGGATCTCCACGGCTTACCTGGTCGCCGAGATCATCGTTATTCCGCTGACCGGTTGGCTGGCGCGGGTCTTTTCGATGCGCCGCTATCTGATCGTCAATGCTGTGCTGTTTCTGGCATTCTCCGCCGGCTGCGCACTGGCACAAAACCTTGGGCAGATGATCGTGTTGCGGGCGCTCCAAGGCTTCGCTGGTGGCGTGCTAATTCCGATGTCGTTCACCATCATCATTACGCTACTGCCGCAGACAAAGCAGCCGATCGGCATGGCAATGTTCGCGATCTCGGCAATATTCGCACCCGCTATCGGCCCCACAATAGGCGGCTATTTGACGGAAAATTGGGGATGGCAATATATCTTCTACGTAAACCTTGTCCCCGGAGCCGCGATGGTTGCGATGCTTTGGTTCTCGCTCGATGCGGGGCCGATGCAACTGAACCTCATCAAGCAGGGCGACTGGCTCGGAATCGGCACGTTATCGATAGGTCTGGGTACACTCCAGACGGTACTTGAGGAGGGTAACAAGGAGGATTGGTTCGGCTCCCCTTTCATCACTAGGCTTTCGGTGGTCGCTGCCGCCTCCCTCATTTTGTTTGTGTGGATAGAACTGTCCACCAAGCGGCCACTTCTCGACCTGCGACTTATCCTTCGGCGCAACTTTGGTTTTGGAGTGACCGCGAGTTTTCTGTTGGGTATCGCACTGTACGGTCTGGTCTTTCTCTTGCCGCAATATCTGGGGCGCATTCAGGGCTACAATCCCGAGCAGATCGGCATGGTGCTGGCCTGGATTGGCTTGCCGCAACTGGTTCTGATCCCATTGGTGCCGCGACTGCTAAGATGGTTCGATGCCCGGCTCCTGATTGGGATTGGCCTTGGACTGCTGGCAAGCGGCAATCTTCTCAGCATAAACATGAGTGCCGACTATTCTGCGGATCAACTACTGGTGCCGAACGTTTTGCGCGCCGTAGGACAAGCGCTATGCTTCGCACCGCTCTCGGCCGTGGCTATGGCAGGGATCGAACCCGCGAACGCCGGATCCGCCTCTGCTCTGTTCAATATGATGCGCAATCTTGGCGGTGCCATTGGTATCGCCCTTCTGCAAACGTTTCTGACCAAACGGGAGCAATTCCATTCGAATGTGATCAATCAATCCGTGTCGGTCCTCGATTCGGAGACACGAAATCGCATAGATCTGCTTACGAACTACTTTCTTGGCCATGACATCAGCGATCCTGCTGTGGCTGGCCAAAAGGCACTAATCGTTATCGGTCGATCCATCCGACAGCAAGCAGACATCATGGCTTTCAGCGACAGTTTTTTTCTTCTGGGCGCGGCACTCATTCTCGCATTGGCAGCGTCGTTATTCTTAAAAAAATCGGACCCCGTCAACTCGGGTGGTGCGCATTAGAGGAAGATATTGCCAACGGTAGGGCGGCGAAGACGTCTCGCAGGCTGCGAGCTCAACCCCAGCGAGATGTCTAGTTCTGAGCCTTCCACAATCTGGCCCGTGGACAAACGGGCAACACAGACGTCAATTACAATGGCCCCGATCGTACCATCGGTTGACTATTAAATCTGGCACGCCCCCTGCAACCATAAAATATCTGCAAGAATGACAAGACTTAGTGGGTGGCACGCGATCCAAGATCACGATCGCTAGCTTCCCCTTCAAACATATGGGTCAACTCATCGACCAAGCTAACGCGATGACCGCGAAACTGGTAATAAGCGATCACCTTGAGGCGGATCCGTTTGCCGTCAGACTTGACGGCTTCGGCGATGTGAACCGTCGCTGCGGAATGCCCATCGGTAAGGATATGCTCAAACGTAACTTTGCTTGACGAGATGCTCGTCTGAAGCGCCTTGCTGTGATCGAGGAATCCCGCGAAGTCGAGTTCCTTGCCGTCGACGCGCTGAATGTAGTCAGAGGTCATTAACTCCCCAAACTGCTCCGGCGTCGTTGCCGGATCCGTGAACGCGTCAAACAAGCGCCGAAGCAAGTCGTGGACTTCAGGCGAAGTCATTTGTTTGGGAATTGTCATCATACACTCCAGAATTTCATCTGTTTGAGGATTATGACATTGTAACTAGTCGGAACGAATTTGCTTTGCTAACGTATTGGCGCCAATCAATACGTTATCAAGGCCATGACCGATTTCCTTATAGATCCGATCCGACTTAAGTCCGACTCAGAGCCCGTTTTATTAATCGCTCGTCGCGATCAAACTGAAGAACGGCACACGCAACGACATAGTCATGCACGGGGCCAGTTGCTCGGCACCCTAAAAGGATTAGTCAGCATCGATACGGATCAGGGTCGTTGGCTCGTCCCACCCGTCAATGCCGTATGGATTCCTCCCCATACTTTGCACGGACTCAAATCGCAGGGCGCATTCCGTGGGTGGAGCGTCTATGTCGCAGAAGCGAGCTGCATGACGTTGCCAAGTGCCCCGCGTGTTCTGCGTCTTTCCGGTTTATTACACGAGGCGGTCGTGCGAGCAGCCACTTGGCCTGAAGGACATCGATCAACTGCGCAAGGCCACATTAGCAGTGTCATTCTCGACGAAATCGCTTTAGCGCCTGAGGAGCCCCTTGGACTGCCCATGCCAGTCGATCTGCGATTGCAGAAGATTGCCCGTGAAATGGCAAATTCTCCGGCTAGACGGCAGCGAATGGAGGATTGGGCGGCCTGGGCGGGCATCGCTCCGCGCAGCCTAAGTCGTCGATTTGTATTGGAGACAGGACTCACATTCAGCACCTGGCGGCATCGCGCGATTCTGTTGCGTTCCCTCGAGATGTTGGCCGCCAAGAATTCAGTCACCACAATTGCGTTCAGCCTGGGTTACGAAACTGTTAGCGCCTTCATCGATTTATTCCGAGGCCACTTCGGTATAACCCCGGCGCGCTTTCTCAAACGGTTCACCGAATAAAGGCCCCGAAGACAAATTCGTGGGTTCAAACTTTGCGCAACAGTTTGCCAATGCGTCTGGTTGCGGAGTGCTGTCTGGCGCGTATCTATCTGCCGACGACCGTTTTCCAAGCGCTGCCGGAGCCGCGAATCCCCGACTCCTATACTGTCTAAGCTCGTTCTGATGGCATTGTCGCCAACGTTGAAGGGTTTACCCACCACGATCAAGAGCAATTGCATGTTCATAAAAGCATGCGACATTTCAACCGGTGCCCGTTTCCAGCCTATCGTTGCACCCAGAACCTTCAAGCTGACAGTTGCCGACTGTGCGATCAGGACCCGATTGTCGGGCCATCTTCATAGCCGGGCCACTCTTCGTCGGGAATGTCGGAGGTGTCGCCATACGGGACACCATCAATCTCGTACTTCGTCAGACAACCGCTGAGCAGCCAACCGAACTTGTCCTGCCGCGCCTGATGCTTGCCCTCTTCGATCAGGCCAGGCAGCAGCATGGCGATGACACCCACACCCGCGGCCGCCAGTCCAAGAACCCCTGCTGCTCCGGCGATCGGAAGAGTTCTCAAGACGCTGGGAGCGAACACTCCCAAGCCACCCTCTACGGCAGAAGCCAGACCGGCAAGAGCGCCGAGGGAGCCTGCCGTGATGCTGATACCGCCGCCAACCCTGTCGCCCTTGCGGATCGATTGAACGCCGTCGAATATACCATAGGCCCCGGCAACAATACTGGCGAGACCGCCAATACCCTTGGCAGCATTTTCGGCGCGGGTCCAATTGTCAGTCAGACTCTTGAAGTTCTCGTCGGACATCTTGCCGATTTTTTTGCCGATAGCCGTATCTGGGTGTTTGTCCGCCACATCCTTCAGGTATTGCTTCCAGGCCTTGATGCCTCCCTCGGTCAGCAGCGTAGCAGTCTGGATCGACCCAGTAGTAATGTCGACTTTCTGCCTGTCGGTCGGGTTCCCGCCGCTCTGAATACCCTTGGAGATTGTGACGCCGGCCATGAACAGGCCGCTGACGCCGTGCAGAACGCCCTTGTCGGCAGCCGCCTTGGCCGATGGGTTCAGCCAGTCCGAATTAAGTTCAGCAAGCGACTTGGTTCCTTGACGCAACACATCCCAGCTGCCCCGGAAACCAGCCAGTATCTGGTCTGATTTTGCGACGGTCCCATCCTGATTGACCAACAGCTCGGGATTGTCCTTGCTAATCTGCTCGATGTAGGACTCTACCTTCTCCTCGTCGAGTTTATCTCCTCCATCAACGCCGAACGCCGTCTTCAGGTCGTCGAAAGAAGCATCCTTGAAGACATTCTTTTCCACAATGTTGGAGAAGTTGTCATTCAGCTTGCCGTCGAACTTTCCGGTGGTTTCGGGATCCAGCGCACTGTTGTAAAGCGCAACCTCGGTACTGAACGCGCTGGCCGCTTCCTCGAACGTATTGTCTTTCAGAAGTTCGTTGAACCGGTCACCGGATACCAATGACTTCTCGTAGAAATCCTGATAATCGCCCTTGTGTTTGGAGCTGTTAACGGCATCCTGAATCTCGCCCGGTTTGTCGATACCAAGCGCCTGTTGAAACATCTTTGCCGATCCGTAGAACTCAGCAAGGGCCCCCTGCTGGTCGGTCTTGCCATCTTTCGTCTTCGCATCCCACAGGTTGTCGAGAGCCTTGCCGGACTTGATGTCGTCGTAGCTCGCCTCGACAGCCGTCTTGAGACCTTCATTGCTTTTGAAGAGCGCGTTGATCTGCTTGGTACTGTTCTCGTTCAGAAAGTCGACGACCCCCTTATCGCCTTCGAGGATTGCTATGTGGTCGTTGACGTCCTGGAGAAGCTTCTGCGGATCGGGATGGCTGCGCACCCTGTTGGCGATGGCAACCTTACCATAATCATCTCGCCACATGCCGGCGGAAGCACCTTGGGTGATGAGGCTCTGTGCCGTCAGAAGATCCTGGAGGACGGCGGCCTTCTCCTTCGCGGAATAGTTCCCGGGATTCTCGAAGACAGCTGCCCCGAGCTTGCTTGTATCCACGTCTGCAGTGATGTTCGCGTTGGCGACAGTGGAAATGAAAGCGATTGCCGATCCGGAATCCTTCGGCGCTTGCGTATCCATCCAGCTCTTCAGGTCATCCTTGCTGACACCGCCGTCAGGTCCACCCTGCAGGGGCAAATGCGCCGTTTCGAGCTTATCGAATGCGCCAGGCTGCGCCCAGAAATTGAGCGCCTCCTTGAAATCGTCGCTGATCTGCGGATTCTCGTCGCGATATTTTTTCAGGGCGTCGGCTGTCAGGTCACCATCCACACCGGTCTTGCCTTTGATCGCATCGTAGTTCTCACCGATGATCGCGGCATATTTGGTCAAGGTCTTCGAGGTATCGTCGGCGTCTGGATTAGCCTTCAGGAAGTCTTTGTAGCTGCTGATATCCTCAGGCTTCTTCACGTCTTTTAAGACTTCAAAACCATACTTTCCAAAATCCTGAAGGCGCCCTGCTTCGGTTCCATGGTAGGCTTCACCACTCTTGGTGAAACCATCAATACTGGTATTGGATACGTCGCTGCCAGACAGGGAATTTCCCTTCTCGTCATACATCGTGATGCGATCAAGGATCTGGCTCGCCCTGTAGGCGGCATCGGCATCCTTTTCGAAATCGCCTACCCGCTCCTTCAGCATGTCCTTGACGCCGCTCTGGTTACCCAGGTTTTTCAGCAGGGGTGAATCGTCAATGATGTCCTGCGCCGAACGTTTGTCATCGTCTGGCAGCTCCCATTTGATGCCGACCTTCTCGGCCTGTTCGCGGGCTTCCTTGTCGTCACCGGCAGACGACACATCATTGAGTTCACCCTTGAGATTGGAGAAGCCGTATTTTCCGAAGTCCTGCAGGCGACCGGCTTCGGTGCCGTGCTTTGCTTCACCACTGTTCGTGAAGCCGTCGATGCTGCCATTGTCAACGTCATCGCCTGCAATTCGCTTTCCGCTTTCGTCGAGCCGTTCGACATGCTCAAGGAGCTGCGCCGCCCTGTATGCGGCATCGGCAACCTTTTCAAAATCACCAACGCGATCCTTCAGCATGTCCTTGACGCCGCTCTGGTTACCCAGGTTTTTCAGCAAGGAGGAATCGTCGATGATGTCCTGTGCCGAGCGTTTGTCATCGTCCGGCAACACCCATTTTATACCGAGTTTCGCGGCCTGCTCGCGGGCTTCCTTGTCGTCACCGGCGGTGGACACCTCATTGAGTTTCCCCTTGAGATTGGAGAACCCATATTTGCCGAAGTCCTGCAGCCGTCCCGCCTCGGTCCCGTGCCTTGCTTCGCCGCTGTTCGTGAAGCCGTCGATACGGCCATTATCGACGTCCTTGCTGGCAACTTTCTTTCCGCTTTCGTCAAACCGCTCGACATGTTCGAGAATCTGCGCCGCCCGGAAGGCGGCATTGGCATCCTTCTCAAAGTCACCGACACGATCCTTCAGCATGTTCTTGACGCCGCTCTGATTGCCGAGATCGCGAAGGAGTTGCGTATCATTTATGATGTCCCGGGCAGATCGGTTGTCGTCCTTCGGCCGCTCCCAGATTATACCTGCATCCTTGGCGGCTTTCTGGGCATCATCCCATGCCTTGGCCGTGTCAGGATCTACGGTGGCCAAGTTTGAACGGTTGGGCGGTGCGATTACTTTCGACATACGGCAAGCCTTCCTAAATTTGTGATGGTTCAGTCCTGAAGGATAAGGTTTGCGCTGAGTTTAGACGCCGGTGTGTGAAGTGCATGTGACAAGCAATGGTTCGCCACCCTGTCAAGCGCCTTCGCCAGAGTTGACGATCATTGGCCAAGCAATCAAGACGGAACTGCGATAGTCGGGAGCCGCTCCAACATCGTCAAGCGTCGTGAGGAGCTTCCGAATTGCGACACGTCAACTAGACGACGGTTCAGCCGATCCAGTCCCTCAGTATTTTATTCCCTCTCATAGGAATATGCCGTTTCGCGCGCGCATGGTCGTGCTGTTGGCCGTCGGAGCGCTTTTTGGATGGCTGGCCGCTACATGACTGATGATCAGCGAAAGGCCAGTTTAGTCGCGTGCCCGTTCGTTGAACCAAAACAGGGCAACGATCGTGCCGACAGGCATGAACCAGGAGACGAGCTGAAACCAACCGCTTCTGTTCGTATCGTGCAGTCGCCGTGTTGTGACGGAGAAAAACGGTACCATTGTAGCGACCAGCAAGATCGTAACAACAAGGTCCGGGAGATTGAGCCGGGCCAGCACGAATAGCAGCAACACATAGAAAAGCATCGCATACCAGAATTCCGTACGGCTCGCTCTGCCCTTGAAATCAAAGTATCCGGTAAAGAATCTTCGCACCGCAGTCGGAAAATCGACAGGCGAAGCCGCCATACCGAAGCGGTTAGAGCCTTGGGGTGGTTTGTTCTTGTAGGAAACTACAAAAACAAAAAGCAGAGAAACCAATATACCAAACGCGAAAATCCAATGCATTAGTCTGGAAGCTCCTTTTTTCTATCATCCGGTCGGGGGAAGTCCTCAGTAAGTCGGAAATACCGTCAAGGCATTGGCTTCACAAGGAACTGATAAACGGGCATGAGTTCCCTGGAGCCGTTCGGGAAAATGAAGGTATCACTATAACAATTATCGAACATTATTCGAAATCGTGAAGAACAGATTTGAAACTCTCGCTCATCACCTATGGAGGCGAATCCTACATCCGCGAATCTGTCATCGGCAGCATCCAATAAGGTCCCGTATATTTCCCACTCGCTTTCCCTAGCCTCATCATCGTCAAGAACAATTTCCAACCGTGGATTTTGTCTTTCCCAAATGCGTACGACAGTTTGAATATGAGGCGAAAGCTTCAGCGTGATAGGGTTATACGGCACCTGCATGATGCTGATCTTCTGAATCGGGATGATTGAACTCCAGTTCTCGGTTGTTGCAGTCGTACGTTGCCAGAGTATTTTGCCCTGACAAAGAAACTGGATGAGCGCCACAATTCTACGGAAAAGTTTCGATTCGTCGAAGAAGGTTTTATGCCGCCGATACATGCCATTCATGAACGACGGCATGAACGCCGTTTTAGTCGGGTTGCAAAATATGTATGCTGAGCAATCGCTTGAGATCAGCAATATCTCCTCTAGCGATTGCCTCAATTATCTCGAAATGCTCTCGCGCTGACTTCCGAGCGCGGGCCATGTCGGGCCATTGCGACATCGGTGAGGCTGGTACATAACCGCGAAGATCGATCACAAGTTTGATTAATTCCTGGTTCGAACAGAAGTTTGCAAGCGCGACGTGAAAAACCTGATTGGTCTCGTATCGCTCGGCAATTCCGCCTTTTTCGATTGCTTCTTCAAATCTTTGCGCGGCCTCATGTAGCGCCTTGAGCTTCGCAGTGTCGCGGTTTGCGACAACACTCTCCGCCATAGAAGTCTCAAGCGTAACGCGTATTTCGCGCAGCTCACGTTGACGACGCTGATCAGGCATGGGGACATAAAAGCCCCTTTCAGGAATCTGCTCGACCAAACGTCTTTGCAGAAGGATTTCAAGGGCCCGACGTATGTCGGCCCGGGAAGCTCTGTAGCGTTGTTCCACGTCAGCCTGCTTCAGCCACGTGCCTGTGCTGAGTGTTCCAGAACGGATGTCCTTGGCAATCAATTCGGCAACTTCATCGGACCGACGCGTTCTTACCTTTTCCACTTCCATCGCACTCCCACGTATACTGCAGCACACTCTCATAGCAACTTCGCCAGCCTGGATGAAGATTAGTTCTTGTCAACTCAAAAATTAGATGCAAGATTAGATCCAATATTGCATCTAAAATTGAGGACTCTTCCTTTGAGACCTACTATCTCTGGAACTTCGATCAAAAATCCGCGAGCGTCGTCGGTCTATGAACGCGGTGCGACGACGGTTACCGCCTTAGCTGAAGATCCTCGTTTCAGCTATTGCCTCTACCTCCCGGAAGAAAAAACGCGACCAAGCCGGTCGATCCTCTGTGTGATCCACGGCAGCTATCGCAATTTCATCGCCCATCGTGATCAGTTCATCGCGTTCGGTCAGAACCATAATTGTGTGATCCTCGCGCCACTTTTCCCTGGCAATATCTTCGGCGATGGCAATCTCGACGGCTTCAAATACATGGTTGAAGGCGATATTCGCTACGATCACGTCCTCAATCAGATGGTAAGTCAGGTTTGCGATCGGCACGATATCGACGGGTCGCGCTTCGGTTTGGTCGGCTTTTCCGGTGGCGCTCATTTCGCGCATCGTTTTCTCCTTCTGCACCCCGGTCGTCTCTGGGGCGTCTCTGTTGGTGCGCCAGGCTCGGTGACTTTGCTCGACAACAATCGGGATTGGTGGCCGGGCATACGCAATACTCGTGAACAACTTGGCGTGGCTGTGGATCGGCAGCAGCTGGCAGAAGTGCCGATCCAGCTTGTCGTCGGAGATGCCGATCTCGACACGAGCGAGATCGACCATCGGCCCGGTGGCCGCTATTGGGCCGAGGGAGCGAATGACGCAGGCACCACGCGTCCCGAACGGTTACGGGCTCTGCAGGATTCTTTGGCTTATGCCGGGGTTTCAGTAACTTTTGATCTACTGCCGGGCATCGGGCATGAAGCCGAGCCCATTTTCGTTAAAGCACAAACCTTCCTAGCAAAAAGTCTTGCCCGGCATCGTCAATAGACGGTGGCATATCGCAATTCATAATGCTCAGAGAAAAAGGGGAACTTCGAAATGCGATCTAAATCACCATTTAAAGCAGCGACATTGTCGCCGCTCCTCATGTTGGCCCCGGCTTTTTTTTCGTCCCAGGCGCTGGCAGCGGGTGACGTAAAGCTTGCCTTGACAGCCGATATCCTTAGTACCAATCCGGGAGTCACTCGAGACGACAATACAGACGGGGTGATGCTGAACATCGTTGAAGGCCTGGTCGGTTACGGAGAGGGAGGCACAGTGAAGCCTCTCTTGGCGAAATCAGTCGACATTGCCAAGGACGGCCTGACCTATACGTTCAAGCTCAGGGACGGCATCACGTTCCAGGACGGTCTCCCCTTCACTTCGACGGACGTCCTGTGGAATTGGAATCGCTATTCCGATCCGGTCACCAAATGGCGCTGCCTTCCCGATGTAGACGGAACGAACGGCGTCAAGGTCACCAGCGTCGATGCGCCCGATGCGGCGACCGTTGTCCTGCATCTCGATACACCAAGCGCTCTTTTCCTCGATACGCTGGCGCGGACCGACTGCGGCGGAACAGGCATGCTTAGCAAGGCGTCGGTCAACACCGACGGAACTTGGAACAAGCCGATTGGCACTGGTCCTTATGAACTGGTGGAATGGAAAAAGGGACAGTCCGTAACGCTGAAGCGGTTCGAAGGCTATAAGTCACCCGATGGATCAGGGTTTGATGGTTATGTTGGCAACAAGGCGCCGCACGCCGATCGCGCCACCTTCGTCGTCGTGCCGGACGCCGCGACCGTGAGGGCCGCAGTGATCGCCGGGAATATCGACGTCGCGCAAATCCTCACTTCCGACGTCGAAGAGCTGAAAGAAGTGAAGGGGATCAAAGTGCTGACTCCGAGCGATGCTTCAAAACACGCGCTCCTGTTCCAGACTAACAACCCGTTGTTCAGGGATGCCAAGTTCCGTCAGGCCATCGCTGCAGCGCTCGATCTGAAACAGCTTGTCGGCTTTGCTTCCGATGGCCTCTCGGATGCAAGCGCATCGGCCGTGTTCGGCGCGTCGCCGTACAACGACGATGTCCAGAAGCGGTCCTTCCAATACGATCTGCAGGCGGCCAAGACATTGCTGTCGCAGAGCAGCTATAAGGGCGAGACGATCAAACTCGTCGCCAACAAACGGGCACCCATGCCGAGTTCGCAAGTTGCGCTCGTCGCTCAATCCATGCTGCAAGCGATCGGCGTGAAGGTGGAGATCGAAGTCCTCGAATGGGCGACGCAACTGGATAAGTATAATTCCGGCGACTACGAGATGATGTCCTTCTCCTATTCTTCACGTCTCGATCCCGCCCTAAGCTTTGAGCAATTTGTCGGCGACAAAACGAAACAGCCGCGTAAGGTCTGGGACAATCCAGTCGCCATTTCGCTGATCGACAAGGCCAAGACGCTAACCGACCCAGGCGAACGCCAAAAGATTTTCGACCAGCTCCATGAAATGATGCTTGCGGACGCGCCGCTCATCATTCTTTACAACGGGCAGACGGCGTGGGCGCATCGCGACCGGGTGCAGACTTTTAAGCCGTGGGAGGGAAAGCCGCGTCTCTGGGGTATGAGGGTCATCCCTTAACCGGTCTAAAAAAGCAGGAGATCAGGCATGCTTCGTTATTTTGCGCAACGGCTCGCGTGGTCGGTCCCGACGATCTTCCTCGTCGCCGTCACTGTCTTCACGATGATCCGACTGATACCGGGCGATCCCGCATTGCTAATCTTGGGTGACCGCGCGACGCCGGAGACGCTGCAAGCCCTCCGCGAACAGCTCGGTCTTGATCAAGGCCTCGTCGTCCAGTTCGGCATCTGGCTGAGAAACGCCTTGCATGGCGATCTTGGCTGGTCGATCCTTACCGGCGAGCCTGTGCTGCCTCTCATCGTCAATCGGTTCGTCGTCAGCTTTGCGGTAGTCTTGCCTACCGTCTTCCTTGCTGCTCTCATAGCCGTCCCGCTTGGCACGATCGCCGCTTGGCGGCAGAATAGCGTGTTGGATGTTGCAACCGTCGCCGGCGCCACCTTACTTCTCTCCATCCCGACGTTCTGGATGGGCCTGCTGCTCTTGCTGTTCTTCGGCATGCGGCTCGGCTGGTTTCCGGTCGTCGGCTATGTCGCGATTTCGGACGACTGGTTCGCAGGAGCAATCTATCTCGTTTTGCCGATCTCGACCCTCGTTATTCATGAGATTGGCGGGATCGCCCGCATGGCTCGGGCATCGACGCTCGAAGTCTTGCGACTCGACTATGTGACGCATGCCCGCGCCAAGGGGCTTTCCGAGGCCCGGGTCCTGCTTGATCACGTTATTCGAAACGCGTTCGGCCCGACATGGACGCTGCTTGGTCTAATTCTGGGCAATCTCTTGGGCGGAATTGCTATCGTTGAGACCATTTTTACCATTCCTGGTCTTGGTCGCCTCCTCGTCGAGGCGATTTTTGCGCGCGATTATCCTGTGATACAGGGCTGCCTTCTTTGCATCTCTCTCTTCTATGTGGCCGTCAATCTTTTGATCGACTTCGTTTACCCGGCCTTCGATCCGAGGGTAGCGCTATCATGAAATTTCGATTCAATCTCTTGACCGGCGGTTCGGTCATGGTTTTCGTTTCCGCTGCGGCATTGACGGCGCTTGTCTGGACACCCCACGATCCACTTGCAATGGGCTTCTCCACACGGCTAAGGCCGCCGGGTGGAGTCTTCCCGCTCGGGACCGATGAATTCGGGCGCGATCTTTTGAGCCGCCTGATGACGGGCGCCGTCCCGTCTCTGGGCATCAGCCTGCTTGCCGTCGTGACCGCGCTGGCCATCGGCACGATCCTCGGCGTCGTCAGCGGATATTGGCGAGGATGGCCGGACCGGCTTCTGATGCTGTTGAATGACGCGTTGATGGCATTTCCTGGCATTTTGCTCGCACTCGGACTTCTTGCAGTTCTCGGCGCAAGCGTCCGAGGAATCGTGTTCGCGCTCGGTCTCGCCTTCACACCGGCCGTCGCTCGCATCGTGCGAGGAACAGTGATTTCAGTGCGTGAACGGGAGTTTATCGACGCATCGCACGTCATGGGCAATTCGGACCTGGTCACGCTTTGCCGGCACATTCTGCCCAACTGCATTGCACCGGTCATTGTACTGGCTACCTCTATGATGGGCTGGGCCTTGCTCGCGGAAAGCGCCCTCAGCTTTCTCGGATTGGGACTGGCGCCGCCCGCGCCAACTTGGGGAAACATGCTATCTGCCAGCCGCAGCTTTCTCTCGCAAGCGCCTTGGCTTGGCATCTTCCCCGGCATTGCCATTTCCCTCACCCTGCTGGCCATAAACCTCCTAGGAGATGGTCTGCGCGACCTTCTCGACCCTCGCATGAAAGAGCTCTAGATGCCCGCTCTACTTGAAATCACCGATCTCAACATCGCGGCGAAAAATATTGCGCTCGTTCATTCCTGCAGCCTGACGGTCGAACCAGGAGAAATCGTCGGCATTGTCGGTGAATCGGGCTCCGGCAAAACCATGGTCGCAAAGTCGATCCTTGGGCTTCTACCGCCTGGCGTTCGACGGACGAACGGCCGGATCGTGCTGAACGGCCGAGACATCGGACAATATTCAGACCACCAATTCCGGCATATCCGGGGAGCGGTGGTCGGCATGATTTTCCAAGAGCCGATGACTTCGCTTAATCCGTCGATGACCATAGGCCGTCAACTCGAAGAAGGATTACGGTTGCATCGGCGATATACGCGTGTGGAACGCCGAACCCAAATCCTCGAAATGCTGCGAAGAGTCGGCATCTTGGATCCGGAAAAAGCTCTTTCCGCTCACCCCCATCAGTTCTCCGGAGGTATGCGACAACGCATCATGATAGCTTCTGTCATGCTGTTGGAGCCGGCTCTTTTGCTGGCCGACGAGCCGACAACGGCTTTGGACGCATTGATTCAAAAGGACGTCCTCGACCTGATGGTAGAACTTGCCCGCGAGAAGAACACGGCCATCCTCATCGTTAGCCACGATCTGGCAATGATCTCACGTTATTGCAAGCGCATGATCGTCATGGCGAATGGAGAAATTGTTGAGGCAGGGAAAACGGCCGACGTGATGCAGCGGCCAACTCATGCCTACACAAGCCGACTCTTGGCATCGATCCCAAAACTACGGCCTCCACGCAAAAAATCTGAACTACGGCCGATCATCGAACTCCAGAATGTTGCCGTCGACTACCGCGCAAGGGCCAGTTTTTTCGGCAAGGCCACATCAAAGCGCGCCATTGAGCATGTCTCGCTGCAAGTGTTGCCAGGTGAAGTCGTTGCGTTGATAGGCGAATCTGGTTCCGGCAAGACCACGATCGGCAGGACAGCCGCTGGACTTCTCCGTCCCACCGTGGGGTCCCTGATATTCAACGGAGCGAAAGTTAACGCCCGGGATGCGAATTACAGCATCTATCGCCAAAACTGCCAGATGATATTCCAAGACCCCTACTCGTCTCTTGATCCACGGATGACGATCGCCAGAATTGTCGCCGAACCTCTTGGTGTAAGCGGTTACGGGAACAGTGTCGAAAAATACAAGCGGACTATGATGATTCTGGAAGAGGTCGGTTTGGGGTCGGAATTTGCCGAGCGGTTTCCGCATCAGCTTTCCGGCGGACAAAGGCAGAGAGTAGCCATCGCTCGGGCGCTGATCGGTAACCCGCAATTCGTTGTCGCCGACGAACCCGTGTCTGCGCTTGACGTTTCAATGCGTGGCCAGGTGCTCGAGCTTTTCAACCGACTGCAAGCCCGTTACGGCTTTTCCTGCCTCTTTATCAGCCATGATCTTGACGTCGTTGAAGCTGTCGCCGATCGAATCTTTATCATGCGCCACGGTGAAATAATTGAGGCCGGGGATGCTGATCGGGTACTCAATTCTCCGATGCATGACTACACGCGCCAATTGCTCGGAACGCGTCTCCTTAACGCTGTCAGGTAACTTTAGGATGTGCGATGACGGGGGTGGATTGGGCACCATATCCAGTGCGATCCTGTTGCTCGTAGGACTACATCATATGGGTGTATGGGTAGGCTGGGGTCGGGGGTCTAACCTTCGATGTGAATGACCTTCGCGCGGAGGATCGCGGACCTTGTGCTGGACCTGTTAACCCGCTCGCTCGCAACGCGTCCCGACCTGGCACTATATCCGTCGATACCGGCCTATCTGATGCAGGTGACCCCTTCGGAATTTTTTAGTCACAATGCAGTCGCGCTCACTCGTGGTCAGAAGCCGGTCGGCCCCAGAATAGGGCTACCGCCTCACGCTAAACGGTGGCGTCTCCATCGAAACGCAAGGTACGGAGTACCGGCACCAATGTCTAGCGGATCGAATCTAAGGCTTGGTGCCCGCGCCTGACGGCAGCAATGACCTTTCAGGGATCGGCGGTCACGAAGCGCGGATGGATCGAGCCGGGCTCGGACATTGGGTTGCTTGTGGCTGCCGTATGGGGTTCTGACGTAGATTACGCTAACTTAGCAATTATCCTTTTGAGCTCCACGTTAGGAAGGTCTCTGGTTTGACGCCATCCGTCCGCGCCTTCTCGATCAGCGGCCTGAGGGTGTCCCTCACGAATTCTTCAATTGTCGTGCGCAGCGCAGGACGATCCTCGTGAAACGCTATACGCCCATCGTTAAGAGCAGCCAAGGTGTCGTTATCGTAGACCCACCGTCCGAGAGTTCCGAATCTCTCCCGGAATACCGTCTCGACCTCGCGATCGCTCCTATCGATGAAACGATAGTCCACGTCTTTACCGAGTGCCCGGCCGATTATCGCCGCGATCTCGGTCATCGTGTAATCGATGCCCAGTTGCTTTACGGATCGGTGCTGGTCAGTCGGCGTGTCGAACTCTTTCGCTGCGAGATCCGCGATGTCCTGGATGGCAACCCAAGGAGTTTTGACGTTGGGGTCAAGCGACCAGCCGATCCTATCGTGCTGCGCGATCGAGTCGATCCACCCGCACAGGTTCTCCATGAACCAGCCACCCTGCAGATGCACCAAATTGATGTCTCGTAGTCGGTTGAGTATCTGATCCAGGACATAGAAGGGCTGGAAATGGCCAGTGTTTCCGCTTACATCGGATCCCATTCCGGTCAGGCTCACGGCAAATTTCACAGGGGAATCCCGAAGTGCGTCGAAAAAGCGAAGCGCTACCGTAGGGTAGTGCCCATGGAAGTCCTCCGACCCCCAAATGGTTTTGACCATTAGGAACGCAGCGTCAGCGTCTTCGAAAAACGAGTTAAGCTCACCAGCACCTGTGTCGAAGCTGCCAAGGAACGGTTCTGCTCCTTTTAAGACAAGTGCATCGAGGGCGGGCCCTCCTCTCGAAAGAGCTTTGACTGAATGGCCTTTGGCCAAGAGGTTCTCGGTAAGTTTGGCACCGATCCTGCCGGTCGCGCCAACCACGGCGATACGCATGGCTAATCTCCTAAAGTTGATGAAGCAAGATCCTAAAGGGTTGAGTTGCGAGTAAAAGTGGAGATAATGCCATATGATCTCGAAATCGGGCCAACCTTCGAATAAGTCACGTCCCTGCAGTGCCGCTATCGATCTGAGCCTCTCTCATGGGCCGGCGATGGCAATCAGGATGGACTTTGCCGACTATGAAGCCGAGGAGACGCAGCACCAGCACCGGCAGGGTCAACTCATCTTGGCGCTACATGGCGCGGTTACCTGCAGATCGGAAAGTGGGGTCTGGATCGTTCCGCCCGACTGCGGAGTTTGGATACCTAGTGGCGTTCCTCACAGCAATCAGGTCACGTCCAATGCTCGTGTAGCATACCTGTTTGTCGAGCCCGGCGCGGCCATGCTTCCGGCTGAATGCTGCACGCTTTCGATATCGCCAATGCTTCGGGAGATGATACTCTGGGTAGCGGAATTATCAGAAAGTGATGCGCGCGACGCTCATGTTGATCGGCTCATGCGGGTCATGCTCGATGAGCTCGCGCTGATGCCACGGGAGGGGCTGGAGCTACCCGTATCTGACCATCCAAAGATCGCCTTGATCGCTGCGGCTCTTTTGGCAGACCCGAGCGACCGCCGAACCCTCGGGCAATGGGCCGAGCAAGTCGCCGTCAGTGAACGATCGTTGAAGAGACTTATGGTCCAAGAGACAGGATTAAGCTTCGGCCGTTGGCGGCGTCAGCTACATCTAGTCATCGCGCTGCGGGAACTTGCCGGCGGTGCGACAGTCCAGCGGGTAGCAGGCAGCTTAGGGTATGAATCGACGACGGCCTTCATCGTCATGTTCAAGAAGGCGCTTGGGACCACACCATCGCGTTACTTTGCCGTTCGCTCGTTGAGCACGGAGCACGCGTGAGACACTGCCTATCCAAATTTCCAGCAGCCATAGACCTAAGTCGACTCTCTACCTGGGGCCGGAGGAGACCGGCTCAAAAGGCGCATAGCACTGATGTTGGCGCTGGATCAAACGCATAGCAGGGCCGAAAAGCTCGCCGCGTTTAGACGCGTTCCAGATCGATTCCTTGGCCTCCACCGATGCGCATCGTCGTCAGCCCTAACGGCCGCCAGAATGCCGCAGTTCGTACATCAACTTGGTCGTTATAACGGCACACCGGTCGCGTCGATGGCCGAGTGAAATGCCGCTCCTGTTTGGGTTCACTCGTTCGGAAACGAGCTGCAGTTCGCGGGCGACGGCGCACCACTGTGCGATAGGGCCTCGCTGGACTTGATCACGTCAATATCCGCGATGCCCAAGCCGGCCCGATCCAGTCCCAGCCGCATGGCCGGAACAGGTCCGATCCCCATGTAAGCGGGATCGACACCGGCGTAACCATAGGCCACAGGTCGCGCCAACGGCTGCAAATTATGCTGGCGAACCGACGCCTCGCTCGCGAGCACGACGGCGGCTGCGCGTCGTCGAGCCGTACGCGTGGCGGCGATCATCTTCTGAATTCGATCTCTGGCGTTCCACCCGCCGAGCGCGCAACAAGCAGACAAAAGCGTCAAACGTTGGCACCAAGTCTAGAAGAGGCATTTCGCCAGCTGTAAACCCAAAGTTTCGAAGTTGATGAGGCCAGCAACACTGATGCTGCCGACCGGACCGTCATATCGAGACGATGATCTTACCTTTCGCGCGCCCCGATCCCTGGTGTTCGAATGCTTTGACTGCACCCGCCAATGGGACCTGGCTGTCCACGAGGATTTTCAGCGCACCCTCATCGACCCTTTTGGCAATCTTGGCGAGGCGGCTAGCATCGGAGGAGTGGAAGACAAAAGTTGCCGTCACGTTATGCGCTTTTGCGAGAGCCTCGTCCGGCGGCGAAGCGGTTGCGAGCAGCCGGCCGCCTGTTCGAAGGACACCGTAGGATGCCTGCTGGGTCTCGCCGCCAATCGGGTCGAGGACGACGTCGACGTCTGACACTTTTTCTGCAAAGTTTTCATTGCGATAGTCGATGACTTGATCAGCGCCGAGCCGTCGGACCATATCGAGGCCTGCGCCTGATGCTGTTGCAATAACCCGGGCTCCTGCCGAACGTGCGAGTTGGATGGCGAAACTGCCGACGCCGCCGGCGCCAGCATGAACAAGCACGGTCTGACCCGGTCGCAGGTCTGCCATCTCATGCAATGCTTGCCAGGCGGTGCCAGCACCGGTGGCAAGACCAGCGGCATCAGTCAGCGAAATAGAAGACGGCGCCCTGACAAGATAGTCGGACGGTACAATGACGAATTCAGCAAGCGCGCCCCCGCTGCCGGGGTCGACCCGAGCGATGACCTCGTCACCCGAGCGCCAGTGGGTCGCCCGAGATCCGGTTCGTTCGATGGTTCCAGCAAGATCCGTACCTAGAATGTACGGAAAACTCACGGGAAAGAACGCGTCCATGTAGCCAAGCTGCATCTTGACGTCGAGAGGGTTGAGACTGGCGGCGGTGACCCGAACCAGTACCTCGCTCGGTCCGATCTCGGGAATATCTACATCTTCGATGACAGGCGCCGCATTGTATCCGCGAATTCGAAGGGCCTTCATCACGCCGCCTCCCCGGTATTCACCGGCCAGGCGCCCACCTGAAACAGCCAGCCGAACCAGTCTTCAAGGTGCCAGGTGTGCGTCACCTTTCCGTCCGCAATATAGTGGAATTCGTGAATGGGCATCTGGAACGACTTGCCAGTCGGAGCAATGCCGAACCAGGAGCCTGTATGCGTGCCCGATATCAGCGCGCGTACAGCGGCTTTTCCCGGCGTGCCGATCATTTCCAAAAGGGTGATCTTCAAATCCGGGAAGGCGGCATTGAACTCGCGGATCAGCGGCTTCATGCCATCGCGGCCAGGTTGCTGATGTGGCGAAAGTGGTATGTCCTGCCAATCAGGGACGACAGCCTCGTCCAACAGATCGGGATTGCCATGAAAAGCTTCGTACAGCGTTTCAAGCGCGTGTCGTTCTTCAGGCGTAAGTCCTGAAACTTTTGGCTCATTAACATTGTTTGTCATTAGGGTTCCTATCTTGGAATGCAGCGACCCCCAAAGATTATAGCGTCCAATTGTATGCTTGAAATCGATTGATGGTATGTGATTATATCCATACTATGGATTTACACGGAATTGATCTCAACCTACTTGTCGCCTTCGATGCGCTCATGGCAGAACGCAGCGTGACCCGCGCCGGAACGCGGATCGGCAGGACTCAGCCGGCGATGAGTGCAGCGCTCTCCCGACTGCGCGGCCTGTTGAATGACGAGCTTTTCGTGCGCGGACCGAACGGACTTCAGCCGACACCTCGGGCTCTTGATCTCTCCGAGCCTTTGTCTCACGCACTGCAGGAGATACAGCGGACGCTGGAGTTCACCCAGGCATTCGATGCATCGACATCGTCCGCAACATTTTCCCTAGGTCTTTCGGATCATCCGACTTTCGTCGTTCTTCCGAGGCTTCTCCAGACCTTACGGGAGCAGGCATCCGGCATAACGCTGCGAATTCGCAACTTCACCGCGCGCGACGATGCGATTTCAATGCTCGATGCTGGCGAAGTTGATTTAACGATTGGGGTCCCCCCGACGTCTTCAGGCCGCATCCTGACAAGACCGCTCTTTGTGGAACGGTTCGTGTGCATCGTTAGGAAAGATCATCCGGTGACTGAAACACCTTTAGATCTCAACAGGTTCCTTGAACTGTCGCATCTCCTGGTCTCACCGGAGAATGATCGTTTTGGACGCGTGGATGCGGAACTTGCGCAACGCGGCCTCAAGCGGCGTCTTGCCCTCACCTTGCCTCATATGTATGCGGCGCCGCTGCTGGTCGCGAGCTCGGATCTGATTGCGACCCTCATGAGCGGCGTGGTCGATGCGTCGCAATATGCAGAACAATTGATCATCTTGCAGCCTCCAATCCAACTGGACCCTGTCCAGTTCAGCTTGTCCTGGCATCGGCGCAACGATGTACATCCTGCACAGCGGTGGTTCAGGGATTGTATCGCGGCTCTTTACGGCTGCTGAACCCAATGCGGCGCAGGCTTGAAAGCCAAATGACTACCGACCTTTCTTGAGACATGTAATTTAGGCCCTCGAACTTTCTCGAACAAATAAATCGAGATCGTCGCAAACGCGTGGAGCCGAGAATCCTCGAGCGTTTCACCCGCGAGGATGTTGCTGATGGGACTAATGTACGAAGGTGCGACCACGACAACATATAGCCACCAACGTGAGCCTGCTGATCACTCGCACTCCGTATCGCAAGCAAAATCCGGTCAAAAGTGGCTGGAAAGAGCGGTCAGTCGATGGCGAACATTCGGCCGGTCGATGCGGTCACATACAGATTATCAATTGGCTACTCGTAGCGCGCCTCGCCACCTTTAAAACGGACTAAGGTCGACGCTGCCGCGTGAACGCTCGTGGCATCGTGTGTAAATCTCAAAAGGTGGATGTAATGACTAGCAACCAAACTTCTTCCGGCCGCCCTATTTATCGCCGCCAGATGCTCAAGCTTGCCGGGTTGGGTGCCTTGGCTGTAGCCGCGTCCAGTGAGACCGCAATGGCCCAGGAACTGAAGGCGCCATTGCCGTTTCCAAAACGACCATTGCCTATCGTCGATGCGCGTTTTCCCGTCGAAGTGGCATCTGGGGTTTTTATTCTTCTCGACAAACGCATCCCGCTGGTGCCCAACATCGGCATTGTTGTTGGCCGAGATATTGTACTCATCATCGACTGCGGCCTCGGTATAGAGAGTGCTGAAGATGTATTGGCGTTGGCCAGGCGACTGGCGCCCGGCCGGCAGGTCGTGCTCACCGTCACGCATGCCCATCCCGAGCACGGTTTTGGCGCGCAGGTGTTCAAGTCCGCCGGCCGAATCTATTACAACGCTCTGCAGAAGGACTACTTCGCCCAAACGGGCCAGAAGCTTCTGGAAGGTTTCAGGTCAAGCGTCCTACCTGCCGATCACAAATACCTGCTGGATAACATTGTTTTGACGCCGCCTGATCAAACCTATGATCAGGAACGTGTCATGCTTGACCTGGGCGGACGACAGGTGGAATTCCGGACATGGGGTAGAGCACATACGCCCGGCGACCAGATTGTATTCGTCCCTGGCGAACGCATCGTTTTCACAGGTGACCTCGCTGAAGAGCGCATGTTTCCGATCGTACCGCTGTTTCCGCCCATGATCACCGCAAATGACATGGATATCGCGCGATGGGAACTGGGGCTAAGAGATATCCTTCTGCTTGAGCCAAGCCTTGTCGTACCGGGGCACGGCAGCCTTGGAGGACCAGAAATCATTTCGCAAGTGTCTGGATATTTTCAGGACGTTCGACAACTGGTCAGGAGGGCCAATGGACCCGACCAACGACTGTTAGAAGAGATCCGGGCCAAATATCCGACTTGGGAAAACAGCGAATTCATTGAACCCGCGGTTCGTTACTTTTCGCACGAGACGTAACGGACGTCTCGTGCCGGTGGTCGAATGTTGGCGTGCCAAAACACGTCAAAATCCCGACTGCAGATTCTCGCGGACCTTTCCATCTGGCTCGACAATAAGGGATGGCACGCGAAGGTCGAGACTTCTCAATTCCTTCGTTTGGTTGATTATCCGTCTTGACCGTCTACATCATGTATGGCAACTGCGCCCCGGCGCCTTGGACAACAGCAGGGCGCGAAGCGACTTTGCTTCGGCGGATTCGCAGACCACCCTGGCGTAGCAATTGCCGGTAAGCAAATATTCGGCCTCGATCGCGGAAGAGAGATTTCGCGCCGTTCACCTGGTAGCGCTGGATCTGTGGATACAATGCACCGTTAGATCGAGGGGTGCGAAAGGGCTCATCATCCCGGCCCCTCCAATTCAGCGAAAATGATGGCACGGGCGGCAACGCCCATGTGGCCAGTCCCGAGGCTGTATTCCCAATCCATAACCGAAAAAAGGTAAGGATGAAGTTTTCACTGGGAGCGCATCCATGTCAGACATTGCGCTTTCCGAAGTCGATGACGCTCCGCATCATGGTGCCAATTGCGATTTACGGAGCGCATCGAGAATGCTCTCGCTCTTTTCTAGCTCAGTGTAGATAGACACGTCGCCGAATAGACGGCCTGCGTCTTGCGCATTCATTAGCCCGCATTCCACGGCCGCTTCGGAGATGGACGTGCCGTGGGTTTCAGCGTGTTTTGCAACGGCGGATGCTGCAGGATATCCGAAGATTTCAGCGAGCGCCGTCGAAAGCGCAAGGGATGAGGACGCGTCTGCCGCGCCGCGTGTGGGGTTGATCTCAATGCCAGCCACGCAACCGGAGACGAAAAGCGGTATGCTTCGTCGCATCAATCGGATGGACTCGCTCAAGCTCTCGATAATGATGGATTCCCAGACGTTGAGATCGAGTTCACCCTCTGCTGCGCGGGTTATGGTGGCATCATTGCCGATCACCCGGAAGGCGACCTGCATGATCATCTCAGGCATCACCGGGTTGACCTTGCCAGGCATGATGGACGAACCGGGCTGCACCGATGGCAGGGTGATCTCGCCAAATCCGGCGCGAGGGCCTGACGACATCAGCCGTAAATCGGCCGCGAACTTGGATAGTGTCACCGAAATCGTCTTCAATCCTGAAGAGACGCGTATCCAGAAATCTGCATTCTGGAGGGCATCGAAAAGGTTGGCTTCCAGGTTGTAAGCTTTGCCCGTCAGGGCATGAAGCTCCTCGTACACTAAAGCTCGATATTGTTGTGATGCTCCGACCCCCGTTCCAACCGCCGTGGCACCCAGCGGTAATCCCAAGCATCCTTCTTGCAAGACGCGGAGTTCTTCTACCTGACGCTGGAATGCGGCACGATAGCCCGAAAACTGCTGCGAAAATGTTATGGGCAGCGCGTCTTGCAGACATGTGCGGGCAAGTTTTACGGTACCTGCAAATTCCAGTTCTTTTTGTGATATGGTGTTTACGAGTTTGTCCAGCATATGCTGAAGCGCACTCAGTTCTCCACCAATTGCCATTTTCATGGCAGACGGGATAACGTCGTTCGTCGACTGGCTCATGTTGACATGCGTATTGGGATGCACAGGGTCCGGACCTAACTTCCCGGTCAGGACTTCACTGGCCCGGTTTGCAACAACCTCATTTACATTCATGTTTGCCGCAGTGCCGCCGCCGCCATGGTAGATATCGACGGGAAAGTCCCGCCTGCGGATGTCGGCCAGACAGCTCACCACGGCAGCTTCTATGGCATCAGCCAGACGCGGCTCCAACTTACCTGCACGTTGATTGGCGCGTGCTGCCGCCTGCTTGATGACCAGGATGGCGGGCACAAACCCCTCGATATCTGCAATGGTACGGCCCGAGATCGAGAAGTTGTCGACGGCTCGCGCCGTCTGAATTCCGTACACTATATCGCCTGCAATGAGCCGAGTGCCGAGCGCATCTTTCTCAAGGCGAGACGGCAGGGATGGCGTTCCTGTTGCTTCTGGCTGGGCTGATGTCATTTGACTCTTACGCCTTGCCATCGCTCTGTAACTGTATCTCCTCGAAAATCCGAATCCAGCTGCGAGCGCCCTGGCGAAGACGTTCGCTATCGTAACGCTCGTCAGGCGCATGGATCGCGTCACTCGGAAGAATGAAGCCAATCACAACGCATTCAGTTTGAAGGGCCTCGGTCAATTGTTCGACCAGCGGTATGGCACCACCTGTCCCTCGAAGGACAGTAGGCATTTGCCATTCTTTCTCCAGACCGCGTGTTGCTGCCTTCAGATATGGACTTTCCTGCGACAGCATCACCGCCGAACTGCCGCCGTTACCTTCAAACTCAATCCGGCAGCCTTTCGGCAATCTGCTTTCGACATGGTCGCGAAAGCGCAGGCGGATCGTTTCCGGAGACTGTCCTGCGACAAGCCGGAATGACAGGCGGGCAGTTGCGCTTCCAGGCAGGACTGAACGTTCACCGGGTCCCTGGTTGCCTCCGGTGATGCCGTTGATATCCACCGTCGGGCGACCCCACATGGCTTCGAGAGGAGAGTAACCCTCCTCCATGAGACCCCCGGTGAGATCCACATCTCCCAACAGACCCGGCTCCCGCGCCAATTCTCGCCATTGCAGCCGAACCGCCTCCGGTATGTCTTTTACGCCGTCATAGAAGCCATCAATGGTAACGCGCCCCTGATCGTCGTGCAGTCCAGCCAGAATCGTTGCCAGTATCCGGACAGGATTGGCGGCGACCGCTCCATAATGCCCTGAATGCAGATCTGGATTCGGGGCCGAGATCGTCACACGCTCATGCACCAGACCCTTGAGCTGCGTTGTAATGGCCGGCTGTGTCGCCGACCACATCTCGGCGTCGCAAATGAAGGCGACGTCGCAGGCCAGTTCATGTCTATGCGCCTGAATGAATTCGGGCAGGCTTTGCGACCCGCATTCCTCCTCGCCCTCGAGCATCACAACAACGTCGGCTGGAAATTCACCGAAAATATGTTTCCATGCCCGCAGCGACTCGATGAAAGTCCACAGTTGGCTCTTGCTGTCAGACGTCCCTCGCCCGTAAAAACGGTGAAGACCATCCTCTTCGATGATGCGCGGCTGGAAAGGAGGATGTTTCCATTGGTTGAGATCGCCAATCGGCTGCACGTCGTAATGTCCATAGAACAGCAACCGTGGACGCTTCTGGTTGAAATTACAGACGGACTTCGCCAAAACAACAGGATGACCTTTCGTCTGCACGACATCCGCTGTCAAGCCAATGGAAGACAGTTCATGTTTCAGCCAATCGGCTGCCCGAGCGATGCCTTCATTACCGGAAGGTTCCCCGGAGATTGAGGGTATCGAGACAAGCTCAAGAAGCTTGCGGAGTGTACTGTCTAAATTGCCGTCGATATCGCGCAACACGTCGTCTGTATTTGGCACGCCTTATCCTCCCGTATCTATGAAAATTCGCTTCAGCCTTGGCGGACCGCTTTAAGGGATGTGTCATGTGCGGTTGCATCGCTTCGAGTGTCTAGGTCCGCCAGCAGCCGCTCAAGGTCGGCCCAAAGCTCTTCCTCATCCTCAAGGCCTATACTGAGTCGAAGAATGACATCTGGACCGGACCAGACGGTCGCGCTGCGAAAGTTATCTATAGACATCGGAGCCGCAAGGCTGCGCGTGCCGCCCCAGGACGCGCCGATGGCAAAAACCTTCAATGTATCGAGCGCCGCAGAAATGTGAGCGGAGGCCTCTTGCTTGAAAACGATGCTGAACACGCCGCTGGAACCGAGAAAGTCTCGTTTCCAGAGCGCATGCCCCGGAAAGGTTTCAAGGCCAGGATGCAGGACTTGCTGCACCAAAGGATGACGTTCGAGTTTGCGCGCGAAGTCGAGGCCCACTCGTTCCGAGTGGCGCAGTCGCACACCAAGGGTCTCGAAGCCGCGCAATACCAACGAGGCATCATCGGGCGATACGCCGATCCCCATTCTTCCGATCAGTGAGCGGATGGGCTTCAACAGCGCTTGATCCTTGATGGTGATCGATCCCATCAAGACGTCGGAATGACCCGACACGAATTTCGTCAGCGCCTCGGTCACAATGTCAGCGCCATGCTCGAGTGGCTTGAAATTGAGTGGGGTCGCCCAGGTGTTATCTACCCCAACCAGAGCGCCATGGTCATGGGCAATCGCTGCAATCTTTGGAAGATCCAATATCTCCATCGTGGTAGAGCCGGGACTTTCGCACCAGACGATCTTCGTTGATGTCCGCATTTTCGCTGCCACGTCTTCTGGCGATTGAGGATCGAAAAACTCGACCTCGACGCCGAGACGTCGCAGATCCGTTTCCGCCAGATCACGCATCGGCGGATAGGCCGTATCAGCGACCAAAATGTGATCCCCTGCGGCCAAAAATGGCATGACAGCCAGAGCATTGGCAGACTGCCCCGACGGCGTGAGAAAGCTCCAAAAGCCGCCCTCGAGGCTTGTCAGTTTGGCTTCAAGCGTGCGTGTCGTGGGAGTGCCGTACAGCCCGTACGAATACCCATCATGTCCACGCTCTCCACGCGACGCATAAGCAGCTGCGTCCTTAAACACGATCGTGGAAGCGCGGTGTACCCCGACGCCGAGTGGGTTGAACCCCTCTGTCGGCACCTCAGGCGTGAGAACACATTGAGTAAGATCGTTCATGAGTGAACCTTTCTGACAACTCCAAAACGCAAGAAACCAATTCCAAAAAAATGGATTCTGCGCTATTTCTATTCTCTGGAGTTATTGCTTTGAAACGAGGGGCGGGAATGAATCTTAGGCAGGTCGAGATATTTCGGGTGGTCATGACAAACGGGACGACTGCTCGCGCGGCAGAAGTTCTCCATGTCTCCCAACCGGCGGTCAGCAAGATGATCCAGGAACTGGAGCGATCCCTGGGCTTCGATCTCTTCCAACGGATCAAGGGGCGCCTGCATCCGACCCAGGAAGGCCAGCTTTTCTTCCGCGAGGTTGAACAAGCGTTTCTGGGACTGGCCCATCTGCGCGGTGCTGCCGCGCGCATCCGTGACTATGGCTCTGGCGAGATCAGGATCGCGTGCCTGTCTGCGCTTTCGACCAACGTCTTGCCGCGAGCGCTGCGGGCATTCATGAAAAGCAACCCGAACGTTGCAGTCACATTCCAGGCGCGCATGTCGTCGAACGTGCGTGATCTCGTTGCTTCCGGCCAGTTCGATCTCGGCATCGTTGCCGATGAGATTGATCGCACTGGCGTCGAAATCGAGGAGTTTGCCCAGTTTCGCGTGGCTGTCGCTTTGCCGAAAGGACACCCGCTTGAAGCTCTGAGCGTCGTTCGTCCCGCCGACCTTGCGGGACAACCTTTTATTGCTCTTGCTCCTGAAGACACGACCAGACGTGAGGCAGAGAACGCCTTTAACAGTGCTGGCGTGACTATTCGCCCGGTAATGGAGACGCCCTATTCTACGACGATCTGCGCCATGGTGGCTGCGGGTGTCGGGATCGGTCTGGTCAACCCCCTGACGGCCGAACCGTACGAAGGTTACGGATTGACGCTGAGAGCCTTCGAGCCCGCGTTGCATTTCCGCACGCTTCTGATCACCCCACCAAATCGCCTTCCGTCCAAAATTCTCCAAGACTTCATTCGAGATTTGCGCGGCGCGATCTGATGTCTTCTCAATGGTCATAGCCATGACGGATCACAGGACCTTGGACAGAAACGCCGCCGTACGCGGGTTCTGCGGGTTCGCCAGCATTGCGCGTGGATGCCCCTCTTCGACAATCTGTCCTTGATCCATGAAGACGAGGTGATTTCCCACCTCTCGGGCAAAGCCGATCTCGTGTGTCACGACGACCATTGTAATCCCGCTCTTTGCAAGGTCTTTGATGACATCCAGAACCTCACCCACAAGTTCGGGATCAAGCGCGGATGTGGGCTCGTCGAACAGCATCACCTCTGGCTCCATGGCGAGCGCCCGAGCGATTGCGACGCGTTGTTGCTGTCCACCAGAGAGTTGCACCGGGTACCGGTTTCCGAACCCGTCAAGTCCGACACGCTTGAGAAGATCGTGCGCTTTGCTACGTGAGCGCTCCTTCGACCATCCTTTGACGTGCGAAGGTCCTTCCATGACGTTTTCGAGCGCCGTCATATGCGGAAACAGTTGGAAACGCTGGAAGACCATACCAGTCAGCCGGCGTTGCGCAGCAATGCGTCGCGTTGACAAGGTATAGAACCGGCCATCTCTTTCTGTGAAACCCTGAAGTTCGCCTTTAAGGAAGACCCGCCCGGTCGAAATGCTTTCAAGCTGATTGATGCAGCGTAGCATCGTCGACTTGCCCGAGCCGGATGGACCGATAGCGACGCATACTTCGCCCTTTTTCACTTTTAAATCCACGCCTTTGAGCGCGTGCACAGGACCGTAGAATTTGTGGATGTCGTGCATTTCGACATAGAAATCTGGGTTCGGGTGCATGGCCTACTCCGCCCGCGCTGGATGAACGGAAACGCCTTTACCGAAGTGGCGTTCGAGGAAATATTGGCCAACCATGAGCACGCTTGTTATGCCGAGATACCAAGTGCCAGCAACCAGCAAAAGCGGGACCGGCAGATAGAGCCTGTTTGATATTGCGTTGGTTGCGAATGTCAGATCCAGCGTGAACGGTATCGCCAAAACCAGAGATGTCATTTTCAGCATTCCGATGGTCTCGTTACCGGTTGGCGGGATGATCACACGCATCGCCTGTGGCATGAGTATGCGCCACCAGATTTTTGCTGGCCGCATTCCAAGTGCCTGTGCCGCCTCGGCCTGTCCGCGATCGATCGAGTTGAACCCGGCCCGGAAAATTTCCGTCAAATAGGCCGATTCATTAAAACCGAGACCGAGAATTGCAGCCATGGCAGGTGTGACAATGTACTTCGTCTCCACGCTGATGATTTCAGGACCAAACGGGATTGCCAGGCTGAGAGTTGGAAACAGTACCGCAAACAGACCCCAAAACAGCAGCTGGGTGTAAATCGGCGTTCCCCGGAAAAACCAAACCCAGGAATAAGCAAGGCCGCGCAGCACAGGATTGTCACTGTCACGCATGATCACCAGCAGGCCCGCGACTGAAATCGCCACTGTCATGGCAACAATTGTCAGAATAAGCGTCCACCCGACGCCTCGAATGACCTGGGAGGAAAAGAGATAGGTGAGGTAGACATCCCAATGGAAGTTCGGGTTGACCGAAACAGCTTGGCCAACCTGGAACACGATGATTGCAAGAACAACAACCGCCAGCCAGCGACCGGGATGTCTTTGCGGAACCACGAAGTTGCGTGTGATCTCTGGTTTTTCAAGGGAAACCGGCTCGACGCCAGCCCCCAGGTCTTCACGGGCAAGGGTCATGGATCAGATCTTGACTTCTGGGTTAACCAACGCTTTTTCGACGATCACAGAGCCAACGCCCCAGGTGTCCAGCAAGGCCTTGTAAGTGCCATCAGCTATTAGGGAATTGATCGTGTCGGCAATCAATTCCGTCAAGGCCATGTCCGATTTGGCAACCGCGATGCCGTTCGGACCATGCTTGCTCAAAGCGCCCGCGGTTGGCTTCAGCAACTCGAAAGCGCCCTTGGATTGTTTTGTCGCGTAGCCAATACCCGCTTCGCCTGACACTGTCGCGTCTGCACCGCCGGCAGCCACGCGCGTGAGCGCTTCAGGCTGCTTCGAGAACGGAAGTATATCGATCTCGGCCTTTCCTGCCGTCTTGCAGAGTTCGTTTTCGGAAATGACTGCCTTTTCGTGATAGCTCCCGGACTGGATCGCTATCTTGCGACCACACAAATCGTTTTGATCGAATTTCGCAGGATTGCCCGCTTTCACAGCCCACATGCTGCCGGTGTCAGCATAGCTTACGAAGTTGACGGCCTTCATGCGTTCATTGGTAACTGAGAACGCGGACACGCCGATATCGAACTTCGTGCCAAGCGCCGGCAGGATCGCTTCGAATGCCGAGGTCTGAAAATCGATTTTCACACCAAGCTTTTTACCGATCGCATTAGCGATATCGACGTCGATGCCTTCTGGCGTCTGACCATCTTTTTCACTCAGAAATTCCCAAGGCGCATAAGCCGTGTCGGATCCGATTGTAAGCACACCGGACGACTTGATCTTTTCCGGCAACCGAGCAGCGAGTGCGTCCACGGTTTTAATCGAAGATGTGTCGAAACTCTGAGCGAGGCCAGGGCCAACAGAAACAACTAAAGTAAATGCTGCGATTAGCGGCAGATGAGTGAGCGTTTTGAACATTGATGTTCCCCTTATTGTGTTTACGATGGCTTTGGATAACGCTTGGGAGGACCGGCATCATTAACCAACAACGGCAATATGCGAGTGCTGAAGCGCGCCGTCCAACAATAAGATTGGGCTAATCTATTCTCTCAGGTTATCGATTTAGAATACCTCCTGTGAACGCGCGCCTCTGAGCGTACAAACCGATTGACGTTCCATTCGGCAGAAGCCTGTAAGCGGCTTTCTTACATTTAGTTTATTTCCGATATTTTCTCAGACGATGGTCTGGTGTAGTGCCCATCCAGGACAGAGATCCACGCATCTGTCATTCATCCTCCTGAGATCGGAACAAGAATGCTTCCCAAAATTGCCTTTGTCGGAACCGGTGGAACGATAGCTTCCCTCGGAACAGATCAGTTCGACCTCTTGGACTACAACGCGAGCAACGTGCGTGTCGACGCCGCGTCACTGATTGATCGGGTAGGAATTCAGGGGAAGATTGCCGACATAATCCCGGTCAATTTCCGGCAGATCGATAGCACTGCTTTGACCTACGATGATTGGGCGGACCTGGCAGAAACCTGCGAGTCGCTTTGCAACGAGCCGGACCTGGCAGGCATCGTAATCGGACACGGCACGGCCAGCCTTGAGGAAACAGCCTGGGTTTTGTCGCTCGTATTGGCACCGACAATACCCGTAATTCTGACGGGCTCGATGAGGCCCCTGACTGGTATATCGACCGATGCAAACGCCAATCTTGCAGCCGCAGTCCGAGTTGCATCGGCCCCGGATGTTGGTCCGGGCGTGTTCGTCGTTGTGAACGACGAGATCCACTCACCCCGGACAGTAACCAAGACGCACACGTTGCGTCTTGGTGCCTTCCAGTCACCTTGGACGGGCCCGCTTGGCTACGTGGATGGACCAGACGTGAGGATCGCGAGGCGTGAAGAACGCAGATATCAGGTATTTTCGCACGCCCTTCTTCGAGTTCTTCCTCGCGTCGATATTACGTACAGCTACCCCGGGGCCGATGGGCACGCCGCTCAAGCATTCGCCGCTGCTGGTGCACGCGGCATCATCTCCGCGGGTTTCGGGCCAGGAATGGCAACCCCGGCTGAGACACTGGCGCTTGCCACCCTTGTCGAGGCAGGTATGGTGGTTGTTCAGTCTTCCAGAACCGGGTCGGGACTGATTGTAGACAGCGCACATCACCGAGAGCTCGGAATTATCGGTGGTGGCGACATCAATCCTCAAAGGGCTCGAATCCTGCTAGCGCTTTGTCTTGCGCGGGGCGATAGCCGCGAGGAAATCGAACAACAATTCCAGTCGCTTTGACTCATTTTTAGGGTCTCCTTCAATTTGCACAAACAGCATGGTTTCGACTTCACCGCGTTGCGGCACTTACAAGCTCCTTAAGCCTCGATTTCCAATAATCAGCGCCGGTTGAGCATCCAAACCAGATACGGTGCCCCGACCATGGTGGCGATCAGGCCGATCGGAAGCTGATAGGGAAATGCAAGCGTTCTTGCGGCCCAATCGGCCATTATCATCAGGACTATGCCCAGAAGCACCGATCCTGCAAGCTGAGGAACAGGGCGCGAAAGGCCCATCATGCGGGCCATGTGCGGCGCCATCAGCCCTACAAACGAAAGGGGACCGACAAAAAGGGTGGATGCTGCGGAAAGAAGAGTGGCAAAAACGACCAATATACCGGCGTAAAGCACGTGCTTCAGACCCATCCCGGAAGCAAACGGACGCCCGAGGGGCAGAATCATTAGCCAGCGCGCAAAAAGCGGCAATGGCGCGATCAGAAGTATAGCCGCTGCAAGGGTCCATAGTGCCTGAGACGGTGAAACGCTTTGGGTCGTGCCGCTGAGCCAACTGATCAGACGCCGGGATTCCGGCCCGCCACCAGCCATGAAGAGCGTGACGAGCGCACCTGCAAGCGACCCAATCGCGATACCGGAAAGGAGCAGCCGCTCGGCGGCAAAGCGATGCCGGGCTGCAAAGGCAATAACGCCCATGAAAGCAACCGAGGCTCCGGCCATTGCACCCATGGTTTCGGTCAGATGATTGGCACCGGGAACCAGAATAAGTATTGCGGCCAGTCCGACACCTGCACCTGATGAAACGCCCAGCACTTCCGGGCTTGCCATGGCATTTCCTGTCACGCGCTGCATCAGGAAGCCGCCCGCCCCCAACATGCCCCCGGCACTGGCTGCGGCCAGAGCACGTGGCCAACGCCATGGTGCAACAAGTTCGAACATCGAACCCGTCGCGACAGTCCATCCACCTCCCGACCTGCCGACAAAAAGAGCGATGACTGCAAATATGACAGACAGGCAGGAGAGTGCGATGAGGATCGTCGACCAACGTGGCACGCGCTTTGTCACGCTAAATTGCTGTTGAGACGTGCGTAATGACGTGCCGATCCTCGGCAGCAACCAGAGGAGAATGGGACCTCCGAACAATGCAATCGCTGCGCCGGTTGGAACCGTTTCGCCGACAGAAAGGGAAAGCAGCCGTAACAGACCGTCGGAGAGAAGGACGATAACTCCGCCGGAAATCGGTGAGAAAAGAAGGGTTTGCCTGAGAGTACGTGCCCCTATGAGGCGAACAAGATTTGGCGCGGCAAGCCCGACAAAGCCGATGATTCCGACTTCTGCGGTCACTGAAGCGGACAGGAAGACTGCGAGCGTCAATATGGCAAGCCGCGTGCCGGTTAGGCCCAGGCCGAGCGCGCGCGCGCCAGCATCGTCAAGTGCCAGAAGGGTCAGCGCCCGCGTCAGGCAAGCTGTTGCGACCGCACCGATTGCAAGACGAAGCGCCAGGGACTGAGCAGGTCCCCAATCCTGCTGCTCCAGCGACCCGCCGCCCCAGATGAAGAGCGACATCATGTATTCGCCCCGGGCAAGGATCAGAGTTGCAGATATGGCCGCAGCCATGAGCGAGACCAGCATGCCACACAGAACGACGGTGACGGGATCTAGAGCACGCCGCCAGGACAGCGCCAATAAGATGGAAAGCGCGGCCGCTCCCCCGAAAAAGGCCACATATTCACGCCCTGCCGCCATGAGGGACGGAGCATAGATCAGGGCGCAACTCATGGCCAGGCTCGAGCCAGCGGAAACACCAACTGTGGAAGGATCGGCAATGGGGTTGCGGAGCACGCGTTGCATCAAGGCGCCTGCAAGGCCCAAAACAGCGCCGGCGAGCCATGCGACGGCTCCTCGTGGCAGGGTGGAATTGTAAAGAATAATGGCGGCCAGATCGTCTCCGGGAGCCGGCCAGTCCAAAGCGACACCATAAAAAAACAACCCTACGGCAACTGCTGCCAGAGCGGAGCAAACGACAGCCGCAGATCGAAACGGGATATTTGTCGAACGCAGACGGTCGGTATTCACGTGTGCTCCAACGCTTCGTTAAGAAGGCGGGCAAAACGCCGGGCAGCCGGAAGTCCCCCGAACGGGTTGACGGGAGAAAGCGTTACCCACCGATTGTCGCGTACAGCAGGCATATTTTGCCAGATTGCACTACGGGGTAAAATGCGTTGGGCCTCGACGGGGAGCGGACCGATAACCACCACCGTAGCATCCGAGTGGTCAGCCAGAGCTTCGAGCCCGACAGGTGCGGTGGCACTATAGGCCGTTCCTCTGCTCCAAGCGTTCTGAAAGCCCAGCCGGGTTGCGACGTCTCCGAACATCGAATCTGTGCCGAAGGCCCGGAAATGCCGGGCGTCACCAAGATTGATGATCAGGAGGGGACGCAAGGCCTTTGGTGCAAGTCGCTGACGGATATTCGTAAACAGGCTTTCCGTTTGCGCGATATAGGCTTCCGCCGTTGCTAGGCGTCCTTGGTCCGCCGCCATCTCGCGCATGGCGGCGACGGCCTTTTCGTAGGGCGGCTCGCCGCGTTGGAATATTGTCCAAGCGCGCACAGGTGCTATCTCGCGCAGCGTCTCGTTGGCCCAGGCGGAATAATTCGAGCCGTAAATCAGCGAAGGGCGAAGGGTCGCGAGAAGTTCGAAATTGATGGACCCGCGAAGTCCCAGATCGATCACGCTTTCCGGGACGGACGGCTCGATTGCAAGTTCCCGGAAGAGGACAAGCTCCACCGCCGCCACCGGCGTTATGCCGATTGCCAACGCGGTTTCCAGAAGCGCCCAGTCGACGATGGCAATCTGTTCGGAAGAGGCACGAGCCGGTTTGTACACTGCAGCGGTCACCAGACAGCCAAGTGCGAGAATGCCGCGTCGCGTGATCATTTTACGCAAGCCACGGGAATGTCGCTATCGGGGCCTTGTACGAGACAGGCGGGGTCCTGTGACAGAAGCATTGCCGGCCAGACACCCTGTTGTTCGCCTCCAGGACGCCTGTCGACAAGTCGTGACCGGAACGGTCCACATCGGTCTGTCGCCGCGCTTCGTTCACCTTGGCCTATCCTGAGCAGCAAATCGACCAAATGTGCCATGCCAGGAAAACCGGCCGCGCACGTCGAATTTCTCGACATTCATCCCATCAGTTGCCGGCATGAATTGCCATAGACAGGCAATTTTTCGCGCAAATCCCCTCTGTAACAGGGTCTCTATATACCGGCCGGAAAATGAAATGTTGCCGGAGGAAGGCTTTTGCTGCTGCGCCAGCACCTTGATCAGCATGGATTTGCCCGATCCATTCGCGCCGATCAAGCCGTGGATACGCCCTTCCTCAACGGTTGGGTTCATTTTTTCGATGATCGGGCGTAACCGGACGTGAAAACTCACTCCCTCCAATGTGTGGAGGGGGTGGGCAATCGTAACTTCCTGTTTCACGTGTACCATCACCACTTATAAGCCAGACTGCCCACGACCGTACGACCTTCGCCATAGAAGCAGCCGAAGTTGCAGCTTGCGGCGTAGCGCTTGTCAGCAAGGTTCTGCACGGCCAGAGATGCTTTGAAATTTGCCTTCTCGAAGGAAACAGAAGCGTCGAATACGGTCGTATCCGGGAGTTCGATCGTGTTGGCAACATTGCCGTAGCGTTCGCCGATATAACGCGCGCCGGCACCGATTTTTACACCTTCGAACAGTGTATCGGGCTGGAATGTGTAACCAACCCACAGTGCAGCGGAGTGTTCTGGCACATTGAGCAGATGATTGCCTGTCGTGGCAGGGGTGCTGCGAGTAACCTCCGTGTCGGTGTAGGTATAGCTGCCAGTGAGATCCCATCCTTCGGCTATGCCCGCAACCCCTTCAAGTTCGAAGCCACGCGAACGGGCTTCGCCAATTTCGGTTGTAATGCCGTTCTGGGTTGTACTGATATTGGTCTTTGTCAGTTGGTAGATGCTTGCCGTCAGCATTGCATTCCAGCCGGCGGGCTGGAATTTGACACCGGCCTCGTACATCTCACCTTCGGTTGGCTCCAGGGCCCGCTGGGTATCAGTGTTGATACCTGCTTGAGGATTGAAGGAGGTGGAATAGCTGATATACGGTGCAATGCCATTATCGAACAGGTAAAGCGCGCCGACGCGGCCTGTGAGGGCATCGTTCTTGTTGCGCGTAATCGTGGTGGACTGGTTGTCGCCTTCAAGAGCGTTGCTTCTGATATCAAACCAGTCCTGACGCAGGCCCAGAGTCAAGCGCAACCTGTCGACCGCCACCTGATCCTGAATATAGAGGCCATATTGCTTCAGCCGGTAATCCATATGATCGGTAATCGATGCATCGTAGGTTATCGGCGAGCCATAGACAGGGTTGAATACGTCGATCGGATCAATGACGTGCCGGCCGGTGCGATTGTAGTCGAACAGCGATGAACGCAGCTGTTTGTTATTGCGATAGTCGAAACCGACAAGCGCGGTATGCTCCAGCGCCCCGGTCTCGAACCGTGCTTCCAGCTGGTTGTCTATCCCGAAGCTGTCAGTCTCTTCTGATTGAACGCTCACACCGCGCTGCACAGTGCGAAGGTCGGCGCCAAGCGACCGGTAATAGAGGTTCTTGTAGTCGGCATCAAAGGAAAGATATTGGGCGTTCTGACGGAACTCGACAATATCGTTGAAACGATGTTTGAACTCATACCCCACGGTTGCCAACAGGCTCTTGTTGTCGTTGAAATCGGGCTCGCCGATGTAACGCTTGACCGGGATGATGCCGTTCGGATTGAAGTCGAGTGTGCCGGCCTGCGGTAGGCCGAGCGGGGAGTTCCCCGTGTCTCGCTGCAGTGATCCAAGAATGGTGAGCGATGTGTCCTCATCGGGCGCCCAGGTCAGCGACGGTGCGATGTAAAGGCGGTCATCGCCGGTGAAATCCTGCTCACCGTCAGCAAGACGGCCAAGCGCCGTAAAGCGATAAGAAAGTACATCATTGTAGACATTCCCTGCATCGACTTTCACCTGATACCGGTTGTGGGTGCCGAACTCGGCACCGACTTCCGCAAATTTCTCGAAAGTCGGGCGCTTGGCAATGAGATTGATGATGCCGCCCGGCTCGCCCTGACCGTACAGAACCGATGCGGGACCCTTGATGACCTCGATTCGTTCCTGACCGTAGGGTTCGAATGTCAGCGCACCGAAATCGCGGATGAACCGGAAGGAGTTCAGGTAGACATTGTCTACGGAGGTGAAGCCACGCATGATCGGTGCGAAATATCGTGCGTCATTGCCAAAGGGTGCTGCGACCACCCCGGCGGTATAAGATAGCGCCTGGTTCAGGTTCTGGACGCCCCTGTCTTCAAGTTGCGGCCGGGTGATCACGGAAATCGACTGCGGCGTTTCGAGCAGTGGCGTGGTTGTCTTCGTGCCGGTTGCGCTCTGTGTTGCGACATAGTCCTTAACAGGTCCTGTCGCATTGCCCTGGCCCTCGATCACGATGGTCTCAAGGGTAATTGAAGCGTCATCTTGGGCTTGCGCTCCCGAGACGAGAACCAGAGAAGAAACGGAAAAACCAAGAAATATCTTGAAAGAAAGTGATCGACTCACGGAATATACCCCACGCAATGAATCCCGCGCTTTTATGTCAGGTAAAACTTGATAATGAAACTCTTGTTTACTCCCGCCGCCTCTGTTCCACAACTTTCACTTCAGATTTCCAATAAGGAGTCGTGTGTCAAGCCTCTGATTTGCGGCTTTTCACGTGCCGCAGCGGCCAACTTGTTTATTGGTCTTTTGAGAACGAATTACCTCAATCTCTTGCCTGAACCGCCTCCGTCGAGGCCGCCCAATGATGGTTCTGCCACAGTGTTGGCTTGAACAACAGGCAACGGGCTCTTCGGGGTGATACCTCTCCCCTGCCCCTTTTTTGACCTACCTTAGTGCCAACCTACTTTCGACTTCAGGAGAAACCAATGAAGTCCCGGTCCGCAACCCTTTTCTTGCCGCTCATTACAACCCTCATGGCCTGCTCAGCCGAACCGAACATCACCCGTGCTGGCGCCACTACTAAGGATCAGAGGCCAATGGATGAGGTGCCGGCGCAAAAGACCCTTAGTGGCGGCGATAGGCAATACCGCTACAAAAATGGTTGCGTGGTCGTGCTTGAGCCAAAGCGCGCAGTGATGAAGTCGGAGGGCGCGAGTTGCCAATCGCATCACCGCGACATCTCACTGCTCTATGCGTCTGGAGACTGAGCCAGAGGCAACGCGTAATGGCAGGCGCGCTTTGTTGTCTCAAGCCGTTTGCCATCATAGAGTTGACGGCCCTCTGCCGCAACTTGCGCGTCTGACATGACCATCCTCCCACCACACCGCGCCGGTCCAGAGCTTTTCGAGTGCGCCGTCAGGATCGACCAGCGTCCGCATGAGCGGATCCTCGATGATGATGCCGCCGGTCATGCGCCAAGGCTTCTGTTTTGCCCCGCAGTGGCCATGCGGGCAGCCAGCAACACGGCCTCTTCGCTGGCAAGCGTATTGGCAATGCCCTTGCCGGCAATGTCGTAGGCTGTGCCGTGCGCGGGCGTGCAGACGGGAAAGGGAAGGCCCCCGAGCATGGTCACACCGCGGTCGAAACCGATCAGCTTCATGGCGATCTGGCCCTGGTCGTGATACATGGTGAGCACCGCGTGATATCCGTCCCGGAGCGCCGTCAGAAAGACGGTGTCGGCCGGATACGGGCCGGAGACATCGTAGCCTTCGACAACGGCCGCATCGACGGCCGGACCGATGATATCAATTTCCTCCATGCCGAAACTGCCGCCGTCGCCCGCATGCGGGTTGAGGCCGGCCACAAGCAGGCGCGGCGCATCGACGCCTGATTGTTTCAGGCAGTTCACGGTCAAGCGAATCTCGGCCAGGATCGCCTCGCACGACAGATGGGCCGCGACATCCTTCAGTGGAATATGCGAGGTGACGCGGGCATTCCAAAGGGTATCGAGGACGTTGAACTCCTTGATCCTGCCGGCCAGTTGCAACAGCTCCTGGATAAAGCGGCTTTCATCATCATAACCCGGATGGGCGAAGCGCATGGCCTTCTTGTTGAGGGGCGTATAGCAGGCGGCGGCCACCCGTCCAGCATCTGCCAGCCGCAGGGCGTACGAGAAATTCTCGACGGCAAACCTTCCACCCGCCAGCGTCGCCTCGCCGACGGTCACGGCTCTCGGATCGAGATTGCCCAGGTCGATCAGGACCGGCCGCTCGGCAGGCCCCACCTCGGGGCTGTCCACCGTGTCTATGTCGAGCGTCAGCCCCGCCGCCTTGGCGCCACGCTCGAGAATGCGTCGGTCGCCGATGATCACCAGGCGCGCAGCGGCGGCGGTTCTCGGCGATACGATCAGCCGGGCTGCAAGCTCTGGGCTGATTCCGGCCGGATCACCCATGGCCAGTGCTATCAGGGGACGTTCGAACACGTCGTTGATACACGCATTCATGGCGTAGCGACCGTGTTGAGCGCTGCCGGGCGCAACCGTTGGCCATCCGCCGCAAACAGCCTGAGGCATTCCGCCGAGCAACTGAGCCACGCTTCTTCGCCGGGTGAAAAGTCGCGTCCGTCGCGCTGTTCGACCGTGATCATCTCGCCGCTTGCAAGATAGCAGTAAAGATAACGGGTGCTGCCGAGATATTCGGAAAAATCGACCTTAACCTGCAGCGCATCGTCCCTGCGGACTCCCACGGTCAGATGCTCCGGGCGGATGCCGAGCTTGACGTGGTCTCCTGCCGATAGCCCGGTTAAAGGCTGCGGAAGTGGGATGATCGCATCCGCCACTCCGATCCGGTTCTCCGCCAAATAGACCGCATCGACAAAGTTCATGCGGGGCGAACCGATGAAGCCAGCGACGAAAAGGTTGTTGGGGTCTTCGTAGACTTCGCGCGGCGTGCCGACCTGCTCGATCACGCCATCCTTCAGCACGACGATGCGATCCGACAGTGTCATCGCTTCCGTCTGGTCGTGGGTGACGTAGATCATGGTATTGCCAAGCTCGCGATGCAGACGCGCGATCTCGATGCGCATGCTGACACGCAGCTCTGCATCCAAGTTGCTGAGCGGCTCGTCGAACAGAAACGCGAGCGGTTTGCGCACAATCGCCCGGCCGATCGCCACGCGCTGGCGCTGTCCGCCAGACAGTTGCCCGGGGCGGCGATCGAGCAGCGGTTCGATCTTGAGGATCTGGGCCGCCGCCTGAACCTGACGTTCAATCTCGTCGCGTGGCGTCTTGGCCATTTCGAGCCCGAAAGACAGGTTCTCGCGGACGTTCATGTGCGGATAAAGCGCGTAGGATTGGAAAACCATGGCAATTCCGCGCCTGGACGGGTCGAGATCCGTCACGTCGCGACCGGCGATGAGAATGTCACCCGACGTTACGTCTTCCAGGCCCGCGATCATGCGCAGCAAGGTGGATTTGCCGCAACCGGACGGCCCGACGAAGACGACGAACTCGCCGCCTTCGATCGTCAAGTCCAGGCCGTGGATGACATTGACCCCGCCAAAACTCTTCCTGACATCGCGAAGCTCGATCTTCGCTTTTTCCTGTTCGGATCCGGTCATCTCTGCGCCCTGACCCAGACGAGCATCTCGCCGGGCTCCCTGTTGTCCCACAGGTAATACGGCAGGAAACGCGCTGTGGTGTCCTTCAGCGTTGGTTCGCCCGTGTCGTACAGCTTGCCTTGCCAGTCGTTCCACACCTCGCGCTTCGCCTTTAGGTCGATCGCAACAGTCTTTTCGAGCCCTTCGATCGATACCGTATCAGCTTCGCTGACATTCCCTGTCAGGATCAGGCTGTGTAGTTCCTTACCGTTGTCGATTTCTTCCGCGCAGTAGATCATCGGGCCACGCGCCAGCGCGACGCGACCGATATCGGCTCTGACCGCAGGATTGGCGTGCAGGGCGCGGACGTCCATCGGCAGATCCAGAACAACCGTTTCGCCGCCCTGCCACAGGCGATCGATCCGCAGATAGCCCCTTTCCTCGACCGCAGAGACGTCGATGACATCGCCGTTAATCGACAGTCTCGCCTGGCCGCACCAACCAGGCACGCGCAAAGCCAGCGTGAAGGAGGCGGGTGCGTTGACCCCGACCGTCAACGCGATACGACCGTCCCAGGGATAGTCGGTACGCTGGGCAATCGTAACCGCTGTTGAGCCCAATGCCAGCCGGGCAGTGCTGTCGCCGTAAAGGTGGACCGCCAGTTCATCCGACGATATGCCGTACATGTAGCTGCCAATCGATGCCACGGTGCGGGCGATATTCGGCGGGCAGCAGGGGCAGCGATGCCATGTCCATCGATGATGGCTGCCGTTGCTTTCGAGCGGGTTGTCGTAGAAGAACGTCGCACCGTCGTCAGCAAGGCCGGAAAGGGCGCCGTTGTAGAGCGCCTGCTCCATGATGTCGGCATAGAGCCGGTCCGGACCGCGCCCTAGCATGCGGCTTGCCCACATGACCAGGCCGACGGCAGCGCAGGTCTCGGCATAGGCGTTATGATTGGGCAGGTCGTAATAGTCCGTGAAGCCTTCGTTGCTGGCAGCCGGGCCGATACCGCCGGTGACATACATCTGCTTGGTGGTAAGATCGTCCCACAGGACCTTAAGTGTGTCGGTGAGGCTGTTATCGCAAAACTCGGTAGCGACATCCGCCATGCCAGAATAGAGATACATGGCGCGCACCGCATGGCCGATAACCTTGGGCTGCTGCCGAACTGGCAGATGCGACTGGTTGTACTCATAGGTCCGGTGCCGGAACTGCTTCGGGTCGGCCCCGCGGGCGGCGGCCTCCTCGTCGAAATAGTGCGGCTGCTGGCCGCGCTGCTCGATGAAAAAGCGGGCAAGATCGAGGTATCTCTGCTCGCTGGTTGCCCGGCCGAGGCGGATCAGGGCAAGTTCGATTTCTTCATGGCCGCAATAGCCGGGTTTCTGAGTGGGCTGCGGTCCGAACATCCGGTCGATATGGTCCGCATAGCGGCACATAACGTCGAGGAGCTTGCGCTTGCCCGTCGCATGGAAATAGGCGACGGCGGCTTCAATCAGATGACCCGCGCAATAGAGTTCGTGATGGTCACGCAGGTTGAGCCAGCGCTTGCCGGGCTGCATGCGGATGAACCAGGAGTTCAGGTAGCCGTCCGGCAGCTGCAGCTTGTGGAACATGTCGATGATGGCATCGGTCTTGGCCTCGAGATCGGGATTGGGTTTGCGGTGGAGCACGTAGGCCGTAGCCTCGATCACCTTTGCGACGTCCGAATCCCAGAACATCTGGACATTGACCGTATCGGGCGAGTCATCGGAGCGCAGGTGATACGGCAGCCGCAGGTCTGGCACCGGCCGGTCAGGATCGATCTGGTCGAACATGCCCGCCGCGACGCAGCGGTCGTAGAGGATCATGACGGTCTTGTCGGCGACCGCGTCGATGCGCTCGCCCCAGAAACCACGTACGTCGACATCGGGGACCGCGGGTGGGCGAAAGCCGGAGGAGCTGGGTGTATTCAAGTATGTCATGGGTCGAATATCCGTTCGGTTTCTGGTTACTTTACTTGACGGCGCCCGCGGTCAGGCCGCGGATGTAGTAGCGCTGCAATCCGAGGAAGAGTACGAGGCATGGCGCCATCATCAGCGTCACGCCGGACTGCACCGCACCCCAGTCGATCGTGCCGAACTGGCCTGAGCGCACCGCCGCCATAAGCACCGGGAGGGTGTATTTGTTCTGGTCGGTGAGCAGGATCAGCGCCGCCAGGAATTCGTTCCAGGATGCAAGGAAGGCGAAAATCGCCACCGTGACGACGCCCGGCAGCACAAGCGGCAGCATGATGCGGTAGAGGACGGCAAAGATTGACGCGCCATCGACGCGGGCCGCATCTTCGATCTCCTTCGGTACGGCATCGAAGGCGTTGCGCATCATGAAGATCGAGAACGGCAATTGCAGGGTCACATAGACCAGGACAATCCCAGTCAATGTATTCTGCAGCCCGAGTTTGGTCAGGATCAAGAACAGCGGCGTCAGGATCGACTGAAACGGGATCATCACGGTCGAGATGATCAGCACGAACAGCACGTTCTTGAACGGAAAATGGAACCGCGAGAAGCCGTAGCCCGCCAGCAGGCTCACGACGACGGAAGCCACCACGGTTGCTAAGGCCACCGTCAGGCTGTTGCCGGTATAGGTCCAGAGGCCCGCGCCGTATTTTGACAGGTTTTCATAGCTCTGCACGCTGAAGCCGCCGACCGGCCATGGCGGCAGCGGCGGCTGCCTGGCCTCTACCGAGGGCTTGAAGCTGACCATCACGCTCCATGCAAGCGGCGCCAGGAAAAGAAAGGCTGCAACAATCCCGAAGCCGTTGTAGCGCAGGGAGGCGAACAGATGGCGCGCTGACGCGCTGCGGCGAGCGGACATCACATGCCCTCCGGATTGCGCAGCAGCCGCAACTGCACGACGCTGATGAAAACGAGGATGACCAGCAGGACCATGGACAGTGCCGCACCATATCCGAGACGGAAGGATCCAAAGGACTGGCTGAATATCCAGTAGACCGCCGTCACCGTGCGATTCTGCGGACCGCCGTCGGCGATGATGTAGAACTGGTCGAAAGCCAGCATCGAGCCCGAAACGGAAAGGATGAGCGCAAGCGCGATCGTGCGGCGCATGAGAGGAAGCGTGATGCGGCGGAACCGCTGCCACGAGGAGGCGCCATCGATCCGGGCGGCCTCCTGCACCTCGGTCGAGATGCCCTGCAATCCGGTTAAGAGGATGATCATGTTGAAGCCGGCGGTTTTCCAGACGACCATGATGATGATCGACCAGAAGGTCGTGTCGAAATCCGCCAGCAGGTTGATGCGTTTTGCCATCAACCCCATATATTCGGCGGCCGGAGAGAAAAGGCCGGAGTCGACATCGAGAAGCCACGCCCAGAGCAAGCTGGCAGAGCCGAAGCCGACAACCACCGGCAGGAAAAAAGCGGTGCGGTAGAACTTCGTAAATCGGTGAGCCTTCTCGGCGAACAAGGCCAGCGGAAAGGCCACGGCGAAGATGGCGATGGTGACGACCACGGTATAGTAGACGGTGAAGCGCATCGACGACCAGAACTGCGCATCCTGGGTCAGCCTGACGTAATTGCCGATGCCGATGAATCGCGGCCGGCCAAGCAGAGGCCAGTTGTGCAGCGACATCCAGAACGCCATTCCAAGCGGAATGACGAAAAAGGTGGCGACCAGGATCAGCGCCGGAGCGATGAACAGAAGCCCGGCAAGTTGCTTGCGCCGGTGCCGCATGCTCTTTCGGCGGATGGGCGCACCATCTGGGATATTCCGTGAATTGATCATTGCCTCTCGTCCATTGGGTATGCCGGGCCGGGCCGCACGGGGATCCCGCGCGGTCCGAAAGCCAAAGCTGGGAGATATCTCCCGGACGCGTCAATCGGCGGCGTCGAGGATCGACTGCATCGCGATCTGGGCCTTGGCGACCGACGCCTTGACATCGTCACCGAAGAACACCTCGTTCAGCATCTGCTTCCAGGGACCGGTGCTGCTATTGATGATGTCATTGTAGACGGGCGATGATGGCGTTCGTCCAAGCTTCAGGGCTTCCGTCGCCACCTGGTAGCGCTGGTCCAGCGACTTGACCGCTTCGGCCGCGACGTCGCTGCGGGTCGGCAGGCTGCCGAGCTTGGCGAGAAGGGTCTGCCCTTCGAGCGAGTAGACGAACTCCAGGAACTCCTTTGCAGCCGGCGCATTGTCTCGACCTGCCGTGACCACGAAGTTGTCGCCGCCGCCGAATGAGGCCTTGCCGCCTGTCTTTCCGGGAATGAAGGTAACGCCGAATTCGACGGAGGGGTAGTTCTTGACCAGATTGCCGATCGCAAACGCCCCAATAGGTGACAAGCCGACCTTGTCTGTGGCGAAACCACCAAAGAAGTTCTTGCCCGAATCAGTCTTGGCACTTTCCGGCACATAGCCTTTGGCGACCAGATCGCGATAGAAATTGATCGCATCGTACATCTGCGGCGAATCGAGCGTGGCGCGCTTGCCACCATCGACCAGGATGTCGCCGCCGGAAGCCCAGATAAGCGGCATGAAGGTGAAGGCGTTGCAGCCGCCACACGCGCCGGAGAAGTAGAAACCGCGGATATCGCCACCAAGCGCGTTGACCTTGCCTGCCGCCTCGTCGATCTCCGCCCAGTTGGTCGGCGCCTTCTCCGGGTCAAGACCGGCCTGCTTGAACAGTTTTTTGTTCCAGAGAAGAACGGACGCGTCAGCCGACATCGGCATCGCATAGATGCGCCCCTCGAAGGTTCCCGTCCCGATATGGGCCTTCGACAGATGATCGAAATACGGCAGGCTTTTCGCAACATCGGTCAGGTCTTCCAGGGCACCGGACTTTGCGAAGGCCGGGCCATAGACGAGGTCGAGCGAAACAAAATCCGGAGCGGAACCGCCGGCAGCCGCGGTCGCATATTTCTGCACCATTTCAGCCGAGGGCACGATCTGCAGTTCTATCTGTGTCTTATGGGACGCGTTGAACGCGTCGATCAACGCTGGCATAAATGCCTCGCTGCTGGAGCGCGACCACATGGTCAGCTTTTCCTGCGCGAACGCGGATGTCGATAGTGCACCCAGTGCGGTGGCAGCTAGTGCCACGATCTTGAGCAGCTTCATGATTAGGTCTCCTCCCTAAAAAGCCGTTAATCGATTGGTTTGGCCTGTTATTCTCTTTGCCAAGTTGTCATGAGCCGCGAACCACCAGCGTGCATGGCAATTTCCAAAGTCCCCGTTCGACGGATTCGCCGTTCACAAGGCGCAAGAGCGCCTGCCCAGCCTGTCGTCCGAGTTCCTTCAAATTCATGTCCACCGTCGTCAGTGGTGGACGGGTTTGCTCGGCGACAATCTCCCAATTGTCGAAGCCGACCACAGACACCTGTGCGGGAATGTCCACCCCGCGTTCCCGCAATGCATCGATGACCCCGCGGGCTATCTGATCATTGCCGCAAAAGATCCCGTCTGGACGGGCGTCGCCCGACCACAGCATCTCCACCGCCTTATGACCCCACCGCTCGGACCAGTCGCCCCGCAGGATTGCTGCATCCGACACCGGCAGGCCAGCCCGCTCCAGCGCCTCGGTAAACGCACTCGCGCGTTCCTGAACCACCCGGAATCCTTTCGGCCCGGTGAGGTGGACGATCCGTGTGCGTCCGTGGGCTACAAGGTATTGCACCGCCTCCCGTGCACCCTGTTGATCGTCCGGCAGCAGCGTCACCGCATCCTCTGGACCCGCCGTCAATGCATAGACGACCGGGACAGACAGCTTCGAGAGATCCAAAGGCAGCGGTTTGTCGATCCGTTTGCCTGTCGCAATGATTCCGTCGACCTGCTTGTCGAGCATGGCGTCCACATGAATCTTGGCGAGTTCCGGATTGTCCTCCACGGTACAAAGAAAGACCGACACGCCATGATCGATCAGTCCTTCGGAAATCCCCGCCATCACCGGAAGCGTGAAGCGACCGTAAGTATCGTTGGTGAGCAGCCCAACGGTGAAGCTACGCTTGCTGGTCAGGCTTTTCGCCAGCGCGTTCGGACGAAATCCCATTTCCAGCGCCACACGTCTTATGCGGCCCCGTGTTTCCGCAGACATGCGACCGGTATCGTTGAGCGCCTTGGACGCCGTAGCGATACTCACGCCCGCTGCAGCGGCGACATCATTAAGAGTGACTCTCACTGCAAAATCCACATCTGACAAACCTTTGTACCAACATGGGAAACCGTTTTCTCATGTCGATATAGCGCATTTTTCCCCATGAGAAAAGGGTTTTTCACAGCTTTTTCTTTAACACCTAAACTGTAGCGCTGCCGATTTGGGGCGCGGTGTTCCTCATGGACTCTAGGTTGAGAGGCATAGCGCGTGACGTGGCTGCGATCGCACTTCACGAGCATAATACCTATGGTCAGGCGCTGGCCAACATTCTTGCTTGTCTGGAAGAGGGGGTGACGGTGTTCGATGCTTCAGTGGGCGGGCTCGGAGGCTGCCCATATGCGAAGGGAGCAACCGGAAACGTTGCTACAGAAGAGGTGGTATTCATGCTCGAAGGTATGGGCGTTCGCACCGGCATCGATTTGCCTAAGCTCTGCACCGTGGCGGTCCGGACTGCTACACAACTCGGCCGAGATCCTGCTTCGCCGATCTCGAAGATTCTGGCCGATCCGACGGAGGCAGCGGTGTCCTGAGAGGGTGTTTGGAGATTAACGTTTTGCAACGCGGTCGAGCATAAGCCGGGTGGCTGCGAAGTTGATCATCGTCTCGGATGTCCGAGTCGATCAGACGATAGCCTGACCTGCGCTACGCAAGGCCATTCGCCACCGGATTCGCCGAAGGGGCGACAGATGGGCGTGACGGCCCTTGACCATCAGGAGACCGAACGGCATTGGCGCTCCATTCGAAAATTCCGTAGTCTACAAAGATATAGGCTTCTTTTGCAGCTTCAATAAAGGCCGCGCGTGCATCCGCTGCAGGCAGACGTCCATCGATAGCCTCAAAACACTTCTGCCGTGCCATCTTGAGCCTTGCGCCGTCATGGACAGGCCAGTCAAGGAGCAAAAGTTCGGCCGCTTGTTCGACCGAAACCACATGACAAAGCCCGGAGGCCCCGTTGCTTTTGACTGTTACTCTCGGAAATTCCGTGTTCATGATGTAGTCCAATTCCCAAAGTCGATGCTCGTTGACAGCGTTTACTGTTTTTCTTCGATCCTGCCGATATCGTCCACATGGTGTTGTACGCTCATTCGGTCAAGGGACGAAAGAGACAGGTTGGTGAAGATTTTCAGCCTGCGATCGAGTTCCATCAAAGCACGTGACAACGCTTGTTTTCGCTCCCACGGCTCTCCCTTTGTCTGGACAGCATCTGACGATTCCCAGTGGCAGCAACTGGACGCGCTTGGTCTTCGATATCGTTAAACCTGAAAGGCAGGCTCCAGCTTCGTGAAGATCGAAATCTCGGCCCGACCATGTCAGCTGCATGTCTCATGCACACCTCGTAGGCACCTGCGCTGTCAACCCGTTGGTTGAATACGTGTCAAAGAAATTCGTCGCGTCTTGGCGTGAACGTGTCGATCAGCAACCCTTCTTGAAGTGCCACTACTCCGTGAATGAGATTGGGGGCGACGATAAAACTGCTGCCACAGGCCAACGTGGTGGTGACACCCTCGATTGTAATTTCAAACACACCTTTGGCCACATAACTAACCTGCGTATGCGGGTGCGAATGAAGTGCGCCAATCGCGCCCTTGTCAAAGCTGAAGGCGACAAGCATCAACTCGGGACGATGCGAAAGAACGGCGCGGCGATTTCCGGGCGACGTTACGGTCCAGATCAAATCATCAGGCAGTGTGTAGCAGTCAGACACCTATCACTTCCTTTTTGTGCCGGTCTTATGCCACTGACAGGAAAGACCATGTTGCAAACACGCGAACGGGCGAAACTGACAATGCCCGCGCACGGCTAGAATTGGGAGTTCATTTCAGGCTTTCCATTGGTACCTTATCCATGTCGGTGAAGCTCATATTGTCTCCAGCCATTGCCCAAATGAAAGAATATCGCCCAGTGCCGGCGCCGGAATGGATTGACCAGCCCGGGGACAGAACCGCATCATGGCTTTTGAGTACAAGATGCCGGGTTTCATGCGGCTCTCCCATAAAATGAAAGATACGCGTCGCTTCTGCCATCCCGAAATAGAGATAGACCTCCATTCGTCTGTCATGCAGATGCGCCGGCATGGTGTTCCAGACGGAGCCAGCCTCAAACATTGTCAGTCCCACCAATAGCTGGCAGCTTTCACAGACATCCGGGTGTACATACTGGTTGATCGTTCGGGCATTTGCCTCCTCGGCCGAGCCCATACGTACTTTCTTTGCCATATCAAGCGTAATAAGGACTGTCGGACAATTACGGTGTGCGGGTGAGCTTAAAAGATAAAACTCGGCTGGATTGTCTGGGTCGTCACTCAGGAAAGACATTGCACCCTGCCCCATACCGACATAGAGCGCATCACGAAATGCCAGCGGGTATTCAGCATTTGCAACGACGACTTTACCGCCACCTCCAATGTTAAGAATAGCTGCTTCGCGTCGCTCCAGGAACTGGCTGGTGCCCGTTTCCTTGACGTGATCAATCACAAGGGTTTCGCTCGTTGGAACGATACCGCCGACGATCATCCGATCAAAATGGCTGTAGGTGAGATTGATACGGCCTTCCGAAAATGACCCTTCGATCAGAAATCCGTCGCGCAACCCTTGTGTATTCCGCCTTGCTGCATCTTCCGGGCCAACTACCTGGCGCACATTTACTGAAATTGTCACGGCACTTGCCTCTAAATGTTGGAATGACGTCAAGTGAGCACGACGTATTCTGTTAGCTGACTAATTGTAGTGTCTGCCTTCTTCACGTCGAACACCTTGGTCCCATGGCTCATGATGACAAAACGGTCGCAGACCTGGTAAGCGTGATAAAGATTATGGGTCACCAGTACGCTCGACACATTCTCTGCTTTGAGCTTCAGCACCTGTGCGAGTAGCGCTTCCGTTTCGCGCACGGACAAAGCCGAAGTCGGTTCGTCGAGCAACAGAACGCGGCGCTTGAAGAATACGGCGCGAGCGATGGCAACTGCCTGCTTTTGACCACCGGAAAGGTCACCGACCAGCTTATCAGGTGAATCGATCCCGGAAATGTGGACGGCTTTCTCCAGCACTTCCATGGCGATTTCGCGCATCTCGGTCTGTTTCAGAAATCCCAATGCGTTGACGCGCTCTCGGCCCATGAAGATGTTTCGTGTAATCGACAGGGAATCCACGAGCGCAGTATTCTGATAGATCGTTTCAATACCTGCATCGGCGGAGTCGGAGCGGCAGGTAAATGTGGTCTTTTCACCGTCGATACTCAGGTGACCAGTGGTCGGCTTCTGTATCCCTGAAATAAGATTGACCGTCGTCGATTTGCCGGCGCCGTTATCGCCTAAGAGACCAACAACTTCACTGTGGCCAACATGGAAACTCAGGTCCCTCAGCGCAGTCAGGGCGCCGTAACTCTTCGAGATGTTATGCAGTTCAAGCAAGTGTGGTGAGGACATCATGCCGCCCCCCGACGTTCGATGAGATGATTGAAGGCAGCGGCGACAACGATGAGCGTTGCTATGAACATATCGAGATAGAAGCCTGGCGCTCTCAGAAGAAGAAGAACATCCGTGATGGTGTGGATCAGCATGACACCAAGGAAAATTCCGATGATCGAGCCGCGTCCGCCGCTCAAGGAAAGTCCGCCAATAACGCAGGCTGCAATCGCCTGGAGTTCAAGCCCTGCTCCCTGCCCCGGCTGAACGCTGCCGACACGCGCGGTCGCTATGATTCCCGCCACCGCCGCCATCCCGCCGGCTATGGCAAAGGCAACAAGCTTCACACGGTCAGTATTAATGCCGATGGCCGTTGCGGCGGCACGATTACCACCGGTGGCGAAAACGTGGTTGCCAAACTTGTGGCGATGCAGCAGCAGATAGAAGCCCACCACAAATAGTATTATCCAGATGAAAGCGGCATTCACACCAAGGATCGTACCAGCAAAAAGGCTGGTGAAGATGGGCTCAGGATCAAACCGCACCTGAACTGCGCCATTGTACAGCAGGACTGCACCCCGCCAGAACAGCAAGCCTCCAAGTGTGACGATGAACGACGGCAGGCCGAAGCGAAGCGTGATCGTCCCGTTGATAAGGCCGATCAGAACGCCCGTGAGAATGCCAAGAGGTGCGGCAATGAATGCGCTCACTCCGGCATCGACCAATGTCGCCATCAAGATGGCCGTGAACGTATAGACAGAACCGATTGAGAGATCGAATTCGCCTGCAATCATCAGGATGCCAGCGCCAAGCGCCAGACAGCCCAGCACAGGTATAGCCTTCATGAGGATTGTCAGATTCTGCGGCGATAGATAGCGAAAGTCGTCCGGATAGGCGAGTGCGCCAATGATGCAGACGATCTGCAGGGTGACGAAAACCAACAGGATGGCGCCCGCCGGCATAGTCATGATCTGCTTCAGCAGCGATTGTTTTCGGGTGCGCGATTTCGGCACGGCACTGTCGGTCATGGTGATGGTCACTGTCTTATCTCTATTTGCAGGGGGATGGCGGTGACCTTTCGGCTCGGCCGAAAGGTCTTCCATGCGTAACACCTTAGCGATAGCTGCCGATCAGCGGTTTAACCGAACTGATGCGCGATTTATCGAGAAAGGCACCTTGACCCGTATCGACATCGGTCGGCGTCAGGCCGTATTTTTTCGCGAGTGCAATCTGGGCAATCGGATAATAACCCTGCAAGTAGGGCTGCTGGTCCATCGTAGCGAACATGGCGCCCGATTCCACTGCATTGACGATTTCGACCGCGAGATCAAAACCACCAAACGGAATGTTCACGCCTGCGTCCTTGATTGCACCTGCACCGACTGTCGAGGTGACCGAGCCGGTACCGAACAGCGCCTTGACACCGGGATTTGCGATGAGAAACTGGGCAATGATGTTCTGCGCCTCTGCCGGATCAAGGCCTGAACGAACCGTCTCGACGGTGATGCCCCGTTCTTTCATCGCTTTCTCAATGCCACCGCCACGCGCAACCGCGAAGCTTGCTTCCGGAATTTCGCGCGGGTTGAATACGACATCACCCTGCTTGAGACCGAATTTCTCGATCATGCGATTGCCGAGCTCATATCCGGAAGCGAATTCGTCCATTCCTACATATGCCTGACGGCAATTGCCCTTACCGCCTTCAAGATCGTCATTGTTAAAGCCAATGACAATGATGCCCGTATTGACGGCAGCACATATGCTGGAATCAAAAGCGTCGGAACTGGAAATTGCTACGGCGATGCCATCGACACCACTGACGGTGGCGCTTTCAATCAGGTCATTCTGGCGGACCGGATCATTGTTGGCATATTGCACGTCCAGATCGACGCCGAACTGCGCAGCGGCATCCTGCGCGCCTTTAACCACCGGATTGAAAAACTGGACGCTCGGATCGAGATAGATGATCATCGTTGCCTTGACATCGGCCGCTACTGCGGTAGATGTGAGGGCCATAGCTGCGCAAGCCGCAAGCATTGCGGTTTTCACTTTGGTCAATTTCATTTGCGTATCCTCCCTTTGGATGTGCAATCGGGTCGAAAGACCCATGTCTTGACTGGCGAGCTCCGACCAAAGATCGCGCCAGTCAAGATGTTCTCCTCCACCTCAGTTTGATAATCGGTGTTATCCGAACCAAGGATCCGGTTTGCCCAAGGTCACGTGAATCCCCTTGAACTGCGAATATTCATCAAAACCATAACGGCCAAGCTCACGGCCCAAGCCGCTTTTTTTATAGCCGCCGATGGGCAATTCCGGTGCGCCGTCTATGACACTGTTAATCCAGCAGCGCCCAGCCCGGATACGCCGGATGCTTTGCAACGCGTTCTCCAGATTGGTTGACCAAACGCTGGCTGAAAGACCATATTCCGAGGCATTTGCCATAGCGACTGCCTCGTCGGCTGTCTTGAATGTCAGCGTCGACAGGACGGGTCCGAAAATTTCTTCCCGCGCGATCGACATGTCGGCGGTGACACCGGAAAACACCGTGGGCGCATAGTAAAGACCGGAATCTTCGCCGACACGCACCCCGCCCAGCAACAGTTTTGCGCCCTCCGCCTGCCCTGCTTCCACATAGGAATGCACTTTCGCAGCATGCGCCTCAGAGATCATCGCGCCAATTTTGGTCTGCTCGTTCAGGGGGTCGCCGAAGGTCACCTTGCGGGATATATCGAGAAGGCGCTCCAGAAGCTCATCCCGGACACTTTCCTGCACAAGCAGCCTGCTCCCGGAAATGCAGCATTGACCGGCATTATGATAAACGCCGTAAGCGATACCGTCGGCCGCGGCTTCCAGATCGGCATCGGCAAAAACAATCTGGGGTCCCTTGCCGCCCAGTTCGAGACCGACGCGCTTAACGCTTCGCGCTGCAATTTCACCGAGCTTCGTGCCAACCCGAACCGAACCCGTAAAGGCGATCATGTCGGTTCCCGGATCTTCAGCCAGCACCTGACCAGCCGGATCGCCATAGCCCGTGACAACATTGAATACACCGTCCGGAATGCCGGCTTCGCGTACCAGTTCAGCCATTCGGATTGATGTGCCGGAGGTGAATTCAGACGGCTTCAGTACAACGGTACAACCGCCGCCAATCGCCCATGGCACCCGCTCTGATGCAATTATGAACGGGAAATTCCAGGGTGTGATGATGCCGACGACGCCGACGGGTTCCCTTAGTACAAGACCGAGCCGGTTATCACCTATATTATTATGCGTCTGTCCTTCCAGCGCCCGTGCCTGGCCCGCTGCATAGGACCAGAGGTCCGCGCAGAAAGTGATCTCGCCCCTTGCCTGGGCAATTGGCTTGCCAACCTCAAGGCTTTCGATCAGCGCGATTTCTTCCACGTGGGCAAGAATGAGTTCTGCTGTCTTGAACATCAGGCGGGAACGCTCTGCGCCAGACATGCGCGGCCAAGGTCCCGTATCGAAGGCACGCCGGGCTGCATTTATCGCCGACCGGACGTCGTCAGCGGAAGCATCGGGCCAAGTGCCGACAACAACACCGGCGTGGCCCGGACTGATCCGGTCAATGGTTTTTCCAGAGGATGCATCTACGGACTTGCCATCAACAAGCATCTGGTAACGCGATTTATTCTGCAATCGCGGATCACTGGAATCAGGGCGTATGAAATTGGGCTGTACCGTCATCAATAAACCGGGATTTTGCCCCGGCCCCTCCATCTTGCCCGGCGCATATTGCGCCGCGCTTGTGTTCCCCTTTAATTGTATGGTACTGTATGGTGGTTATTCGGGATTGTCAACGAGACGGCTACGGCAAAGAGCATGAACCTAGAAACCTTGAAGATTGACACTGGTGAAACGACTGCAGCGCAGGTGGAACGCGATCTGCGCGAGGCAATCATTTGCCTTGAGCTCTCACCGGGTTCGCGGCTTTCCGAACAGGAGATTGCTACCCGCATGGGGGTTTCCCGGCAGCCGGTACGAGAGGCGCTGATCGCGCTCGGCAAATCCAAACTTGTTGAGATCAGACCAAATCGCGGAACCGTCGTCGTAAAGATTTCCGCTCGGCAGATGATGGAAGCCCGATTCGTACGAGAAGCGATCGAGGTTGCCGTCGCGCGCCGTGCCAGTGAAAGCTTCGACACGTGGACGCGTCGCAGACTCGATGGAATTCTTGATCGGCAGAGAACTGCCATGGAAGCGGGAGATCACAATGGTTTCCGCAGGGAAGATGAGCAATTTCATATGGCGATTGCCGAGGGAGCTGGGTGTGGACTCGCCTGGAATGCGATTTCCGACATCAAGGCGCATATGGATCGTGTCTGCAACTTGCAGTTACGCAACCCTGCTTCTATGGGCAATTTAATAACCCAACATGAAAAGATCATCACCGCCATTGACCTGAAGGATGCAGATGCAGCGGGAAATGCGATGTACACACATCTAAACGGTATTTTGAGCGATCTGCCACAAATCGAGGCGGATAACCCAGGGCTTTTTGATTAGGAATCTCGCTCTCGCGTTTCGCGGGTGTTGTCATGTTTAGCGAAGACGCTGGCCGCCCAGTAATCAACAACGGCTTGACGAGAGGTACAGTGGCGGGCTGATCCCCCACCCTGAAACAGCCATGATGCACTTGGATTATATTCTCCACTTAAGTTTAGGGGCAAAAATCTCAAATTTAAAGGCAAAATACCAGATTTAGTGGCAATGGAACGACTTTGATTTTGTTGAATTCTTCATCTCGCCTTTAAGAGCAAAGTGACAAGAGTATACCGGGATGATTGATTTCCAATTGCCGCCTTGATCCGCCTGGGTCGACAATCTGACCCGCCGCATCTCACATATCGTGATTGCGATGCAGGGCGTGTGTTATCTCACTTCTGGCAGTCCCTATGAGGCGTTCCATGGCGTCACGAGCAGCGTCGGGTCGGCGCATACGGATGGCTTCCAAGACATCGCGATGCATCATGATAGCATGGTCATGAGATTGGCTGGCGCGATTGGTGAGACGAAAACTGGCTAATAGTGCGGCTCGAATTGCGGTTGCGAACTGGCGATAGACCCAATTGCCACTTGCGTTGATAATCGCCGTATGGAAATCGAGATCTGCCCTGCTCCACTCTTCGGTGTCGCGCGCATTGGCGCTAACCATGTCGTCGAATGCCTCGGCGATCGCTGTCAATTGCCGCGTGCTCGCATTTGCGGCTGCTTGAGCCGCAGCTGCCGGCTCCAACAACTGCCTTGCATCCACCAATGACAGGTAAAAGCGATCATCCGCACTGTACCGCAATGCCGCGTCCAGGATCAGAGGATCGAGATAATTCCAGTTTTCGCGTGGCAGTACGATTGTACCTGCACGTGTACGGGACCGGACCATACCTTGCGCAAGCAAGTGCTGCATAGCTTCCCGGATAGACGTCCGGCTGACATTGTATTCCTCTGTTAACTCGCTTTCGTTAGGGAGTTTCGAACCTTCCGAGATTTCACCAGATACAATCTGATTGACCAACTTTTGCAGAAGAACTTCCTGGACGCGCCGTTTTCCGCCGCCTCCGGACGTGCCTCCTGCTGCAACGCCATCTTTCGTATCTCTGAATTGCATCAATCCCTCTTAATTCTTCCGCCTTCGATGGCGAGCTAGTCGTGATAAACAATGCTTCGGCCGCCGTCGATCGGTATGGTTGCTCCATTAATGAACGGCGCATCATCAGAGGCCAGAAACAAGGCTGTCTTGGCTACCTCGACTGGTGAACAAATGCGTTTGGGCGGATGAAGATCATACGTCTTCTGCCGCGCCGCCTCAGGATCATCGAACGTCTTCCACCATTCAACTGCCTTTTGCGTTTCAACATAACCAGGGGCAATAGCATTACAGCGAACACCTTTATCGGCATACTCGATCGCTATGGCACGCGTTAAGCCGATGAGCCCATGCTTTGCAACGGGATAGGGAAAACAGCCTTTGATAATAGTGAAAGAGTGACTGGAAGCGATGTTGACGATTGCGCCACCACCATCAATCAATGATGGCAGAGCGGCGCGTGTCAGGTTCCACGCCCCTTTCAAGTCGACCGCCATGCAAGTTTCCCAATCTTCATCCGTCATGTTGAGCGGATCCCGAAAGACATTGATGCCTGCATTGTTTACAACAGTGTCGATCCGGCCGTGGTTCGCAGCTTTATCGACGATGGACTGAAGCCGCCTGCTGTCGGTAATGTCTGCAACAGCGGACGTTGCGGACGCACCCCTATCAAGAAGCGCGCTCAAAGTCTGATCAAGACCAAGCTTGTCAACATCGACAAGGGTCAGCCGGGCACCTTCTGAGGCAAATACTTCAGCAATGGCTTTTCCGATGCCCTGTGCCGCACCTGTAATGATCGCATGTTTTCCCGCAAGCCGCCCAACCATTTGCCATCCTATTTAATCATATTTATTGAATTTTATCATATGATATAAAAATCCCCCTTCTTATGCAACCGCGCTCTATCAAACGATATTAAAGCAAATCAATTACTCTTCCATCCAGAATCCCCAAATAAATCATATTTATATTGACAATAAATATGATCAACAGATAGAAGAAGGTTGCTCTGGAGGAGCTGCGCCGATCACATCACAGATGGCGGCCGATATTTTTAAACCGGGAGGTTTTCATGTTACTGAAAAATAGCGCCAAGCTCGCACTTTCAGCTATTCTCGCCTTGGGCGGGCTGGTATCTGCATCTGCACAGGAAAAAGAGTTGAAGGTCGGCGCAATCTATATGGATGCACAGGGCTTTTACGCTGGGGTCCGCAAAGGCATTCAGACGGGAGCAAGTGAGGCTGGGCGAAAACTCGATATTATCGAAACCAATGCGCAAGGTGACGTCAGCAAGGAATCATCCTTTATTGACTCGCTCATCTCCGCTGGCGTTCAGGCTATTATCGTCTCACCCGTATCCGCGGATGGATCATATCGTTCGATCCGTCGCGCCCACGACGCGGGTATTCCCGTTATTTGCTACAATACCTGTCTGAATGACAAGGACATGGCTGAATATGTGTCCGCTTATGCAGTAGGCGATCCGTTCCAGTTTGGGCACAAACTCGGCAATGCGGCAGGCGACTATTTTATAGCAGCAAAGATGACAGAGCCAAAAATTGCGGTACTGAACTGCGAGTTTGTCGAGGTTTGCGTTACGCGCCGCAAGGGGTTTGAAGAAGCTCTGATGGCGAAAGTTCCGGGAGCGAAAATTGTTGCCAACCAGGAAGGTGCCACCCTGGACAAAGCCGTTTCGGTCGCCAGCACGATGCTTTCCTCCAATCCTGATCTTGATGCCTTCTTTGGTGAGGCAGGCGGCGCAACGCTTGGCGCTGCACGGGCGGTTAAAAGCCAGGGTCGGACTGGAAAGACGGTGGTTTTTGGTGGCGATATGACCACAGAAATAGCCCAGGAACTTGCCGACAATACGGTGATCAAAGCTGTGGTCGATATTTCCGGGCAAGGCCTCGGCAAACTGGCGCTGACTCAGGCTATCAATGCTATCGACGGCAAGAAGCCCGCCGATATCCGCGTGCCCTACGACATTGATCTCTACGCCAGCTCTGATGCAGGCAAGGGTTGGTTGAAGGCTCATTCCGACGGCGTGCCGTGAGACATTGACTGTTCGTGTTCGCAACTGAGTTTGTCCGGGGTCATTATGCCTGCAGAATTCAACCATCCAGTATCCGAAGCACAATTAGTCATCGCTTCGATCGCCGGTGTAACAAAGCAATACCCGGGCGTCCTTGCGCTCGACAATGCCGATTTTTCTGTTCGTGCCGGGGAGGTTCGTGCTCTCCTCGGCAAGAACGGTGCAGGGAAGTCAACATTGATACGCATGCTGACCGGAGCCGAAACACCAGATACAGGCACGGTCACTGTCAGCAGCCAGCCGCTCACTCATAGCGGTGCGCTTCGTGCGGCCGAAGCCTTTGGCCGTGGCGTGCGCGTGGTTTACCAGGAACTCAGCCTGGTTCCTGGCATGACCGTTGCCGAAAACCTGTTTCTCGGACGCTGGCCAAAACAAAACGGCATAATCCAATACAAAGTCATGGAGGCAGAAGCTGCGGAAGCTATGGCCCGTCTTGGCCTTTCGCTTTCACCGAGCCAGCTCGTCATGAGCCTTTCCCCGGCCGAACGTCAGCTCGTTGAGATCGCGCGCGTGCTTCTGGGCAAGCCGCGTCTCGTCATTCTAGATGAGCCAACAAGCTCCCTCGCTTCAGCGGAAGCTGAGAAGGTTATGACTGCGGTTAAAAACATCGCGTCCGAAGGAATTGCCGTCATCTATGTGAGCCATCGCATGAACGAAATTCGGCAGATTGCGCAAACGGCAACGATTATGCGTGACGGACGGATCATCGAAACGGTGGACGTGCGCAAGGCGGACACCAAAGAGATCGTCCGGCTCATGCTCAGATCGGAGTCTGCCGCGACCCAGGCACCCGCCTCCGTCGCCAGGGACAAGATCGCTCTCGAGGTGAAAAACGTCTCGCTCTTGCCGAAACTGAAGTCCATTTCATTCGCCCTCAGGCAGGGAGAGGTACTCGGAATAGCAGGATTGCTTGGAGCAGGACGCACAGAACTCCTTCAGGCGATCACCGGTATCCGCAGCCTGGACGGTGGAGAAATCCAGATCGACGGACGCGGTGTCGGCACTCCTCACTACAGAAAAATGCTTGATCTTGGCGTTGGTTATACGCCGGAAAACCGCAAGGATGAGGGCATCGTTCCACTCCTTGGCGTCGATGAGAATACACTTGCAACCAATTTTTTTGCTGTCAGCCAACGGGGTGTCTTGTCCGCCCGGATGATGATGAATGCCACCCGTCAGATAATGGAGCGCCTCCATATAAAAGCGGCGCAGACCAATACTCCGGTTGGCACCCTTTCAGGCGGCAACCAGCAAAAAGTCGTTATCGGGCGCTGGGTCTATGCCAATAGCCGTATTCTGCTTCTTGACGAGCCCACGAGGGGCGTCGATGTCGAGGCCAAGGGTCAGATATATGCGATCATGCGGCAGCTCGCTGCCGATGGTTGTAGTATCATCTTTGTGTCAAGCGAGATCGAGGAACTGCCGCTTGTTTGTGACCGCGCGCTCGTTCTGCGCGATGGCGTTCTGAATGAAGAATTTAAGGCCCCTAACATTGATCAGGATGCCTTGATGACAGCCTGCATCGCGGGCCATTGACGGAGTAGATTATGGCAATCCAGACAACAAAAGCCACAGCAGGCAGCGCATGGCGCATCTCAAATCATATGAACGAGATCAGTCTTTTCGTGGCGATCCTAGTGCTCTATGTTGTGTTTGGCAGTCTGGCCAATGGCTTCCTGTCTTTTAACAATCAGATCAATATTCTGCGTGATGCCGCAACAATCGGTATCGCTGCCTGGGCAGCAACGCTGATCATCATATCGGGGGAGATTGATGTCAGCGTCGGGCCTATGGTGGCATTCATCTCAGTTGTATTGGCGTATCTTTTGCAGTGGGGAATACCCACACCGATCGCTTTCCTGGTTGCCATCGCAATCGGCGCAGCACTCGGTTCGATCGCCGGCATTTTACGAGCCTATTTCGATGTGCCGTCTTTTGTTGCCACGCTTGGCCTGTGGAGTGCACTGCGCGGAACAGCGCTGTTTCTGACTGACGCCCTCCCCGTTTCAATCGGACGCAATTATATCGTCGATCTCCTGGATCAGCCGATCCTCGGTATACCGCCAGCAGCTGTCATCATGCTTTTCTTCTTCGCAGTATTTGCATTCGTCAGCCGCAAGACAGCGTTTGGCCGCTCAGTGTTTGCCATCGGCGGCAATGATCATGCGGCATTCCTGAGCGGCATCAATGTCGCGCGAATTCGGGTCGCCTTGTTTGCCATCGCCGGCGCAATGGCCGCCATCTCCGGCATTCTGCTTGTTTCGCGTCTCGGGTCGGGGAACGCCACCGCAGCCAACGGTTTGGAGTTTGACGTCATTGCCGCCGTTGTAGTAGGTGGCACCGCGCTATCGGGTGGACGAGGCTCGATGCTGGGAACACTTCTCGGGGTTCTGGTTATCACCCTGATCGGTAACGGCCTGGTACTCCTGGGCATCAATCCATTCTTCCAGCAGGTCGTAAGGGGATTGATTATCGTCATTGCTGTGCTCGCCAATATCCAGGCGATCAAGCGAAGCCTCGCGCGCAACAAGGGTTGACGGTATTCAAATGCCTATCCTCACACTGGCCGAAGGCAATCTGGAAGCCCGCATTTCCACCCGCGGCGGAACTGTTCTTGGTTTTTGGTTACTGCAAAAGTCAAAGCGAACCGCTATTTTACGCGAAGCAATTGATGATGCCGCCACAGCTTTGCAATCCGGATGCTACCCGCTTGTACCCTTTGGCAATCGCGTCAAAGGCAACACATTCACTTTCGAAGGTAAGCATTTCAAGCTGGAACCGAACACTGATTGGGATCCACATTATCTGCACGGTGAAGGGTGGCTGTCGACATGGGACATCACCGACACATCTCCAACCGCGGCGACGCTGCGGTTCTCGCATCGGAGCAATGACACTCCGTATATTTATGAAGCAGAGCAAAAGTTCCGCTTGGAGAAGGATGGGCTTACCATCGGTCTGTCGGTTACCAACAAGGGAGAACACGCCTTGCCGTTTGGTCTTGGCTGGCACCCTTATTTTTCAATGACACCCGAAACTACCTTGTTAGCCCCGGCCGAGCGCTTCTGGACGGAACTCGATGGTTGGCTCCCAGGGGAGGCCACGGAGATACCCGATGACCTCGACTTTCGCCAACCACGCAGACTGCCGCATCGCTGGGTCAACAATGGATTCGAAAAGTGGAGCGGCTACGCACAGGTCACCTGGCCGGAGCGAAATACCCGACTGACATTGAAGGCGGACAGCCTCTTCAAACATGCTTTCATTTTCGTCTCCAACACCACCTTCGATCCAGATTTCAAACGCGATTATTTCTGCTTTGAGCCGATGAGCCATCTGGCTGACGGCCATCACCAGAAGTCGCTGGGTGATTTACAGGTGTTGCACCCAGGAGAGACACTGTCAGGCGAAATCAGTTTGCGCCCGGAATTGATTGGCTAAGCGGAGAAAAATGGAAATGATACAGACAAGCGAAAAGCCAATACCGGCCATAACCGAGCTAAGCGATACAATCCGTATTACTTCGGTCACCACCCAAGTGGTCAACGCGGGATTGCGCAATTGGATTTTTGTACGCGTTGAAACGAATGTAGACGGTTTGATCGGTTGGGGCGAAGCGACGCTGGAATGGAAGACACGCGCTGTTGTCGGTGCAATCGACGATCTTGCACCATTGTTGATCGGACAGGACCCAAGGAATATTGAGGGGATCTATCGTCGGTTTATCAAACAGGGATTCTGGCGACTGGGTGTAATCGGGATGACGGCTGTATCCGGCATTGAGATGGCTTTGTGGGATATCTTCGGCAAATCGGTGGGCCTGCCAGTCTGGCGTCTTCTTGGTGGTCAAGTGCGCGACAGGGTCAAGGTCTATACGCATCTCGGACTTGGGCAACAGGACGCGGTTTATGGCTCCTTCGGGCCGGCCGAAGTTGTGGAACGCGCACTCGAGGTTATCGAAAAGGGATACAAGGCGATCAAAGTCGTGTTCATCCCTTATGTGCATATGACGGCCGATGGTCAATCACTGCGCCAGGTCGACAATTCCATGAAGGCACTGCGGGAAGCTGTTGGTGACGATATCGAGATCATGGTGGACTTCCATGGGCGTTGTGGTTCATGGGGTGCGGCATTGCAATTCGCCAAAGTCTTGCAACCATATCGGCCCATGTTCATCGAAGAACCTCTGCCCCCTCAAGATATCAAGGGACTGATCAAACTATCACAGCATTGTCCCGTTCCTCTTGCGACAGGGGAACGTTTGATCGGCCGTGAGGAATTCGAGGTGCTTGTCGCGGAACGAGCAATCCAGATAGCGCAACCCGACATCTGCCACACGGGCGGACTGTTGGAGACAAAGAAGATAGCCTCCATGTGCGAAATGGCAGGGATCGGCATGGCTCCGCACAATCCTCTCGGCCCGATTGCGGGAGCGGCAGCGCTCCACTTTGCGATCTCGACACCTAATTTCACCATTCAGGAAGAAATGTCAGGTGCCGTGCCGTGGTACTCTGAAGTTGTCCGGGGGCCCATCAAGCTGGTCGATGGTTACTGGTCAATTCCACAAGCTCCAGGGCTTGGGGTAGAAGTTGACGAAGCGATAGCCGATGCGCATCCCTACCAACAAGAACCCTTCATCACACAATCGGCGCTGATAGATGATGGCACAGTCGTTGACTGGTAACGAAGCGCGATTGCGGGGAGAAACCATGTCTGAGAACAGGCAATTTGACTACGTCATCGTGGGGGGCGGGAGTTCGGCCTGCGTTGTTGCGGCCCGTCTGATCACCGAACAGAAGGCGCGCGTCCTGATCCTTGAACAGGGACCACGCAATGCCAGTCAGATTATGCACTACCCTGCAGGCTACATGAAGTTCCTTGCCCGGGACACTTACCTGACCATGCACAAGACCAAGGACCAGCCCCAGCTGGGCGGACGCGGCCCGATCGTTCCGCAGGCGAAAGTTTTGGGTGGTGGAAGTACTGTCAATGCCATGGTCTATATGCGTGGTCAGGCCGCGGACTATGATCGCTGGAGTGAAGCGGTTGCAGAACCGGGCAATGCCGGGCAATGGTCCTACCGGGATATGCTTCCCTATTTTCGTCAGCAGGAAGACAACGATCATCTGGCAGGCGAATACCACGGTGTCGGCGGGCCTTTGAAAGTCTCTGACCTTGGCCATACAAGTCCCATGACCCGAACCTACATGAAGACACTGCAAGGCATGGGCATTCCCTACAATCCCGATTTCAACGGCGTGCGCCAGTTCGGCGTTGGTTTCATGCAACATACAATGGATTGGGACAAACGACGTCGATGCAGTGCAGTGGATGCGTTCCTTGCACCTGTCATGGACAATCCTCTTTTGACAATCGAGACGGGCGCAACCGTGACCCTGTTGCGTCTGGAGCAAAACAAGGTGACCGGAGTTGAATATGTCCAGGGTGGCATTCCGAAAACGGTGGCAGCGGGCATGGAAGTTCTGCTGGCTGCCGGGGCATATCAGACGCCGAAACTGCTCATGCTCTCAGGGATAGGTCCTGAAGAGGAGCTGACACGCCACGGTCTCAAGACCCGTATCAATCTCCCCGGCGTTGGCAAGAACCTGCAAGATCACTACGAAGTCCCCGTCGTGGCGACGACGCGAGGTGCATTCGGTTACTATGGTCAGGACAGGGGCCTCGCTATGCTTAAAGCGGGCTTGCAGTATCTCCTGTTCAAATCGGGTCCGGTGACAACCACGGGCGTTGAAACCTGTGCGTTCTTTGATCCGGACGGAAACAATGAAATGCCAACGATTCAGATGTTTTGCGTCCCAACCGTCTATCTCGACCGTGATGTTCTGGGAACAGAGCCGGGTGACGGCGTAACCATAAACGCACTGCTGCTTAGACCAAAAGCGCGCGGGACGGTGACCCTTGCCTCAGCGGATCCTTTTGCAAACCCCATAGTCGACACACAGATTTTCGGTCACCCTGAGGATCTGCGGCTGTCTATGGCCGGGTTCCGCTTTGCCCGTTCTGTTCTTTCTGCCTCACCCATGCGCGAACTGATCGAGCGTGAGATCTTTCCGGGACCAGACGTAACCAGTGACGAGGCGATTGCTGCGCACTGCAGGCGGACGGTCAAGACAGGATATCACCCGGTCGGAACATGCAAGATGGGACGCAACGATGATCCGGAGGCTGTTTTAACCTCAAATCTAAAGGTGCGTGGTTTGGACAACTTGCGTGTAATTGACGCGTCGTTGATGCCCACAATTGTAAGCGGTAACACCAATGCCGCTGTTCTTGCTGCGGCTGCCAAAGCGGCCGACCTTATATTGAACTAATCCGCCAGCTCCTATGGGCTTTGTATTGAGAGCGTTCACAAACCGATCGTACGCAAAAAGCGTGTTGATTATCCAAGGCCCGACAATTTTCATGAGGTATATTGAGTCCGTTTTGAGAAGACTCCGGCCGAGGTATTCGTGGCTCCCTTGCAGAGTGCCGAGTGAACCTTATTCTACAAGCCGGCAATGATACACTTGGGTAAGCTTTTCCAACCCACAGCCATCATTTAACTGCGCGCGACCGACTTTATTTGTTCGGAAACTTCCCGGTTTTCGACTGGAGCTCAGCCGTTTAACTCAGCCCCTCCAGAAAGCGGACAGCGGCGGTGCGCCCTAGCAGACGCGCTTCTTCGAGTGACGTTGCATAATCATCAATGCACGTGCGGATGGATAGATCCGCCCCGTGATCAACGAGAATCTTCAGCGCTTTGATATCCTCCCAGTTCGCCGCCTTATGTGCCGGCTTCCAGTCATTGGAGCCATGCCCTGTCACACTGGCACTGCCAATCTTTCCCTTAGATTTTGTGGACTAGAGGCAAGATCAGCAAGGGTAAGCCGGTCGAGCTCTGCGAAAAAGCTCTCCATCGCACCGCGCAAAGCTCCGGTTAGACGGCAGATGCCACTGAACACACAACTGGCTGGTTGATCGCCCAAACACGAGACAAGTTCCATATCGACTTCCAACGCTCGTACAACGCTTCCCATACGTATATCTGCCGGGCGCTTGGCGAGGGTCAGGCCGCCGCGCCTGCCGCGCACACTCTTCACCAGCCCCAGATTGACGAGTGTCTGTGCCACTTTCATCAAGTGATTGCGTGACACCCTGTGCCTGACCGAAAGTTCCTCGATCGTCACAAGCCGGTCGTTGATAGCGGCCAGCGCTATCAGAACTCTCAATCCATAGTCTGTGTGGGCAGTTAGTCGCACGTCTCTCTCCAAATCATGCATTTACAATACCTCTTTTCCAGAATAAGAAAAGAACTATTGGGGAACTGCCAACATGTCAGATGCCGAACGCAGAGATACCGTTACCGAAATGCTAGTTGAGCGTCTTGTACATGAGTTCTATCGGCGTGTTCGCGACGACAGTCTCCTCGGGCCGATTTTTGAAGACCGTTTGGCGGGCCGGTGGGAGCTTCATCTCGCCAAGATGGTGGACTTCTGGTCGTCCGTGGCGATGCGCACGGGCCGGTACAGCGGCAACCCGCACAGCATGCACCAGCATCTAGGACTCAAGCCCGAGCATTTTGTCCATTGGCTGAATCTCTTCAAGAAGACGGTCGACGATATTTGCACGGTATCCGCCGCGGAACTCTTCATCGTCCGCGCGAACCGGATCGCTGATAGCCTACAGATTGGTCTCAATATCGGGCCAAACGCACTCCAACTTGGTCCAAGGCATTCAGCCGCGGTTGCAAGGCAAGAGTAACGTTCATTTCGTTGTCTTCATGCACAACGAGAATCTTATGTTCAACCTTGATCGACGCACCACCGGAGCCTAGTTGACTGCTTTTGCAAAGAGCACCGCCCGCCGCACTGGCCCCGCTATGGTATCTTCGGCGGCCATCGCCGCTTTCATCGCTGTTCCCGCGCAAGCCCACGTCAAATGGTTCGCCCCTTATATTGTCGGCGCCCCTCCCCAGTCCATTGGCCTTACTTTGAGCAATGTCTGGTTCTGGACGGGCATCGTTCTTGTCGTTGCATTCTTCGTGGCGACGCGTGCGCTCGAAAAGTCCAAGGCAGGCGAAAATATTCTGCTTGGACTTGACCGGCTCTCTGATCCGTTGTGGACGCGTCTTGACGATTTCGTCAGGGTTGTGATCGGTGCTTTCTTTATCGCCATTTTCGCTGTCGGTGGCGTATACCTGACGCCGGATTTGAAAACGCCCTCGGAACTAGTTTCCTGGGCGCAGTTGCTGATCGCAGGTTTGATCTTTTCGCGCAGGACGCAGCCTTTCGCTGCGGCGGGGATCATCGGGCTGTGGCTTCTGGCACTGCGTGACTATGATGTTTTTCACCTGCTCGATTACCTTGCACTGGGCGTCGGTGTTGCGGCCTATCTGGTTCTTGAATCGTCCTCAAACCCGGAATGGCGCAAGCACCGGTTCCAGGCGTTGCGGTGGGGCGTGGCGATCGCCTTGATGTGGTCGAGCCTGGAGAAGTTCGCCTACCCTGACTGGTTCTATCCACTGGTCGTCGAAAAGCCGTTCCTCACATTCGGGCTTCCGCGGGACGTGTTCATTCCGATGGCGGGTGTGGCTGAGTTCACGATGGGATTCGGATTGCTATGGACCCCACTGGTCCGGCGTCTGTCAGCCATCGCCTTGTTCGTCATATTCAATGCATCGGTCTACCCTTTTGGCCGCATCGACCTCATCGGACACGCACTGATCATGGCAATCATCGTCGCCATCACCGCCGACCACACTCGAGAAATGCACTTCCTTCCAACTCTGAAACGCAAACTTGCAGGGGTACCCGCCGGTCTCGCAGCGGCCTTCATCGTTTTCATCTGCGGATATTGGGGGTTGCATGCTGCCTTTTACGGCCCAGCTGGAAATATCGATCTTGCAGCCAACCGCCGGCTCACACACGCGCCAAATGTCGAGAATCCCCACGGGGCTTCCGGTCATGGCGACTCAGTGCCGGACGTGTCACAGGATGCAGGTATCGCCTATCGGGCAGCCATGGATAAAATGCATGGGCCGATGATCACCGGTATAGGCAATGCCGATCCCGACGCCGCATTCGTGCTGGGTATGATTCCTCATCATCAGGCCGCCATCGACATGTCGGAGATCGTACTTAGGTTTGGCAAAGACCCTCAAAATCACCATCTTGCTGGGGAGATCATTGAAGCTCAGAAGCAGGAGATAAAGGAAATGCGCGAATGGGTTGGCACTAGGAAACTGGCGCAACCTTGATCGGACTGAGCCCGTTCCTCCCAGACTGGGCGCGAGCTTCTCCGGAAAGCGCGGTGCCTAGAGCAGCTGGAAAACCGGGCTGAGTAATCACTGCGCTCCTTTTCGGCTTGCTCCAACCGACTTAACAAATCCAAGAATTTTTCGTCGGTCGGCACGAGAAGCATTTCCGTCGAATTGCTGCCGTAAAATTGGTTTGAGCATTTCTCGGCGGAGAATATGCTCGTCCCACTTGGCTTTAGAATATTGTCAGCCACGACGCACCTTCAGGATTTGTCAGTGAACCCCAAGCAATGGGTTAGGTTCCCTATCAGACATAGGCTAGACTCTTCTGAATGAAAGCGTAAACTAATTGCACCATCGAGACTGCGCATTGAGCTGGCGGTCGATGTTTGAGAGATTTTACGTGCTCTCCGCCTAGTGGGAGGAGCACGGTCATGCCTTTTCGTAGACAGGTCTACACCAATAAATATTCATCCCTTGACTGGGATGTAATGGCGAAAGCCTATGAACTCGCAATTCAGCAAATTGGAAAAAATCCATCCTTGCAACGTGACCGGCTGGCGCGGTGTATCATGACGTTCTTTGACAGCGGAGTGCATTGTACGAGCACATTGAGTTCCCTGGCAATGAGCCGGGAGACGAGCTTGATTGATGTCGCACGCGCACGCGACGTTCCTTCACATTGCGATAATGATATCTCTAGCGAAAGTGGGCTCCACTTCACTGAGGCGATGGAGAAATGGAAAGACTCGACCACAAGCTAGACTGCAAGGATTGCGGTACGATTTACGATTCCAGCGACGGTAACAGGCGACAGCCCTATATTTTGCAGCACCTGCAATCAGTTTATTGGACGCTGGGCCGAGCTTGAGCGCGATTTCAATGCGCAGGGCGGACAAGACGGCATTTTCAAAATGAAAGGCGGACAGATTGAAAGAAAAGCCTGAAACCGTCACAGTTTAACGAAGTTTAACTGCCCTATATTCGCACGTGTCAGTGCCCGCGAGGCGCGCACGTTGTCGATTGCCCGTCGCACTTCCAAGAACCCAGCCAGACAGCTGAGCCTCATCCGCAATTACTTGCATTTCTCGTGTTGAAACTTCTTCAAGAAATCGATTGTGAAGCGCTTCCCTACAATGGGCATGGCGCTCCAATCTTTTCGTCGCAGGTTTCATCGGTTCGCCTTCGATCATGTGCGCTTAGGGCCGACAGCAGACTTCGCCGTTTGTTCGTCCCGAATAATTCCACGGCAAAAGCTCATCGATGCGACTCTGCCTGTGACCGTTGACGATGGAGGCGAGTTTGGCGGTCAGATACGTAAACGTATCGACAGCATTGACCTTGTGGGTTTCGATTAGCGAGGCGATGGTAGTGTAGCCACAGCTTTCACCCGTGCGTCGTAATCGGCCGCCGTTTGTGGCATCCACGCACTAAAGATCGCTCCGAGCGATGCAATCGGCTTGTTGGCATTGCGCACCCTGAATGGAACTGAATCGCAGACCTACAGATACTGCTGCGTACAAACCGGGAAGTGATCAGCAACCCTTCCTTTGAAAATGCCGATGACAGCCCATTTTTGGCGTTTGATTGTATCATGAAAGTCTACAATGGCCTTAAAGTTCGAATCAACAGCCTGGTACGTTTATCAAATTGCAAAGACACCTCAATGAATGGCAAGCTTTTTGTCGATCAGGTGCTTGACAATGCGAGCCAGCGAGGCCTTGTCTGCTTGCTGTTTGCCAAACACCATGGACTCCAGGTTTTCAATTGCAAACCGCGAATGTCCGTCGACCTGCCGCTGCAACTGCCAGACCAGCACGGCATCGCCAACGTTTGCCGCGCGTTTCATCCGAAGCCCGATCCTATAGGCTCGCAAGCGTAGGGCAATTTTCGCGATTTGCGCCCGGAATTGCGGTGAACACGACAGTAAAGTCACGATCAAAGCGATAACAAAGACAATCGCAATCAAAGCCCAGTCGATAGAAACTGTCTCCCGTTCGCCAGATCGTTCGATGATCCCCAGCGACCGCTCCATGTCTGCAAGTGTTGGACCAGTATCCTTGAGTGCAACGGTGCGTCCGGGAATAACGATGCGCTGCATAGCATTTAGGTCTGTATTGTACCAATGGATTTCGATAGCCGGCAGTGCTGCAGGGGCGCCGGTAACCGGGCGGATTGTCCATGAATAGGTCACTGATGAAATTGGACCTTCTCTACCCTCGACAATCCTGTAGGGGCCTGGTTTTTTTAGTTTCGGCATTTGTTTCAGCGGTTTGCCCAGGCCAATTTCGGTTTTTCGCACCGGGGCCGCCGGAACAATAATCAATCCCTGCACCTTGATTTCCGGGCGAGGTGGCAGTTGGTCGTCGGTTACACCCACTCCGGTTATGGTGATAGACCTTTTGACCGATTGACCGATGTCGATGCCATCGGGATCGCGGCTCCACTCCTCCTTTGCAGTGATGCTGCGGGCAGCAAGCCACCACGAACTGGCATCCGTCAATTCCGGTGCGACCTGAATGGTCACCGGTTCGGTTTGAATGACCGTCGTTACCCGGGCGCCGCCCCGGTCGATATAAGTCAGGTTCTGGACGAATGGCGGTATCACGAGATTGCTGCTGCGCTGGGCAAAGACGGCGATAACTTGCTCGAAGCCACGCACTTGCGGGCTGTTTTCGACGGCATCGGACCACTCATCCGTGCCAATAAGCATCCAGCGAAAACCAGGAAGCGCAGGTTGCTCCGTTTTGACGAGCGCGACAGGCCTCGTATAGGTGCCTCGCAGTCGCAGCAGGATCATCTCCTGCACGAAGGGCAGTCGGTTTGTTTGATCGACATCCACCCAGATGCGTCCGACTGACTGGGGTTGATCCTGAGCGCTCGTCATTGTTCCCGTCACCAGGAATGTTACAGCCAACAGGATTATGCGTGCCATTGCAACCAGACTCACCATAGGGAATCCTGCGACTGAATGGCGATTCCTTTCTCCTGCCGCTGCTTGTGCTCGGCCGCAATTCGCAACCGCAGGAACCTGACCGGATCGTCGGGGATTTGTGCCAGCCATTGCAGGGTGGCCTGTTCGGTTTCAAGCTTTGCCTCCAAAGCGTCCTGCACGGGTATGGTATCGTCGACACTGGCCCGGGTGGTTTGCCCGCCATTTTTGCCGGCACTGCCGCCGCTATCCGTCGCCGCGCCCTTGGAGGACCCCATCCCGGCCTGCAGTTCACTGTTGCGCGCGTCGCCGCGGCGGTCGACTTTACTGCTACCTGCCATCTGCGCATTGCCTGCAGCTTCGCGCTGTCCGGCCATTCCATCGCCGGATGTGGACTTCCTTCCCGCATCATCGTCGGAAGCTTCGTTTTCTCCGCCTTGTTTTTCCTTGGCGGCCGTCGAACTCGCAACGCCGGCTACAGTATCCCCCGCTTCCTTCTGGGTTTGCATCAAAGATTGAACGAGCTGGCGATTGGCGTATGCCGCATTGTCGCCGGGGTTGCGCTTGAGAGCGATATCATAAGCCCTTACGGCCAAGGGAAGTTTGCCGTCGCGCGCAAAGGCGTTACCGAGATTATAGGCAGCTTCGGCACTACGAGTTGCTTGCAAAGCTGCGATGGCAAACTTGTACTCGCCGGCCCGATAATAGGCAACACCACGCCAGGCGGGATCGGCAAGCATGTGTGTCGCGAGACCTGGATAGCCTGCCCAAAGCATCAGGCGGCCGGCCCGATCATTGGACATAAGCAAAAGGATCGGTACTACTAACAACAGGAGCGCGAGGAATGACTTTTTCATGTTCGCCTCCCGAACAGCCCGAGGAAGGGTATGGCAGCCAGGATCAGCATGTAACGCCCGAGATCCAGCCACGCCAGTGCGGTATAGCCGTTTTTCTCGAGCTTCTGCCCAAGCGGTAAATCCAGTGCCGAGAGCAGGGGCGATAGATTGGCCGTGTCCGTTAAAATTCCTCCGCCTTCGGCCGCCAGCCGTACAGCTCCGGCCTTATCTGGCACCGGCATATTGGGATCGCTCTGCGCCGAAGAGACAAAGAGAACGTTCACCCTGCGCCCTGCCTTGCGCAGCGCCCTCGCCGCCTCGACTGCGGCAGGATCGACGCCCCCACCGTCCGTAACCAGAACGAGATCACCGCCGATCATGTCGGCGTCGGAAAACATGGTCTGTGCCAGCGCCATCGCCCGTGCCGGGGCACTACCCTGCTCCGCAACGATATTGGAAAGATCGCCACCCAATAGTGGATGCAGCATGTGCCGGTCAGCGCTGAAGGGGCTGCCTAGATAGGCGTCTCCCGCGAAGAGAATGAAACCGACCTGCTGGCTCGCGGCGCTATTGTCTATCAACTGCGTGGCAGCGATCTGTCCGTCGGTCACCGCGCCACTATCGACCATGGATTTCGATGTATCGAGGGCGATGATTACGCCGTCGAGGTTGCGAAAGCTGCTACTGGCCTGGTTGCGGATCGCCGGACCGGCCAGCGCCACGGCGATAATAGCAGCCACTATCAACCAGATTGAAAATCGTGGACGACCTTTGCCGCGTCCTTTGAAGGCGCTGCGCTTTTCCAACGTTCGTAGCAGCGATGGATCGATTGCGCGCACCCAGTCCCCGCCATTGCCGCTCTGCCGCAAAACATAGCCTAAAACCAGCAGTAGGGGTGGAATGACCAGCCACCATGGACGGAGAAAAATCAATTCGGACAGGTTCATAGGGCCCTCCGCGCCGCGAAAAAACCCGCAAGGCACAGAAGCAAAGCAAGGACCGCTGGATAGGGCCACAGGTTGTCCTCAACGAGGACCGATGGAGAGGCTACGTTGCTCGCGTCCAGCTTATCCAGGGATGCTGCCAGTTTGCGAAGATCGTCATTGGTCTTGATCAGAAAGCTTTCGCCGCCACTCGTCTTGGCAATATCGGCAAGCGTGACCGTATCTCTCCTGGGCGCAATCGTGGCCGAACTGACGTTCTCCTTCATATCCGTGCCGAGCATGATCGTATGCACCTTGATCCCAAGAGTCTTGGCAAGTCGGGCTGCCGACTCGGCACTGGTCGCTCCCGCCGTATTCGCACCGTCGGAGAGCAGGATCACCACTCGGGAGCGGGCCGGAGATCGAAGAAGAATTTTCAATGATAGTCCCAATCCATCACCGATGGCAGTGGATCGCCCCACAATCCCGATCTCGACATTCCTTAGTGCCGTTTCGACGGCGGAAAGATCAAATGTCGGGGCGGCCGCAAGAAATGGCTCATCTGCAAACATGACGAGGCCTACCCTGTCGCCGGAGCGACCGCGTAGAAATCCCGCGCCCATTTCCTTGACGACATCGATACGCCGGGTGGAGCTTCCGTCAAACGAAAAATCCTTGCGTTCCATGCTGCCAGAGAGATCGAGCGCCAGGATGATGTCGCGGCCCGAAACCGGCAATGCGGCGACGGGCTGTATGATCTGCGGTCCTGCGAGGGCCAGCACGCCCAACGACCAGACCGTCCAGAGGATCGCTGTAAAGCTGCGTATAGCGCCCAAGATGCCGGTCTGCACATCGTCGATGTTGTCAAACACCACAGACGAAGGGACCGTCAGCGTTCTGGCGTAATGCCGCCGGGCTTTCAACAGCCGCGCCGCAATCAGCGGTAGCGGTACCGCAAGAAACGCCCAAGGTGACGCAAAGGAAAAGCCCTCGATCATGACCTTCTGCCTTGCAAGAGTTCGCAGAGCGCAATTCCCAGTTCGGCGCTCTTGAACGGCGGCTGTCTCGAATAGAGGCCATCGAGCAGGACACGACCGCCGCCCTTGCGAAAAAATTCCGTCTTGAAGAGATTATCGAGTTCCTCCAGCCAGTCTTCACCCTGTTTGCGTGCAGCGCCATCGCCTGCAACCACATTCACGTAGCGCCGGATCAACGAGGCCTGGGCTGCCAAACGCTCATCATCAGGAAGGTTTTCCATATCATTGATTGCGACGATGAAACTCTGCTCCAGAGCTTCAGCTTTTTTCCTGTTTCGAAAAGCGAGCGCTAGCTGGATGATAATCGCCGTTATCACGCCGGCAAGCAGTGCGACAGCCATCTGCTCCCAAAGCGAAGATGCCGGGACCGTGGGCAGGCGAATTGCTTGCAAAGCATCGAGCGGATCAGCTGTATCGGCCATGAAGTCTGCCCAAAGAGTTGATCTGTTTTTCCGGTTCGATTTCGCTGTGAAACTCTACGATGCGAGCGCCCAAACTTTCTATCTGACGGAGCATTGCCTCACGCTTTTTCCGGACGGGATTTTGGTTCGAAACAATTCGCACGCCTCTAACCGCCTCGCGGGTCTCGAATGGAAATATCCCGACTGGCGCACTCCGTTCGAAAGCATCGCTGATGTAAGCGATCTTCAAGTCGCAGCGATGCAAAACCAACTGCACGGCGTCTTCGAACTGATCACCCCGGTCATCGAGATTACTTGCAAGCACGATAGTTCCGCCTCTGGGCAATGCCTTGGCTGCAATTCGCAATGACGCGTCCAATGGGAGGACAGGCTTTGCTGATCGCAGATCGAGCGATTGAGCGTGCGCCTTCAGCAGACCGGAAATCACTGCGAGCATGCCTCGGTCCGATGGAGCGGCCCTTATCAACAGCGGTTCGATCCCGCCGACGGCAAGTAAACCGACTCGACCACCGAATTCTGTGGCACGCCAGCCTGATAGCGCCAAGATTTCGGCAGCAGCGACGGACATGAAGGCGCGCCTCGTCCCGAACTGCATGGCAGGTCTGAAATCGGCAAGCAGCAACGTCGTGTGTTCTCTTTCTTCTCTAAAGGTCTTTACATGCGGCACACCGGTGCGTGCCGTGGAGTTGCGGTCGATGGTGCGAATGTCGTCGCCGTAGGTCCACAGCCTGATATCATCGATCTCGCTGCCGCGGCCCCGTCGCTTGGTTGCAACAGGACCCGGCATGGACTGGGTTCTGATGTTCCGTTTTTGCCTGGTGTTTGTCGCGGCGTGCTTCAACAGGATCAGCGCCGTTGTATCAATGTAGGTGCCCTTATCGTTCATGTGTCATGTCGACCTATAAGGGCGCGATACGGTCGAGGATTGTCGCAATCACGCCGCGAGGCGTCTCGCCCTCCGCTATCGCTTTCCAGGTCAGGCCGAGACGATGTGCCAGAACATCTTCGGCCAGAACCTGAACATCTTCCGGCGTGCCATAATCGCGACCGCCGAGAAATGCGCGCGCCTTCACGGCTGCCGCCAGTGAAAGGGAACCGCGCGGAGACACCGAGTATTCGATCTTGGCTCTCGTATCAGAGCCTCCTGTTTCATCCCGGGTCGCCATTACCAACCGGACAATGTAGTCCTTCAATGCTGGCGCCAGATAAACCGCGTTGACCTGCAGCCTTGCCTGCTGAATTTCGACAATGCTGATCTTGTCGCTGACAATAGGACGATTGCCGCCTCGCTCCTGTTCGACAAGATCGAGAATCTCGCGCTCGGATGTGGCATCCGGAAAATCGACGGTCACGTGAAAAAGAAAGCGGTCAAGCTGGGCTTCGGGCAGCGGAAAAGTGCCTTCATGTTCGATTGGATTCTGCGTGGCGACGACCATAAAGGGATCTGGCAAAGGATAAGTCTTCCCCGCTGCCGTTACCTGTTGTTCGGCCATGGCCTCCAAAAGCGCCGATTGTACCTTAGGCGGAGCGCGATTGATCTCGTCCACCAGAATCAGTGAATGGAATACCGGACCTGCGACGAATTCGAATGTGCTTTGATCCGGCCTCCATATGGGCGTCCCGGTCAGATCCGCCGGCATCAGATCCGGCGTGCACTGTATTCTCGCAAAGGTTGTATCGACGTGATTTGAAAGCTGCTTGACGGCTCTGGTCTTGGCGAGCCCCGGTGCGCCTTCGATCAGTACATGGCCGCCGACGAGCAGGGCCATGAGCAACCTGTCGACAAGGGCAAGCCTCCCTATCAAACCGGCTTCAAGGTTTTGGGCAAGCTGACTGAACCTCGGCCCGAGATCCGTCTCGTCGCCGGTGGAGGAATGCTGGTTTATGCCGTCCATAAAACTTTCCCGGTCTTATGGTGCCCATAGCGGAGGATAGCCAAATAATAGAAATGTTCAAGGAGAGATGCTCGACAACATGCCGAATAGAGAAGACCCCCTTTAAGAGCAAAGCGACACACGCTTACGAATTACTGCTGCGTTCAAACAGGGAAGTTGTCAGCAACCCTTCCTTTGAAAATGCCGATAATAGACGAATTTCAAGCATTTTCGATTGTAGCGAAAAAATCTACAATCCCCATTAAAAGCCTGTTTTGTCTCGTCTATTCAATAGTACTTCTCCTCGAATAAATTGTGGGCTGCAGATCCGTTAGCTATCCCTCTCGTTGAACGAATACTTGATTTGGCGAAAAAAGGAATGAAAGAGGCCGAATGTACGACAGCTGCTTTGCGCCCCTAAACGGTCATTGATGTCATATTGTCTTGATTCCAAAAGCAGCCACGCGCGTTCCGGAACCGGATGCCGTTAGAGCTTGTGTTCACACCGTGTTTTCCGCAAAATCGCAAAGCATCCGGCTCAGCGGTCCAGCCAGGCGGCGAGGCCGTCCAGCGTCTGCAGCCCGTATTCCACCGCGCCGAAGCCGATGACCACCTGACGCCGCTCGCGGCTGGGATGGAGCTGGCGCATGGTCAGCACCGTCTTGCCGTCATCCTGCTCATCGAAGGTCACCGTGGCGCGGAAACGGTCGGGATCGTCGGGGTCGGGCGTGCCATAGTCCATCACGATCCGTTCGTTCGGCACGATCTCCAGAAAGCGCATGAGGTTCGGGAAGCGCTGCTCCCGGCCCTCGAACACGCCCACCATGTCGAACCGCCAGACCCCGCCCTCGCGGATATCGGCCTCGTGGGTCTCGATGCTGAGGCCGGCCGGGCCGTACCATTGGGCCAGCGCCTCGGGGTCCATCCAGGCGGCAAAGACCTTATCGCGTGGGTGGTTCAGCAGCTTCACCAGCACGATTTCGCGGTCGAGCGACCACGTATCAAACAGGTTTGCCATGTTCTTCATCATCCTCTTCCGTCTTGTCCAAGTAGACTTCCAGCCGATCCAACCGCTCGGCCCAGCGCCGGCGCTCCGCTTCCATCCAGTCCGCCGCCTCGTCGAAGCGCGCCTGCACCAGCCGGCACCAGCGGCTGCGCCCTCGCTTCTCGCTGGCGATCAGCCCGCAATCTTCCAGCACCTTGAGATGCTGGGCGAAGGAGGGCAGCGCCATGTCGAAAGGCTCGGCCAGGGCGCTGACCGGCAACTCGCCCTCGACCAGCCGCGACACCACAGCGCGGCGGGTCGGGTCGCTGAGAGCGTGAAAGGCGAGGTCGAGCGGAGTCGAATGGTAGGGCATGTGCATCAGTAAAGTGGTCGGGGCCGCTGGTCAAGGATAAAAAGGTACTTGCCTTAGTATCCGCGCGCGGATATGAAGGTACTTACCTTAGTGTTCAGTCTCGAATGGAGGGGCGGTTAAGGTGCAGCAACCCGCAAGGAGGACTCCAGTGGTAGTTCGTGTCGATCTCATGATCTCGCTCGATGGTTTCGCGACAACGACGGACCAGACGCCCCAAGCCCCGTTCGGCGAGGACTGGCCGCGCCTCGTCGGCGCATATGCCGCAACGCGAACGTTCCGTGAGCGCGTGCTAAAGGATACCACGGGAGCGGGGACCACAGGTGTCGACGACGAATACGCGAAGGCGTACTTCGCGAATGTGGGCGCCGAGATTATGGGCGCTGGCATGTTCGGACTCCACAACTTTCCCGACGATCCGAACTGGCGTGGCTGGTGGGGCGACGAGCCACCGTTCCGGGTTCCGGTCTTCGTCCTCACCCGCAACCCACGGCCCTCCATGGAGATGGCCGGTGGCACCACTTTCCACTTCCTCAACACCACCCCGGTTGATGCGCTCCAGCAGGCTGTGAGGGTCGCAAACGGCAAAGATGTGAGGATAGGCGGTGGTGCTACCGTCGTTCGCGACTATCTCAAAGCTGGCTTTGTCGACCGCCTTCATGTTGCTATCGCGCCGATTTTGCTCGGGCGCGGCATCCGCCTGTGGGACGATCTGCGCGGCCTGGAAGCTGGCTACACGGTCAAGGCAGAAACGGCACCGAGCGGCACCATCCACCTCACCTTCCAACGCTAGCCGCTCGCCTGTGACTTGGGTGATCATGGACTGTCCACAGGTGGTCCATGATGTCGGCTTCTCGAGTTGCCAGTTCCAGGAGCTGACAGCCTGCTTTCGGCCCCATCTCGGTCATTCAATACTCAAGCTCGATGGTTGCCCTAGACGAGTCCGCTTTGAGTCCCTGGCCTTGAAAGGATCTGAACCATCGACCACCTCATTCGACCACTGCGAGAACGGTGATTTATGAAACGATTGATCCATGGAGAAGATCATACCCCGCACAGGTTTGCAGCCACCGAATCTTGCGAAGAATGACCAACCGGACCTCAACTTTTCCCGGAGACCATTAGGCACAAAATCGCAAACATGACCTGCGCCGCAATTTGTGCAGTGTTGGTGGTCGTATCATACTGCGGCGCGACCTCGACGACATCGCCGCCGACGAAATCAATCCCCTGTAGCCCTCGCAACAGCTGCAGCACATCGGCCGGTGTAAGCCCGCCGACTTCAGGAGTGCCGGTTCCAGGCGCAAATCCGGGATCGACGCTGTCAATGTCGAATGACAGGTAGGTCGGCCCATCGCCGACGATCTGACGGGCTTTCTCGATCACGGCGGCCATTCCGATCTCCGCCACCTCCTCGGCATGGATCACGGTCATTCCACTGTCATAGGAGAATTCCCAGAGATACTCCGCTCCTCCCCTGATGCCGATCTGAATCGTGCGCTCCGGATCCAGAACACCATCGAGAACGGCCAGCCTGAACGGGCCGCCGTGCTGGAACTTAGCGCCCTCATAAGGACCTGCCGTGTCGCAATGGGCATCGATATGGATCATGCCGACAGGCCGCTTCTCTCCCACTGCCTTGAGAATGGATGCACTGATTGAATGATCTCCACCTACGGAAAGCGGTCGGACACCAGCGCCCACAAGCCGTCTGTAGAAGGTTTCGATATCCTGATGGCACATTGCCAGATCAAACCGGCTCTGCATCGGAACATCGCCAATATCGGCTATGTCGGCTAGGGAGAACGGCGCACATTTGAGCACATGCTCGTAAGGCCCGATACGCTCGATTGTTCTGACGGCGCGTGGCCCGAAACGGCTACCGTTCCGGTTCGTCACCCCAAGGTCCATTGGAACTCCAAGCAACGCAATGTCGATACCGCCGAAATCCGGCAGGTCCTGCGCATCGGGACGGCATGGCGCATCCAGAAACGTAGGAATGCCGGCAAAAGGCCATTTTCGGCGATCACTTCCCTTGAACTGGGCGCGGGCAACAGCTGCAAAGGCCGCATCGAAGATGTCACCGCCGGCGGCCGCGGCATATTTCTTCCGGAGCGCTTCAAGTCTTGCGGAGCTGGTCATCGGGATACCTTTCGAAATGGAGGAGTAGGCTGCACATTGCCGTTAGGCCGACGCGTCGAGATAGGAGCTGGCGATCATGCGCATGCGGGCGCGGGACATCGGCGCGCCGTGACCGCCATAGGCAACGGAAATATCGAGATCCCGCAGCCGGCGCATGGTCGTGCTGTAGGCAGATTTGTCGCAGCCGGGCAGATCGTCGACCAATGTGCCGTCATAGATCGCGTCGCCGCTGAAAAAAATGCCTGACGCTTGGTCGAGCAACCCGATCGATCCGGGCGAATGCCCCGGCAGATGCAAGACCTTGTATGATGGACCGCCGATATCCACGGTGTCGTTCTCGGCAAGAACCCTGCCGAGGGGAGCCGCGAGGATCGTGTAGTTGTCCTGCTCGAATGACGGATTCGGCGTTTTTTCCACACCTTGGGGCAATTCACGAAACAGATGTGCCAGCGTGACAGCATCCTCCATCCCGGCAAAACCGTCAGCCTCGGCGGCATGGCCCAGCCGATTTTCGAACTCATGGAACGAGCCGATATGGTCCGCATGGACATGTGTCGCCAGTGCAATGACAGGCTTTCCAATCTCGATATTCAGGAAGGGATGCAGCGGGGCGAGGCCCATCCCGAAATCAATGACCAGATCGGCATCCTTGCCGATGACATGGAAGAGGTTGGCCCTGAAAAACCGGTGCACATTCGGCTCCCAGATGCGCCGGATCGTATCGGTGAGTTGTTCAGCACAAAACCAGTTTGTTCGTTCGTTCATTTTTTGCCGATCAATGTAGGAGATTGCTGAGAAAGCGTTTTGTCCGCTGATGCGAAGGCGAGCCGAACAGTGCTCCGGGCGTTCCCTTTTCAATGATACTGCCGTTGTCCATAAAGACGACCTCGCTTGCGACCTGCCGCGCAAATCCCATCTCATGGGTGACGCAGATCATCGTCATCCCATCTTCGGCGAGCCGAACCATCGTATCGAGCACTTCCTTGACCATCTCCGGGTCGAGTGCGGATGTGGGCTCGTCGAACAACATGATGCCCGGCGTCATGCAAAGCGCACGGGCAATGGCAACGCGTTGCTGCTGCCCGCCCGAAAGTTCACCCGGATAACGATGGGCCTTTTCGGGAATACGTACGCGCTCCAGAAAAGCCATCGCAATGTCCACCGCTTCCGACTGCGGGCGCTTGCGAACCCAGCGCTGCGCCAGCGTGCAATTTTGAAGAACGGTCAGATGCGGGAAAAGATTGAAGTGCTGGAACACCATGCCGACATCCCGCCGCACATGGTCTATTCTCGAATTATCGTCGGTCAGTTCGACGCCGTTGACGACGATCCTGCCGCTCTGGTGTGTTTCCAGACGGTTGATGCATCGGATCAGTGTCGATTTGCCCGATCCGGATGGCCCGCATATGACCACGCGCTCCCCCTGCCCGACCCTCAGTGAGACATCGTGCAGGACATGATAGGTACCGTAAGATTTGTTGACGTCTGACAGTTCGACGGCAAAGGGCCGTTGCGCATCGGGCAACGGAAGTGTCTCGATCATGGCGTTCCTCGTTAGGAATAAAGGGAAATGACGAACGGCTTCTAGCGGTGGCCTTTCGAAAGGGCGCGCTCGATGCGGGACTGTAGAATGGTTAAAACGGAGACCATCGCCATGTAGTAGACGAGTGCTGCGCCATACCATTCAAGGAAGCGGAAGCTCGTTGCGATAGCGAACTGTGTGATCGTCATCAGTTCTTTTAGAGAGATTACGGTTGCAAGGGACGTTGCCTTCAAAAGCGATATGAATTCGTTGACCAATGCAGGCATGGCGATCCGCAGAGCCTGGGGCAGCGTGATCAGCAAGAAGATTTGCCATTTGTGTAAGCCGAGCGCGGCGGCACCCTCCTTCTGGCCTTTCCCCACAGCATCAAAGGCGCTTCGCAGTATCTCGGAGAGATAGGCGATCTGGATGAGCGTCAGGGCAAGGAAGGCCGCAAAGAAAGGCGTGAACCAGCCCGCCCGGAAAATCGGCGATATTTGCGGCAGCCCGTTCCAGACGAAGAGCAGAATTAACAGGGCCGGAGCACCGCGGAATAGCCAGACGTAAGCGCCAACAAAAAAGCGCAACAGCTTGTTTTTGGAGCCGGCAGCGGAACCGAACACCATGCCCAGCACCAGCGAAACGCCCATGACTAGCACGGATAGCACGACCGTCAGCATAGCCCCTTTCGCAAGAGGCCAGCCGAAGAGTGCGGAGAGGAAGAGATTAGAATCGAACATCGTACCGCGCCCCACTCAGTCGTGAGTGACGTCGGTCGATGTTTCCGGCAAGCCCCATTTGGCAAGCAAGGTCTTCATTTCCCCGCTTGCCTGCAGCGCCTCGATTGCTTCCTTGACAAGCTTTCGATCACCGGCGCTCTTGCGCATGTAAATCCCGTATGTCTCGCTCTCGTCATACGTATAGGCGATCTTCAGTCGGTCTGGCATCTGCAGCATACGAAACGCGGCGGTGGTATCCTGCGTGATGGTGCCTGCAGCCCGCCCGACCAATATCTGTTCGATGACGCCCGACGCGGACGGATAGGTTTGGATAACGGCCTCTGGCTTGCCGTCCTTGGCGAACTTGGCATTGAGGTCGGCCATCGTTTTTTCATAGGTCGTGCCGGCCTCGATCGCCATGACCTTGCCATTCATATCTTCTGGCGTCTTCGAGGTCTCGTCTGTTTTGGGTGTGAGCAGAACTACATGCGACCCGAAATAGGGTACGCCGTCGTATTTCTCGAGCCGGGCCGGCGTGATCATGATACCGCTTGCGACAAGATCGCAACGGCCGCTAGCGAGAGAGGGCAGCAACCCCTTGAAATCGCCGACAACAAATTCGGCCTTCGCGCTCCAGTGCTTGGCGATCGCATCGACGACATCGATCTCAAAGCCGACAAGATCAGTGTCACCGGGGTTTTTGTAATATTGCATCGGCGGAAAGTCGCCCGCCGTGCAAACCTTGACCGTTCCGCTCGAAGCAAAGTCCGGTTTGTCACCATCCGCCTGGGCTTGTCCCGCCACTGCCAGAGCAACGAGGCCACCTGAGAACAATCTAGCCACCCATTTCAATCGCTTATCCATTTTTTAATTCCCTCTTTTATTGGGATCTCTTTTTTGAAATCCTTTGCTCATAGCAACACGGAACATTTCAGCAGACAATCTAAATTTTCTGCGATAAAACAAGCAGGAAAACTAAACGAATAATGGACCCCGGACATACTTAGTGCAGGAGACGGAAGAATGTCGTTGCCACCATTGAACGCCCTTCGCGTTTTCGAAAGCGTCGCCCGGCTGAGCCACCTTGGAGCAGCAGCGGCTGAATTGCATGTGACGCCCGGCGCGATCAGTCAGCAGCTTCGCACCCTTCAGGACGCTCTTGATGTGCCCCTGTTCGAGAAGCGTGGTCGACAACTCGTTCTCACCGAATATGGTACGATCCTGCAACGCTCCGCCCGGCAGGCAATGAATGCCTTGACGACCGGTGTTCAGGCAGTTGCCGCGCAAAAATCGAATGATGCTGGCAAAAGTACGCTGACGATCTCCATTCCCCAGGTGCACGGAGTTGCCTGGCTCGCCACCCGACTGTTCGAGTTCATGGCAGAGAACCGAAACATCGCCCTGAATGTGATAACCGCCGGTCGCGCCAGCGATGTGAATTGGCGAAAGGCAGACATTGCAGTTGTTTACGGGGCGCCGCCATGGTCGGGTTTTTGGTGGCAACTGCTTCACGGCATTCGCATGACGCCAGTGTGCAGCCCGCAATTATTGCGTGGCCCACACGCGATCCGGCAAATCGGAGATCTTGGCCATCATCGCCTTCTGCACGAGGACGATGGTTCGCAATGGAAGATATATCAGTCAGCAGCAGGCGTGACCCAGATTGGTCGCTCCGAGGTGTATTTCGACGACTTCGGGATCGTACTGCAGGCGGCGCGCGATGGATACGGCGTTGCGCTGAGCGACGAGATCATATCCGCGCGCGATCTTGACGAAGGACGGCTGGTCCAACCTTTGGCCCTCACAGTACCCGCGCTTCAGAATTATTACTGCCTGTGCACGGAATCGAAACGTGAACGACCCGACGTGAGCCATTTTATCGACTGGCTTGTCGCAGAAGCCGGGAAAGCCACCGACTTGAGTAAGCGACGCCTTTTTCTGCCCTAAAATGTTACTGCATGCGGGCCTCCCATATGGAGGCAAAGCTCCTGCCATATGCGCATCGGCTTAAGTGAATTCCTGGGGCCGTTGTCCGGGATCGCTATGACATAACGACGATATCAGCAACAGCAATTTGACATAACCGGCATGGGCGAGATCCCCATCACCGACCCCGTTGGTCTTGATTGGAGTTCAAACGCATGGCCCACGAATTTCTGCTGCGTTCAAACAAGGAAGTCGTCAGCAAACCTTCGTTTGAAAGTGCCGATAATACGCTAATTTTCACCTATTTTCATTGTAGCGCAGATGTCTACAATCCTTATTAAACTCTTGTATTGAACTGATCATCATATGACTGCGTTGGGTGGTGGAGAGTAAGCCAACGCGAGGTTCGATGATGAAGCCGGAACCATGCCATTTTGGCCGCCACCTCAGGTAACGCTTAAGCAGATGTATTTGATGTCGACATAATCATCTGCTCCGTATTTAGACCCTTCGCGGCCGAGACCAGACTGCTTGATTCCGCCAAACGGAGCCATTTCAGTGGAAATAAGTCCGGTGTTCACACCGACCATGCCGGTCTCCAGCTCCTCGGCAACGCGGAAGATACGAGAGAGGTCACGAGAGTAAAAATATCCGGCGAGACCGAACTCCGTGTTATTCGCCATTTGAATAACCTCCTCCTCCGTGTCGAATGAAAAGAGTGGCGCGAGTGGGCCGAAAGTCTCTTCGCGTGCAACTTTCATTTGGGAGGTCACACCCATCAGGACGGTCGGGGAGAAAAACCGCTCTCCCTGTTCGCCGAATTTCCCACCGACAGTAACGCTTGCGCCCAATGAAAGTGCATCTTCTAGATGTTCTTTGACTTTCTGCACCGCATTGTCGTCGATAAGAGGACCTATCTCAGATCCCTTGGCAAACCCGTTACCAACCTTCAGTCCGGCGACCCGTTTGGAAAGCTTTTCGGAAAACTCTTTATAAACGCCGACTTGAACATAGATTCGATTGGCACAGACACATGTCTGCCCGGCATTTCTGAATTTGGCAATGATGGCCCCCTCCACCGCAGCGTCGATATCAGCATCGTCGAATACGATAAACGGTGCGTTGCCCCCAAGCTCGAGGCTCAACTTTTTGATTTGGTCGGCGCCCTGCCGCATCAAAATACGGCCTACGTTTGTTGAGCCTGTGAATGAAATCTTTCTCACCAACTCGTTGGCGCAGAACCTCGCTCCGACCATAGCAGCGTCTTTCGATGTGATCACGTTGATAACGCCAGGCGGAATGCCGGCTCGCTCCGCTAGAACGCCAAGTGCAAGTGCTGAAAGCGGCGTTTGCGCGGCCGGCTTAGCGACAAGCGAACAGCCAACAGATAGCGCAGGCGCGAGCTTGCGCGCAAGCATGGCACTCGGGAAATTCCAAGGGGTGATAGCACCGACAACACCGACAGGCCTCTTCAGAACAAGGATGCGTTTGTCCTCCTGGTGACCAGGAATCACATCGCCATTGATGCGTTTGGCTTCCTCGGCAAACCACTCAATATAGGCAGCTCCGTACAGAATCTCAGTCCTTGCTTCCTGCAGAGGCTTACCCATCTCCGCAGTCAAGATAATTGCTAGGTCGTCAACGTTTGACACAACAAAATCAAACAACTTACGCAAAAAGAACGCGCGCTGCTTCGCTGTGACTTTTGCCCATGGTTTCTGCGCTCGGTGCGCGGCGTCGATTGCCTGATTTACTTCGTCTAGGCCAAGATCAGGAACCGCCGCAATCTTTCGACCCGTAGCAGGGTCGAGAACGTCGAATGTTGCTCCATTGCGGGCGCTAACCCACCGTCCGGCGATAAACGCTTTGTCGCTGAGTAACCCAGGGTCCTGCAGTCTCGATGCGAGATTGGTGGCGGTCAAAGTTTTCTCCTTAAATGAATACGGCGGAAGTCACGTGTCGCGCCGTTGAATTTTGGGATCCGTTAGCCGGCCAAAGCCGCGAGCGATATCGGTGAAATCGGGCTTTGGCCCAGGACCGCGCTCAGGCGAAGTTTAGCCGAAAACCTTGACCGGCTCACAGGTTTGCGCAAAAGCGGCGTAACCGCACCATCCCATTTTCGATATTCTCCTCCGAGGCGGAAAAGGAGATGCGGATAAAGTCGCTCATATTGGGGCCAAAGGCCGTGCCTGGAACGACAGCGAGCCCTTCAGAACGAAAGAGTTTCTCGGCGAAGTGTGTGCCGGAGAGACCAGTCTCCGAGACGTCGACAAAGCAGAACATTCCACCCCTTGGACGCGTAAATCTCAGCCGCTGGATTGCCGATAATGCCTTGCACATGATATCCCGGCGCCGTCGCAATTCTCCAGAAAAATATCTCATTTCTTCATCACCAGCCGCTTCAAGCGCCATGGCTGCAGCGTCTTGTATAAATGTCGGTGAGCCGAACAGCATGCACTGCGCGAGGTTTTGTAGGTGGTGAGCGGCCGCTAGCGGAGCCAAGGCCCATCCCACGCGCCATCCTGTCATCGCATGTGACTTGGACAAACTGTTGATGATGATCGTCCGGTCCATGACGTCCGGAAACGACGTGATGGAGGAGTATTCGTCATCAAACACCGCAGATCTGTAGACTTCGTCGCTGATGATCCACAAATTGTATTGCTGGGCAACGCTCGCCACGACCTCGAGATCGGATTGGCCGAAAACATATCCACCAGGATTATTTGGCGAGTTAAGAACAATAGCTCGTGTTCGGTCAGTGATCGCAGCGATGAGTTCGGGTTCTGAGAGCTTGCAGGTGGGGCTCTCGAAAGATAGTTTAATGGGTTTGGCAATCGCGCCGCCAGCGCGAATCGTCGCTTCGTAGGTCGCATACCAAGGCTCGAAGTAAAGTACTTCGTCGCCCGCACCGGCAACCACCATCAGGGTTGCGAAAAGCGCGCTTTGAGCCCCGCCAAAAACCGTCACTTGCTCGGCTTGCCAAGGTTGGCCGTCGAACCTGGTTTGTGCAGCGGCAATGTTGGCTCGGAGTTCCGGCGTGCCGGGCACCGGCGCGTAGTGCGTGCGGCCTCCACGCAGGCTCGCAACAGCTGTCTCCAAGATGCGATCCGGCGTGTCAAAGGAGGTATCGCCCAGGCAAAGACTAATCACGTCATCTCCCTTCCCCGAGGCATCCGCGGCAGCGTCAGCAATCGCCCAACCGGCGGATCCTTCACTTGCAATGGCGACCGTATGATCGGAAAATGGTGGCCGAGCACTACGTTGTTTCAAAACAGCTTCCATCAATTCACCTCCAGGAAATGCTCACTCAGTCGCCGAGGGGTTGGCAACTTGCACATAAATACTTTTCGTCGACAGAAACCCATCGAGCTGCTCTGGCCCCATGTCCTTACCGAAGCCAGACTCGCCCAGCCCGCCAAACGGCATCGCTGGATCTAGAAGACCGTGCGCGTTTATGTAGATATTTCCGGCCTTTAGGCGACGAGACAATTGAATTGTTTCGTCGATATGCTGCGAATATACTGCCGCTGCCAGCCCAAAACCCCCGGCATTTGCTCGCTCGACCGCCTCATCGATAGTATCAAATTGTGAGACACCAAGGACTGGACCGAAGATTTCCTCGCGGAAAATGCGCATTTTATCTGAGCAATTGTCAAAGATTGTTGGCCGCAAAATACCGTCGACGCGTTGACTTGGGACGCTCACTTCGCCGGTCACAAGGGCAGCCCCTTCCGCTTGGGCCGAACTAATATGGTCGAGCACCTTGTTCCGGTGTGCCGACGAAACAAGGGGAGTAATTCTAGCGGTAGGGTCGAGGCCAGCGCCTATAGGTAAGCTTTCAGCGCCGGTCCTCAGTTTGTGAATCAGTTCGGCGTGAACGCTTTTGTGGATATAGACGCGTGAGCCCGCGTCGCATACCTGTCCTGAGTTGAGAAATACGCCAGCCAAAATAGCATCGGCAGCTCTGTCCAGGTCTGCCTTGCTGGTGACGATGACCGGCGACTTCCCGCCGAGTTCCAGCGTGAGTCGTTTCATCGTGTCCAGCGACGTCTTGCCGACAGCTTTGCCTACGGGCGTCGAGCCTGTGAAAGAAAGTTTGTCCACGCCCCTATGCGCTGCCAAGGCTTGACCGATAACATGTCCAAACCCGTTGACGATATTGATTACGCCGGCCGGAAAACCCACCAAACTCGCAAGTTGCGCGACGCGCATGGCGGAAAGCGGCGTCTGTTCGGAGGGTTTACAGACAATGGTGCATCCACATGCAAGTGCGGCCGCGAGCTTCCAGGAGAGGATCTGTAGGGGAAAGTTCCACGGCACAATCGCAGCGACCACTCCCACCGGTTCCTTGACAGTGTACATGAGTGTTTCACCCGCCAGCGCTACTGCATTTGTAGTTCTACCGTCGATCTTGCTCGTCCAGCCGGCAAAATATTCGAGGTTGGCAATGGCACCGGCAACATCGATTGACCGGGCCTCTGATATCGCCTTGCCAACATCGATGGCTTCAAGGTGGGAGAGAAAGTCTGCATCGGCCGACATTGCCTCGGCAAGCCGCAATATCAATCGCTGTCGTTCAAGTGGCGCCATTTTGCCCCATGGACCGGCAAGTGCGCTTCGGGCAGAATTTACCGCCAGATCGACATCAGAGAGCGTCCCATTCACAACGCCGGTCAGTCTTTCCCGGGTGAATGGTTCAATAACGTCGATTTGGTCGTCGGTCGTATGGAGCTCTACGCCACCGATGTAATGCCCAATTGGCCGATCCACGAAAGAAATGACATCTTGCGGAACCGTGTATTGAGCGAAGTAGCCGGCGATACTATTTTCCATTCAGTTTATCTTTCGATTGGCGGGCATCGATCATTTTTGCGAAATCGCTCGGTCTCAGAGTTCGGCGGACATTGTCGCCATATCGGGAACATCGGCACGACGCCCGCCCTCGAAATTTAGGCTCGAAGGTAGCGAGCCGCTGTGCTTTGAATTCGTGGAGTCAATCACGACCGTTGGTCGCTTCGGAATAGCCAGTTGGGTCAATTTGGGAAACACAGTTCAGCCAAACCAACGTTTGACGAACGCAAAACATCATGAAGCAGATCAACAAGTAAGGTTGATTGGGTTGGCTGGAGCTTCGCGCACACGGGAGGACAGTCGACTTGCTGTCGCTGACGGATGATTGGCTCAGCCACTGGTCTCAAGCAGTCTTGCAGCCAAGAGAGTGTGTTCGGTACGAGTACCACACCGCGCGTAGTACCGGCGGACGGCGCTCTCAACCGGATCAGACTAAATGTCGAAGGGAACGGGAATGGATAATCGACGCAACACCGCGGTACCAATCTGGTGGTTCGTATTAATTGCCCTACTACTCTGTTTATCACTTACCACAGTACTAATCGTGCAGTTTAGGTTGCCCTCAAAGGGCCAAATGACCTACGCTAAGTACGGCTGTATCCCGAACGATCCATCTAAGCGTGAATGGGGCCAGTATATGGGACTTTCGACCTGCCGATAGGTTCATCGCGCTTGGAGCCACGATGCGATTTGATATTCCGCCGCTTGATAAGATCGACATTCGCCTCTTGAAGGTTTTCAAGGCGGTGACCGAATGCAATGGCTTCGCGGCGGCGGAAGAGACGCTAAACCTCAGCCGATCGACAATCTCTATTCACATTTCCGATCTGGAAACGCGGTTCGGGATAAAGCTGTGTTCGCGCGGTCCTAGCGGGTTTTCGCTCACTTCGGAGGGTAAAGTCGTCTACGAGGCTACACTTCGTCTGTTTGGCGAGTTGAATAACTTTCGGTCCACCGTAGCTGGCGCCAAAGGAAAGCTTATGGGCGAACTATCGGTATGGCTCATGGACAACGTGGCGACAGACCCAAGAAACCCGTTCGGGCCCGCAATGCAAAAGTTTCGCGCACGGCCCAACGAGGTAGAGCTGACGGTGAACGTCGTCCCGTCAAACGACGTGGAAAAAGCAGTTTACGATGGTCGGTGCGACCTCGGCGTCACGGGCAGCAAGACTGACCTTACCGACCTCGCTTACGAAGAACTCCACACGGAGAGCATCGCACTCTATTGCGGTTCGGAACATCCGCTTTTCGGGCGAGACTTGGACAATATGACAGATGAGGACCTTACCGGCGTAGATTTTATCCGCCGGGGATTTGTTACACAGCAACAGGAGATGGTTGAAACGAACTGGAATTCAAGCGTGACGTCAATGCATACCGAAGCTACGTTGCAAATGATACTCACGGGCCTTCACGTTGGCTACTTACCCGAGCACTACGCGTGGCGGTGGGAAAACGATGGTTTGCTTCGAAGGATCAACTCAGCGCGGTTCCGGGTCGATTGGCCCGTGTATTTGGTGTCCAGGAAGCTAGACCGACAATCAGTCCTCATCGCTACAATGCGAAACGACTTGCTGGAGATTTCCAGGTCAATGAGAGGTGGTAGCTAGTAGAGCGTTCGCAGAAGTTGCGCAAGAAAGCGTCCGCCTGCTTCAAATTGATCCTGACTAATGAATTCGTCAGGCTGATGCGCCTGTGAAATGCTACCCGGTCCGAAAACCACAGTCGGTAGTCCTACCGACTGGAAAAAACCGGCTTCGGTCGCGTACGACACTGCTTCCACGTTGTTTGATCCAATCAGTTTCCCAACTAGGCGCTCAGCATCGCTTGAGGCCCAACGCACGAGGGGTGGGATCGAATCGACTTCGCTGATCGTCACCTTTGCATCGGATGCCGTCCTCCTCAATCGAGGCAGAACATCATCGTCAATAAGCTTATTGATACGCCCTAAGATGTAGGCGTAATCTCCTACTAATAGGGGGCGGGCCTCAATGTGAATTTCGCAGTGGGAGGCAATGACATTCGGTGCTGATCCACCCTTGATCAAACCGACCGACAGTGTCGCAAAGGGTACATCAAAATCTTCTGCATCAGGTGCTGGGGAACGCGAAAACTCCTCGGCCAATTGCTCTACGAGTTGCACTATCCGCGCGGCGGCATGGATTGCATTCGATCCCAGATGAGGCAGGCTCGAGTGAGCCGCTTTTCCATGGACTTGGATGTTCCAGTCGATAGCGCCCTTGTGCGCCCCAACAATTCGCATTTCGGTCGGCTCCCCCACGATAACGCACGACGGCGCAGGTACGTGAGTTTTCAAGAAGGAGACAATCGGCTTCACGCCGTCGCAGGTAACCTCCTCGTCGTAGGAGAACGCTAGGTAGAGAGGCTTCGAGAGGCGGCCAAGGTCTATCCCGTTGGCAGCCGATAGACACAAGGCGAGAAAGCCCTTCATGTCGACAGCCCCGCGCCCATAGAGACGGCCGTCGGCAAGTCGAAGTCGAAAAGGGTCGGAGGTCCATGTCTGATTGGTCACTGGCACGACGTCCATGTGGCCTGACAGTACAACGCCACCGGGGACCTTCGGCCCGAAGGCGATCAGCAATGCCTCTTTTTGACCATCGGGCGAACGGAAGCGATCAACCCAGCCACCGAAACCTTTGCAGAGATCGGCTACATAATCAGCAATCTCCAGATTGGACTTGTGAGAAACGGATTCGTAGCCGATGAGTTTTTCGAGGATTTCGACTGCGGTAATGTTCTTCATAAAAATCGGTTCTTTTCTTAAAAAATCGCTAACGGCTCGCACTCGAGTACAAGCCGCCGATCGACTCCCGGACTGCGGGTTAGTCCCCGTAGAGGTCAAATGGGAAGTATTTAGCGTTGATCTCTTTGTAAGTGCCATCTGCGCGGATATGCTTGATTGCAGCATTCAACTTGTCCCGCAATTCGTCGCTGTTTTTCCTGAGGGCAAGCCCAACACCTTCCCCCAGGCAATCAGCATCCTTCTGGGGCGGCCCGACGAGTTCATAGCTGGCCCCATCTGGCCCCTTTAAAAGTTGCTCCTGCGCTCCAACTCGGTCAGAAAAGACGATGTCAACCCGTCCGGCAACGAGATCATTGAACGCTTCAAGCTGGCTGGGATAGACTTTAAGCTCGCTGTTGGCGTAGTGCTTCTCAAGATAGCACGACTGAATTGTTCCACGTTGAACACCAATGGTTTTGCCTTTTAGTCCATCTGGCGTAACATCTAGACCAGAGCCTTTCTTCGCGCTGAATTGCGACGGAGTCTGGTAATACTTTTCAGTAAAGTCGACGCGCTTCTTCCGATCTTCGGTAATGGTCATCGAGGCAGCGATCACGTCGAACTTTTTTGCCAGCAGGCCGGGAACAAGCCCGTCCCAGTCCTGCTTCACAAACTCGCAAGTCACCTTCATGTCGGCACAAATTGCCTTTGCGACGTCTACGTCAAACCCACTCAACGAGCCGTCGGGTTCGAGTTGGTTAAAAGGGGGGTATGCTCCCTCGGTCGCGATACGTAGCGTATCTTCGGCAAACGCATTGTGCCCCGTTGTGAGCGTTGTGGCAGAAAATAGAATAGCTGCGAAAAGTGTTTTCATTTATCCCTCCGAAAGTTCGGTTGTCGTTGTCTTTGCACATAAGTGCAAAGAAACTCTACCGGCCATCGAATGAGAGGCCATGCCGATTAGTAAAACCAAGGTTTGAAGGACGCGGCACTGGCGACTTACGCCGTCGCCCCCATTGGCTGAAGATGGCGGTTTAGCATGGCCTCGAGGAAAACAAAAAGCTTCACAATGCAAAACGTGAGGACCACGTAGATTGTGGCGGCGGCAAGGAAACCTTCGTAGGCGAGGTAGAACATTCCATTCAACGTCCGACCGGCTCCAAGAACGTCCACAATAGTAATTGTGGAAGCGACGACGGTAGCTTGGAGCGCAAAGATCACCTCGTTTGAATAAGTCGGCAGCATGATCCTGAATGCTCTTGGAACAATAATCCGCCTTAACCGCGTCATCGTCCGCATGCCGCATGCTTTCGCAGCTTCTATCTCGCCAGAAGGCACTGATCGAATACCCGCGCACACGATCTCGGTCACATAAGCGGCGGTATTAACGGTAAAGGCGACAAAGGCACAACCCCAAGCCCCCTTGAAAATCGGCCATAAGAAGCTCTGCCGTACGATTTCGAACTCGCTCGCGCCATAATATAACAGATACGTCTGCACAAGCAGCGGCGTTCCCCGGAAGAGGTAGGTGTACGACAAGATAAGGGGACTCAGGAGCGGAACCCTATGAGCCCGGGCGATCCCGAGCGGAAGAGCCACAAGAGCACCAACTATTGTAGTCGATAGAAATAAGAGGAGGGTATTGAGCAACCCTTTAGCAAAGAGTTCCCAGTTTGCAAAAACGAGCATGAAGTCGATTGGCGAAGTGTTGGTGCTGAAGTCTGTGACTGTCTGTAACATGGTCTCACCTAGACTTCGGTTGGGGGCTATAGCGTTGCGTGAGAATGTGAAAAATGACCCCAGAAATCATTGTAATAATGAGATATAGGATCATTGCTACTCCCATGAACACGAACATATGACGGGTAGTCCGTCCAGCTTGAAAACTATTGAAGACCATGTCCTGAAGACCGATCACCGAGACAAGAGCGGTGGTCTTCATGAGGATCTGCCAGTTGTTGCCGATGCCAGGCAGCGCATAGCCTAGAAGCTGTGGCCAGATGATGCGTGTGAATAGGCGCCACCGCGATAATCCGAACGCCATTCCAGCCTCGATTTGCCCTTTTGGAATAGCAAGTGCTGCGCCACGGAAGGTTTCAATCATGTAGGCGCCAAAAATGATCGCAATCGTAATCGTGCCTGCCCCGAAAGCACTCACTTCAACATAGTCCCAAAGGCCCGTCGTCGCGCCCAGTTGATTGAGCAACGTCTGGCCGCCGAAGTAGAACAGTAGCATCAGGACAAGATCTGGAACACCCCGGATGAGCGTCGTGTAGGCGGTGACAATTTTTCGTGAAAACCGGCTTCCCGTCAGGCTGAACAGCGCACCCAACAATCCGATGGCAAGTGATCCTGAGAGGGACAGGACCGCAACGACGATTGTGACGGCCGTCCCACTCAGGATCAGCGGGAGATATATCTTAACAAGGTCCAACATCTTCAAGCCCTCGAGCGCGCGAGGAACTTTTGAAGATGTTCTGATCTCGGGTTGAGGAGAACCTCTTCCGGCGGTCCATGCTCCTCAAGCAGGCCGTTTCGAAGATACATGACCTCTGTGGAGACATCACGCGCGAATGCAATCTCGTGCGTAACGACAAGCATGGTCCGCCCTTCCTCGGCCAATGCGCGCATCACTTTTAGGACTTCACCCACCAGTTCCGGATCAAGAGCCGAAGTGGGCTCATCGAACAATAGTACATCGGGATTCATTGCCAGCGCGCGTGCGATAGCCGCTCTCTGTTGCTGCCCCCCGGAGAGATGCGTGGGATAATAAGAGCGACGATCAAACAAACCAACTTTCGCGAGTGTTTCGTCTGCACGCTGAATGGCTTCCTTCCGTGGCACGCCAAGCACCGAGATCGGTGCTTCAATGACGTTTTCCAAAACAGTCAGGTGGGGCCAAAGGTTGAAGCTTTGGAAAACCATAGCGAGCTTTGAGCGAAACCGCGCAAGTTGCTTGCTGTTCGCCGCCTGCATCCCGCCATGGGGATGTGACCGCAATTCGAGACGTTCACCCTTTACGTGGATAGAACCAGACGAAGGACGCTCGAGGAGATTGGTGCATCTGAGGAAAGTGCTCTTTCCAGAACCGGATGCTCCGATGATTGAGATAACATCGTGATCTCTTGCGGTGAGCGAGATGCCTTTCAAAACCTCAAGAGTGCCAAAGCTTTTGTGGATATTGTCTATTCTCAAGGCTTCGGCTGGACCGCCAACGATTTGAATTGCCATTGTTCCCTCAACTTGTTTCTTCTTCAATAGTGGGAACAATGGAGCGTGAAGAGCCCGATGCTTCAAACAAAGGTTTGAGAGTGTGTCACGACCTTACGGCTGCGTGCGCCTATCGTGTCCGCACGCAGCGCACACGAGTGCTTATGAGATTTAGCGAGTGCGATACTGCACGTGCGGGTTTAGGATGCCAACAGGATCCAGTGCGGTGCGAATTGAGTTCATAACGCCGATCTCCTCAAAAGAACGCGATCGCCATAAATGGTCGGCCTTTTCCCGCCCTATCCCGTGCTCCGCAGAGACCGAAGTTGGCCAGTAGTCGGTTAGAGTCTCATACACACATGTTTCGATTATGTGATCAGCTTCAGCGACGGTATTGTCATGCCCGATCATAAAGTGGACATTTCCATCTGCGAGATGTCCAAAATTATAGGGCACCGCATACGGCAACGCTTCCCCGAGTCGCTTCTCGACCTTCTCCACGTAAGTGGCGTAATCCTGCGGTCTCATGCTGACATCGAAGGACAGCACGCGCGGGTGGCTCGTTTCGATAAATTCGGAGCCATCTCGGATAGACCAGAATGCCTCCTCGCCGGATCGCGAGTCAGCTAGGGCGCTTTCTTGAATGAGGTCGACGTCGTCGAGTGACCGCACGAGAACGTCTTGTGCGGAAATATCAGCATCAATCCCTTCGACTTGTGCAAGTATATAGATTGGAAACGCATCGGACAGAGGCGGCGGCGAACCTTTCGAGATGGCTTTGCTTACTGTCTTGAAATAACGGTTCCACATAATCTCCATAGATAACAGGGACTGGCCGCACCGGCACTCGAGAGTCGCCATTACTGCCAATGCATCGTCGAGACTGTTCAATGCTAGGAGCACGCTTGCTGTGTCAGATGATGGCCGCGTTAGCCTCAGAACCGCTTTTGTAACAACACCAAGCGTTCCTTCCGATCCGACAAATAAATGCTTCAAATCGTAACCGGTATTATTCTTTACGAGACCGCCCGTATCCGAAAGGATACGTCCGTCGGAAAGAACAGCCTCAATGCCCACAACATTTGCTCGCGTCATTCCGAAGCGGACGACCGAGTTGCCACCGGCATTCGTCGCAATGTTGCCACCTATCGTGCAACTGCCCCTGGCGCCAAAATCGACCCCATATCGAAATCCGTGTTCAGAGACGAAACGATGGATCTCCTCCAGCTTGACGCCGGCGTCGACAAATAACAGTTTTCGTATTGGATCAAGTGAGTGGATCTTGTTTAGTCGTTCGGTCGACAGGCCAACCACCGGTCCAAACAAATCGGTCCCCCCCACGAGCCCAGTCATCCCTCCCAGGGTTACGACGGGCACCGCCTGTGCATTCATAATTCCAAGGCAGCGAGACACATCCTCGGTCGACCCCGGTCGAACCACAAGTCGCGGTGCGTCTGGGCTGGAAAAGACATGGTTCGGACCGACGACTCCTTCCAGAAGGTCTTTGATGCCGTCTGTTGTCATTGACGGCCCTGCCCCGAAAACATGTCCGCTTCGCTGTCGATCTGGAGAACGGTGGGTTTTCTCCGGTGGAATGCTGCACTTAACTCCTCACCCAGTTGCTTCAGATCGTCGATCTGGACCGCGTGGCAACCAAAGCCGCGGGCAATCATCAAAAAGTCCGGGGTGTAGAGATCGACGCCAACTGTGGGAATGCCGGACGCGATCATCGCGTCTCGGATTTCGCCGTACGCTCGATTATTCCAAACAATTATCGGAAGAGCGAGGTCGTTTTCGACGGCAGTTGTCAATTCCTCAATCGAATATAGGAAGCTTCCATCCCCAACAATAGCCAGCACTTCACGATCTGGCTTACCGATCTTTGCACCGACGGCCGCCGGCATAGCGCTTCCCAAAGTGCCGTACCCATTGGGAAAGAGCCAGGTGCCCGGTGTGGCTGTTGGGTAATAGTGATTGCCGGTGTAAGCAAGTTGAGTGGAATCGGCGCAGATGATGGCATCCGGCTGCAGTGTCTTGGCGAGAACATCGAGGACGAGCTTGTGTTTGGGCGACTCGACGGACCAGCCGGCATCCTTGGCATTTTCGGAGTTGATTGCCGCCACTCGTGCCTCCACCGAACCATCGTTTAGAGTTGTCCCGTCCTCGCATTTCTCGAGCAGTGCATCCAATGCGGTGCCTGCGTCCGAAAAAATTGCAATTGTGGGACGATAATTCATTGTGAGTTGCTTAGGATCGATATCGATGCGGATCAGCTTGCCATTAATTTTGTAACTGCGGCCGGTGTAGAGCAAATCCGTCTCGCCCAGTTCGGTACCGACTGCGAGCACGACGTCCGCATCGGCAATCGCCTTGGCCGTTGCCTCGAACGGCAGGCCGGAACCCAGCGAGAGTGGATCGCCGTCCTGCAATATTCCCTTACCGGTATTGGTCGTTACAACCGGGATGCCAAGCCGCCGCGCCAACAGGCCGACTTTCTCCGCCGCAAATCGTGCTCCGCCGCCAGCTATAATCAGCGGACGCTTGGCGTCCAGCAACATATTTGCTGCCTCCGCTATTGCGGCAGGTTGCGGGCCGGGACGATAGACCGTGGGCTTAGCTCCTGATGGTACGGGGGCAGCCGACGCCAATAGATCCCGTGGGATTTCGATTAACGAAGGACGTGGCCTCCCAACTTCGATCAGCGACATCGCTCTGTGAAAAATCTCTTCGACGTTCGAAGCGTCGAGAAGCGTATGCGAGAATGCGGAAATCTGCTCCTGCACTGCAGACTGCGACTTCGTTTCGTGCAATGCGCCCCGACCAACACCGATTTCCGCGATGAGGTTATTTGAGGCGATGACGAGCATCGGAATTGAATCCGAGTATGCTTCGGCAATGCCAGTTGATGCATTCAAAACGCCTGGCCCCGTGATGAGCATGCATGCGGCCGGACGGCCAGTTGCAAACGCGTAGCCATAGGCCATGAAGGCGGCACCCTGCTCGTGCCTTGGCGTGATGTGGCGGATGTTGCGGTCGGGCAGGGATTTGTAAAAGTCGACCGTATGTACGCCGGGAATCGAAAAGATGGTGTCGACTTCATAAGTCTCCATCAAGCGCAAGATGGCGTCCGCAACAGTGGTTTTTTGCGTCTTTGTTTCCGTGCTCATCAGAGTGTACCGCCTTTCGTTACCGCCATCACGGCACGAGCGATCTTGCGAGCCGCCTCTGTGATGTCACGGGTCCCAATATGTTCTTCAGGCGTATGCGCCCATTTTTCGTCACCCGGGCCGAGGCCGATGGTGGGAATACCCGCTTCGTTCATGAAGGTACCATTGACGCCGAAACGCCAGGCGGAGATGACCGGCTTTGTACCATCGACATCCTCTGCAGCGAAAATCGCTGCCTGGGCAACTGGACTATCTTCAGATGTATACATGAGCGGATAGTGATTGATCAGTTCGACTGTCCATTCCGTTCCTTCGCCATTGAGGTTGGTCGATCGAAGGATATTCACGATTTCGGTCTCGCAACTATCTGAGCTTTCGCCGCGAACATATCTGCGATCGACTCGCAGAGTTACGAGATCGGGAACGACGGCTGTTCCATTGTCGGGCGAGGAGTGCATTCCCGTGATCGTGACCGTTGCAGGTCCCAAGAGTTTGTCTTGTTTGAGACCTTCAGCATAATGCTGGAGCTGATCGATGAAAGACGTGGAAAGGTAGATGGCATTCACGCCGTTCGAGGGTTCAGAAGCATGGGAAGTCCGGCCGATGAACTTTACTTCAAATTCCAATTTGCCGCGGTGGCCGAGGTAAACATGGCCCTTTGTCGACTCGACGGAAATTCCGAAGTCTGCTCGCAATCCGCCCTGAATGACGGATTTTACGCCGTTTGGAGAATCCGTTTCTTCTTCGATGTCAGCGACGACGATAACATCCCCGCCGGGCTTCAGCCCTGCGCGCTTCAGCGCGCCGACGGCATGGACTGCCGCTATAACATTGCATTTCATATCGCAAGAGCCACGGCCGAATATCGCAGTACCTTCTTCGCCCCAGCGCGACGCGCCGACGAGTTCGCCGGAAAAAGCGTTCTGCATCGCACCAACCGGCACGTGATCGATGTGACCGTTCACCATGACAGACGGGCCGCTGTTGTCGCCAAACACGATCCCGATCACATTGCCATTCTGGTCGATTTCGACCTTATCGAATTGCTGAGCTCTCATCTGCTCAGCCACAAAACTGGCAACCATTGCTTCTTGGCCGGTCAGACTTTCAATCTGCACGACTTTCTGACACGCTTGAATGAGTACATCGTTCTTGATCGCCTCATCTATGGCCGCGCCGACGGTGTTTTTCTTCAACAACTTGCTATCTCCCATATTTGTCGACTGTCGACAATAAAATTCCAACGTTCCTGCTTCGTGATTTTAGGGCTTCACGTTTGTTCCGAAACCTAATTGCGCCAAACTATGGTTTGAGGGTCGCTAACGTTGGCGACCCTCGCGCCCATTTCACGATTTGGAGAATGTCTCCAGCGACGCCATGATGTGCCGCGTTAACGCTTCGCTCGCCCGTTCCGGATCGCCTGTCTCGATCGCTTCTACAAGCGGTTCATGCTCTCGCGCAACGTCGACAAGATTTCCATAGGATGCGTTGTCGATGGTCAACGCCAGACGCATGTGATCGAAAAGCAGACCCGCAATTTTTTGAATGTAAGGGTTATCGGCCATCCTCCAGAGTGCCTCATGGAATACCAGTTCCGCTTCGACAAGACCGGGAAGATCCCCTTCTTCAGCTCGATCAGACATCGCGGTTATGAGACGCCGCAACTCTGCGATATCCTCTTTCGAGTGCCTCTTCGCGACGGCTTGTATTGCCAATGACTCGATAGAATTCCGCACCGCATAAAGTTCACGGATTTTGTCTGCGCTCATTTGGATGACAGAGGGACCGAAGTGTGTCCTGTTCTCTAGAAGGCCTGCTTCCATGAGGCGGTTCACGGCTTCACGCACCGGGGCCCGACTGATTCCGAGTGAGCGAGCAATCGTCGCCTCAACAAGCCGTTCACCCTGCGGGAGTTGGCCCGACAGGATGCGATTGCGCAGGTCAGAATACACCTGGTTCGCAACAGAATGCCGCTGGATCACCAACGCACCCGGCTCCTCTTGTTTTATCGTACCCATATATCGCTGCTCCTCGGCGCCGGATGAGTTGTTTTGCACGTTCATCCGGCTTTAGGTCAATTTGCACCAAAATTCGATAGATAAGCTCCTAATCGGTCAAAAGTTTCGATCGATTCGAGCGCAAAAAGAATGTTATGCCGCCTGCCTGGGATTAGGCAGACTTCCGAATCGCCACCCGACCCTGTCCAACTATGCCGGCAGCCTTGTCCAACGCTGCGACAACTTCATCGGATTGTTCGTTTGTCAGAACCAGCGGAGGAAATATTTTCAACCCGGGAGGGTCGATCTCAGACACGCTGTGGCACAGGACACCAGCCGCGAAAATCTCGCGATAAAGAGCCCGCCCGGCATCACGGCTGGTTAGCCCGATCGAGATCGCCAAACCGAAGGACGAAACATCGGTCAGGATGTCTGGATGACGTTGGCAAACTTCACCGAGCTTCTGGGTAAGATATGCGCCGACCGATTTGACGTTCTCAAGTAACTCAGCGCTGGATGCGACTTCGAGCACCTCCGCAGCCACGACGCAGCTGATTTCGTTACCGCCGAGGCTGGAAATATAAGCGAAGCGGTGCTGGTTCATGCACTGCTCGTATATGTCTTCTCGCATAAGCACCGCGCTGGCCGGGTAAAGGCCACCCGAGAGGCCTTTACCCGTAATCAACATAGCCGGCTCGATGTCGTACTGCTCGGTTGCCCATAGCGTACCAGTACGTCCGAGACCGGCCCGTGTCTCGTCGATGATGAACAGGATGCCGCGCTCTTGGCACAAGCGCGAAGCCGCCTCGAGGAACCCCTTGGGTGCCGGCGCAAACGTCTCATAGTCCATCGGCTCAATGATAAAGGCGGCGATGTCCTTGGTCAGAAGGCGATCTAGCTCTTCCGTATCGCCGAAGTTTTCCAAGAAGCTGGCATGTGTGGGTAGATTATAGTGATCGATGATACCCTCTTCGGGCGAGCCTGTTACAATGGCAGCAAAGCCCGTGTGACCATGGTAACCATGCCGGTATGCTAGCATGCGTTGACGCTTGGTCACTCGGAAGGCAAACATGGTCGCCAGATCGACGGAGAGCGTCGAGCAGAGTGTGACGACGCTTCGGTTGAGACACGGCTTGGGGGCCAATTCCGCAAGCCGATCTTGAAGCTTGAGATACTCAGCGTTGGGAACGGACCACAACCCCGTATCGCGCCCGTCATCAAGAGCCTTCCGAAGCGCCTGAAGAACCTTTGGATGGCGGTGGCCTAATGCGTGGACGCCGCCGCCCGCTCCACAATCGATCAGCCGGCGCTGCCCTTCGACATCCCACATGTACACACCTTCCCGGCGACCGATGACAAACTCTGCACCCTTGGCAAGCTGGCGCTCGGCGTTGGAGCGCCAGGAACGCTCGATAAATGCACCAAAGATCTCGGCGCTTGTGTTGAGATATTCTTCCTTCACTTGGGTCATGCTATTTCCGCCCTATTAATTGTTTTCAATGAGTGTGTAGTGCCAGACTTTCGCAACGATCTTCCAACCGTCTGGCGTCTTCACGAGCGTCAGTTCGTCAGTAAACTGCTTGGGCAGGAAAACTTCGCGCACCCGAAGGTGTGCCGTGGTTGGCGTAGGCACCTCGAGTAGAATGATTTCGTCCTGCCGCGGGTCGGTTCGCGAAGCCGGCGATGCGCGGCCGCGTACGATCGTTAGATAGTCTTCAACATTCATGATGACGGGCGCAGTGTCAGCGAAGCTGTAAAGCGTAGCAGCGGGATGGAAGATCGTCGCAAACAGATCGGCGTCGCCATTGTAAAGTGCGTCGAAATATTTGTTCGCGATGTCACGAATTGCATTTTCGTCGGACATGGAGCCCCCTTTGGATCTTGGATTTGGAAGGACGGAGTGCCGCCTAGTTCTTCTTCCGTTCAGAGTGAGCGACAGCCGCAAGGCAGGTGAGTTCGAACATGAGGTTGGCTGCGTTGATGCAGGTGATTCCGGTGGGATCAAGGGATGGCACCACCTCACAGATGTCACCTCCAATGAGGTTCATGCCATTGAGGCCGCGCAGGATCATTTGTGCGTCGCGCATCACGATACCGCCCGGCTCGGGAACGCCAGTTCCCGGCGCGTCTTTCGGGTCGAGACCATCGATGTCGATCGAAAAATAGGTCGGGCTGGTTCCGATGACCTTTTGGATTTCCTCGATGACCTTTGCGCGTCCGAGTCCCTCGAACTCGTCCATTGTCACCATGCGGATCCCGACCTTCGAGCCATAAACAATGTCATCATCACCGTAGCGTGTGCCACGCAGGCCGATCTGAATGACCCGTTTCGGATCTAGCAAGCCTTCTTCGACTGCACGTCGGACGAAAGTCGCATGGTTGTACTTGGTACCCATGAATTCGTCGAAGGTGTCAGAGTGAGAGTCTATCTGCACCAAGCCAACCGGGCCGTCCTTTGCTATGGCGCGCAGGATCGGCAACGGGATCGTGTGGTCGCCCCCAATGGAGATCGGAATGGCGCCGGTCGCGTGCACCTTTGTATAGAATTCCTGGATGAGATCGACACTTTTTTCGACACTAAGCGGGTGGGTGGGGGCATCGCCGACATCAGCGACGTTTGCAAGCCGGTATGGCGCAACGCCCGTTGTCGGATTGACCTGCCGGATGAGCCTAGATGCTTCGCGCACCCCAGCGGGGCCTTGGCGCGCACCGGACCGATAGGTCGCTCCCAGGTCCAGCGGCACACCAACGAGCGCGATGTCTAGCGAGGAACTCAGATCGGCACGCGCTGCACGCATGAAGGTTGCAATTTCCGCGTATCTAGGAGTAACCGAGGAATCGACGGGCTGAAAATTTTGGTTGGTCATGTTTACCTCTTTATGAGCAGACGACGATAATTGTGAAAAATGGTGACCTGGTGGGCGAAGGAGTTAATGCCGCAATAGTTGAAGCATCCTCTTGCGATATTGTGTGAATTCGTCACTCGCGACGACATCTGCACTGCGCGGACGTGGCAGCTCGATCTTGAAATCTTCAATGATGCGGCCGGGACGAGCACTCATGACGAGGACACGATCGGCAAGGAAGATTGCTTCCTCGATGTCATGCGTCACAAAAATAACTGTGCTCTTTTTGCGGGCCCAAATCTCCAGCAGCAGTTCCTGCATGCGCGAGCGCGTTTGGGCGTCGAGTGCAGCGAACGGCTCATCCATGAGCAGAACATGTGGTTCCATGGCCAGAGCACGGGCAATCGCCACACGCTGGCGCATGCCACCGGACAGGACTTTCGGATATTGCTGGGCATAGTCGGTCAATCCGACGATCTCGATTAGTTCATCGGCGATCTTGCTGACTTTCGATGCTGGCCAACTATTTAACCGCGGACCGAACTCGACGTTTCCACGCACTGTAAGCCACGGATAGAGGGAGTAGTTTTGAAACACCATTCCCCGATCTGGACCTGGATGAGCCACAGACTTTCCTTCAACGATGACCTGCCCCGTCGTTGCCTCGACAAGGCCCCCAACGACATTCAAAAGTGTTGATTTCCCACAACCTGAAGGACCAAGAAGGCATATAAATTCACCTTGCTCGATTGTGAGATTGGTATTGGCCAAGGCGATCTGCGCTGCCTCACGGTGTCTGCCAAATTCGACGCTTACATTGTCAACCAAAACTTGAGACATGACACACCTTTAATAAAGATAGGGGAAGAGCTTGCGATGCGCGAAGCGGAACAAAAAATCGGTGAGAATTCCAAGAATCCCTACCGCCACAATACCCGCGATGACCTGATCTGTAAGAAGGAACCGCTGGGACTGCAAAATGGCTATACCCATTCCGGAATCTGCTCCGACGAGTTCGGCAACGATGACGTATGTCCAAGCTATCCCTGCTGTGATCCTCAGCGAATCCATGATGCTTGGAACGCATGCGGGCAACAGAACCTTAAAGAAGACCTGCCGCGAACTGGCTCCAAGTGAGTAAGCGCTGTTCATCAGATCGCTTGAAACGCCTTCCGCTATCGTCACAATGAAAAGAGCTAAGGGGAAGAACGTCCCGATGAAGATGACTGCAATCTTTTGGGACTCATTGATTCCCAGCCATATGATCATCAGCGGTACGAAGGCTGTCGCCGGCAGATAGCGCGCCGTACTTAAAAGAGGCTCGATCAGCGACCGGAAAAAGGGAAAGTTGCCGATTAGAATACCGAGGGGGATGGCCACCGCCGCTGCGATAAGAAATCCACCAAAAACCCGATAAGCGCTTGACCATACGTCGGTCAGATAGCCTTCGAAAGCAACCATCTCGAACAGGCGCTTTGCGACGGCGATCGGGCTCGGGAGGAAGAATGGCTGGATAAGGCCCGCCTCCGTAACGATCAGCCAGGTCGCAAAAAAGAGTAAAATGCCGAAAGCTGAGATTGTGGTGCGTTCGCGCGACGAGAGAGACGCGCGCGGACGCAGGTACGTTTGGATTCGGCGCAAAACCGGATTGCTGGGGCGTCTCTCAGAGACGCCCTTGATGTTTTCCGATGCCAAAATAGTGGCGGTTACAGATTGACGCACGTAGCCCTCCCAAGGTTAGTTTGCAAGTTCGGCTGCCAGTCCCACGACCTTCCCGACGTCCGGTGTTCCCCGCAATACGCCGATCCGGTGATAAAATTCGCCCGCGTTTGTGACGAGCTTGCTCGCGGGGCTATCGGTTCCCGCAAAGAAGTCAGCGTTGTCTTTCGCGGTGAAGAACCGTACGTCACTGAGGCTTCCGTCGAGCGTCTCCTTGGACATTTTCAGGTTCCGGGCAATGATCTCATTGGCAGCTTCGGGGTCTTCTTTCATAAAGTCGACGCCTTCGAAGTAGGCTTTCACGAACGCCTTGAAATCGCCGGTGTGTTCCTTGGCGAAGTCGGTTCTTGTTGCGAGAGCGTCGACGATTAAGCCCGGCATCGACTTTGTATCGATAAGGACTTTTCCAGAATTGCTAGCCGCGGCCTTGCCAAGCCAGGGCTGCCACGTAACTGCCGCATCGATGCTACCCGCCACGAACGCGGCGCCGGCGTCACCAGATTTCATATCGATCGCCTTGATGGCGTCGATTGTCAGCCCGGCTTTGTCGAGCGCCTGAGAAAGAAGAAACTGCGACACCGATCCCTTTTGCACGCCAACTGTGCGACCTTTCAGGTCTGCGACTGTCGCAATGTCCTTCTTTGCGACAATGCCGTCGCCACCGGACGATTCATCGAGGGTCAGCAGAAGGGATAGGTCGGCGCCATTGCCGGCGAAAAGGCTGAAGTTGTCGACAGTCGATGCGACCACATCGATCTGGCCACCCTGCATTGCGGCCAGGGCATCTGAGGAAGCCTCAATAATCTTAAGTTCAACATCTAGGCCGACTTTATCGAAGAACCCCTTTTCCTTCGCGATGTAAAGAGCGCCGTAACCGATCCATGTCGAGTGCGCGATAGTGAGCTTCTCAGCGGCAGAAGCGTAGCTCCCGGTGATCGGAGATAACGATATTGCAAAAGCGCTCGCCAGTGCGAGCTGCACCAAGGTCTTCATTTTTTATTCCCCTTTTATAAGTCGACTGTCCTCTGTCGACAATTATTACGTCTCACATTAGTTCAGGCGAGTCAATCCGTTTGTCGAGTCGTTTTTTGCTTTGGAACCGCGGCCAAATAAGCATCATCTGGAATGCGCGTCGGGCGTGGTGCCGGAAGTCATCCCGCATCGGCTAGCAGGAAAGACAGCAAGTCCATCGCCTCCATCACCAAGGACGAAGAGGCGCCGATTTCTTCAAGGCTCTACGGGAATTGCAGAAGCCTTCCATTTGCTGATGGGTTCGGGACCAGACAAAGAGAGCTGGTAGTGGCCTTGCCACCCAAAGCCTCGGAAGGGGAAATGGTCAAACAAAAGTACAATACGGTCGCCGATTGATATCTCTGAGCGCTCATCCGCGAATAGGTTGAGTGATCGGGCGCGTCTGATCGGTGGTCCAGATCAAATGAACCGGCTCGATGGGTGCACGAGGAGGTCGCCAGATGTGAAACCACGACCTCCTCTATCGTCGTTAGATCACCTGCCCGCCCGAGACTTCGATGCGCTGTGCGGTGATCCAGCGATTATCAGGACCGAGTAAGCTGGCGACCATTGGTCCGATGTCATCGGGAACACCGACCCGGCCCAGCGCGATCATGCCTGCAAACTGCCTGTTAAGGTCGGGCATGTCGCGCACGGCACCGCCGAGGAAGTCCGTTTCAATAGCGCCAGGCGCTACCGTATTGGCGGTGATGCCACGAGCGGCCAGTTCCTTGGCCATGTAGACAGTGAGGATCTCGACTGCGCCCTTCGCGGCAGAGTATGCCGAGAAGCCAGGCGCGGAGACACGCGTGAGACCTGATGAGAAGTTGACGATGCGCCCACCGTCCGCCAGCAGCGGCAATAGTGTCTGGGTCAAGAAGAATACACCCTTGACATGGGTGTCGAAGAGAGCGTCGAACTGGGCCACGGTTGTTTCTGCAAAGCTCGCCATCTCGCCCTGGCCCGCATTGTTGACCAGATGATCGAACGTATCGCGGCTCCAGGTCGCCGAAAGGGTTTGCGCGACAGCATCGGAAAATGCCTTGAAGGAAGAAATGTCCGTCACGTCGAGCTGCAGGTGGACCGCCTTGCGGCCAAGAGCTTCGATCTCGGCAACGACGGCCTTCGCCTGTTCTGCACCATTTCGGTAGGTCAAGATGACATCGCCGCCGTGACGGGCGATGCTGATTGCGGTGTTGCGGCCGAGCCCGCGGCTGCCTCCCGTGACGATGGAAATTGTGGTCATATCTGATCTCCTGTGATGGGATGGGTTGGTGGCAAAGTTGTTATGGCAGAGGTTGGGAACATGCTGTTGCCGGATACTCGGCAAGGTTTGCCTAATTCTCCAAAACGCTCCGTGGCCGGGTCTGAAGGATTTGATCGACCATCCGCGACGCAGAGCCCAGGTAATTGGCGGGATCGGTGAGGTATCGGAGACGCTCGCGTCCAAGCGGAACCACAACATCCTGCACCTCCACCAGCACATCAAAGAGTGATCTGTCCGTTTCCACCGCGTGGCGGCAGGCGGCGTAAACGAGGTCGTGGGCCGTCTGGCGGCCGGTGATGGGAGCGAGCGCCATCATAACCGCCTCGGCGACAATCAGACCTCTGGATATCCTAACGTTTGCCAGCATCCTGTCCGGATGGACGACGAGCCCCGAGAGCATGAAGCTTGCTTGTGAAAGAGCCCCGGAGGTCAGCGCGAAGCTCTCCGGGATCGCTGCCCATTCGACGTGCCATGCGCCGGTGGCGCGCTCGAAGTCATGCACCATCGCGTCGAGCATCAGCCCCGCATGCTGTCTGACCATCTTGGCGGCAGCGATGATCAACTCGCAAGAGATCGGATTTCGCTTCTGTGGCATGGTGCTAGAGGCGCCGCGGTGACGCGCATAGGGCTCCGACACCTCGCCCAGTTCCGTGGTCATCATGACCGAGATATCGAAGGCGATCTTGGCAAGGCTGCCGCAAACCAGCGCCAAGACCTGCACGACCTCGGCCATCCCGTCACGGGCCGAATGCCAGGTGATGGTGGGCGTTGCGAGACCAAGGGTTTTCGCTAGCTCCGATTGGACCGCAAGACCCTCTTCGCCGAGTGAAGCAAGGGTTTGCAAGATTGGTCATGACGATCTCCTCGGTTGAACAGTGGATGCCACATCGGCCCCACCTGACTGACCGATTTATCCCTCGTCATGCCGACGCCGTGTTGCCGGAAACTCCTGTAGTCTTGCCTAATCATCCAACCACGCTTGCATCGGAAGCCGGCTCGCGCTTTACTGCGCCCATCGAGCTTTTGCATCGGATGACTCACTATGAGCAGTACCCTCCTTGAATGCGTCCGCCGCTATGCGGATGCCAATGCCGACAGGTTCGGCGTCGCGCGCACACCAATTCGGGGCCTGTTTGCCATGCGCGCGACGGCTCCGAGCGAAATACAGTATGCGATCTCGAAGCCACTCGTGGCGCTTGTCCTGCAGGGCAGCAAGCGCGTGACCATGGGCAGCACGACCTTCGATTTCGGCGCGGGCGATTCCCTTCTCATTGCGGCCGACGTTCCGAACGTCAGCCAGATCACCCGCGCGAACGCCGGTGTGCCCTATTATTCGCTAGTCCTCGACATCGATCCGGCGGTCACGCAATCACTTGTTCTGGAAATCGGTGTTGCGCAGAGCGAGACCGGTGCTCCTATTCGCGTCGACCCAACCGAAGCAGAAGTAGCTGACGCAGCACTTCGTCTTATGCGTCTCCTTGACCGCCCGAATTCGATCCCGATCCTCAAGGACCAGTTGGTTCGGGAAATGCATTACTGGCTTGTGAGCGGCCTCCATGGAGCGAGCATCCGTGCATTGGGCTATGCAGACAGCCATGCCAATCGTATCGCACGAGCCGTGGCCCTCATTAGAACCTCATATGCTGAGACTCTCCCGGTGGAACTTCTCGCCGAAGCTGCCGGGATGAGCATCTCGTCATTCCACCAGCACTTCCGCGCGGTTACCTCGCTCTCGCCTTTGCAATTCCAGAAGCAGCTCCGCCTCATCGAGGCCCGAAGGATGATGCTTTCAGAGGGCGCTGCGATCAGCTATGCCGCCTACGCGGTCGGCTATGAAAGCATTCCGCAGTTCACACGCGAATATGGTCGGTTGTTCGGTTCATCTCCGGCCAGGGATGTTCGCGAGAACACTGGGAAAGCCCAGATCGCCGCTTAATCGGATAACACGTCACATATCGAGGCGAATTGCTTATCCCCGGGAGGTTACCCAGACGCCCACCAAGGTCACCGCCAAGCCAGCAAACATCGCGACGGTCAGAGGCTCCGAAAACAACATCCATGCCCACAGCATCGTCACGGGTGGGCTGAGGTATATGGCTGCGCTCACTTTGGCAGCTGGGAACAGCCGCAGACTGGTATAGTAGACCGTATAGGCGAGGAACGTGGCGAACAGGACCAGCCAGACCATCCCGATTGCAAAGTCACGAGTCATCGGTGGAGCAAGGCTCCCCTGCGTCAATGCGCAGACGCCGAAGAGAACCGAACCCGTTAGCGTCTGGATGCAAAGGCTCTGATGAACGGGCATATGCTGCGCCTTGCGTCTCTTGTGCAGGACTGAGGCGACGGCGAACACCAGCATCGAACCGACCGTCAAGCCGTAAGCCCAGACCGGAGCTGTGCCGAAGCTGAGGCCGTCAAAGGACACGATCAACACCCCGACAACGGCAATCGCGGTGCCCACCCACTGCTGTGTCGTTAGCCGTTCACCGAGGAAGGGTTGCGACAGTGCCGCAATGGCCAGCGGAAGAAGGTCGGAGATCAGCGCGACAAGTCCGGTTGGCACCTTTTGCTCGATGGCAAGCGCGAAGCCTCCCAGATAGAGGAATACCGCCATGATGCCGAACACCGCCTGATCTCTGACGGCACGCATAGATATTCTCGGTCCGATGGCAAACGCGAATGGCAGGAGGATCAGACCTGACAGCAACGTCCGCCAGAAAAGCAAAAGCATGACGCTGGCCTCCTGGTTGGCATACCGAATGCCAACAAAGCCTGAACTCCATCCGATGATGAGCAGCGTTGCGAGCAACGGCCAAAACAGCGGATGGCGGCGGGTGGAGACGGAAGAAAGCGAGGTGTCGGTCATGGAGTGCTCTATCGCGTGGAATACGATCTACCGGTATGGGAAAACCGAAGAGACGGCACATGACAAATATCGATGAACATATGACACCGGCCAAATAATTGTCATGACCCACACAGTTCGTGGTAGGTTTGTTTCAAAGACAACGAGACCGATAAGATTATGAACGAACTGAACAGCCGCCGCCTCGAAATCGACGCCTTGCGGGCGCTTGCCGCGATCCGCCACCATTGCGGCATTACCAGGGCTGCCGCCGCCCTGGGCCTCTCCCAGTCCGCCGTCAGTCATAAGATCAAAAGGCTCGAAGTGAGCCTCGGCTGCGAGTTGCTAGGACGCAAATCGGGAGCCCCGATGTTTACGGCTGCGGGCGAAGACCTGCTGGACTACGCCGGGCGTATATTGGGACTGCACGACGAGGCGCTGCTAAGCCTGTCCAAAACGCCGCTTGCCGGAAGACTTCTGCTCGGGCTCACCGAAGACACCGCATGTACCGATCTCGCTCGAATCTTTGGCCGCTTCAAACGGCTTCACCCAAACGTCGTAGTCCGAACCAAAGTACGCATGAGCTTGGTGCTCCGCGCCATGCTGGAACGCGACGAACTTGATGCCGCAATCGTCCAGGTCTTTAACCACGAAGTGCGGCCGAACGATATCATCCTCTATAGGGAGGATCTTCACTGGGTGAGGCATCCTGAACTGACAATCCGGCAGGGCGAGCCGATCCCATTTCTGTCGTTCGATGACGAATGCTTCTATCGACAATGGGCACTGGACATCGGCCAGGAGGATCGGATTCTCGAGACCGTCTTCGAGTGTTCAAGCGCCGCTGGAATTGTGTCCGCCGTTAACGCCACAATGGGTGTGGCATTGCTGAGCGACCGCCATATCCGAGGCGAGATGCAGATAATAACCGACCGTTTGCCTGTCCCGCCATCTTTGGCATACGTGGTCCGGCGGGCACGTAAGGCAAGAAATCCGGCTCTCGATAGCCTGGTCGCAGAAATCGAGAGGGCCATCGGGCGTCAGGGTGGATTGACACTGACTGGCTGATAAGGTCGAACGTCTTGATTAAAGTCGAACCCACGACCTACAGATTACTGCTGCGTACAAACAGGGAAGTTATCAGCAACCCTTCCTTTGAAAATGCCGATAATAGGCGAATTTGGAGCGTTTTCGATTGTAGCGTGAATGTCTACAATCCCGATTAAAAGCCTGTTGTGTAGTGCCTATTCAATGATCGCCTTGAAAAAAGATAGGGACTGCAACCCCCTAGTTGTCCCCCCTCGTTCCGAATAATTATGGGATTCGGCAAAACAGGAATGAAAACCACCAAAGAACGACGACTGCTTTGCGCCTTCATATCGGCCATAGAGGCAATCTTTGCCTCGCCTGGAAGCAGCCATTTCGGCAGCCACCTAAAGTTCATAGTCGTGCCACAACTGGCCATTCGCGCAAGTCTTTGTGCGTTACACTCGACTCGCCCGAACGCTCAGCCACCGATCAGGGGGCTTTCCGACGCACCGACGTACCTCGCTGACTATCCAGCCGGCGTCAGAGAGTGCGGACCGCAAGGCAGACTCGCGCCAGTACGTCTCGAAGTAGCGCCGCGGCGCAGCAGCACTGCCGTGTGTGGACACATCCTCGCCGTCGCCCTCTCTAACCGAGACGTACAGTCGGCCACCGGTCCGGGTCGCCTCGGCCAGCCGTCCAAGCACCGTGGCGAAATCCTCGCGCGCGACGTGAATCAGGCTGGCACAGGCCCAGATCCCGTCGTACGGCGTGCCGGGACGCTGCGGGTCGGCCAACTCATCGGTCAGCGGGTCCAACAGGTCAGCCTCGAAGCCACGTTCGCAAAGCAGGTCGACGAAACCCTTCGAGATGTCGGTGCGCCGGACGCTAATTCCCCGTTTCTCAAGCTCAAGAGCATCTCGCCCGCCACCGCTTCCGATCTCCAGCACCCTGCCCGAGCCACCCAGCGCGGTCACGAACACATCGATCTCTGTCGCGACCCATTCGGGCATCGCCGCGGCCTCTGAAGCGTACTCCGCCGCGACCGTATCATAGGACCGCACGGTATCCCGGTCGGTGCTCATCTTAGCGCTCCTCCTTCAAGACAAGAGGCTCGATGAGCGAGAGGCCATCAGCCCATTGCGCCTTTCTCACTTCGGCAGTTGTGACATCGCGGGCGATTTTCTTCCCAGCTTACGCCGAAATGCGGTCTGAGACACCGCCGACCGATTGTCAATATGCCGGGCGGCAATGCACCCGCATCTCGGTCATACGTTCACCCGGCGATGGCGCTGAACCGGACATGGAGCGGACTGAGATGGCTGCATGTTTGTATCAACAGCGGTCCTTCCGCGTGAGAATGGAGGCGGGAACAGAATCCGCCGCCATTTCATTGGCGTCACCTGTATGGGAAGCTTAGATATCAGAGAGAACAGTCAGGTCACCCGTCCGCCAGACATTGTCGACCGTGTTTCGAGTAATGAGCCATTTGTCCCCGCTTCTCGCCAGTTCGACATCGTAGCGGTTCTTCATGAGGTAGTGACGCGAGGAATCGTGACGAGGAACGTGCTGGGCTTCCACGAGCACGTCCATGCGTGCCGTGTCACCATTGATGGTCACACGTGGATTGCTGACGGAGTGGGTGGTGTCCAGTGTACCAAGCGACGTCAACAGGGCCGTGGCAATGAAATCCCGGCCTTCGATGACTGGATATTCGAACCCGGCCTTGGCGGCGGCCGGTCGGAAGTCCGAGATCGCGTTTTCTGCGAGCGACGACGAGAGAAGCTCCTTGTCTCGGAGGTCGATACCTGCTGCGAAGCGATACAGCGTTTCGACGACAGCCAACTTGTCGGCAGCCTCCTGAGTGGGAGATGGCGAAATTGTCATGAACGTACTCCTTATTGTGCCGGAGACTTGCGAATACAAGCCTCCCCCGGCATCCGCGCCTCAGGCGCAGATGTTCATTGTCTTGATGTGACTGTAAGGTGGGCGGCTACTCGAGATCGGCATCGATGCGCTCGATCAGACCGTCCGAATTGATAGCGATCTTGAGGATGCCCACCTCGTGACCGAAATCTCCGGCTAAATCGACACGGACATTCGAATTGAAGCCGTCCAGCGTCTCAATAGACAGCACCCTGCTTGCGGTGTTGTAACCAACGAAGAACCGCTCCAGATAGATCCGGACGCCGTCCCAGCCGACGAAGGCATTGCCGACCGAAACATCTTCGATGACCGCATCGGGAGCAAACAGGGACAGCGCGCGCTCGACGTCGAAGACGTTTGCGGATGCGATGAATGATTCGACGAGCTTCTGCATGGCGTTCCTCAGATGTCGACGATTGTGGTGTCGGCGATAGTCTGAGCAAAGCCGCTTCCGAACACAACGGCGGGCGTCTGGAAGCCAGGTCGGAATTCTCCTCCCAGCACGCGGCGGCCGGCTTCGGCCGCTGCCATCGCGGTGAAGGTATAGCCGTTGACCGTGTCGAGACGCGAGCTGGTCACCTGGCCTTCCGCGTTGGTGACTTCAATGGCCGCCTGGTATCGGTTCGCGAGGCGCTCGTCTTCGCTCGGCCCATCCGGAAGCAGCGAAACATCGCCCTGCGGGAAGCCATCGCCTGTCACATGCACAAAGGTCTCGACATCAGGGACGCCCGTCGACCGCCAGATCGTGATGAGATCGGGAAGCGTCACCGGAAAACAGTCGACCCCACCCTTGCCGAAGTCGAATTTTCGAATTCCCTCAGCAGGAGCGCTTACGAGCTTGCCATCGATACGAGCCAGAGTCTGGGTCGTGACATTCTCCATGGCGCTGATTGCCGACCCGCGCGAGAGGCCACCTGCGACATGCAGCGCGATCCTGATTTTTCGGGGGTCGTGGACTCTCCCGACAGCGTGTCCGGCGAGGCTGCCGAGCATTGCGACGCTGCCACCACCGCCCGGCATCAGCATGATCCCCGCTGCCTTCGCCTCATCATCCAGGTCTTCGGCCAGGCAGTAGCTGTCGAGTTCGGCTGCAGTGTCGAGATAGTGTACGCCGTTGCGGAGCGACGCCCGCATCAAAGCTCCGGCGGTTCGCAGGAAAGGACCGGCGCAGTTCAGCAGGACCGAAATATAGGCAAGGCCTTTGTCAATCGCCGCAGCCTCGTCGAGGCCGAACACCCGGTATTCAACGCCGAGCTCTGCAGCAAGCCTGGAGAGAGATTCCTCGGTACGGCCTGCGAGAACGACAGGCGTGCCTGCCGCTTTCGCATATTTCGCTGCCATGCGGCCGGTATAGCCGGTCGCGCCATAGATCATCAGTTTTGTCATGTCAGTGCTGCCATTCCTTGTAGACAAATTCGAGGCTGTAACCATCGGGGTCGCGAACCTGTGCGGCGTAATAGCGTGGGTCGTAGTGAAGCTGCGGGCCGGGCGGATGTATCTCGGTTGCACCCGCGATGATCGCCGCGCCGAAAGCGGCATCCACTTGGTCGGTGCCCCTGGCGACGAAACCGACATGCGCTGCGCGGCCGTCCACGACCCCTTCGCGTAGCCAGAAGAACACCCTGCCGTTCGCGCCAAAACCTTTCAGGTCCGGATGGCCGCAAGGTCCGTCCTTTCCTTCGTAGTCATGTGCGTGGGCAATTCCGAGTGGTGCCAGCGCCGCCTCGTAAAAGGCGATCGAGCGGGCGATATCGCTGACGGAGATGAAGATGTGGTCGAGCATGCTGCTCTCCTTTGGTCAGATGATGTAGCCGCCCGCGACTTCGATGTTCTGGGCGTTGATCCAGCGGTTCTCACTCGACAGAAGGCTGGCGACAACGCCACCGATCTCTTCGGGTTCGCCGACGCGGGCGAGCGCGGTCTGGCCCGCGAGTATCGCCTCGAACTCGTCGTTCATGCCACCACCCAGTTCGGTGCGGATTGCCCCGGGTGCGATCGAGTTCGCCCTGATTCCCCGCTCGCCGAACTCCTTGGCCATGTACCGGGTGAGGACCTCGAGACCGCCTTTGAACGAGGCATAGGGCGCGACCCCGGCAGTGGCCACGCGCGAGGTGGCGCTCGTGATGTTGATGATCTGGCCGCCATCCGCCATCATTGGCAGCAGGATCTGGGTCAGGAAGAACGGTCCCTTGAGATGGACGTTGAACAGCCCGTCGAACTGTTCTTCCGTCACTGTTGCAATCGGATTGAATAGGCCGTAGCCCGCGTTGTTGACGAGACAGTCGAAGTCGCCACGGCTCCAGACGGTTTTTAGTTGGGCGGCTACGGCATCACGGAACGCTGGAAAGCCGCTGACGTTTCCGACGTCAAGCTTGAGAGCCACGGCCCTGCCGCCGCTCTGCACGATCGTCTTCACGACCTCCTCTGCCTTTTCGAGATTGCTGTTGTAGGTAACGACAACGCCCATGCCGTTTCGGGCGCACTCAACGGCGGCGCTCGCTCCGAGGCCCCGGCTGCTTCCGGTGATGACGACGATCTTCATGGGTCTTTCCTTCTGTGTTGGTATGACCTGAAGCTAAGCCTGCACCGTCTCTCGTGCTCACCCATTTCTCTCTAAAACTTGCCTATTTCTGCTTCTCGCTTGCGGAGCCGATCTCAGTCTGTCACCTTCGCTTCCATGAAAAAGCAACTCCAGGAACTGCGCAGTTTGGCTTCGTCGGCCGAAAACCGCCGGACGGAGACGGGCATCCCCCGTGTTGCCATGGTGCAGGGCGAGATACCGGAACATCGGCTCTCAGCCGTCTACGAGCCGATGATCAACCTGATCCTGACGGGCTCGAAGACGATGACGGTTGGCGAGCGAACTTTTGCCTACGATCCGGCCACCTATTTCGTCATGTCTGTCGATCTTCCGGCCGTGGGGGCGGTGCATCCGTCGGCCACAGGGGAGCCGTATCTCGCGGTCAGCCTGACGCTTCATCCTCCCACGGTAGCGGCGCTGATCAGTGACCTTCCCATCCAGGTCTGCAGCAAGCTATTCGGATCAGGCTTCTCGGTTGCCCCGGTCAACGACGAGTTTCTCGATGCCTGGGTTCGAATGCTCCGGCTGATGGACAGGCCGGACGAGGTCGCTGTGCTGGCCCCCGCTTACGAAAAGGAGATCCTGTTCCGCGTGCTGCAGGGGCCGCTCGGCTGGATGCTTCGGGATATCGCAGCACCAGATGCGGCGCTTTCACGGATCAGCGTGGCAATCCAATGGATTCGACAGAATTTTGCAAAGCCCCTGAGGGTCGAGGTCCTCGCCGAGATGGCGGCCCTGAGCGTTTCGGCATTCCACCGCCACTTCAAGGCTGTCACAGCGCTGAGCCCGATCCAGTACCAGAAGCAAGTCCGGCTGTTGCATGCGCGCACGCTACTTATGGCCGGAGAAGGAACTGCTACTTCGGTGGCGTTCGGTGTCGGCTATGAAAGCCCGAACCAGTTCAGCCGGGAATATGCCCGGCAGTTCGGGCTGCCGCCATCCAGGGACATAGTACGTCTTCGAGGTGAGGCCGCGTAACTACGCCTATGCGGAGAAATCCATTTTCGACCGCTATGGGCTGCATTACAGAGCCTCGCACCCGACGGTTTTGTGTCCGCTTTCATCTCGGTTAGCCCAGCAGCGGACAGTCGGCAGTCGGCCCCATCTCGGTCAGTCAAGGGCACTAGCTCCGTGATTGTTTAAGGGAAGGTGCATAATGCGTATTTGGCTAAGCTAACGGTGCCAGTGATTAGCTCGAACTAATGACTGATGGCTCATGAGAAAGTTAATTTTGACTTCCCTTCGCCCTGAGCGGGATCGAACTATCGGCATGCGCCTTCGTTTCCCTAAACAATTGGAACGTCGAGAATTTCGGCACAACGGAATGTACGTGTCAAAGCTAGTTCGAGGTGCGTGCTCACCAGCCAATTAGAAGCGCGACACTTGCGCTGCCGATCAGCCCCGATCTGAGCGGCAGACCCTCTTGCAAGATCAGATCGGTGCGGGTGGGGCACATTATGGTGAGGGTAGTCAGCTGTCATAGCCTCGGACCTCGGCGAGCATCACCTACTGCCCTATTCGTGCGGGGGCGAAGGTATAGCTGCGACAACCTTGATTTCCACAAGAAGACCGGGATGGGCAAGTTCAGCGACGCCGATGCAAGTCCAAGCGCATGTTCCGCGAGGGAAGATCCGGTCCTTCACCTTACGAAACGTATGCATGTGCTGCTGCAATCCGACATGGTACGTAGTCATTTCGACAATATCTTCGAAGCTGCAACCTGCCGCTGACAAAACGGTAGCTAAGTTGTCCCAACACGCCTCGAATTGCTTCTCTGGGTCGTTGATGACATTCATGTTGGCATCACGTCCAACCTGCCCCGCGCAGAAAACCAGGTTTTCGACGCGTACTGCAGGGGCATAGCCTGCCCGCTCCACAATTGGCTTCATTGCCAGCGGCACGATAATTTTGCGATTCACAAATGATCCTTTCTTCGTTCGCATAGGCCGAGCCAAATTAGCTAAGTGAATGCATTGATGCGAGGCGGTCGTTGTGTTGAAGCCGCGTTAGCCCCGGATTAGGTTGAGACGATCAGGCAGGGCTCTTTGCCAATAACAAGCGACCGCCTAGCAAAATGAAAGCCGCCCCGGAAATTGTTTTGATCCTTCTGGCGATGTGCGGGCGATTGAGAAAACCAGTCACGCTGCCGACAAGGAGGACAACTACGCCGTAAAAACCTACAGCGATCAGAGCATGTGTGAGTGCAAGCGCGGCGCCATTTGCAAGATCCTGTTGGTGGCCCTCCAAGAATTGGGGGAAGACTGCAACGTAAAAGATCGCCGGTTTGGGATTGAGGAAGTTGCTGAGATATCCGCGAACGAAGGCTTTCGGAGCTGTTAGGCTCATTGGAACCCGGCTTGGATTTATGACAGATGCATCCAGACCGCGCAGCGACAAGAGAGATTTAATACCCAGCCAGATGAGATAGGCTGCGCCCAACAGTTTCATCACTGTGAACAAGATTGCCGAAGCTGCGATCACCGCCCCCACTCCAACAAGTGCCAACGTGGCATGAGAAACGATGGCTGCGGCGAACCCGAACACCATCCCGAAGCCGGTCAGCTTCGTGTTGCTCGGCGAATTGGTTAGGAGCAAAGCAAGGTTGGGTCCTGGTGTCACAACGATCATGGTAACGATAGAGACGAATATGAAGTACTGATGAAGAGGGATGGACATGGCAACGACCTTGCGGTTTGGGCACAATTAGAGCGTACTGCATCTGGCCGTTTTCCGGCCTGGATCATACGAAGGGGTTAGAGTCGAGACAGAGTTATCGGGCACAGTGCTCCCGGGCAACAGATATGCAGAGCACCGCTTCAACGAAGCTGAAAAGTTGAGCCATTCTACATTCATAGGAGTACGCTCCTGCTGTACCTTCCATGGCGATCTGCATTGAAGGCCCGCGACGACACCAGGCTTTAAAGCGCGATGTTGGATCGCGGGGACCCTCTGATGACAACGTTTATCCTTTGCAGCGATCACATCACTAGCAAGGCACGAGTCCAAACTCGCAAAACGCTGCAGCTAGTGAATTTGCAGAGTTACCGCGGTCCTTTTCTGTCAGTCGACAGCTTCCGCGGCCTCCTCGATCACCTTCGCAACTGCAGCCGCCTGCGAGATATAAATAGCGTGACTACCATCGATCTCCGTCACAGTTGAACCGGCGCGCTTGTACATCCAGCGCTCAAGGTCCGGATTGATCGTCATGTCGTCCTTCGCAACAATCCCGTAGCTAGGCTTGTCGTGCCAGGCGGCAATAGACACCGGTGCACTGGTGGCCGCGATGGCGACAGGCATCTGAGACCGGGCCATAAACTCGCCCTGCTCTTTGGGTACATCCGCTCCGAAATCAGCCGCGAACTTTGCCGGGTCGATGAGCAGGAAGCCATCCTTTGTCGGCTTGATATCATTGGTGGGTGACGGCATCGATTGGAGCAGTTGTGCGCTGCTTTCGCCCTTTTCGGGCTGCAGTGCCGCAACATAGACAAGTGCCTTGACCTTGAGATCATCACCTGCTGCCGTGATGATCGTGCCCCCATAGCTGTGGCCGACGAGAACGACGTCCCCGTCCTGCTGATCAAGCACGCTCTTCGTGGCTGCAACGTCCTGATCCAGGCTTGTCAGTGGCTGCTGGACGATGCTGACCTGATAGCCGTCGCGGGTCAGGATGTCATAAACGCCGCGCCAGCCCGAACCATCCACGAGCGCGCCATGGACAAGCACGATGTTGCGCGCGTCCGCTAAGGCTGGGGCTGTTAGGACAGCAGAAGACAAAAGCGCGGCAATGAGGCCAACAGCCGCTTTACTGAAGTTCGACATGGTCGGTAGTTCCTTGAGTTTTGTGCGTGGAATTATGCAGGCTTTGAAAGCGCTGAAGGACATGTCTCTCCTGGTTCAGGGAGGGACGGACATGATCGCTTGCGCTTACTGCATGACGACAATTGGAGCCTTGATCGGCACGCGTTCATAGAGGTCTATAATGTCCTGGTTGAGCAGGCGCACACAGCCGGACGATACGGCCTTGCCAATCGAGCGCCATTCCGGATTGCCGTGCAAACGATAGAGTGTATCTTGGCCGCCGGAGAAGATGTAGAGCGCACGCGCCCCCAGCGGGTTTTTCAGGCCCGGCTCCATGCCGCCATTCTCGATCGAATACTTGGCCAATTCCGGCTGACGGGCGACCATCTCGTTTGGCGGCTTCCAGCGGGGCCATTTCTGACGCCACTGAATGATGCCCTTGCCCTGCCAGGCAAAGCCATCGCGCCCGATCCCGACACCATAGCGCATAGCGGTCCCGCCCGGCTGGACGAGATAGAGGAAGCGGGAGGAGGTGTCGACGACGATCGTGCCGGGCGCCTCGCCAGTCGGGTCGAGGACCTGCTGGCGATAGTAGCGCGGATCGATCTGCTTGTAGGGAATCGCCGGGATCAGAAAGCCGCCATCCTCGGTGGGACCGTACATGACAGCCAGTTCGGCATCTGTCGGCGCAGGAGCGATGTGGACAGAGCCGATCGTATCCTGGGGAGGCGTCGACTGTCCCCCCACCATCCGACGCTTGCCGGCGGTGGAGACGCACCCTGCCAGTACTGACGCCGCAGCAATCGCCGAAAGCGTTATAAAGCTGCGGCGTGATGTAGTGTTTTCCAGATCCACGTTCATTGCTCGTCCTGCCACCTGCGCAGATCCGTTTGGTCGTGATAGCCCATGCGGTCGGGTGTGGTGATAAACTCAATCATCGTGCCCCAAGGCGTGCGGCAGTAGCAGACCTTGTTCCCTTGGCCTTTCTCGGTGGCATACGGAATATCGCGCGGCGCGGTGAGTGGCGTGCCGCCAGCCTTCTCAAAGCGCTCTACCGATGCGTCGATGTCGTGGGTATAGACACCAAAATGCGTGATGCCGAAGTCGCTCGGTGTAACCGGTTGCGCTTGTTTGGGGCCGTGCATTTCGAAGAGCTCGATGTCAGGCCCGGTTCCGATCTTGACCATCGCCTGCGCACGCACAACCGTTCCAGGGAATGCACCAGTGGCCCGCTCGAACTGGGGTCCCTGCCTTGCCGGATCCTGCGGTCCGAACGATTGGTAGATCACCTGGCCGCCAAAGGCTTCCACCAGGAACGATTTTGCCGCTTCGATGTCGGGCACTGTGATGCCGATGTGATTGACGCCACGAATTTGAGGTGCAGTCATGACAGTTTTCCTTGTTTGTTGAATCGATGAACGTGATCGTGCGGATCGCAGAGTTCAATTGGCCTTGAGGAAGTCGATGAGAGCAGCGGCTACTTCATCCGGGCACTCATCCGCCACATAGTGACTGCAGCGGGCAATCGAGCCGCCCGTTACATCTGTGGCGAACTCCTTGAGCATCGGAACCATATGCGCACCGAAGCGGTGCTCCCCGCCGAGACCTAAAACCGGAATCCGGAGCGGTTGCTTTTTGTATTCGAGCGCGGCCGCATGGTCGGCGGTCAGTGTGCGGTACCATTCCATGCCACCGCGCGTGCGACCAGGAAGTGCCATTGCTTTCGCATAGATGTCGATGTCTTCAGGATTAAAGGTGCTGTGATCGTAAAACCGCTCCGCCATGAAGGCCGAAACATAGTCATGTTCGCGGCCATAAATCAGGCGTTCCGGCAGATCCCGATTAGCATGGAACGCGAAGTGCCAGATCTTTGCCGTCGTCGCCTCCCACTGGCTCCAGCCAGGAAGCGGAACATCGAGGACGGCAAGGTGAGTAACCGCATCTCGATAGATAGCGGCCTGCGGAAGCGCCACCATTCCGCCGATGTCATGGCCGCATACGGCATAGCGTTCATGCCCAAGGGCGATCATGACCTCGTGCGCGTCGCGCGCCATCGTCGCCTTATCGTAGCCGTCAAGCGGGCAGTCGGAAAAGCCTGCGCCGCGCAGATCAATCGCCACCACTCTGAACTCTTCGGCCAGCAGCGGCATGACGTCGTGCCACTCCCACCAAGTTTCCGGCCAACCGTGAAGCAGAAGGAGCGGGGGGCCAGAGCCGCCCGTGACGGCATTGATCTTGATGCCGTTCACCGGCACCAGTTGCTGGGTAAAATCTTCCAGTGTTGGGATCATAACTCTTTCCCGTCGATGTTGATGTTAAACAGAGCTAGCGACCAGCTCAGGCCTGATCGAAATCGGTGGCGACCGAGATATCTCGCCAAGCGTCGATATCGGTGCGGAAAGAAGCCAGCTTTCGCTCGGCGATTGAATGCGCGACGGGCCCAAGCGGCAGATGAAGCGGGGCGTTATTGGCGTCGACCGCCTGCAGGATCACTGTAACCGCCTTATCGGGGTCGCCCGCCTGATTGCCGTTATTGGTTTCGCGATAGTGCCTGCGCGAACTCACGGCGTATTCCGGCATCTCCTTGGCCGCCATCGTGATCGAACGGCCAAGGAAGTCGGTCCGAAATGGCCCAGGCTCGACGATCAGCACGCGGATGCCGAACGGCTTCAGCTCACCGGCGAGCGCTTCGGAAACCCCTTCAACCGCAAACTTGGCTGCATTGTAATATGCTGCGCCGCCGCTGCCCGCGATCCCTGCGCCAGAAGACATGTTGACGATCACTCCGCCCGAACGTCGCAGTGCAGGCAAGGCTGCCCTGGTGGTTTCGATAAGACCGAAAACGTTCACCTCGAACATCGGTCGATATTCTTCGGGCGTGCCCTCCTCAAGCGCCCCAAACAGCCCGTAGCCGGCATTGTTCACAAGTACGTCAAAGCCGCCGAATGTCTCGACCGCCTTTGCGACTGCGGCTTGCGCTGCCGCCGCATCCGTCACGTCGAGCGGCAGGGTGATCATACGGCCGTCGAATGGCCGAGCCATTTCTTCAATCGAGTTGACGTTGCGGGCAGTCGCGACAACCTGATCGCCCCGCTGTGCCGCAGCGAGCGCGAGCCGTTGTCCGAAGCCGCTCGAGCAGCCTGTGATAAACCATGTTTTCATGACGTTTCTCCGCTTCATTTCAGAAGATGACTTGAATCTATATGTTTATATTTGTACTTGAAGTGACAGTTTTGTATTTTGACTGTTCACTTTTGTAAGGGCATGGCCGTGGAGTGGAGTGACGTAAAAATCTTCCTTGCGATTGCGCGATCCGGCACGCTCGGCGGCGCTGCGCGTGCTCTTCATACAAGCCATCCGACCGTCGGCAGACGGCTGCGTGCCCTCGAGGATGCCATCGGCCATACGCTCTTCCAGCGGACCGCGGACGGTCTCGTGCTGACCGAGGAGGGCCATGGGATCATCGCACTGGCAGAGCAGATGGAAGAAGGCGCGCTTGCCATGGAGCGCCGGCTCGCCGGGCAGGAGCAAAATCTCAAAGGCAATCTGCGTATCTCATCGGCAGACTGGTTCGGGGCCTATGTCCTGCCTCCAATCCTGGCAGATTTCTCGAAAGCCTACCCCAATGTAGACGTCGAGGTCCTGACCGGTACTCGCTTGTTCAACCTCGCCCAAAGGGAGGCCGACGTTGCCTTTCGCATCGTTCCGTTCGACACTGCCGATGTCATTCAACGGCGGCTCTTTAGGCTCGAATACGGCGTCTACATCGCCGAGGAGTCGCCTGACCCTAAATATGGCGACGGGACTGGTTTCCGTCTGATCACCCACGACACTTCTACCGGGCAGTTCCCCGACATAGCCTGGCTCGCCGAGAGTTTTCCGAACGCGAGACCCGTGCTGCGATCAAACAACCGAAACGTCCAGGGGCGAATGTGCAGGCAGGGTGTTGGAATCGCCGTCCTGCCCCGCGCAGTGGGCAATCAAATCCCGGGTATCCGCAGACTTGAACTGCCCAAGCCCCCGCCGGCGCGAGACATCTGGATGGGATATCACCGGGACCTGCGACGTCTCCAGCGTCTTCGGGCGTTTATCTCGACCGTCTCGGACCACATCACAAATGCCCCTGCATGGTAAGCCGGGCGAAGGGAATCGATTTTCCCCGCCGATCCACGGCTGCGGTAGGACAGCCGCGACAGACAACTTACTTCCTGGCTGCAATCTCCCTGTGCCGCTCCACCACAGCGCCCACGATCATTGTCATCAGCCCTTCGACAAAGTGCCGACTGAGGCCAACATCATTGGCGATACTCATCAGTCGATCCAATTGGCGTCGCTCTCGCTCATTATCGATCGCCGGCAACGCCTGCTTGGCTTTCAAGTGGCCGACTTGCTCGGTACAGCGAAAGCGCTCGGCCAGAATATAGAGGATAGCCGAATCCAGATTGTCGATGGTCCTCCGGTAGGAAGCGAGTTGCTCTGCCACATCATCTGTCATCATTTGAATATCTTCCAAGTGGTTTCATAGGCGCGAGGTAGAGCTTATGAGATGGGATGCATACTGCGACGCGACAGGGCGATCGTCAGCCAAATTGCCGAAACCAGGAAGTAGAATGCCCCAACGCCAGCGTAGCCCGCAACCGTGGAGATCGAAGGCTCCTGCGGCATTTGCGCTTGAAAGATGAAGAGAGCACCGGCCACAGCGGATTGGCCACCGCTCAAAACCATCGCCCACTGACCTCCACTCGTTCTCCAACGCCGCACGGCAGTTCCAAGCTGCAACAGCCCCGAAAAGATCGCCCATAGACCGAAAGCGCCCAGAACCCAGTTCATGTTCATTGTCAACGCCAGGATCACGGCTATCGTCATAATCGAGCTCGCTGTGACGTTGATTACCTGACTCCGGTTGGCGGCAAATCCACCACTCCTGGCCGCGTCAACGACGTTGGCCGCGGCATCCACGCCGGATAGATGATCAGCAACGCGGCGGCCACTGCAAACGACTGCCGCCCGACAGTTAGCGCAGCCGCAACCCACAGCACTGAGAAGGCCGCTCTGGCGAAATAATACTGCTTGAGCCACTGGTCGTTGTCGCGTGTGGCGCGGGAGGTCTGAGTGTTCGACATTGTTTTCTTCCACTTTCTGAATTGGTTTATGGATGGTCCGCGCGAGCCTTGTCAGACGAAGCCAACATGCTTGCCAAATGGGGTGTTCTCGTCCCAATCATTTCGGCCGATACGATCGCTTTCTCCGGAGAGTTTTACGGTGTTCTGTAAGCTGTCGTGAGAAGGAACCTTTGCCCCGTGACGCTGGTCGCTCTCCAAGCGCATGCGTTTCTCGAATGCCTCGCTGATCGCCTCCTGCCGCTTTGCGACCCATCGACCGTCGGGATCGGAGAGGATCGAATTGGTTTGGCCGATGTCGACCTGGCGAGACGAAGCTGTCGCAGAAATCGGCATGACTTCCTGAACCTTGCGTCTGCTCATGAACTGTCCTCCTGCGGCTTTTCTCAGGGCCTTAGATCCCGGCGTACCATTCGTAGCCGCGGTCTTCCCAATAACCGCCGTTCCCGCCCCACAAGCCGGCGAAGCTGTCGACCAGTTCTATGCGCATGATGTACTTTGCCTGTTTGTAGCCGAGCTGCCGCTCGACCCTCAGGCGCAAGGGGGCACCGTGGCCGACGCTGAGGTCCTGGCCATTCATCTCGTAGGCGAGGATGGTTTGCGGATGAACCGCGTCGATGAGATCGATGCTCTCGTAGTATCGGCCGCTTCCATCCAGCGTCTTTTCGAGCTCGTCGGCACAGTGCAGAACGACAAAGCGCGCCGTGGGCTTGAGCCCGGTCAGGCGCAACAGATGGGCGAGCGGAACGCCTTTCCATTTGCCGATGGCGCTCCAGCCTTCGACGCAGTCATGGCGGGTGATCTGCGTGCGGGAGGGAAGCGCCTTCAGATCGGCGAGCGAATACTCTCGAGGCCGATCGACGAGACCGTCGATCTTCAGTCGCCAATTCGCAAACTTGCTTTCCAGCAGTTCCGCATATTCGTCGCTGTCGGGGGCACTCGTTCCATTCACGCGGAAGGAGGGGGAAATGTCCTTCTCGTCAAACTCACGCGCCAGCGCATTGCGCCCCTGAAGCAGTCTCTGTGCCTTCATGGTCAAGTGTTCGGCTGAGCGAAGGACATTGGCGACGTCTGCATTTTGGTCCAACAGGTCGCAGCCCGAGAGAGTAAGGGCACTGGCGCCGAGCGTGCCGCCGATGAGAAAGCGGCGTCGGGTGAAAAGCTTGCTCATGCCTTCGGTCCTTCCTCATGAATGATGTAACGTCCAGTGATCATCGAGCGGATGTTGTTCCAGGTCCCGGACAGGACGACCATCGCCACATGGACAATAACGAAGATGACGAGTGCCGATGCTGTGATGAAATGGATGGTTCGTGCGGATTGACGCCCACCGAAGATCTCAACAAGTGCGGGGAAAGCGGCGTCAATCCCGGGTGACATGGTCAAGCCCGTCACGACCATTAGGGGCAGCAGAATGACAATGACGGCCAGGTAGGTAAGCTTTTGAAGGGCATTGTAATGCTTTGCCTCCTCCCCTTGCGGAAAGCGCAGCCGAGCATGATCGAGAACTTCACGGCCAAGGTGGCTTGGCGAAAGCTCATGGGCCTTGGGTGCAAGGTCCCGTCTGAAATGTCCGCTGAGCAGGCTGAAACCGAGATAGACAATGCCATTGATGACAAACAGCCAGGCGAAGAAGAAATGCCATCGACGTCCGGCCGCAAGATCCTGGAATGAAGGGATGGTTGCCCAAGAGGGAAAAGCGCGTAAGACTTGTTCGCCTTCAACATTCGACACGCCGAGGACGCCTGTGGTGGGTAGTTCCAGGCCTGCAATGCGAGCAAAACCGCGCGGTTCGCCGCCTTCGTCATCAGCGCCAATCGTCAAGACGGCAGGATCACCGTCGGCGCCATAATGTCCCCAGTATAGTTCGGGGTGGGCGTTGAAGATCTGCAGTCCGCTCAAGAGAAGGAAACTCAGGCAAAGCACGTTCAGCCAGTGCGTAAGCCGGGTCACAACCGAGTGGCGGCGGATGAAGACCATTCGAGGATATTGAGCAGGAACATTATCGGCACTTTCGGTCATCTCAGCGTCTCTCGTCTGTGACGTTCACGGCTGCCGGTGGAGCAGCATCGATCGTATCGCCTGGCCGAAGCGGCGCGGCCGCTCCGGCCAGTGACGGCGTGGTCTTCACATGGGGGGAACTACGCCATTCTTGCCGACGACCACCTGATGGGCGACCGGGCCGTTTACAGACTTTTCGCCGGTGATGAAGACGACCGCCCCCGGCACGAGATCGTCCTTGGCTGCCGCAGCAATGGTCACGACAGGCGTACCATCCGGGATGGCGATCTTCTTTTCCTTGCCGTGATAGGTCACGGTGACAGTCCGTCCCTCGACGCCCTTGACGGCATCTGCCACCGTTGCGTTGGTCATGCTGCTGTCCGGCTTCAGATCCCAGCCGTAGCTGCCTTCTCCAAGGCCCTTCATCGCCGGCGGGAAGATCAGGATTTCGAGTGCGCCATCACCGCCGCCAGCCTTTGGCAGGGATGCAATACCGACAAAATCGCCGGGCTTAATGTCCGTCACCTTGGCTTCCGCAACGCCCGCGACCTTCCAGTCGTCGGCAAGCGCAACATCGACAGTCTCCCCCTCGCGGGTTTTCACCTTGAGTGTCGATCCCCCATAGGCGACGATGCTGCCGCGGACATGGATCGGCGCGGCTTTCTTATCTTCGGCAGATGCGGGTGTCGAAAGGACTGTTACAGAAAGGATGCTGGTCAGCCCGAGGGCCAGAGCGGGGAATACATTTTTCACTTAGATCTTCCTACTAGTTGGTAGTTTCGTTAGGCGCGATTGACCTGAGCAGGCTAGCTACGCAGGATTAGTGAGAGACAGTCGGTGTGAGGCGGTTGAGAGCAGGTTCGAGTATCATTGAGAACACTCCCGGCTTCCCATAGGCTCTCGCCGAAAGCATTGCCCCGTATACGGTTGCTAGAAATGTCTCGGCTTCAACATGCGGCGCACTGGTTAGACCCAGCTCGCCCTGCTTGGAACCGCGCTCCATGACCGAAGCCAGCCACGAGGAGATGAAGCGGAAAAAGTTCGTCACCTCGGTTGCGACTTCCGTGGGGAGGGAAGGCAGTTCACTGGCAAGCATGGCACAGACACAGTATGGCCTGCTCGCATCCTCAATGCATGCAGCCCAGTGGTTTGCATAAGCCTTGAGGATGTCCAGAGCATTCGGAACCTTCTGCTCAAGGACTGCCACGCTTGCCTGGCCATCCTCTCGATAACGCTTGACCAGCTCACGCACCAGATCGACCTTGCTCGGAAAATGATGATGGATGCTTGCCTTGCGGATACCGACAATCTCCGAGATATCGGCGTAGCTGAAGCTATTGTAGCCGCCGCTTATCAGAAGGTTTCGGGTGGACGCCAGAATGTCGTCCGAGGTGGTCGAAAGATTGCTCATGCAGCCTGTCTACCTTCTAGTAGGCAGATCGTCAACAACAAATTTTGGGTTTGCGTCAGCCGTCCGTGGAGACAGTCACGCCCTTCCAAGCTTCGATTTCCTGGGTCAGGCGTTCGATCCGCGCCGTTACATGTTTAAGCGCATCGCTGCCAAGGAGAAGTTGCGGCGGGGGATTGTCAGATTCGATGAGGGTCAGCACCGCGTCGGCGAGCTTTTGCGGATTTCCAAGCTGCTTGCCGCTCACTGCCTGACGCGCCTCGCGAATCGGATCAAACAGGGTATCATAGTCAGCAATGGAACGCTCTGTGCGGACCATGGAACGGCCTGCCCAGTCCGTCCGAAATGAGCCGGGGCAAAGGGTTGTCACACGAACACCGAACGGAGCCATTTCCGAACGCATGACCTCTGAAATACCCTGCAACGCGAACTTGCTGCCGCAGTAATAGGCGATGCCGGGCATGGTGATCATCCCGCCCATCGACGTGACATTGACGACAAAGCCCCGGCGGCGCTCGCGGAACCTCGGAAGAAACGCCTTGGCCACGGCGACGGCGCCGAACACGTTCACGTCGAACTGACGGCGCATCTCTTCGATTGGCGATTCCTCAAGAACGCCCTCATGACCGTACCCGGCATTGTTGATCAGCACATCGACCGGCCCGTGTTCGTCCTCGACTTGTCGGACGACGTCCGGGATTCGGTCGAATTCGGTGACATCGCAAAGAACCGGGGGTAGCGTCGGAAGAGTGTCCGCCAAGGCTTTGCGCGAGGCCTCAGAGCGGATGGTGCCGATAACCTTGTGACCGGCGTCAATAGCGGCAGTGGCGATCGCCAACCCGAAACCCGAACTCACACCCGTTATAAAAAACGTTTTGCTCGACATTTTCGAAACTCCTTGATTTATGCAAGATGACAGATAATCTGATGGTTCTCTTATCTCGATTGCGAATCCTCTCGATATTTTGCCAAATCCTATGATTTATGAAGAACCGTCCGTTGGCCATGACCGGCTTGTCGCCCTGGCCGGGCAACTTGCTCCCCGTCTCGGCTACAATCAGACGGCGATCGGTTGTGTCCGTATCCTGCGCACTGAAGCAGTCCTCAACGACGTGCCGGTTCTCTATAAGCCAGGGGCAGTCTTCGTATTACAGGGAAGCAAGCACGGCATCTTGGATGGGGAAGCCTACCTTTACGATGAGGATCACTATCTTGCCGTTTCGGTACCCGTTCCCTTCAGGATGACTTCCAAAGCCAGTCAGCAGAGACCGTTGCTGGCGATCTATCTCGAGTTCGACATGCAGGTGGCGGCAGAAATCGCCATGCAGGTCGAACAACATGCAGGTTCTCCGAGCGCCACGCCGAAGGGGCTATTCTCCAGCAGGATGGACCGCAGCATCCAGGACGTGCTTCTGCGCCTGGTCGAGGCGCTCCAAAGTCCGGCCGAGGTCGCTGTGATCGGAAGCTCCATCCTGCGCGAATTGCACTACCGCGTCATGGTCGGCCCGCAAGGCGACGCGATGATCGCGGCCCTTCAGCGAAAGGGGACGTCCGGAAAACTGGTCGAAAGCGTAGCGTGGCTGCGCGAGAACTATGGTTCTGACATCACTGTCGCGGATCTTGCCAAAAGCGTGGGCATGAGCGTCCCTTCGTATCACGTTCATTTCAAAAACCTGACCGGCTCAAGTCCGATGCAATACGTGAAGGCGATGCGACTCCACGAGGCGAGACTGATGATCGCGCGCCAGAGCGGGACCATTGCTGCCGTGGCTGCATCGGTCGGTTATGTCAGTCCCGCTCAGTTCAGCCGCGAATTCAAACGGCATTTCGGACGTACCGCATCGGAAGAGGTGAAGTGGGTCCAACAGCACCTTGGAGAACAGGTTTAACCCCATTTGCCAAGACCTGAACCCAGGGCGCCTCATACGAGATAACCGCCGAGCCGCAACCGGCAGCACATCAATCCAGCGCCGCCCTAAGAGCCGCTTCACAGTGAATGAGGGTCGTATCGAAGACAGGGACGGCGACATTATCCTGGTTCAACAGCATGCCCACCTCCGTGCAACCAAGGATAAGACAGTCGCAGCCTCGATCGATCAGTCGCTGCGCAATCAATTCGTACCTCAAACGGCTTTCCTTGGTTACGACATCGCGACACAGCTCGTCGTAGATGATGCGGTGGGTCTCCGCTCGATCTCCCGCTTCAGGAATTATCGGCAACAGTCCCCTAGCAGTCAGACGGTCGGTATAGAAGTTCTGCTCCATCGTGAAGGCGGTCGCCATCAGGCCCGGCTTGCGAAAGCCGCCGTCGAGGATCGCCGTCGCCGTGGCGTCTGCGATGTGTACGAACGGGATCGACACCCCGGCCAGAATCCTGCCCGCCACCTTGTGCATGGTGTTCGTCGCCAGGATGAGGAGCTCGGCGCCTCCACGCTCCAAAGCAATGGCTTTCTCATTCAGGATATCTGCCGCCGCGTCCCAATTGGAAGACACCTGCAACGTTTCGATTTCATCAAAGTCGACGGATCGTATGAGAAGCTCAGGAGAATGAAGTCCTCCCAGGGTCTCGCGGGTGAGCCGGCAGAGTTCACGGTAATAAATCTGCGTCGAGGCGGCGGACATTCCGCCAAGTATGCCGATGGTCTTCAAATGCTTTCTCCGGTTCCATCTGTTCCAGGTTCGCCCAAAAGTATGCATCCAGCGCAGAGGCGCCAAATCCGAAGGCTGGCGGTTCTAAGGCGTTTATACTCCATGTTTCTGCACCTTTTTTCGGTGCCGTTGAATAGAACGCGGTGCTCGAGGCGTACGGTCCGCCCCCTCGCGCCAATGCTCAGGCGCTTATGCCGCCATCGACAAGAATACCCGAGCCGGTGATATAGGCAGCACCTGGACCAGCGAGGAACGCAACGGCCTCTGCCACTTCTCTGGTTCTGCCGTACCGGGCGATCGACAGTTTTGGCAGGATGGCAGGCGCGAGATCACCGTCGGCAGGGTTCATCTCAGTGTCGATTGGCCCCGGTCGGACCAGATTGACGGTAATCTCCCTCGGACCCAGTTCACGCGCCAGGCCGCGCGTGAAGCTTTCCAGCGCTGATTTGGTCGCCGCATAAACCGCGATTCCTGCAAATGGCACCGCCAGGCCTGCATTGCTTCCGGTGCTGATGATACGGCCGCCATTCGGGATGTGTTTCAGCGCTGCCTGGGTGATCAGAAACACGCCACGAACATTGACGCTCAGTTGCAGATCTATTTCCTCCAGTGGCTGTACCGCGAAATCTCCTGCGAAGAGGACGCCGGCATTGTTAACCAGAATGTCGAGGCCGCCAAGTTCAGCGACGGTCCGCTCGACGGTAGCCGTAGCGGCGGCTGTGCTTGCTGCATCGGCCTGAATGGCCACAGCTTTGCGGCCCATAGTTCTGATCTCGGCGGCGAGAGCTTCGGCTTTTTCGGCCGACTTCTCATAGGTGATCGCAACGTCGGCACCATCTTTAGCCAGCTTCAGCGCGATGGCCGCGCCGATCCCGCGTGCTGCACCGGTAACAAGCGCGCTCTTACCCGAAAGAGGAAGATCATGGATGTTGTTCATGGCGGTTTACTCCGAAATAGTTCTGTTTCAAGCTGTGAGGAATGGTCCTCTGGTGGGGACCGACGTGGAGGCGGGAATGATCAAGCCGTCAATGCAGCGTTAGTCATTGAGCTCGTCAATGCGCGTGCTCATCGGCGCACCGCCTTGTTCGACGGAAGGCCAGCGGAAAGCCATCCTGCGACGAGAAGACAGAGTGCGATTGCGATTGCTGCCAGGCTATATGCCCGGCCGATGGATCTGGCATCGGTTGCAGACCCCAAATTCAAGAAGAACAACCCGCCAATGAGTGCAACCGCGAATGCGCCGCCAATCTGAAATGTGGAGTTGACGAGACCGGAGGCCAGTCCCGATTGCGGTCTGGCGACGCGCTGCACGACGCTTTTCAAAAGGTTTGGAAGCGCGATCCCCTGCCCCGCTCCAATGAGAAAGAGCGCTAGAGAGAGGAACTGGGCATGATCACTTGAGATAAGGGCGGCCGTTGCAAACAGGCCGCCTGCTTGCAGCCCCATGCCAATGGCAACGGAGTATCTTCCAAAGAAGCGGAGGACGCGCTCGCTTGCAAAGGGGCCAAGGACAAAACCGGCTGCGGCAGGCAGGATGGCGAGCCCGGCTTCAAAGGGCGTGCGGCCAAGGCCGCTCTGTTGATAAACCGAGAATACGAGCCAGAATGCCGCCAGAGAGTAGAAGAAGAAGGCAGCTGTCAACCCGCGCTTCAACCCCGAGACGTTCAGCAGGCTTGGTTCAAGGATAGGATTTCCGCCCGCTGTCTCGACGTTTCGCTCATGCCGCCAGAACAAGACGAAAAGCAGTGGTGAAGCACAGAGCATCAGAAGCAACCAGATTGGCCACCCCCGCTCCCGGCCCTCGATAAGCGGCGCGATCAGGGCAAAAAGTGCAAGCGCTATCAGCAAGGCTCCGCCCAAATCCAGATTGGTTGGGTGTTCCGAGCGGGTTTCGCGCAACATGAAGGAGGCCAGCGGCGCAGCGATCGCAATCACCGGGAGGTTGATCAGGAAAATGGCCCTCCATCCGAGACCGAAGATATTCAGTGCGATTAGCGCTCCACCGAGAAACAGGCCAGCCATCGATGCAACACCAAATGTCAGGGCGTAAAAGCTGAGTGCCTTTGATTTCTCGTGGTCTGGAAAAATTGCATTGATCGACGCCAGCGCCTGCGGTGCCATGATGGCCGCGGCAAGCCCCTGAAGGACACGGCCGGCGATCAACGCGGCTGGAGACCAGGAAAACCCGCACAAAGCAGATGCGACTGCAAACCCGACCATTCCAGCCAGAAAGACATTTCGTCGACCATAGAGATCTCCAAGCCTGCCCCCAGTGATCAGCATCACAGCATAGGTGGTGGCGTAACCAGAGATAATCAGCTGCATCGTTGACGCAGAGGCCCTGAAATCCACCCGGATCGAGGGCAGCGCCACATTGACGATGAAGAAGTCAAGCGGTGGCAAAAATGCGCCGGTCAAAAGGATGACCAGTGCAATCCATCGACGTGGATCGAGTTTGTCATCGGGATTGCTTGTGTCTCTCATAAGTGTCTCCACATCGACCAAAAAATCGATCGAAGGTTTGCAATGTTAAAAATTTGGAACCTATTGGTTCCAAATAGAAGTCAGCCAAGCGCCTTTAGCGCCAGTTTGACCATGGCCCTCGTCTCAGCGCGATCCGCTCCTGCTTTGGCAAGAACCCGCATGCCCTGAATCTGACACACGAGGAACCTGGCAAGCGTTCGTTCATCAAGCTCGGGATCGATTTCGCCCAAGGCCTGCGCTCTTATTATCGCCGCCGCATAAAGATCTTGCAGCCGCCTGAACAGCCGGGAAATACGTGGAGCGACCTCTTCATCCTCTGGAAGCATCTCGACGGCTGCAAAGACGACAAAGCATCCACGCAAACCTTCCTTTCCCGATGCTTGATCCACTTGTTGAGAAAAAGCTTCTAAAATCGCGGCTTTGGGCGACGGATTGGAATGCAGCGTTTCACCGACCGAGCGAACAGCGTCCTCAATGTAAGCGTCGAGGGCGCGCAGATAGACGCCTCTCTTGTCGACGAAAGCCTTATAAAAGCTGCCTCTGGAAAGTTTCATACCCTCAAGCAAGTCGGGAAGGGATGCATCGTGATATCCACGATCCCAAAATACGTGCATTGCTTTTCGAACTGCTTCATCGAGTTCAAATTCTCTAGGGCGACCAACGGACGCGGATATTTGAGTACGCTTGACCATGAACGCTATATGGAACCATTCGGTCTATAATGCAAGCGATATTTTCGGGATGACGCGCCAAGCGTCGGCACCCAACTTAGTTAGCGACGCCGATCGACAGGATAGGCCCGAGAGAATTCCCTGACCGCCATCAAAATCGGCATAAGCCCGCGGCCTGCTGAACTCAGCGAGTATTCGACTCGAGGAGGCTGCTCTTGAAAGTCGTGTCGGATTATGAGGCCGTCATTTTCCAGTTCCCTGAGATGTTGCGTTAGCATCTTCTGGGATATCCCAGGTATGTCTCTCATGAACTGCGATGCTCGCAATGATGGTTCGGCAAACAATCGGAAAAGGATCGGCAGTTTCCAACGTCCTGTAATCATCCGAAGCACCCTGCTGACATGAGAGACAGATCCGTCGGCTCCGAGGCATGTCGCCCTGTCCTCGACAGGCACTTTAAAGTGCGTAATTGCCTGTTTCATCAACGAACCTCATATCTGCAGGAGACGACAACACGGATGAGATATCGTGGACTTACAACTCCAAAACAAGGTTGCGCTGGTCACGGGAAGCAGTAAGGGGATTGGCGAGGGCGTGGCCAGAGGCCTCGCAAAGGAAGGGGCAACCGTTCTTGTCCATGGTCGCGACAGAATGAAAACAGAGGAAGTCGCGCATGACATCATATCCTCTGGAGGGCAAGCGTTCGCGGTATTCGGCGATCTAACTGTGCCGGATCAGGTCGATCGTCTGGTTCGTGATTCAAAGGCTGCAGCAGGCTCAATCGACATCCTGGTCAACAATGCCGGCGGATCTGCCCCGGCGGAGGATTGGACCTCGACAAACTCTGAAACGTGGGCCGCTGTCTATGACAGGAACGTGCTCGCATCTGTGAGGATCGTCTCGCTCGCTCTGCCCGCAATGAAAGCGTCGCGGTGGGGTCGGATCATAAACATCTCAAGCCTGGCGGCCCTGATGCCGCCTGCAAGTCGACCGGACTACTCTGCCGCCAAAGCAGCCATGATCGCGATGACGGCGTCGCTCGCAAAAGACGTTGCTGCACACGGCATCACCGCAAACACCGTTTCGCCTGGAACGGTGCATAGCATCAGTTTGGATACCGCATTCCGTAAGAAAGCAATTGCGATGGGTATGGCCATTGACGCCCCCTGGAATGACATTGAGAGAGAAATCCTGCCGTTGTTTGCTCAGGTGCCCGTTGGAAGGGTCGGAACCCTCGAGGAGATTGCTGATGCGATTGCTTTTCTCTCAAGCCCTCGTGCCGGCTATATCACAGGGGCGAACATTCGACTTGACGGAGGAATGTGGCCAGGGACGTAGCTGGGCAACAGAGGAGCTGCGCCAAACCTGTCTGGGTGCTCGCATCATTTCCAGCTTGTCATGACGAACCGGTCGATCTCCGCTTCGAGTTCCTGGTCATCCGGCGTCCCACCCATGAAGCCACCATGGGGCATAGCTTCGAAGACGTGCAATTCGGTTTCCACGCCAGCTTTTCGCAAGGCTCGATGCATCCTCACCGTGTTCGATAGGAACAGGTCACGCGTGCCGGTCTGCAGAAATGTCGGCGGGAAGCCCCGCAGATCGCCAAAGAGTGGCGATAGATAGGGATTGGAAAGATCTGCACCACCAGCGTAGAGCAGGTTGCTTGATCTAAGCGGGCGAGGCAGAACCAGATCAAGCATCTGGTTGGTTTGGAAACTGTCGCCCGATTCGGTGAGGTCAAACTGTGGAGAGAGCAGGACTAGTCTGCCGGGCATTGGCATGCCTTCATCTCTCGCTCGCAGCAGCATAGCAGTCGCGAGATTGCCGCCTGCCGATCTCCCCATGATGACCACCTTGTCGGGGGATGACCGTTCAATACATGACGGTACGTGGCCAAGCAGTCATCAAGAGCGGCCGGATAGGGATGCTCAGGCGGCATCCGGTAATCGACACCGTAGCATCGAACGGCATGCTGGTGAGCTTGGTGTCGCGCACTGACGCGACAGGCCTCACCGCCTCCTGCGCCGCCATGCAGGTCGATGAGTGCGCTACGCTCATGAAATGATCCGTGCGGCCTCGCGACATGGATCGTTGCTTGTTCGACTACAATTGTCTCGACTGTGGACTTCAAACTCCCGGCAAGATCTTTAGCCGCGGCGGCGTAGTGTGCATCTACTGCGGCTTTCATCATCATCCAGCCTGAAAAATCCTCTGGGGACGGCATTTCATACCGCGCGTTGATCGGGCTGCCGTCCTCGTCTACCAGGCGTGACAGCGACGCCTGGGCTTCTACGCTAATGGATTGTGGGGGATAAATTGTTCGTGCAGGTATGGTTACGCTGCGTGTGAAATTGCTCATTTTTTCTTGCTCTGTCATTGGTCGAAAATCGACATCTTTATCCCTACCTCGGAATATCGGTCTGGCTTATCAAATTACGATGATCTGCACGCGACGACATCGCATGGAATTGATGCCGGTGTCCGCGGCTCCTTCTTTGCCGCATCCCAGAAATGTGTGGGGGACGTTGCATCCATTGCCGACCTCAGCCAGCTACCACCTCAACAATCTTGGGCCAGTAGCCGCTCCCAACGCAGTCACGAACGCGATAGCAACCGAATACCATATTGCGACGAAGGCAGCGCCATCGTTGAGACAAGCGATCGTATAGGCAAGGGCACCGACGGAACCTGCGAGCAAACCCGCGACAGCGCCTGCTCGGCCAAGCCGCGTAGGCGTTCCTGCCCGCATGGCAGCAAGAAAAGCAGCCAACGCAGGAATGGAAGCCATAATGATGATGCCTGCACAACTTGACACCGAATAAGTGTGAACCCCAAGCAATGGAAAGCCGCTCCGGTCGAGCAATGCTCCGGCAAGCAGGAACGCCACGCCTGGAGCAAGACACAGCAACGCACGAAGCGCCCGGCCCGGTCGTACCACGGTCCTAGCGAGCTGAAACGCGCCAGCTGCGATAAAGGCCATGCCGATGACTTTGAACTGGAACGTCCAGGTCGGCAAGATCCGCGCGAGATCTGAACGCGCCCCGGCAATCAGCAGAACCACGCCAGTTGCCGCCAGGATCGAAAAGACCATGGCAGCGGCAAGGACAATGGAGAGACTGGGTGTTGCCGACGATCGTTTTCCTGCCTGCGTTGCCAATCCCTTGATCAGATCGTCGGTCCGCCCCGTCAGCCGTTGGGTGTCATTCATGGTCGAAGCCTTTTCTCCGCGCGGCAACCATCAGTTTCTTTAAGGAGCGATGGAACGCGACCCGCACCGCCCCTTCACTTGATCCGAGCCGTTCTGCCGCCTCTTTGGTCGATGCGCCCTGAAGACCGATGGCGCGGACAGCAGCCTGTTCGCCACGAGGCAAGGCAGAAATGAGTTTCTCTACATCTGCCGGATTGCGCTCCGGATCGAACGCCTCCGAAGAAAAGATGCCAGCCCATTCCTCCTCGGTCAGATCAATGCGCACGCGTGCATCCCGTCCTAGGCGCCGGCTTGCATCAATGATCTTGTAGCGCGCAATTGCATTCAGCCAGGGAAGCAGAGCCCTCTGCGTATCCCATTGATGGCGACGGGAGTGAACGGCGATCAACACCTCCTGGACGACATCCTCTACCTCTGCGAGACTGAAGCGCATGCGCCGCAGATGCGCTTCGACGATCCTGCGCACCGAAGAGGCGAAGTCCCGAAGAAAGGCTTCATAGGCAGCACTATCTCCAATACGTTCGGCCCGCATCGCTTTCGCCCATCTGTCTTCCCGTGTATCCATGCATTTGTAACTTCGTTGGACGAGACCTGTTATTACGTGGCATTTCGAAAATCTTCCGATTTTGCCCAATGATCACATAACCGTGACGATGTAAGATCGAGGACTCGGCATCGAAAGACTCCATCGAAGCATGTGCTTTATCACGAAAGGAGTCCAAGATGATCATGAATAGACGCAGATTTTCAACTGCATTGCTTGTTGGTGCGGCGGCAAAGCTGGTTTCAACCAACGGCATGGCCGCACCAGCGATTGCCCGCCCACCAAATGCCCGCAACATCGTCTTCGTCCATGGGCTTTTCGCCGATGGCTCCTGCTGGAGCGAGGTTATATCCAGGCTACAGCCCAAAGGTCTGAACATCACGTCGGTCCAGAACCCTCTGACCACCCTACCCGAGTCGATTGCGGCTGCCGAGCGCGTGCTGGCGCGGCAGGACGGCCCAACCGTCCTTGTCGGGCACTCGTTCGGCGGAATGGTCGTAACGCAGGCAGGTATGCATCCAAATGTGTCCGCTGTCGTATATATCGCAGCCCGTGCCCCAGATGCGAATGAGGACTTCGCCGCATTGGCTAAGACTTATCCTACACCTCCCGCATCTGCTGGTATTGTTTTCGACGGCGAGGAAGGCAGGCTAACCAAGAGGGCGTTCCTTGAGGACTTCGCCGGCGATATCCCAAGGGCTCGTGCGGAAGTGCTTTACGCAACACAGTATCCGTTCCGGAAGGCGCTACTCTCAGGCAAAGTTACCGAAGCCGCTTGGCGCCACAAGCCTAGCTATTATGCGGTGTCGAGCGAAGACCGCACGATCAACCCGGACCTGCAGCGCTTTCTCGCCAAACGCATGGACGCAAAGGCAATCGAATTAAAAGCCAGCCATCTCTCGCTGATCTCGCACCCGGACGAGGTCGCGGAGCTTATCCTGGAAGCTGCAGGCTAGAAAGCCTAGCCCGATCCGCGAGCGAGACAGTCAGACATCGCTGCGTGACCTCCCCTAAGCCTGCGCTAATCGTCAAGTGACCTTTTTGCAAAGCGGACGGTTTCCAGGCAACTAGGCGAGCAGGGCAATCGAGAGAGGACGACAGCCAAGACTGGGGGTGTCGTTCTTTCTACGAGTTGTTAGCCAGTGAATATATGTTTGCCAGGTTGTTCAGATTCATCTCTCAAGAAATCTAGCTCTTGAATGGAACTGAACCGCTGACCTATAGATTACTGCTGCGTACAAACAGGAAAGTGATCAGCAACCCTTCCTTTGAAAATGCCGATAATAGGCGATTTTCGGGCATTTTTAATTGTAGCCCGAATGTCTACAATCCCGATTAAAAGCCCTGTTTTGGCATGTACAGCTATATGATTTCGCAAGAACAGGAATGAAAGCGGCTAACGAACACTACTGCTTCGTGCTCCTAATTTCGGCCGTTTCATCGTCTAGTCGACAAATCGAGGAGCTGTCGCTGCCTTTACCGGTGAAACGTGACTTGGTGGCAAATCGACTGCTTTGCTTCTTATCAAGATTCACCGCAGCTATAGAAAGGTAGACTGGGATCACTGAGAACACCGTTCGGCGATCAGCTAATGTGCGGATCCTGCGGTTCCTTCTGTCGATGGAAGTCCGCGACCTCTCATTCATGCTTTAGACGCTCCCAGTCGCGGATCAGCAACCTGTAGTTTTCACGGAAAACCGCCTCTTCGTTTCCTAGCAGTGGAGTCGTTTGCGGAGAGAAAAATGTCCGACGAAGAGCGTCGATAATACGCATATCACTTGGATCAAATTCTGTCAGGGCTTGCTGCATCACCCATAAACCCAACCTTCCGCCCTCTTCGGAGAGCGCCGGCTCTTCGCTGGAATAGGGGTACACGACGCGGGTATATTCTTCCCTAACACGTGTGTGGAGTGCATCCCTTATACGAATTGTGCCACCTAGGTCCTCAATTCGCAAATTACCGTGCACGCTTTGGGGGACGATCTCGACTGGTTCGTTTGACCAGCGCAATTTTGCACTGAGTAATTCGAGGACTCCGTCTTTCAGCAGCGGGTATAGTCGCTTGAAAATTCTGTTTGACTTAATACGATCATCAGTCAGTTGTGTTAGATCACCGTCGCCCGATATGTGCCTTTTAACATCTGGCGGGTGTTTCATTCGACGAGAGCTTCGACAGGCAGTTTGCGATGTCAGAATTCAAATCGGAAAACAGGCGAGTGCTCATTGGGGTAGCCGCCAGCACGGTGACTTCCAGGTCATTAAAGTTTGTCTCTCGAAGCTGAGACTGAAAGTCGTCATCCAACGCTTTTGCCTGTAAGTGAAACTCTCGCTCGGGCGTGGACATCCCGTGGTTTTTTATGGAAACAAATATTCGGGTTCCGTCTGACAGGATGAGTGTTCCGTCAAAGCCTGGCATGGCACCCCGCGCCGGCTCGACCCGGCAGGAATCCTGTCGAAACAGGTTGAGCGCGACAATCTCGAAGAGAGCTCCTGCGGATTGGCCTTCATCACCAATTTTGATGTTGCGCACCTGACCCCGAAGCCAAGCTGGAGAGTCGCGCCGAAAACGCTCGACCGCGTCCCCAAAATTCAAAAGCTCATTGGTGGATAGCGCATCCTGCCGGCGCCACAACTTTTGCAAGGGGTGCCCCCCACAGCGTTCAGCCAGCCTTCGTCGAACTGATCAGCAATCGCCTGGAGCTTGGCATTCAACTGGTCGCGGTCGACCGCGACAACGTTCTGGCGGTTAGCGAGGAAATCTTTCGGCATTGCAGAACCTACCCCAGGGCTGTTTTAACATGAGCTGCGCTTGAGCCGTCAAGCCGCTGGACTATACGCAGCGAAAAAAGCCGCACTCACAGTACCGTTTGATTATTCGCACCGTGCATCGAACCTGCGACAAACTCAATCCGCGGCAGGCCGAGGGCATCATAAACTTCACGATTGACAATATTAATGACAAGATTGAACGCTTCGGCCAACTCTGAAAACGATGCATTCAAGCTGGTTGCAGTTTCTTTGGTTAGATGGGCGGAAACCTTGTTGCCCGCCACGATACAGAGCGCAAGAAGTGACTCCGCGCGAACTGGGGAGATCCCCGGCCAGATTTTCGTCACTTGCGATACTGCAAGCGACGAGAGCCCCAGATCCGCCATCTGTAGGTCGTCAGCGTGATATCGCGCTGGCTGGACTGCCTGGAGGGTTCCACCCGATGCGGTGATGCCGAGAAAAAAAGTAACCCGCGAGACACGAGAACAGCAGCATCCGCCAGCGAATGCGTCAAGAAGCGCTGGTCAGAGATGCGGATTTCAAGGCTGGACGTCACCACTCTAAGTGACCCCACATGTTCCAGCGCTGGACCAAGATCAATAAACGCCTGCATCTCGCGTAGTCTCGCAGGAATTCTGTAATTCAAGATATCTGACAAATTACTTTCCTTAAGACCCAACCGCTTACCATGCAAAGTCCTGTGCCCCGACAACCAGAGCAGGCGCAATAACCCTGGTTGGAGCGCCTGTTTCCTTCAGTAGAGCTGCAGCGCAGGTCGATCATACCGCAAAGGATTCGGTGCCTGAGCTGCAGGTAGACCGAACGCGAGCCTTTGCATACAGGGCAGGCACAGATCGGTGAGTGTCATCAGCACGACGGGGTTGAGGAGCTCCCTATTCGAAAGATGGAACTCAGTCTCCTTGTTGTGCACGATTGAGCACCGGACTTGGTAGATGATTTTGGGGAGCGCCGTCCGGAGCTCGCCCGCGTTGTTGACGTGCAACACCTCATTTCGCTTCTTAACCGTCAGACGCCGCATGAACTCCTGGAACGGCTGCTCCAAGAAATCCACACGCTGAAACAGGCCCGTGAACTTAGTGTCAACGAAATCGGCGAGTGTCAGGCCGCCGATAACGATGTCCCAGGAAGTCCTGAACAGTTGAGTAAGGTGATCCAGCTCCTTCTTCTCGACCGCAAGCTCCATCTGCTTAAAGTGGCGTATGCCGAAAAATGTACCGACGTTGCCGTTAGCGACTTTGGCTATCTGTGCTCGTATCATATAATTTTCGAGGACGTGATAGCTGCTCAATATCGTATCCAGCACCGTCGTTCGGCCGTTGATCTCACCCAGGATCTCGAATGGTTCTGAGAATTGACTGTATTCGTTAACGGTCGTCAACGTCTCTGAGATTCCTACGAGCGCAGTTGAGTCGGGGGCGATGATCGCATTTGTAAGGCGATATCCATTCAAGAGGAGGTGATATTTCACATAGGATTGCCGTCGAGCTCCGTCATTCATCGAGGAGATTATCCATCGCCTCCCACTCATGTCGCCGGCATGTTGGCCGACCAAGAGCGTTGCGCAGGCCGTCATCACTCTCGGGACGGTATGGGCAGTGACCGGGCTGCTCTGTGTCAGGTCGATAAATGCAAAGGATTCCGTGAGATGATTAGGTCTTTCATAGATGTATAACTGGATCCGCCGATCGTCATGTGCGAAGGCCTCCAAGTCTGTGACTTCGCTGATATTGAGTTGATTGATTTCGGCGGGCGCCGGGTCGTCTAACGCATCCAAGTCGATAAGGTTGGCTAAGTCCAGGAAAATTGGAAGGTTCACTGCCTTCGGAAAGATAGACGCGAGGGGGAGCTGCGGGGGAAGGCCGTCCAGGAAAGACTTGACCTGTTCAGCGTAGTCATCGTCTTCCTCCAGGAATAAATCGGTGGCCCGGGACGCGAGTTCCGATGCGGCGAAGATGATGTTGTTGTTGGCATCCAGAATATCGTTCGGCAGTATCGTTTCGTCTGCCGTCAAGGCGTCAGAGATTATTTCGATAATATTTTCACGGAGCGTCATTGGCGGCGCCCTCCCCGATTTTTCCCCACTGGATGAGACCGTCATTCCTCCCCTTGAGAAACTCCAGGGTCGCGCTGAACACTTCGCGCTTATTTACGTTTCCGATGTTGACCTTCGACAACTCGAGATTATTGCGCCATCGCTCAAACTCCTCGAGGTTGAGGGTTGCAATGAATTGGGGTATTTTTCCCTCAAAATCTCGAAGCGCCTCGACCTTGCCTCCGGCTCCTCCTTCAGCGAGCGCTCCGATGGCTCCGAATATGCCGACAAGAACGACCTCTCTACCTAGCCAGCGGACGCCGACGTCCGTTCGAAGACTATGATCAAGTGCGGCAATGGTATGGGCAAACGCTCGCAGAACTTGGTCATCTACGTCCAGCAGGGTCTCATCCGACTCTCTCTCCCCTGGAAACGCTTGGTCGGCAGAATATTCCGCGTTAGTTGTGACGAGAGCTCCATCGAGCAACGAAACGAATGCGGAGATCAGGTGTGCGAAGTGATATTCACCTGGCTGACGTCCCTTGCTGTAGCTTATGGAAGATTTGTCCTTTTCGCGGAAAACCATACCAGGCGCCAGCTCGGCTTGCAGCTTCTCGAACCGGCTCCAAAAAATTAATTCGATCTGGTGCTTTATGTTGACGGATTTGTGGCCCGCATTGAGCACGAGCATTTTCTGAATCTGGGCAGCATCTGAGAGCCCAAACCATACCTCCAACCAGATGGTATTACGTTCGAAAAGGAATTCCCGCCCATTGCCACCGCGGTGCGCTCCAAGCGCTTTCTGAAAGATTTGCGGATTGATGCCTTTCTTTCGAAGATTATTGGCTTGCTGACGGGCCAATTGAGGTACGCTCAGCGAGGAGTTATCTTCGAATTCTTTCTCAATGAAGTCTACAGTGTCCCAAATTTCCTTCAAACGGTGGCTGCGCTGCAGTCCGTCAAGGACCTTGAAATTTGCAGGAAGATCGAATTCTTCCTTGCTGGATAGATCAGGTGGAATCTCGCCTCCAACCAGGACAATCGGCGGTATGTGACGCTGCGCCGATAGCGTATCCCAAAGATTGTCGAGGAACCGGTTCGTAACGATGCCGCGTTGAATGTAAAATTCGCGAAAATTTTCCGGTAGTCCATTCACATAATCCGCGAGTGATGCTTTGCAAAGCAAACATGTGGCATCTCCCTCATTGAACCTGTCCAAAACCTTGAGCTTCATATGTTTCTTGACCCCTCACAGGCTCATCACTCGGCCTGACCCCATCAGAAGGACCAGTATCATGAGACGTTTGACCAATTAGTTAAATGCACGTCGAGGTTGATCTGTCGACCTACTACTTAGAAATCCATATTTTGTTGCGAAGCCGGATATTGTTCCCTATATGTTCCGTTTGGTTTCAGTCCACAGGAAATAAGAGGCATGATGATGCAATTTGCACCACTTTGGCATAGCTTCGGTGAACTCTGCACCCGGTATGATTCATGCAAGCTCCAGCTCATAAGAAAACCGTCAGAACGTCCGTAATGCTTCCGGAAGCGGTCCATAACCGCATCCAGTTGCTCGCGGATGCCAGTGATGTTTCCGCCGCGTGGGTTATCCGTGCGGCGGTCATGCAGTTTCTTGCGGAGCACGGTGAAGAGACGAACCTCCCGCTGCGCCTTCCGAGATCGAAAGAGGATATGAGATGAGCGCGGAAACGATTCGTCAGAAAATCGCCCGACTACAGGCTGGCGGCAAACCGCGACTTCTGGACCTCTTTGCCGGATGCGGCGGCCTTTCACTCGGCTTTCATTCGATCGGCTTTTCAGTTCGTGCTGCCATTGAGTTCGATCCGGACGCAGCGCGTTCCCATGGTCTGAACTTCCACGGGGGTGACGCGCGTCACAGCAAAGCGCGCGACATCATCAATACACACCCTGACGATCTCGTTGCAGAGCTCGGTCTGGGACCGGTCCAGGATGCGTTCGACATTCTCGTTGGCGGCCCGCCATGTCAGGCCTTCGCACGTGTCGGCCGCCCGAAACTTCGTGAGATTGATGCTCACCCGCAGGCTTTTCGTCACGACCCGCGTGCGCGTCTGTATCAGGAATATCTGCGTTACGTCGATGCGTTTAAACCGTTGGTCGTCGTGGTGGAAAACGTTCCGGATGTGCTGAACCATGGGGGCCAGAACATCGCCGAGGAGATCTGCGAGGTCCTCGAGGACAAAGGATACGTCTGCGGCTATACCCTGCTGAACGCGGCGTTCTATGGCGTACCGCAGATGCGCGAACGTATGTTCCTGATTGCCTACCGTCGCGAAGTCTCCGAGAAGATTTCTTTTCCTGAACCAACAAACTGGCTGGTCCTTCCTCCGGGTTATCAGGGATCTCGAGCAGTTGCGCTCAAGGTGCTCAACGGCCACCTTTCGTCAGCCCATGACTATCTCGAACCCCCCTCTGCAGTCCCATCTCTGCCCGCGGCAGTCACCGTCGAACAAGCGATCGGAGATCTTCCGCGCATCGATGCCCGCAGCAAACTCGCCTCAGGAGAACTGCGGCGTGGCGCGCGCCGCATGGATGAGACAATCCCGTACGACCGGCGGCAGAAGATATCGGCATACGCGAAGCTGATGAGGTCCTGGCCGGGCTTTGAAGCGCCGCAAGACGGGCTGCGCGACCACGTCATCCGTTATCTGCCCAGAGACTACCCTCTGTTTGCTCGTCTTAACCCCGGCGATCAATATCCGCAGGCATGGCAGCACGCGATGAACATGTTCAATGAAAAACTGGCTGATCTCAAAAAGGCCGGGAAACAAATCGCCGAGGGATCTCCCGAATATGAGAGCCTGAGGGACGCGATCGTTCCACCCTATGACGCGTCGAAGTTTCCGAACAAGTGGCGCAAGATGTGGAGCGATCAGCCGGCCAGAACCCTGATGGCTCATCTGGGCAAGGACAGCTACAGCCATATTCATTATGACAGCGAACAGGCACGTACGATTTCGGTGCGTGAAGCCGCCAGATTGCAGTCGTTCCCGGACGGCTTTGTCTTCAGCGGTACTATGAACCCGAGCTTCAAGCAGATTGGAAATGCCGTACCTCCCCTGATGGCAAGAGCACTTGCTGCGCGGATCATGGAGACGTTGTGTCCGAGCCAGAAAGAGAGCCTTGATGGATATCCGAGAGCGGCAGCAGCAGTATAAGGACGCAGTTCAGGCCTTTCCAGGCATGACGAAATGGACGCGCGTAGCAGACGCGTTTGGTGTCTCGAACAGCGCCAAAATTATCGGCGGGGCACTCTTTGCCTTCAACATCAATCTCGCATCCTACAGCGCGGCATATGACCAGATAGCGGTCCATTGTTTGCTGCGCTTCCCGCCGGAAGACGAGATCTATTTCACGATCTTCGTGAAGAACGATCTTCCAGTCCTCGAAGCCCGGCTTGAAGAGATGCGTGGCTCAGGCAGCTCGAAGCCGAGGAACTCCGGGCAGAAAAGCGCTGCCGATGAGGACGAGCCTGTCGAGGAGAGCATCGCAAACGAAGAGCCGGTCGCTGCCACCGCCCCAGACACTCTGGATTACACTGACAACAACAAGAATGTGAAAGGCTACATTGCCAGCGACGGGCGTCTTTATCTTCGCAATAAAGGCTATTGGGATACAATGCCCGCTGATCTCTCAACGATCAGCAAGCCTGTCGCAATTGATCGGATTGTCTTTGCCATATGGCCGCCAGCAGCATCTGCCAGCAGGGGCCTGATGGCTCGCGAACTGATCGGGTATCTGGGCAACCTGATCGGACGCGAGAAAATCCACGAGTTACGCGTGTGGGCTGACATGGACGCCGTCAGCGCCGACATGCAACGCATGCCGGCAAGTCTGTCTCTCAAGGAGATCGAAGACGCAATCGCCGCAGCGGGTGGCCACTATCCCGATGGAGAAATCTCGCGCTTCCACGGCGCCATGAATTTCCTCTCCTCCAAGCATTTTGTCATCCTGTCCGGGTTGTCGGGCACAGGGAAAACCCGCCTGGCTATCCAATATGCCCATGCCGTCCACGGACTATCCGGCAAGGAGAGCCGCGATCCCTTCCTGTTCATTTGCCCGGTCAGGCCGGAGTGGACGGATCCGACGGGGCTGACCGGCTATTACGATGTGCTATCGAACCGATACATAATCCCCCCGTTCCTTGAGGCAGTCCTGCTGGCGACTGCGCATAGGGATTCACCGGTATTCGTCGTCCTTGACGAAATGAATCTGGCCCGAGTCGAATACTATCTTTCTGACGTCCTCTCTGCGATGGAAAGTGGCGAAAAAATACGCCTTCATTCCAGCGGCGTGCCGCTGGAAGGCTCAAATGGCACGCCGGTTCCTGCGGCGCTCGAGCTCCCGTCGAACCTCTACATCGCCGGCACGATCAACGTCGATGAAACAACCAATTCTGTCAGCGACAAAGTACTGGACCGGGCAATCGTGATCGACATGTCCAGCGTTGATCTCCCGGGCTTTTTTGACGCCCTTATGAAACGCGAACCCTCTCTGACCGACGCGCGAGCGGCCTGCGAGGAGGTGCTTGGTCAGGCGAGGACAATCCTTGCCGCGCACGGATTGGGCTTCGGCTATCGCGTTGCTGAAGAAGTCGTGCGCTACCATACCTTCGCAGAAAAGCACCTGAACCCGGCTCCGAACTCGGTTATCGACGATCTGATGGTTCAGAAAATTCTGGTCAAACTGCGTGGCGGTGAGCGTCAGCGCCCGATGCTGGCGGGACTGACAAAAGCTCTTGCAGGACTTCCGCGCTCTCAGAACTTCCTGACGAAGCTTCTTTCAGATCTAGACGAGTACGGGGCCTTCCAGGCGAACAGGTAGCCAGATGGAAGCCCTGCTCATAAGAGACGAGAAAACCGGCGCTGAATGGCGCGTCTGGCCGGATCCCGAGGCCATACCGGCGGGTTCGATTCACGAAACCGGCTCCTACCTCTTTGAACTCACCGGAGCTGAGCACGCGGATACAGCGGATCTCCTGATTGACGACGTGAGGCTGGAGGCTTTGCGTGCTCCGACACCCGGTTCCGCGCGGTGGCGATGGCCGCCGGGATTCCAGGCCGGGTTGGTGGAAGCTGAGCTTCGTCTTTCAGGCCGCTCACCTCGCCGCTTCGAAATCACCACCGATCCTGATCTGCGCAAGCTGACGCGAGACGATTTCGATGCGATGGTTCGCGAAATCCTTGACGATACGTTCGCCCTTTTTTCACTGAGCAGTTTCAGAAAGGGTATCGCGAGGGGGAACGGCGCCCGCCCACCGGCAATAGCAAGGCTGGAATTCCTTCGCTCGCGCATCGAGGAACTGGAGATAGTCGTCGCTGCGATAGCACGCAGTCCGAGGCGGATCCTAAAGGCGCGGGATAGGAATGTCGCGCACTATCAGGCCACGCGGGCAAGCGGCCCCGAAATCCTGCGCTCCTTCCAATCCGGACCGGTTCTGAGAGAGACGACGGATACGACGCGCCTGCCCGCTGCGCTGAAAGGCTTTCTTCCAGCTCAGATCCGAATCCGCCAGCGCCAGAGTTCTCTTGATCTTCCGGAACATCGGCAGATGGCCGCCTGTCTTCGCGCCTGGACGGCATGGCTGACAGTAGCGGCCGACCAACTGCACAAAGGTAGCCGCGATCGCGACACCGAGGTCGGCAGGGAAGCGAGCGCCTGGGCAAGGCGCTGCAGGCGCCTTGCGGGACGGCTTAGCAAGCTCGGGACGTCTGCACCGTTCGTTGAGGCTGAAGACGCTCCTCCTCGTCTGACACTTTCGGCTCTCTTTCGTAACGACCCGTCCTATCGCCGCTTTTATCGCCTCTGGCAGGACATGAATCTCGGCATCGCCGCAATCTTCGGTGACTTCCTGAACCTGCCGCTGGCGCGAACCTTCGAGCTTTACGAACTCTGGTGTTTTCTGCGGCTCGTGCGGGCCGCGACGCTGGAATTCGGGGACGAAAGCGTCGCAGTTCAGGATCTCTTCATCCGCGATGCGTCAGGAGGCCTTACGGTTGCAGCCGGCGCTGTTTCCGTCTCCGTTGGCGACAGCTGGCAGCTCTGTTTCCAGAAACAGTATCGCGAATTCTGGCTTGAGCCGGATCGGCGCGGATCTTACAGCCGCACCATGACGCCAGACATCGTTGCTGCTCGAACCGCGGCGGCTGGCGGCGAGCGGGGCAGGATGATCGTTCTCGATGCTAAATACAGGGTCGCTGACGGGTTGAACGATGCCTTGACCTCAATCCACACCTATCGCGACGCGCTGGTGCAGGAGGCCGAAGCAGGAGATGTCAAAGCAATTGTCAGCGCTGCCTATCTACTCACGCCTGAAATGCCAGTTGTCGGTAGTACTTACCGCTCCACCCCTATGCCTGGCAGGTTGTTTCATCCGCAGTACCGGTCCGGTTTCCGCTTCGGAGCAATGACTCTGAAACCAGGCATGGCTATGTCAGATCTGGCCTCAGCCCTCCGACTGATCATCGCCGACGCCACCTCAGAGGAACCTGCATAATGGATGTTCTGACCAAGGAACAACGCCGTCTGAACATGAGCCGCATCCGTGGGCGGGACACAAAACCTGAATTGCTGATCCGCACTGGGCTACACGCAAGAGGTTACCGCTTCAGAGTGAACGTGACTAGTCTCCCCGGCCGCCCGGATATCGTTTTCCCAAAATACAGAGCCGTCATTCAGGTCAACGGATGCTTCTGGCACGGCCACGACTGTCATCTGTTCAAGATGCCCGCCTCGCGTCAGGAATTCTGGGCGGAGAAAATTTCAGCAAATCGTGAACGTGACCGACGGACTAACCGAGCTCTGTCAGACGCCGGGTGGAGTGTCCTCACGGTTTGGGAGTGTTCCATGAAGGGAGTGAAGCGGAGGCCGCTTAGCGAGGTCATTACTTTTTGCGAGACTTTTTTGCGAGAACCAAAAAGCCAGCTTTCTAGCATCGGGGCCAAATAAGCATTTCTGCTAGGGGCTTAAGACAAACAACGCCATCGCCTGTAAAGTATCCATAATTTACCTCACCTCGCTTAGCGAATACCGACGGGACAGCTTTTCTGCGAGAATCTATCTCAGTAGGTTGTGTGGAGCTTGCAGTTTTTCAACTTGGGTTGCTTTATGTCTACGGGAGAGATGCACTTTTTAGGAAGTGTGGGGCTGTGACTTCAAATCACAGGTTATGGCCGTTTCAACTACGTTTGATGGGGTAGCTTGCACACGGGGGGCAGATGAGTACGGTTCGTGTTGCCGTTCGTCAGGCAGGGCAGATTGTTGATACAATAGACCGGCCGTTGCGAGAGACGGCCGGCGTGCCGGCGGTTGTCTACCGCCGCAAAATTTGGCGCCTCGTCGACGGGCATATCGACCTCGACCAGCCATCACTCGACACACCGCGAGCCGAAGCCCCTATTTCGACGGCGGGGGCGGGAGCGGCGAGCCGAACGCTGCTGATCGAGCAGCCGGATGATACCGATACGCGTCAGGGAGTCATCAACGCGCCGGCGGCCGCCCGGATGATCGTGGAAGCGGGACCCGGTATGGGCAAGACTGAACTTGCCGCACGTCGGCTCGCCAGCCTTATCCGCAACGAACTGTCGCCCGCTCAGATCCTGGTTCTCAGCTTCTCTCGAAGCGCGGTCAGAACCCTGACCAGCCGCCTTGGCAGGATCGGTGAGACCGATCCGCGCGTCTTGGAGGAATTGCGCCATCTTTCTGTGCGCACATTCGATTCATGGGCCTTTCGGATGCTGAGACTGCTTGGAGAAGCACCACGCATCCTGCTGACGCGAAACCACGATTCTAACATCGCCGCGCTGACTGAGTTGGCTGCTGGCCCGCGGCGCGACGACATTCGTCGCTTCATGGGTGATCGACGGCACCTCATTGTGGACGAGTTTCAGGACCTTCCCGGGGTCCGTGGAGATCTCGTCCTCACTCTCCTGTCGCTTCTGGCTCCACGGGACCATACCGGATGTGGGTTCACCATCCTGGGCGATCCAGCACAGGCTATCTTTGGTTTTGCGCGCGGGGTTCGCGAGGACGGAGCGCCATTTCCGTCACCTCAGGAATATTGGCAGCAGGTTTCGGCGACTTACGGGGGTCAACTCGTCGAAAAGAGGCTGGCGCGCAACTTTCGTGCCGATCCGCCCCTCGCGCACATGTCGGCCGAACTGCGCAGTGTGCTCGTAAGTGGCTTGTCGGAGAAGGAGAAGCTGCGTCACATGCTTGCGGCCGTGGCTGCGCTGCCAGAACCTTCGCAGCCCCTTGGACGCGGCCTGCTCGAGGCGGCCACCGGTGGTAGCCGGGCCATATTGACCCAAACCAACGGAGAGGCGCTTAGGGTGCTCCGTGCCCTATACGGCCAGGACCCCGAGCCTAGCGCGATTCCCTTGAGGTTGCACGCCGGCAGCCACACAATGTTGCCACCGGCGTGGATTGGCGGCTTGCTAAGGAAGCTGCGTAGCACTTCCCTGCCGCGCACTCAGTTTGCGAGGATTCATGCACTCCTGACGAAACTGTGGGGCGAAGAGGCTTGCCTCCGGTTGGGTATGCCGGATGAAGAGGTCGCCTGGGGTCGATTGGCACAGGCAAGCGGAGTGGCCAAAGATGCGACCGCCATCGACGTGGGCCAGCTTCGCGAACGTTTGGCGTGGCCGGATGCGTTCCCGGATGACCAGCCGCTCGCCGAGGATGGTGTGATTGTCACCACCGTCCATCAATCAAAGGGCATGGAGTTCGACGCCGTCACACTTCTTGAACCTTCGGGTGCCGGTGACGAGGAAGACGCCGACAACGCGAATGACGAAACGCAAGGTGAGCGCGCCAGCATCGCCTACGTCGCCGTGACGCGGGCCGCCAAGTCTCTCGACCGCGCAAGCGCTGACCAGATTCTCCAGGCACCGGTGCATTGGGACTTCGCCGGCGGCCGCCGCCGCCTGTGCTCACGGCAGAGGAACTGGATCAACATGGAAATGGGGCTGCGCGGGGATGTCGATCCCATTGGCTTCGCCGACCCGGCTCTCTTGGGTGGACCAGCTGGCGTCGAGGATCTACAGGCGTTTCTACTCTCCAATGCCGGAGCGCTCGCGGGCCAGAAGGTCATGCTTTGCAAGCAACATGCGGATGGCAAAGCCGTGTGGCACATCCGCATCCAGGAGGGTACGAAGCCTGGCCGGTTAGTCGGCCGAACGGCTAATCAGCTTTCGCTCGATCTACTGAGCGTTCTGCACAAGCGAGGTTTTCAGCTGCCGCGGATCATTATGAACCTCCGAATATCGTCAGTGGGAACCGTCACCTCCGATGGCGCCGTCAGACTCAGTGAGCCTGAGAAAACCAGTGGGCTGTGGCTTGGCGTGGGCCTGTTCGGCACCGGGGATTTCCAAACATGGAAGGAGAAGAAGTGACCCGCTCCGATCACCGCCCGGTTCGCAGAGATCTGCTGGGCATTACAGAAGCTCTGCTCCTCGGACCTCTCCAATCAGACGAAGAGATCGCTTCGGCACCCGTCGACACCTACCTCACCGGCATACTGTGGCCTGAAGGCGCAACGCTCGACGCGATCGAAGACGACCAGGACGATGGTGCGCCGAACGACATCGACGGTGAGACCGATGGCGGTGTGCCGGGCTATCGAGCCGTTCGCGCCTGTTCGATCGGCCTCACGTTCGCCGCCGACGAGAACGCTACTGTAATCGTGTCGACTGCGTCGACGGCGCGATACAAGCCGATCTACCGTGAGCCTGCCGAAGGGGGCAAGAGACGTCGCCGGATGTGGTCAAGGCAGCAGCTTAATTATTTCTATGAGATTCAGCCCGGCGATGCCGGCACCTGGCGCGTTCACGACTTCACCGGGCCGGACGGCACTCCTGTTCGCGACCCGTCCGTCAACCTCCATATTCGCCGCCGCCTCTCTGGAGGCCGGCAGGTCCTGACCATCACCCTGATCAACAGAGCGCAGCCGACAGAAGATCGTCTGAGGGACGAATTCTGCCTTCTCCAAACTGGCCTAAAGATTCAATCGTTTACGCGCGATGGTATAGGGGCAATCCGTCCGCGACCGACTTCGTTGCCCGCCGGTGCAGACGATGACGCCCGTTCCGCCGCGCTTCTCTACCGCGATGTGCTTGAATACGCGGTCGGACACGGTGTGGCGGTGATCTGGGAGCCGAATTCCGATCAGCGGACAAGCTGGCTGGAAACGGCATGGATGCCAATCGCAACCGTGAAAGGAATGAACGCATCTGGGCATGGAATGCTGATAGAATTTCTTAGCAGAAACCCGCAGGCGCTATCTGCTCAGTGGCTAGCTGAATGCGGGGACCGCAACGAGGTCTTGGACGTTCTTAGCGGTTTTGCGGGCCTATACAAAGCATGGATCCGCGAGGAGTTGGCTTCCCGAGTCGACAGCTTCTCTGGCGACCTCCGGATCGCGGCTGAGCGGAACTTGGACCTCTGCAGAGCGGCACTAAGGCGCATAGAAGCAGGTGTCCATATGCTGGCCCATGACGTCCACGCTTGGAACGCCTTCACGTTAGCTAACGCGGCAATGGACAGGCAGTCTCGTTTCCCGGCCAAGGGCGAACGCGCAGGGCCGCTTACCTGGAGGCCTTTCCAGCTCGCATACATCCTTATGGTCTTACCGGGTCTGGTTGATCCGAGGGATCCGGACCGCGATCACGTCGATCTGCTCTGGTTTCCAACCGGCGGCGGGAAAACCGAAGCGTATCTGGGCTTGACGGCCTTCCAGATCCTTCACCGCCGCCTCACTGACGCAGATCGACGCTCCGAAGGCGGCGTCGATGTGCTTATGCGGTATACCCTCCGACTCCTGACCGTGCAGCAGTTCCAACGCGCGGCGGCATTAATTTGCGCATGCGAAGCCATCCGGATTGAACGAGACGATCTCGGCGAAGCGCCGATCTCCCTCGGTCTCTATGTCGGTGGGGATGCCACTCCAAACAGGGGTAGCATAGCAATGGAAGCGCTCGATCTTGAACACGACGGTCAGAAGCCGAAGTCTACCCCCCGACAACTGCTAGAGTGCCCGGTCTGCGGTAACAGGCTTGGCGCCGATTGTTACCAACGGGCTCCAGACGAGGCTGGCATAGATATCCGCTGCTCCAACGAAGACTGTGTGACCTACGGCGCGCCACTGCCAGTGATAACCGTGGACGACTTCATCTACGACGCGCCGCCCAGCCTCCTGATAGGCACAATCGACAAGTTTGCTCAGCTTCCCCGACGAAGCGACCTGCGGGTACTTTTTGGCCTTGATGGAGGGCTCCGACCCGGACTGATTATTCAGGACGAATTGCATTTGATTTCCGGACCGCTTGGCTCGATGGCTGGTCTGTATGAGACTGTCGTGGACCTGCTCTGCACCTATGATGGTTTCCGTCCCAAGGTGATCGGTTCAACGGCTACGATCGGACAGGCCGGACGCCAGGTCCGGGCATTATTCGATCGTCAAGTGCTGCAGTTCCCACCTTCCGGCTTCGAGGCATCGGACTCTTTCTTCGCGGTCCGGGACGACCACGGACCAGACCGGCTATATGTTGGCTTGTGCTCTGCCGGCCGAAGCCCGAAGTTTGCCCTTCAAGCAGCCGCCGCGGCGCTTCTTCAGGGCATCGGTGATCTGGTCAATACTGGAACTGATCCCACGCTCGCTGATCCCTACTGGACAGCGGTCCTTTACTTCAACAGCCTTCGTGAACTCGGAGGCGCACACGTGCTTTTGCAGGACGACATTCCGCGCCAAATTTCTTTTCTCGCGAGCCGCCTCGGAGGTCGTAGGCGCGTCCTGGAGACAGATGCAATCGAGCTGAGCAGCCGGGTATCATCCCGCGACCTCCCCGATTTCCTCGCGCAACTTGGAAATCCGCTTACAGATGGTAGCGATCCATTTGAACCCCAGCCGCGTGATACGGTCCTGGCGTCAAACATGATTTCCGTAGGGGTCGATGTGTCCCGGCTCGGTCTGATGCTGGTGAACGGACAGCCAAAGTCGACCGCAGAATACATTCAGGCGAGCAGCCGAGTGGGACGGGGCCTCGACGGTCTTGTGATGACGCTCTATAATTTCGGGCGTCCCCGGGACGTCTCTCACTTCGAGCACTTCCTCACCTATCACAGCGCATTATACCGAAGCGTCGAGGCAACCAGTGTCACTCCTTGGGCTCCCCGGGCGCGAGACAAAGCACTTCATGCTGTAATCGCGGCCGCCGTCCGGCACCTCACCGATGGTATGGAGGACGACAAGGACGCCGTTGCATTCGACCCCCAGGACAAGGAAGTGAGACGGCTCATTGCCACCATCCGCCAACGTGCGGTTTCGGCTTCCGACGGAATTGAGGGAGAAGACGCCGCAGAGGACATCGATGCTATTGTCGAGGAGTGGGCGTCGAGAAGCCAAAGCGCTCGAGCTTCCGGAACTGACCTGCTCTACTGGAAACGGTCCGCGCCATTCGGGAAGACCAAGCCTCATCTGATGCTGTCGGCTGAGGAGGGAGGACAACCGGGCTCCCTGGCCTGGGCAACCCCGAATTCCATGCGTGAGGTTGAGCCCTCGACAGCCTTTGCCTTAAAATCGATCACCAAGAGGAACTGAATATGGCAAGACGTTTCCGGAACGCCCCTGCGTCCGAACCGACTGATGCGGTGGAACCGATCGGGACGGTTCGCCGATCCCAGCTTGTCTCTTCCTTCGGCATTGGGGCGATCATCGACCTGGAGAAGGGCTCGTTCATGCCGATGGGACTGGAGGATTGGGAGCGGATCAACTCGCTTCCATCGCTTAGGATCGGCGAGGAACGGCTGCAGTCGATGCTTGGCGTCAGCCACTTCCGCATGGGTCCTGTGAAGGAGCAAATTGCTGGAACAACACAAATCCGCGCTCGCAGCGCAGCACCTGCCGTCAGATTCCCCGAATGGCATGAATGCCCGAAGTGCCATATTATAGGAAAGGAGAGCACTCCCTTCGAACTGGCCGACGATGGGGCCCGACTTCGCTGCACGGCCCATGATGGCAAAGTCTTCACGAACCCCGTCCGCTTTGTCGTAGCTTGCCGTCGGGGTCACCTCAGCGACTTCCCTTGGGAATGGTGGGCGCATCGTGGTTGTGAGGGAGGCATTTGCCAGCGTCCCCTGCTGCGGTTGGGCTCGCGCGGTGAGTCTGCATCGCTCGCAGACCTCTTTGTGGTCTGCGAGGCTTGCAGCACCCCCGAACGGAAAACCATGCAATCGCTCGGAACAGCCTTTGGTGCTGATGCGCTGACTGGATGGACGTGCGATGGCTTCAGGCCCTGGTTACATGATCGTCAGGCTGACTGCCGGGAGCAGGTCCGCGCATTGCTGCGCGGTGCCTCTAACGTGCACTTTGGTGTAGTTGGCTCAGCGCTGTCCATACCTCCTGCATCAGAGGCGTTGACGCAGATCGTCGAGCAATCCCGGATGTATCTGGATGGAGTGCCTGAGGCGGCACTTCCGTCAGTGCTGACAGGTGTGTCGCAGACCTACGGCGTACCCGTAGATCAGTTGCTGGCCGCATACCGACGGCTGCGGTCGATTGAAGTAGGCGGCCCTCCTCTGACCGAAAAAGTCGCGCGTGAGCAAGAGTATGATGCGCTGTCGCAGGACCGCGACGACCCCATCGTCGGCGGGGTTGTGCCGCAGTTCCAGAACGAGGTATTCGACCCGCCTCCAGCGCTCTCACACTGGTTCGATCTGGTCGGGGCAACGTCCCGGCTTCGCGAGGTGCGTGCCCTTGCAGGGTTCTCCCGGATTGAGCCGCATCCGGTGAGTCCGGAGCGCGTGCGACAAGCGATTGCGGAAGGCAAGGTTTCCCCACTCTCGAAGACTGAAAGGACCTGGCTGCCCGGCGCCGAGATCAGAGGTGAAGGCATCTTTCTGCGCTTCAGGACGGAAACCGTCGATAAGTGGATCGACGACAATCCCGGCCTAGCCGCCCGCATCGCCATCCTCGAGACTCGGAGCATGCAGATTGCCGAAGAGCGCGGCTATGAGCGAGACTACACGATCACCCCGCGTCTGCTGCTGGTCCACTCTTTCGCTCACGCTTTCATTCGACAGATTTCGGTCGAGTGCGGCTACTCGGCCTCTGCATTGCGCGAACGGCTATTTGTTTCCGACACCGGGAGGACGATGAATGGCGTCCTGATCTACACCGGTTCGCCGGACTCCGAAGGCAGTCTTGGAGGGCTTGTTCGCCTGAGCGCCCCCGACTTGCTTCAACCGATCGTACTCAGAACGCTTGCCAATGCCGGATGGTGTGGCAGTGATCCGGTGTGCCTGGAGACGGATCCCTCGCAGTCAGGCGACCGGATTAGCGGTGCGGCCTGTCACTGCTGCCTCCTTCTTCCTGAAACCGCCTGTGAACGTTTCAACCGCGAACTCGATCGCGCTGTTCTGGTCGGTGACGCGGATCAGTCGTTTGCAGGCTTTTTTGGCAATCTCGTGCCGGAGGCCGAATGGCAGTCTTGATCCCCGATGTTCCTGAGCGTTGTCCTAACAGCGAGCGGCTCGTATATGAGCGGCTGGGTCGCGAACTGCCGGCCGACTGGGTTGTGCTCCATTCGCTGGGATTGCCGGGTCACGAGAAAAAGATCTGGGGCGAAGCGGACATGATAATCCTTTCACACCTCGGCGTCTTTGCGATCGAGGTGAAAGGAGGAAAGGTCTCCTGTACCGACGGCGTCTGGACTTTCTCAGGCGACTTCAAAAGCTACACAAAGAAGGAAAGCCCGTGGTCACAGGCGTCGGGCGCCATGAACGCAGTGAGAGACCGTCTTCACGGCGCAGCCGGCTCATTCAGGGATGTGCTTTTTGGTTTCGGCGTAGTAATGCCCTACACGACCTTCACTACGACCGGCGCGGAAATCATTCCGGAGGTTCTACTCGACAAGCGGAAATTCCGCGATACCCTTGCCCACTTCATCTCCGCGATCCAGCGATACTGGTATGATGTCTGTCTCGAAAAGCGTGGTAGGACCTATCGCGGCCTTAGACCGGACGAGATCCTTCTCGCGAGGCAGATATTAAGGCCGGATCTTGAAACTGCACTGAGCCTGGGCGGGTATCTCACCGGAGTCGACGCGCGGCTGATCTATCTGTCTAATGAGCAGATTCGGGCATCGCGCCGCCTAGCGGCCAATCCGCGGACGGTCGTGCGTGGAGCGGCCGGTACAGGCAAGTCGGTTATCGCGCTGGAACGATCGCGACAGCTCGCCGCGAATGGCAAGCGCGTATTAATGCTCTGCTTCAATCAGCTATTGGCCGCTCACGTGGGCGAGGGGCTCGCAGTCGATGATAGTGGCGCGAAGCTGGAGGTCCGCCATATACACGCCCTTTACCACGAACTAATCGCAGCCGCCGGTCTCCTACCACAACTTGAGAAGGAGGACTCTGACCACCACGAGTTCTTCCCGAAGCGGTTCCCCGAACTGGCGGCGGAAGCGCTTTGCGAACACGCTCCTGAGCTATGGGACGTCCTGATAGTGGACGAGGCTCAGGACCTTCTCACCCCGGAGCATCTTGACGTTATGGATCTGCTGGTTCGTGACGGGTTGAGGCGAGGCCAGTGGCACCTTTTCCTGGACCCGCTTCAGAACATTTACAGCGTCGAGACCCAGGAAATGGTGGAGCAGAGGTTGAGCGAAGGAGCACCCGCTTTCGATGATCTGTTCGAGAATTGCCGGAACACGCGACAGGTAGCCGTGCAGGCTTCGATCATCTCAGGGATTGACCTGGCCGTAGTCGGTGCCCCGGACGGACCACAGTGCCAGGTTCACTACCATGCTGATGCGAAAGATGGAATCGCGCAATTAGAAGCCATCATTCGCGATCTCATCGCCCGGGATGTCCCGGCCAGCGACATCGCTATCCTCTCGACCCGCCGCCATGAGAACTCACTCCTCGCGGGGCAGCGCGAAATAGCGGGCCGTCGACTCGTCGGTCCCGCGGACAAAGCTGCACTGCGCGCCGGATCTTTGCTGTTTACGACGATGCACTCATTCAAGGGGCTGGAACGGCAGGTCGTGATTGCGATCGACATGGCGGAAACCGGTGACGAACAATGGGCCATGCTCCACTATGCCGGACTTTCGCGTGCGAGGGGACTGCTCCACGTGCTTTTGCCCACGTCCGCCCGCCGGGCGTACGACAGACAGGGAGAGGCGTTTGGTAGGCGATTGGAATCCCGCCGAACCTGACTCTTGCAAATTCTAACCCTGAGATCTGTCGGAGAATTCGGACTGCTACTGGCGTGATAAGCGGACTAAATCTGTGCAAGTTCAGCACGCCGTGCTGGCCAGCGGCGCGAGAGCGATCCCGCTCTTTGGCGCACCGGAGCGAACAGGTTTTGACGACAGCCTGGTCGCTATCAATGCACATCCTTCGCTCATTCCTGCTCGCCGTTTTTTACCGAACAAGCTATGGTTGCTTCGCAGGACGTGGGGTGAGCGATGTATATCGAAAAAGTCAAAATCAAGAATTTCAAATGCTTTGAAGAATGGTTCGAGGTCGATTTCAATCACGGCGTCAACATTATTGTCGGCAACAACGAGGCTGGAAAATCCACGCTGCTCGAAGCGATCCATCTATGCCTGACGGGTATGCTGAACGGGAAATACCTGCGCAACGAACTATCTCCCTATCTTTTTAACAGGAGGGCCGAGCGGGCCTATCTGGACAGCATCGCTGTGAAAAAACCTCTCGATCCGCCGGAGATCCAGATCGAGCTGTTTCTGGGCGGGGATGGCGATGCGTTGGAAGACCTGCGGGGAAACGGGAATTCCGAGAAGAACGACAAGGCTCGCGGCCTCCTCTTCTCAATCGAGTTCGATAAGAAATATGACGGTGCCTATTCCGAGCTGCTGAAGAACCAGGAGATCAACTCGATACCCTTGGAATTCTATCAGGTGCAATGGTCGGAATTCTCCCGCCAACCGGCGATGGTCCGCACCATTCCTGTCAAGTCGGCCCTCATTGATTCTACGAGCACACGTGTGCAGAGCGGTTCGGATATGTACATCTCCCGCATCATCAAGGAGTTTCTGGACGACAAGGAACGTGTTGCGATATCCCAGGCCCATCGCAAGCTGAAAGACGCCTTTAAGGCCGATCGCAATGTCGGCGCCATCAATGAAAAGTTGGCGGAAGCGGCGAAGATCAGCCGAAAAAAGGTCAGCATTTCGGTCGATATGTCTTCCCACAATGCCTGGGAAAACAGCCTCATGACGTATATCGAGGATGTCCCTTTCCACTATATCGGCAAGGGCGAGCAGTGCATCGTCAAGACGCGCCTCGCGCTGAGCAGCAGGAAGAACCGCGAAGCGACCGTACTGCTGATCGAGGAGCCGGAAAACCACCTGTCGCACTCGAAGCTCAACCAGCTCATCAGCGATATCAGCACCGACAAGAGCGGCAAGCAGGTCATCATCACCACGCATAGCAGCTTCGTCGCGAACAAACTCGGACTGGACCATCTGATACTGTTGCGGGAAGCGAAGGTCACTCGGATCAAGGATCTGGCCGCGAGCGACTTCTTCCATAAGTTGCCTGGTTACGACACCCTGCGTCTTGTGCTGTCGCAGAAGTCGATCCTTGTAGAGGGCGATGCGGATGAACTGGTCGTCCAACGGGCTTACATGGATGCCAACGGGGGAAAACTGCCGATCGACGACGAGATCGATGTCATCTCGGTCGGGCTTTCGTTCCTGCGTTTTCTCGAACTGGCGGTGGCGCTGAAAATCCCCGTCGTGGTCGCGACCGACAATGACGGCGATATCGCTGCGCTTGAAAAGAAGTATGCCAAATACAAGGACGTCGATTATATCAAAGTCTGCTATGACCCCGTGGTGGATAAGGGCGAACTGGTTCTTGGCGGCAAGCCCTTCAACTACAACACCCTCGAGCCGAAACTGGTCAAATTCAATAGCGTTGAGACCTTCAACACGCTGTTCGGTACCAAGCATAAGCTCGATGACCTTCATCGATACATGAAGAACAACAAGACCGAGTGTGCGCTGGCCGTCTTTTCGTCGAAGACAAAAATCGACTACCCGAAATACATTCTGGATGCGATCGCCAAATGATCGGGCCAAACAAGCTTGTCATAGCTGCGGCAGGTTCGGGCAAGACCACCTACCTCGTCAGGCAGGCGCTTGCGGTTGAACAAAAACGAGTCCTCATCACCACCTACACGGAATCGAACGAAGAAGAGATCCGGCGCAAATTTTTCGAAATCCATGGCTCGGTTCCGGGCAACGTGCATATCCAGACTTGGTTCAGTCTGCTGATCGAGCACGGCATCAAGCCCTTTCAAGGCAAGCTGTTCGATTGGGATGTTGCCGGCATGCTTCTGGTTTCGCAGAGATCGGGATTTCGCAGGCGCGACCGGCAAGGCCGTCCCATGTATTGGGGCGAAGAGGATTTCAGGCACTGCTACTTCGACCGCCGAAATCGCGTCTATTCAGACAAATTGTCGAGGCTGGTGATGCGGTGCAACGAAGCATCCGACGGTGCTGTCATCGACCGGCTTTCCGGTATCTATCCCTCTATTTTCGTGGATGAGGTACAGGACCTTGCGGGCCACGACCTCGACATTCTAACGGCGCTTTTCAAGAGCCCTGCCAACATCGTCATGGTAGGTGATCCCCGACAGGTCACCTATGTCACCCATCTGGAGGCTCGTCTCAAAAAGTATAGGGATGGCAGCATTGCTGACTTTATTCAGACAGAACTTCGCCGAAAAGTCGCATGCGATATCGATGTGACCAGCCTCGTGATATCGCATCGCAATAGCTCGGCTATCTGCGAACTGTCGTCCAGGCTATATCCAAAATTAGTGTCTGCGACGGCATGTACATGCCCCGACTGCAGGCAACCGGTCCCTGATGATGCGGGTCTTTACATCGTCCGGCGTAGGGATCTGCCCCGCTATCTTGAGACGAGACGACCGGTGCAGCTTCGATGGAGTTCTACCGTCAAGATCGCATCTGCCGATCTACCGGCGCTAACCTTCGGACGGTCCAAGGGCCTCGGTTTCGACCGCGTCATTATCTATCCCACCAAAGAAATGATGGACTGGCTGAAGAATGCCCAATCGGCGTTGAAGGCCGAGACCCGCGCAAAACTCTACGTCGGTCTCACCCGCGCTAGGCATGCGGTGGCAGTGGTCTACGACCCCACCGATGGTGAGGCTATTACCGGATTTACCGTTTTCGAATAGGGAAATCTTCGGAACATGTTCCCGGATCTCCGTCCTTATGCCGCTCGCGAAACACCGCCACGCCATCGCGATACAGGTCGATATAGCGGCGGCCCAGCGATGCTTGGCATCGTGATCGCCCATAGCCTCTCAACGATCAGCAAGGAGACGGTACGCAAGCTGCAGGAACTCAACGATATGAAAGAGACACTGCTGGAAAGCGAATTTCCTGGAACCTATGCCGCGATGGGCCCACTCAAGCGGTAGGCTCAATATTCGTTGGTGACGCCAATCTCCGCCCAGAGCATGCGTTCCTGCTCCTCCTCCAGTGCCGGGCGCTCCACCACCTTGGACTTCATATCCAGCGCGTAGAGCGGCATTTGCCAGCGGTTGAATAGTTGACCGACATGGTCGTCACTGGCGGCTTCCGTGACCAACTTCTCTTCGATCAGCCGCTCGAGCATGGCCTGAATGAGCCGGTCGCTTTCATCGGACTTCGTGTCATCCTGAAAATCCACGTCGTCCCAGACCGCGGACACGGCGTTGATTCCATTGATGCTGGAGGCACCAACCGCGGACAGTGCTTCGGCGACGACCAGCGCACTCGGCTTGAAATCGAACACGCTGGTGTAACCACCAGGTGCGACCCACTACAGGGTGCCGTCATAAAGGCCTTCGATGTCGGCATAGAGGCGGGTTTCGCGCTGGTAGATGAGATCGTTCGGCGCGATGAACTCGCCCATGCCGTCTTCAAGGTAGTGCGTCACGCGCCGCTGGTCGATGATCTTGCGCAATTCCTTCAGATCGACCGGCCGCCATTGGCAAGCTTCTGCATAGAGAAGCCGCGCAAGATGGTCATAGTACCGGCTCATCAACGTCCCGATCCTGCCGGCGACGCGCTTTTTGGGGCAGCGGACGATGTCCATGAGGATGAGGATCTTGGCCGCTTCCTCTTCCGCATGGCCCGGCCTCACGGGGCATGTCCGAGACCTTCTGCGACGCGGCATAGAGGCCGCATGCGCTTTCCAGCAGGATGGGCAGGCCCTCGGCGATGAACGCCGCGCGCTTGTCGGCCGGCATGTTGGCAATCCTGTGCGCCTGCCGCAGTCCGATATCGGTCTTTGCCATATGTCCGCCCCTCCGTTTCGATGATCCATAGCAATTGGCGGAGCGGATCATCATAGCACCGTCGGTGCACAGGTTGTCACCCTAACTCGTAGCCGGCACGGGTCCACCTGCCTTGTTTGCGTTGCGACGAAGAGTATCAAATTGCTCATCTCGCTGAATTTTTTCGAGTGTTCTAAGGGCGACCGCTTGTATTCACATCTCAAGAGTTCTCCACCTCCGACGAATATACGCTGCGGTGGATCAGAGCACCCCCCATGCCCGAAACCGCCCCCTCCCCGTCATCTCGCGCAACCCCAGCTCCTCCACGATCCGAAGCGCCGCCCGCTGTGTGACGGCGAGTTCCTTCGCGATCATCCCGGCCGACACCAGCGGACGCGAGATCACCAGCTCGATCAGCTCTGGGAGTTTTGACGAGGTGCGCTTCCCGACCAGCCGCCGCTCCATCATTTTCCGCGCGAGAGCCAGCCGGTCGTGCCCCTTCAGGCCGAGCTCTGCGGCGGCGATGATACCGGCAAGCATGGCCAACAGCCTAGTTTCGGAATCGCGATGGCGGCGGCGATCGACGGGGATAGTTTTGAAGCCGACATTGAAGGCAGCCAGATGCGCTGCCGTCGTCAGCCCAGCATCACGCAGGATCGACGCTGCCAGAAGCCGACCAAGCCAGGGCGCATGCTGCAGAACGGACAGTTCGTTCCAGGCGTCAAGGGCGAGCACCGCCTGCAGCACCGGTGGCAGGTCTTGCATCTGCCGCAACACGCCGCGCCATTCATCCAGCCGCTCGTCCTCGTCCCAGTCGAGATCGTAAACAAGCGGATCCTTTTCCAAGGCACCGGCGCGGCCGGGCCGTTTTGCATTCTCGATTGCTGCGTCGGATCTGGCGAGCAGCGCATCAATGGCAGCGAATTCGGCGTCAAGTGGGTTTACATCTTCGACGTCGTCCTCCTTCCCTCCTCCGGAGACTTGGTGGGCAGCCTGGGCCGTCTCGCTCTCACCCGCGATGCCGCCAGATGCCTCCGCCGCCTGGCCTCGTAGGTTGCGGAGACCGTCCGGCGACAGGGCCCAGCCGGGAGTCTGTGCGGCGATGCGGCGGCGGGTTTTCAAAACATCGCGGGCGATTGTCAGTTCGTGGGTCGGCGTGCGAATATCGCGCGTGGCGTCGTGAAGAACGAGGTCCTCGAGGTGGACCAGCTCGCCGTCGATCCACAGCGAGGCGCATGCGTCGGCGAAATGCGAGCGTTCGATCCAGCCCTCGCCCACGGCCGAACGGGCAATGCGCTCATCGAGACGGGTCAACGCCGAACCCGCGTCGGAAAGCGGCCGCAGCAGAGTCTGGATGGGCAATTTTTCAAGATCATAAGCCATTGAAATCATGGTAAATGATTTGCTAAACGGACACCAGTGGATAGTTTGCGTCCGTCACTACCTAGTTCCGTGGGTTGGAGATATAACCATCGATAACTAACCCTTATCGATAGCGTATACAGCCAAGACATACGCATCTATCGCCGCTTGAAACGCCCGTATTCCCTTGCTTTTCGGACATCGCTACGATCGCAGGCATGCTCATTTGCCTATTATCGGCATTTTCAAACGACCGTTTTCCCAGGACTTTCTATTTTGTACAGATCCATTCGATAATGAGATTTTTGAGCTAGGTCCACGTTCCGGGCGCGCGACTAGATTCACGTAGGCTTTACAGGGACTGCAATCTTTATGAAGAAAGCGGCAATTCCTTCAACGGATTCCACCATTTTACCCCCATCGGTCCAAAATGCTTTTCGTTAGCGGTTAACACCGTCAGGCCGTTGGCATCCGCGGTAGCCGCAATAGCGATTTCAACAAAACCAGGTTCATGCGCTCGAGCACGCTCAACGATTACGCCAGCAGCGTAAGCTTCTTGGAGCCAAATGGGAGAACTCTGTTTCCGTACAGGTTCTCGATCAAAGTCACCCAATTACGAAGCCGTTTGGCCTTTGTGACAGCCTCAAGTCGTTCGCCGCGATGAATACCATGCACATCCGGTACACGAATGCGTGCTTGTGCCACAACCATCTAGCGACGGGTGCGAGTTAGCTGTTCATAATCGGCCAATTTAGCAAAGCGCAATTGCAGAGCGCACACAGTCAAGTCCTCATATTTGGTTCCAGGGGCAATGGATGCCTAGATCCGAAGCCGCAGCTCGATCTAACAGGTTTTTCAGACCGCTGCGGAAATCGTTTGCTGGTCAACATTTCATTTTCTCCGCTTGATCTTGTCAGTTAGCTCAATCCACACCGGCGCGTGATCGCTGCTATGGGCCCAGCCGCGCACGTGTTTGTCGACTTCGGCCTTTGCCAATCGTCCTGCAAGATCGGCACTGAGGAGGAAATGGTCGAGTCTCAGGCCCGCGTCGCGTCCATAGGCGTTGCGGAAATAGTCCCAGAACGTATAGATCCGTTCTCCCGGATGCATCTGCCGCAGCGCATCAGTCCAGCCCTGATTGATCAAGTTTTGGTAGGCCTCCCGAACTTCTTTGCGAAACAGGGCGTCGTCCTTCCAGCGCTCCGGTTTATAGACGTCCAGTTCCGTGGGCATGACATTGTAGTCGCCCACCAGCACGACCGGAACCTCAAGTTCCAGGAGCTCCGCGGCATAGTCATGCAAACGCCGGAACCAGCGGAGCTTGTAGTCGAATTTCGGGCCGGGATAAGGATTGCCATTGGGAAGATAAAGGCCGCCAATCACAATACCGTCAACGATGGCCTCGATAAACCGGCTCTGCTCATCCTCGGGCTCTCCAGGGAGATCTTTTCGCGTAAGGTGCGGCTGTTTTCCCCGGGCAAGAATGGCGACGCCGTTCCAGGATTTTTGACCGTGCCAAACCGCGCCATAGCCCGAAGCCTCGATAGCCTTGGCGGGAAATCTGGCGTCCAGCGCTTTCAGCTCCTGAAGAACAACAACGTCCGGCTCCGCCTCCCCGAGCCAACGGAGAAGGACATCAAGACGGCCGTTCACTCCGTTGACATTGTAGGTGGCGATTTTCACGTGGATCTATGATCGTTCTGGTTACGCGAGCCAGGGGTGGCGTCGTTTTTTACCTTGTACTGGTCGGAGGATGGGAATTGACCAACATTGACAGACAAAGTGAACGGGCTCTCTTCATTTTTCCGCTCACCGTGTTTGTCGGTTCCAATGTGGATGAGCTTGCGCTTTGACATCATGATCTCCCGTTGCCTGTGCACACCAAACCCTTGTTCTTCGAGATGGAGAGGCGATTTGCCAGCCCATTGCTACAGTGGTTCCTATTACCGATTTTCCCACAGCCTATACCATACTCGCTCATTTGACCCAGTCGATATTGCGCCCCGGCATGACCTTGATCTGCCGCCTCGCGGTACAATCTAACCGCTTCTGTTGGATTAACATCACAGCCGCGCCGTCCTCTTTTTAACAATCCCCTCAGAATGTGCGCATCGGCATTGCCCGACCCGGCTTCCTGGCTATTACAGCCGCGGTGATGTCGATGTTGTCTTGATGCTCAGGCCTTTCCTCGCTCTCAGGTTTTCCACAACATCAGTTGACTGTCTACCGTCGGGTAAATTGATGCCGACATGTTGCGAGCCATACGGAGGAATTATCTGCGTGGCCTTCGAGCATTGACCGAGTCGTTGATGCGCTCACAGTCGCCATTAAATTTAATAATCAACTGTTGGGCAACATCCTTGTTTAGCTTAAACGCCTCCATCGGGTGATCGACGGTGTAAGTCTCTCCAACCTTGCCGGGACCTCGGCCCTTCCAATGCGATGTTGGCTTGGTTTGGACTATCTGTTTGTCTTCGTTATACCAGCCTTATGTTTAACGGGCTAAAGAGATTGCTCATGCTTTCTAGCTCTCAGCAATGAATCAATAGCCATTTGAATTTCCATCAGGTTTTTAATCGGTCCAGGATTTGCACCATTTTGAGCAATCTGGATAATTTCCAGCCGACGAGCAGCAATAAGTTCGTTTATTGCTTCATCGATCTCTTTGACATGTTGTGCCGCCATATCGAAATCAGCCCGCAGGCTTGCGAGTGTGCGAAAAACCGCCGCCCGAACGTCTGAGTATATTGGACAATTCGGTCCAATCCGTCGACGGTATAGGTTCAAGACCGTGAGCGGCCCTCACGTTCGTGCTCGAGGCGATTAGTTTTCCGGAGCTGGTTTCGCTTTCCCGGCGCGTCGTCCTTTTAGGAATTGGAATGTACTTCATCGCATCCTCCTCAAATTGAATAAATACTGGCTGTGTCACTATGCTTATGCAAACCGGATGTGGCCGTGGCTCAATGATAACATGTTTGATACTGATCTCTGTCTCTACGGCCCTTTGAGAGCCCTTGTGAGCAAGTCTTGGCGTATCATGGAGTGTGTGGCTGTTGACGAAAAATTTGAAATGCTTCGCAACGAATGGTTTGCATTATGTCCCACTCATCAGGTGGGACATGGCTATGCGAAAATCTACTTAAATGCACATAACGAGCTGCGCCAGGCGAAAGCTCAAAGCACTCTCGAGCGTCAGTGGTCATAAATGCCTGACGACAATTGACTGTCTGACAATTGAGGTAGGGAGTCAATGCGAACCTGAAATATCCAGTTTGTCGATTGGACCGTCACAATATTCAGGTCATGCACCGTTGACTGGGTCAAAAGGCGGGAGTCGATTCGTCTCCTACCGGGCAACGAGCCCGTGCATTCTACGAAGCCATGAGTTATCGGCACTGCAAAGGTGCCGATAACGTACTGCGCAAAAACTTCCAAGTTACAGATGGATTCATTCAGAACCGAAATGAGAATAGTGCAATGTTCAAGAAAATAAATGACAGCGCTGCAGCAGCCGATGGCGGTTCGCTGGCGTTATTTGTCGAGCGTGACGACGGCGAAGTCGAGACCTTTATTATCCTTCGTTCAATTGCCAGCCGCGGAACTCCAGACTTCAATTTGGTCACTTCAAATCTGAGGAAGCTGACACCAGACCTGTGCGCCAAAATAGCCGAGGATTTTGATCGTCTTGTTCCTACGACAGATTCAATCCATTCTTTGACGCAGTTCGTTCAGGCACTACAGGGCCAAAGCAGGCCGAAAGATTGAGCGGCAGCCCGAAGACTGCCGCTCGTGCACCGGCGTCCGGAATTTGGATTTCTACCAGTTCCTCACGCACAAGCCACGCGGCGTCAGGTGGTAACCACGTGCGCACACGCGAGCAACCGGCCTTACCCTGACACATTCACCGTATCGGTTTAGTCGCCATCCCCGACCACAAACTGATGCCCGACGATTGGGAACACAATCGCCATACCTGTTCATCCGCCAGCCGCGGCCACAACGCCAGCCAACAGCTTCAACTGGCCTGGAAATTTCGGGGCTACCATTATACGATAATGGTGCAGCTCCCGCCGGAGGAGCAAATGAGAAGAAACCCAGCGCAAGAATTAGCGCATAAAACCCTGATCTAAGTGACATCGCAGAATCCTCATTCTAATGGACCCCCGTGCCTTAGAAAATAAATCGCCAAGATGAATAGAAGGTGAATGAGATTGGTTGTGGCAGATCGGATCAGGGCAACGATCTTCTGGTCACGATCCAGACGAGACAGACCACTTCGCCTGTATGCGGAGCAGAGCTTAGGCAATTGGTTTAAACGGCGACATGCTATGAAGTTTATTCAACTTGCGTCCCGAAGGCTAAAAGAACATTTATGTTTATTACATGGCCTATACTGAACGGACGGTATGATAATAACTGGGTGACGAACCTTTACTTGTGATTGCTCTCGTTGGGATTTGCTTATCGAATCGCTGGCACGGACAACAGAACGAGCCGTCTTGTCGATTTTTTTCACGCAATCCCGTCTGCAACTTCTGCATCGGCCGTTCGGCTTTTGGAGTTTCGTTAGAAGTCAGGTTCGATCAGTCGAGGGCGTTAGGCCGCAAACCTTCCTGGCGGCAAGCCGTGAAGATTATCCCATGTGCCCGGCAAGTGTTTCGGTGCAAGGTGCAACAATTTGCATGCGCGCACGCCCCTTATACAATCACAACTTATCCCGCTCTATCTCGTGGGCATTGACTCGACGGAGCAAACTAACTCCCTTGACAGGCTAAAGGGCACGACCATGCAGTCAATGAACATCCGAAGGTTAGGACCGAACGACGAAATCCCATTTCGCGAGATGAACGTCGTGTTTGCTCGGGCTTTCGGTGATCCGGCTACCTACGCAGGCGAACCACCGACTTCGGCCTACATTTCAAATCTGCTGTCGATGGAACACGTCATCGTTCTGGTCTGCATACAAGATAACCACGTCATCGGTGGCTTGGTCGCCTATGAGCTCCAGAAATTTGAACGCCAGCGCCGGGAGATCTATATCTATGACCTGGCTGTCGATGAAAAACACCGCCATAGGGGCGTAGCAACTTCTCTCATTGAGCAGCTTCGCAGGATCTCCCGTGACCGCGGTGCCTGGGTGATCTATGTGCAGGCGGACTACGGAGATGATCCGGCAGTGACTCTCTATACCAAGATGGGCAGCCGTGAAGATGTCATGCACTTCGACATCCGTGTTGAACTTAACGCGGTGGGAGATCAAAAGCATGCAATACGTGCGCTGATCCGCAACCTGCCACGCGGCTTTTCCGCATCCGAGGCCATGGCGCTGGCTGTTTCGTAGAGCTCCGTCAGGAGCGCGGCTGTCTGCTCAAAAAGAGCACGTCCTTCCTCGGTAAGTTTAAGATTGCGCGCGCCGCACTCGAACAGCCTGAGATCAAGGGCAGCCTCCAGTTCCGCCACCCGGCGTGACGGGGTTGCCTTCGGCCGCCCGGTGGCTCGTGCGGCTTTGCCGAAGCCGCCGTGGCGGGCAACAAGGTTGAAGTCAGCAAGCGCGACGAGATCCGTTATCTGTTCTAACAGTGAGACGGAGTGTCTAGATTATCGATCTATTGGATCGATATTGATCCGTCCATATTCGGGGTGTCAAGCAATATCAACCCCGGAGAAAATCCCATGACTATCCTCGTGACCGGCGCCACCGGCAATATCGGCAGCCAAGTCATTCAGCACCTTGTCGATCGTGGCGCAGACGTTCGCGCTCTCGTCCGTGATCCCTCGAAAGCAAACTTCCCGGCCGAAGTTGCCGTCGCCAAAGGCGACTTCCTCGATGTCGACTCGCTTCGGAGGGCCTTCGAAGGCGTCTCAACGCTCTTCCTGCTGAACGCCGTGGTATCCGATGAATTCACCCAAGCCTTGATCGCGCTCAATGTTGCCCGCTCGGCCGGCGTTGAGCGAATCGTCTACCTGTCGGTTATTCACTCCGACATCTACGTCAACGTCCCGCATTTTGCCGGCAAGTTCGGCGTGGAGCGGATGATCGAGCAGATGGGCATGAATGCCACTATCCTGCGCCCGGCCTACTTCATCCAGAACGATCTGACAATCAGAGACGTCATCACGGACTATGGCATCTACCCGATGCCCGTCGGTGACAAGGGTCTCGCCATGATCGATGTCCGCGATATCGCGGAGATTGCAGCAATTGAACTGCAGCGTCGCGAACAGGCTCCTCAAGTGCTTCCGACCAATCGCATCAATCTTGTCGGTCCTGACACCCTCACAGGAACGGATATCGCCGCCATCTGGTCCGACGTTCTTGGCCTCCAGATCAATTATGCAGGCGGTGACACTGTAGTCTTCGAGCAGAGCCTGAAGCAGTTCATGCCGCCGTGGATGGCCTACGACATGCGCATGATGGGCGAGCGCTTCCTGACCGACGGCATGCTGCCCGAGGGCGGCGACGTCGAGCGCCTGATAACACTTCTCGGCCGCCCGCTCCGCTCCTATCGCGACTTCGCCAAGGATACTGCTCCCTCTGCCTGAGGCTGCCGTCTACCGTTTCCAAACAAGGAACATCGTCATGATCTATTCAACCGCTACCATCCCCGTAAATCCCGAAGGCGAAACAAAGCTGACCCGCGAGCAAGTCTGGAAGGGCCTAGAACTGAAGGCACGCGATGCGCGCCTCTTTCTCCCGGCTGGCCTCTGCACCCGCTGTGATGTCATCGAGGAAAGTGCGACGCATTTCGTGCGCGAAGCCACCATCGCTCACTTCGACATCAGGGAGATCATCACCCTTGAACCCCATAGCAAAGTCACCTTCTTCCAAGCCACTGGTCCATGTGAGGGCGCGATCATCAACGAAATCTTCGAAGATGAAACAGGGGCCCTGCAGCTGAAATTCTACTGCTACATCGGCCTGCGCGGCAAAGTTCCGAATGGTCCGGAAGAACAGGCGGAACAGAGGCAATTCGACAGCGAAAAGGGATACAAATCGGCCCTGCTATCGACCCTGAAACGGACACGAGAGCTGCTTGCGGAGGGTAGCCTCTGACGGCCCGCGTCAACACCGCGGCAAGGCGTCGTGAGACATCTCGGCGCTCTGCCATTTGTGCAGAGCTTGCACCTCTTGATTATCCGGCAAGCCCGGCATCGTTACTCAAGGGGAACCTTATTACAATAAAGTTCGTCCAGACCGTTATGGATATTTCTTTGGAAGGATTCCCAGTCTCGTAGTCACATTCTTCGAGAACAATGAGAAAGCCAATTGACGCGATGCAGTAGATTTCACCATTGTTGGCATATCGGGTCGCCTTTCCAAGATACGCCCGTCCAGATGGTCTTGCATCTTGGTGAAATGCTTCGGGTCAAATCCATCGACCCAAGCTATCGCACAGGCGCAAGGATTAGCGTTCCGATGATTGATAATTATCTTTGGGATAACTCCTTCAAAATGCTGGTCGTAGACCCTTTTGCAGACACGTGGGATTTGCGTCGTCCAGTCGATCGGGTAGCTGAAGAGCCACTTTTCAATTTCCCGGAACAAGCGTCGCCTTCACGAGATAGCGCATTGGACCGGACGTGATGCTGTCGAATGGCCAGCAGGTAGCAAGCACGAGATTTTTGCCGAGTGCCTCGGCGTTGACCCCGGATTGATCCCACCGAACGATTGCCGTTTCCGTCACCCGGTAGTGGAAGGCTTGGGCATCCTTTCCTGTGGCCATGATGTCATCGCCGATACCCACATTCTTCAGGAACGCAAAATGTGTATCGCGATGTGCGGCATAGACTGTCGTGCCATCGCCGCCGGGCTCAGCGCTTCGTTCGAGATGACCGGGGCCAAAAGCCAGGGCTTGACCACTTGCACCATGCAGTACGATGGCGCTCTCAGCCAGGCGGGGAACCTCTATGCGGGCAACAGGCCATGTGTCAGCCCAGGACCAAGGTTTTACAGTCTTGCCAGTTGCGAGCGTTTCGGCAAATGCGCGTTCCAGGAGTATCTGCGCGAGCTCAGCCTTCGCATGCACCCAAATGCCCTGGCCGAAAAGCAGGAAACCGGTAAGAGCAGCCATCATAGTTACGAGCCGAAAGGCCGGGCGCAAGACCGCCCAGCCCTTGGGTGTTTCTGGCGTCGCGATCATGATGACTTGCTCCCGGATTTACGGTTGAGCAACAGACCGGCACTGGCCAGGAGAAGCAGAAGGCCGCTGAGCATGCGTAGTTCAGCATCGGTTGCAGTTTGAGGCAGAGGTAGCTGTCCTTGCAAGTCTCCGGCCACCTCGGACGCTCTGTTCAAAGCGATCTGCTTGATATTTTGTATATCGATATCAGCTTTGCGGTCCGCGTGCTCCCCGAAGACCTTGTCGAAATCCCAGCCCGCCGGAAGATTCAGCGGAACGTCAGAGTGTGTCAAAGGCTGGTCTTGAGTGCGTGACGGTGTCTTGTCGACCGCAACCAGGCTGGTAAGACGGGTTACGAGACCATGGTCAAGAGCCAGCTTGAGAATGCGCTTGTTGGTTTCGTCGATGCCAGAGATGCCAAGCGTATTCTCGACTTCCGCATCGGAAATCCTGCGACGCGCCCAGAGCTTAGACAGGCCTTCACCAGTCGCAGCATTGGCTACTGGAACCGTCACCTCCCAAGGCTGCCTTCCAATCGTTCCCTTTACAGTAAGAACTCCTGAAAGTGAGCCAAGCTTTGCTGCGATGACCAAAGGCTCGCCCTGATAAAGATCAGGCAATTGGGATGGTGTCATGTCCTCATTGCCGGACGAGAATGTTGCAACAAGGTTGGTTACGACAGGGTTTTCCAGTTTAACGAACAGATCACGCATACGGTCATTGACCTGTTCGCCCGAACCAATGAATGTAAAACTGCCACGACCGAGCTCAGCAGCGCGGTTCATCAGGTAGCTGTTCGGAGCCGAGCCGATGCCGACCATGAAAACCCGTGAGCGACCGCGTTTTGCGGCAATTGTATCCAGGAGTTGCTGCTCATTGCCAACAGCACCATCGGTGAGGAAAACAATCTGGCGAATAAAAGACTGATCAGCCGGACGGGCGTCATTCAACGCCGCCCGTAACGGCTCAAGCATTTCCGTACCGCCGGATGCCTGAAGGCTGCCAACAAATTCACGAGCCACGGAAACGTTCCTGGCATCGGCTTTGACGGTGTCAACAAAAAGAAGGTTCATTGTGTCATCAAAACGGATGATGTTAAATTGATCGGCGGGTTTTAAACGGCTCAATGCATAATCCAGGCTGGCCTTGGCTTGATCCATGGAAGGTCCGCCCATGGAGCCGGAATTGTCGATGACGAAGACAATCTCGCGGGGACGTGCATCTTTCTGCTGCTGGATGGCGGGAGGTGTTACGTATGCAATGGCATAATCTTCGTCGCCGACATGTTCCCGGAAAAGTCCAACTGCGGGAACCTTGCTTTCCTTCGGCTTCCAGGTCAGTTCAAAATCTCTATCGGCATGGGTGCCGTCAAGGAGAGTGATAAGCCGCGTCTGGGCATCGATGGTTTCCGTCTTTACAGAATGGAAATGGCTCTTGACTTCGTCAAGGTTAAATCCCGCCTGTAGACGAACCTTGATACTCACCGGATTTACTGGTGCGTTGATACGGCGATCGAGCACAGGAGATGTAATCTTTTCGCGGTCAGGAACGGGATCAGCCACAACACTCCAATCGTTGCCGTTGACGGAGACATCCGCTGATTGCGTCACTGGGGCGGGATTATAGCGAGGTGCAACAACCAGCGGCACGCGAAGGGAAAATACATCGTCGGAAAGGCGGACAGGCTCCTGTAGATCGATCTGTACGACGACCTGTTCGTGCGGTCCGATATTGGCGAGCGAGTTGGCAAAAAGATTAGGTCGCGCCGCTTCCACCAGGCTGGCTTTCTGACCAACTGCCTTTGCATTCTCGTAGATGGCTTTCGCCTCCAGCCGCTCCTTGATTTCTCCTATGATAACGCGTTTGCCGACGACCATCTTAAGCCCGTGGACTGCACTGTCCTCCGGCAGAGGATATGCATAGACAGCCTCGACCCAGTCATTGGAAGGGTTTGTGAATATCTGGGTGATGCGAGTGCGAGCCGTCGGGCCGCTGACAACGATGTCAACATCAGTCGCCACGCGGGTGGCTGCCACATAGTGGCCTGGCGCGGTGCCCTGCAACAGCAACGAACCGGATTTTACGTCATCAAGCGTCATTTGTTGTGTTCGAGAAGAAGAAACTTCTGCACGCGAAGGAATTGCAGAAAACAGGGTCGCAGCAAGCGCAATCAATGGCAGAACGAGAAGGTTGATCAGGCCAATTGCTCGGCAACTGTGCCCCACCCAGCGGGGTATTGATCTTTTTTTGCGGTTGAGTGTTAAAGGGTTCATCGGAAAGCTCCTGTTGATGCTCCCGTCGGGAAGCTTTCCCCATTTCATCCACGTGCCATTTTGCCGCCAGCGTAAGCTTCCGTGATGTTCCGCACCCATGCGCCATCTCCAGCCTTGCCGGATGCCACGATGTGTGGATATGTGACGGAATGTGCGGACCCTTACATATTCGGGCAGGTGAATGGATAGCGACGAACTTTCCGAAAAACAGAACCTGGCTGTTGCCGCGCGAATTCGTGAAGAATTGGCGCGTCGCAGAATCTCTAGGCAGCATCTGGCCGATCTTGCGAAGATAAGCCTTTCAACGCTGGAAAAGGCCCTATCAGGCCACCGACCGTTTACGCTGGCAACGACGATACGATTGGAAGAGGCGCTTGCCATGCGCCTGCGGGCTGCAGACATGCAGAATGTTTCGTCTCCCGTTTCAAATGGCCAGGCAGATGAGCAATTGGGGGCATACTCACGGGCATCGGTGGCGTGGATAGAAGGTCTTTATCTGACGATCCGCCCATCGTTCGGCGACAGGCAGGCGATCTTTGCCTATTGCACCGAGATTCATTGGAGCAACGCCTCTTCCAATCTCCGGTTCAATGAAAAAGACAGGTTAGACGCTGCTTTCACCCAACAGGGTACAGTGGCAATCCCCAATCTTTCCGGCCATATTTATCTCTCTACCAACACATCCGGTCAGCAGAGATTGATCATTGTGTCCCGACCTTCCATTACCGGTGAACTGTACGGAATACTTACCACGTTGCAGGCCGGTCGCGGCGCACAACTCACACCCGTGGCTGCCCCGATAGTCTATATTCCAATGAAGGCGCTGGCCGAGGCTCCGATGGGCCGAATAGGTCCTGATCAAGCAGGTTTCGCACCTTATGCCGCTTTTCTCAAGCGCGCTGTGGAAGAACCGTTCGCCATGTTTTTGCCTGGCGTAGTAGCGCAATGATCGGTTGTACGGGATAATTAAAAAGCTGAACCAACCGAGAAACCATCGTCTTTACTTTCACTGCGTGGCGTTTTCGCCAACGCAACCATATGGTGGTACGGACTTGGCAAAACGGGTTTCAAGCATGGCACATCCCCATCTATTGATTGGGTCTGGCGCGGCATTGTTGAGGGTGATGCCAATTTCATCGTAAGGGCTGTCCGTGTTGCTGACGTAGCGATACCAGCGAGAGCCAGCAAGAGCCATCACCGCAATAATAATCGTCAAAAAAACGAGAAACAATTTCTTCATAACGCTTCCTTAAACTACAGCCCACCCGCTTAGCATTAATGTTGCAAGGCCGAAACGAATTCTTCCTTTTGGCTGCAAAGCGTCGTGTGAGGCCTAGCGGCCAAATTGCCTGCTTTGCGAGAGGAACTGAAAAACCTGGTGGGTGCTTCCCTGGAATCTTGTTCACGGGAACCATCGGACCAGGACAGTTTGCCGAGGCGACTGAAGCAATAGGAGAGCCTGTGCTGGTTTGATTTTCGTGTTATTCTGCGCTCAGGTGAATTTTGGGGAGGATGACCTTGGCACAAGATCGTTTGGAACCCGAACCAACGCGCACAATCGGCGATGATGCTCTGCGCCAAATTGGGACAGTTGCATTGCTCTCAGTCCTGTTGGGGTTTGTCATGCAAGGGTTTATACTTGCCGCCAAACTAGCCGGAGGCAGCGCCCCTGCGGGTGTTTTGTTTATCTCTGATTTGGCTCAAGGCGTCACATGGTCATTCTTCGTCTGCACAGGTGTCAGCATCGGCGTATTCCTGAGCAAAGCTCGCGCGTCCGTGGCGGGACTCATCGCACTGGCATCAGCGCCGATTGCAGTTGCCTTCGCGAAATCAGCGCAGAAAACCATGAATGGAATATTGAAGGTAGCGGATCAGCCGGCAGTACTTTCCCTGGCGACAATCAGTATTCTTCGCGCAATTGAATACGGGATATTGGGTTGGCTTTTGGCGAAGCTTGTCCAGCAAGATTCTCTAAAAATCGACCGATACATCGGATCAGGGGTATTGATCGGCGTTGTATTTGGTGGAGCAATTGCCTTTCTGACTTATTCGTCTTCTTTAACAATGGGGACAGCTCTTACGCTCCCGAAAACTTTGGGTACAGTCGTGAACGAAGTGGGCTCGCCCATCGGGTGTGCACTGCTCATATATATTGGTCAATGGATAACCCATCGCCATAAATTGATCAGCGAACAGGATAGCTAGAAGTGGTTTTTGGAAGTGCGCGATAATTTTTGCGCCTGACGTCGCAGGCCTGCAGTGAACCGTTGCCGCAAGGGACAGCCAGGGCTTTCCCACGCTGTGGCTTTGCCGATCCTTGCCCGGCTGGTTCATGGACTGATCGGCATAGGCAATTTCTTCGGTTTTAGCCGTCGCGCATATTGGCTCAACCACTCCAGCGAAGTGCAAAACACCGTGCCGCAGAGCTACGAGAGGTCTGGTGTGGGCAAACTACCCGAAATAAGCCTCTGAACGTCCTCGCCAAGAACTGCATAAGCACCGAAGCTCGAGTGTTGCCTAACGCGGCGATGCTTGTCGGCCCTCAACCAACGGAGGGCGTGAGGACCAACCCAAACATTGGAATCAGGCATGCCTGGATTTGCCGAGCGGCCCCGGCGCCGCCGGCAAAAACGGAGTTAAGCTGTACCAGCAAACAGCAGAGTTCCGATAGTTGGATTTCATGTGCATGAAATAGGAGTGAAAACGTTTCTCTATCCGCCTCGCCTCGGTCTGTGTAGCCGGGTCAGTGCTGATGGAAAGCGAACCCTCGGTAAGTAGATCGCCATGTATCCTGCTCCGGAGAAACTGAATGGTCGCCATCTCTGAATCGCAATGCCATTCACCTCCCTTGTACTGCGCACTCAGGGATGGACGATCCAGCGTGGACCAAATGATGCAGTAGTTTCCTATCCGATCAAGTGAGTTCAATTTGGCTGGCGAATCGGATGTCCAGATCGGCCCATCAACCAATACGACACCCTCTTCTGCGAGCACCTCCTGTTCAAAATCCTTTTCATCGTCTGGATGCATGATGAACCGCTTCTGATTCCTCAAGCCCATAACCTCCGCATTAACTGACTCGCCGATAGCTCCATGGAGGGTACATTCAACGAGCTTGAATAGCTGCGCAAGGCCAGTCACGGCGCAGGGTAAAATGACGATATTCAGCGACTAAAGATATGTCCGCGGACAGCTTACAACGTTGGCAAAGAGATTTGACTTCGTGTGAGTACAGCAAGCTCTCTTATTCGTAATCGGTCCAAATAACGTTTCGAATGAAAACGCTGCGTGGACACTGCCCACGTAGCGCCGCAGCTGAAGCCCGTGAGGCATGTTCGCTCAAGCACTGACGTGATATCCCTGATTTGATGACATTGTTGTCACAGGCTCAGACATTAGCAGTCGTCGGCTTTTGCTGAGTTGGCGCACTGCTTGCGTGCGCAACTCAGGATCGAATATCATCGCTCAAACAAGCCAAATCGGCTCCTGGAGGGAAAGCATGTCCATAATGCGACCACGCATCGACCGCCGCCACCCCGAGCGTTTTGCAGAGTGTCAACGTGCTGTCGAAGATGAAATAATCAACATCATCGGTGATGCCCAAGAGGCCGGTTGGGACCGGGATGAAATCCTGTCCGCCATAGTCGAAGTGGCCGATAGGATGGGACTGGCTCTTGGGGCCAATACACTACGCTCAGTAGAAACGGAGCTCGGCCGGTTACGAAAACGTAAAAATATCTGATAGGTCAATGAGGAATGTGGTGAAGACAACCAAGCCTTATAAATGACGCGTGTCCATTGGCTTTTGATTGTCGGAACTTTTACCATCTTCCCGACGTTCTTGGCCCCGTTTGCCGAAGCGCCATCCGACCGCGCTCCCCGTTGAGCTCACCATGGCGCCAGGCATTCCTAAATCCACTACCCTTCAAAGTATATTGAAAACTTTTTGTCTCCAGGAGACATGGGGCTTGTCGCCAAACATACGATGGCCACTGCGCTATCGCCCACCGCGTTGATCAGACACAGGCTTCTCCTTGTCTGCTTTGGCATCAATTAAAGGATGTCTCAGGGCACCCTCAACTGATCCATCACGTTCCTGGTGCAGGCGTTCCTTTGGCCTTCCAAGCCCTTGAGTTCATGAAACTCAGCTTCGTATCGGGCCGCAGTGGAGATCTTGGCGTCAATTTGGATCTCGCGGTTACCATGTGATGAACGGCGTTTTCTTGAGCCATGTGCTCGAGGTGATTTGATCGAGCAGGAAGGTGGCAACGTCTTTACGCGAGATCGTACCGCCATGTACGTCGCTGAGATCGGTCAGAGCTCGGACCGGTTTGTGCTCCTGTTTGTTGTTCAGGATCGAAGGACGGACAATGGTCCAATCGAGATCGCTGCCCTTTACGATTGCCTCCTGGCGGTTCTTGTCAGCGTAGACCTTCCGCAAAAGCAAAGGATAGATCAGGTTATCGAAGAGAAAGCCGCCATGTCCCTTGCTGTCGCCGGCGCCAAGCCCGGTAACCGCGATAAGCCGTGAGACCTGCTCTGCCTTCATGGCATTGACGAGCGCGCGGGTCGCGGTGGACAGAAGCGTGACTTCACGAAAAGGGCTCGCTGGCGTACCAAGGGCGCTGATCACCGCATCGCGGCCTTTGATGGTCTGGCGAAGGGCCTTTTCGTCGCGGGCATCGCCAACGACAATATTGGCGCCCTTGAGTTCAGCTGCCTTCTCTGGCGAACGGACCAGGACGGTGACGTCATAGCCGCGGGCCACAGCCTGGGCTACGATATGGCGACCTGTCGGGCCGGTGGCACCCAGGATGACGATTTTCGGGGAAGCGGCCAGATTTGACTGAGTAGCGGACGTTGTCATTGGATGTCTCCGTGTTGGATTTGCTTGACACCCCGAATATGCACGGTTCATGGTGCGTCCAATAGACTCCCAATCTGGCCACTCTGTCTCACAGTTGGAACACTCATGGATCTCGTCGCACTTGCGGATTTCAATCTCGTGGCCCGTCACGGGGGCTTTGGTAAAGCAGCGAGAGCCTCCAATCGTCCGAAGGCGACGCTGTCGCGGCGGGTAACGGAGCTGGAGGCTGCGCTTGAGCTCCGGCTCTTCGAGCGCGGCGCCCGCAACCTGAAACTCACCGAGGAAGGACGCACCCTTCACGAACGGACAGCGGCGCTTCTCATAGAGATCGACGAGACGGCATCCGCCATTGTCTCAGGGGCGGAGAAACCGCGCGGCCGGTTGAGGGTAAGCGCGCCACTTCTTCTTTCGCAGACCGCCATGGGCAAGATCGCCGCGGGATTTGCCCTCAAATACCCGGACGTGAAGCTTGAAGTCACCACGGAGGATCGTGCAGTCGATATGATCGAGGAAGGCTATGATCTGGTTATCCGCGTCAATCCTAATCCGGATGAAAGCCTCGTTGGTCGCGCCTTCCTTCATGATCGTCTGGTTGTCGTCGCAAGACCTGATTTGCCTCGTCCCGCGCGAGACAATGCAGCTCCGGGAGTCGTCCGCGGTTCCGCCGACCGGCAGACTTGGAATGTCACGACCCCAAAAGGACCCACGCAGATAAAGATCGAGCCGGTCCTTGTCTTGTCGTCGCTGATCATGGTCCGGGACGCCGTTCGCGCCGGTGTCGGTGCGGCCCGTCTGCCGATTTCGCTGGTGACCCACGATCTGAATGACGGCAGCCTGACCCATTGGGGAGATATCAAGGGATCCGATATCGCGCTTTGGGCGCTCTACCCCTCGCGGCGACTGCTGAGCGCTCGGGTCTCCGCCTTCCTGGATTTTCTGAAACAAGCGTTTCCCAATGGGACGCCAGATGAACTGGCGTCCTATATCGGAAGATAGGACAGCCATGCCCTGCATACCTTCGGGAAACAGATAGGAGAGCTTGATTGTGGGCCGCCCAGCTCTCCGCAGCCTGCTCGAAAGATTGACAGCCCACAAATGAAGGTTGAACCAGCGGCCGTGAAGCGTCCGTAGGCACGTGTAATCTCTTGACCAGCGGTAAAATGCGCTCGAGTTGTCTTCCGAACGCTTCTGTTAATCAGCATCAAGTCGCGTACGAGGCGAGTGAGAAAGCAGCACGCCACGCAGATCCTGGCGAGACTGCTGCAACGACAAAAGCGTTCGTCAGGCCCGGCTAAACGCGGATCTCCGGCCAAATCTGTTGATCATCGGGAAATGAAAAGATGGTCAAACTGATACCATAAACAGCAGGATTGGCACTGAGTGGCTGATAACGTCGAACGCCTTGATCGGAGGCGAACCGCCGACTATTTCATGCAGTTTTACAAGGGTTGCGTTGTTCTGGAGGAACAATTCCTGATTTTACCTAGCCGCAAGTCGCTCCAACAACGCGGCCGGATGCTGGATCCGTTTCGATCGTAACCCGTTCTTGCCTGTAGTCATGGGTGACCATCTGGCCCGGCTCTATCTGCCGCACAAGCTTTGAATTTGACAGACGCATTGCTTCTGCGTCTGTCGGCTTGGGCTGCCCGACCAGTTTCCGGGCGGCATCGGCACTACACAGACCTTGAGCCGGTTGAAGCGATACGGATTTGTCGTTGCACGATGCAAGCGCTGGTAAGAGCCCGATGAGAAAGATGGAGATGGTCCGGTTTGCTCTCGACATGTGATCTGACCTCGATGTATTTATCCAAACTCGATCGCGGGCGGATCCATGCCTCACGAATCCGCTGTCATTGTGGATTTTTGCTTTAGTCTGGCTGACATTACCATGCCAGCAGCTGTGTGGCCTTTTCAAGATAATCTAGAATGCTCGAGAACGTTTCATCGGCTTGTGCCTGTCACCTCGCTTGCGGATCGACCGGCCATCCATCTCGGTTTGGGTACCGCACTCAGCAGTGCTTGCGTATAGGGATGCCGAGGGGAGGCGAACAAATCCTCCGTATCGTCTTCTTCCACGACCTTTCCTTGCTGCATTACGATCACGCGGTCCGCAAACTCGCGCACGATCGGTAGATCATGGGTGATGAAGAGGTAGGAAAGGCCGAGCCGCTGTTTCAGCTCGCTCAACAGCTCGATCACCTGCATCTGGATGGAGACATCAAGAGCGGATACTGCCTCGTCACAGACGATCAGCTCCGGATCGCTGGCGAGCGCTCTTGCGATAGCAATGCGTTGCCTCTGGCCGCCTGAAAACTGGTGAGGATGACGGTCGGCGTGCTCCGCTTTCAATCCGACAAGCTGCAGCAACTCAACCACCCGATCATTCCAGCGCGAACGCGGCAGGATATCCGGGTGGATCACCAGCGGCTCGCAAATAATTGCCCGCACATTCATCCGCGGATTCATCGAGCCGAAGGGATCCTGGAACACCATCTGGACCCGCCTGCGAAACCCGTTGAGTGCCTTGCCCTCGAGCTGGAATATATCCTCGCCCGCAAACAGGGCCCTGCCCGACGTCGGATCGTTCAGTCGCAAGAGCATGCGCGCGATGCTGGATTTTCCCGACCCGGATTCGCCGACAATTCCAACCGTTTGGCCCCGGCGCAGGACAAAGCTGACATCATCCACCGCCCTGAACTCCCGCTTGGGCATGAAGAGGCCCGAGGTCAACATATAGTGCTTGCTGAGGTTCTCGACCTGTAAAAGAACGTCGCCCTTGACCGCGGTGGGCGCGCGCTGCCTTCCGGGGTCCCGTTGTGGCACCGCCGCCATCAGGCGGCGTGTATAGGCGTGGCCCGGACTGGTAAAGACCTCCTCGGCCTTGCCGCTTTCCACAACCTTGCCGCCATTCATGACGATGATACGATCCGCCATGGCTGCCGCAACCTCAAGATCATGGGTGATCATGATCAGGGCCATGCCGGTTTCGCGCTGAAGATCGCGCAGCAAGTCGAGGATTTGCGCCTGGACGCTGACGTCGAGCGCGGTCGTCGGTTCGTCGGCGATCAGAATATCCGGTTTAAGCGCAATTGCCATGGCAATCATCACGCGCTGGCGCTGACCGCCGGAGAATTGATGCGGGTAATGGTCAATGCGCTTTTCAGGTTCAGGGATGCCAACCCGCTGCATGAGTTGCACAACCTTGTCGCGCACCGATCCGCGCCCATGTTCGCTGTGGCTCTCGAATACTTCTGCGATCTGCCGGCCGACCGTATAGACCGGGTTGAGATAGGCCAGCGGATCCTGAAAGATCATGGCGATGCGCCGGCCGTTCAACGCACGCCGCTCTTCCTCGTCAAGATTGGAAAGATCGATACCGTCAAACACCAGCGAACCGCTGACAATATCGCCGGGCGGGCAGTCGATCAGCCCCATGGCTGTTCCGGTACTCACGCTCTTGCCCGATCCGCTCTCCCCGAGAATAACCAGCGTTTCACCCGGACAGACATGGAAAGAAACATCGTCGACAGCCCGTACCGGGTCACCCTCGGACAGGAAGTCCACTGTCAGATTTTCGATCCGGAGAATGGGTTTGCCCGTACCGGTCATCGGGGAGCCTTTCGCAGCGATTGCAGACGCCAGCGTTGAAGAGGATCGGCAACAGTCCGGGCCCAGCTGGCGAGAATGTTCAGGGAAAGGGTCGTCAGGAGGATTGCAAGGCCTGGCCAGAAGGCGATCCACCATGCCGAGGCCAGATAACCGCGTCCGTTGGCCACCATCGCGCCCCAGGTGAAGTCCGGAGGTTGAATGCCAAGACCGAGGAAACTTAATGAGGATTCAGCCAGGATCACTGTTGCAAAATCGATGGCCGCGATCGTGACCAGCGTCGGGAGAACCAGAGGCGCGATATGCCGAAACAGGATGCGCCGGGAGCTTGCGCCCATGGACAAGGCAGCACTCACAAACATGCGCTCGCGCAGTTCGAGCACTTCTGCCCGCGCGGTTCGTATGAAAATGGGCATGCGCGTGATCGCCAGAACGATAACAAGGTTCATCATGCTGGGGCCGAGCGTATAAAGAACGATCAGCGCAAGCAGCAATGAGGGAAAACTCATAATGACGTCCGCCAGACGGAGTATGGCATGGCAGTACCAGCGTTCCGAATAACCGGCAACAAGGCCCAGCGCGCCGCCGACAGACATCGAGAAGAACACGGCAGCAGCCGCGATTCCAAGCGTGTTCTGTGAACCCACGATCAAACGCGCCAGTATCGGCCGGCCAAGCGTATCTGCACCGAGAAAATAGATGAATCCATGATCGAGCGAAAAGGGCGGTAAATTGCGCTGCCTCAGGCCCAGTCTGCTTGCCGATTCGCCGACAAGCAGGGGTCCGAGGGCCACGCAGGCAATCAGCAGGATCAGGAAGAGCGCTGCGCACAGTGCAAGCTTGTCGCGCCTGAGGTAAATTGCCAGCTGACGCAGATTTCCAGGCAGTTTCGGCAGCGGCATCGTCACGTCGGCCATATCGAGCTCCTCAGTAGCGAATGCGCGGATCGAGAGCGACGTAGAGAAGGTCGATCGCGATATTGACGATAAAGATGGCAATGGCAGTGACCAGGATTGTCGACTGCACCACAGCAAAATCGCGCTGAATGATCGAGTCGATCATCAGTTTGCCGATGCCGGGCCAGCCGAAAATCGTCTCGACAACCACCGCGCCGTTAATGAGACCGGTGGCAAGATCGCCGGCAACGGTAATGACGGGCAGCAGGGAATTGCGCAATGCGTGTCCAAAGATGATGCGCCGTCGCTTCATCCCCTTTGCGTGAGCCGTTTTAATATAGGGGGCAGCAAGTGCCGAGATCATTGTGCCGCGCACCACCTGGACCAGAAGACCGAACGGGCGAAGCATGAGCACGATGATCGGCATGATCCAGTGCAGGGCCGTACCGGTACCGGAGGTCGGCAGCATACCAAGGCCAACGGAAAAAACGAGAATCCCGACAATCGCAATCCAGAAATCGGGCATGCTGGCGCCGGTGAGCGAAACCAGTCCGGCAACGCGGTCGAACAGGCTTCCAGGGCGCGCCGCGGCCAGCGCACCAACAATCACGGCAAGAAGCGTAGAGAGCGTCATGGCAAGGATTGCGAGTTTCAAGGTAGCCGGGAACGCCTCCAGTGCCACCTCTATGGCCGAGCGGTTCTGGCGCAGGGATTGTCCGAAATCCAAAGAAAGGAGGTTGCGCAGATAGTGGAGGAATTGTGTATGGATGGGCTGGTCGAGGCCATTGAGGCGTGCAAACGCCTCGCGCGCCTCAATGCTTGAGTCCAGAGGGAGATAGAGCGCCGACGGATCGCCGGTCAAACGCGTGAGGAAGAAGACAAGCGTCAGAAGCCCAATTACTGAAATGGTGCTGTGATAGGCGCGCCTGCCCATATAGCCTAACATCATACGAAGCCTCTGGATTCATCTGGAGTGGGAACGAGCGCGAAAACCGCGCCCGCATGGTCCCGGCATCGGAATGGGTCAGTTCCTCAGGCCGATATTGGCAAGCGGTATTTCACTGTTGGTGGTGATGTCCGGCTTCCAGTCCAGCCTTGTTCCCACCCTGGTGTAACCGATCATGTGGAACATCGGGATATCGACAGCCAGGTTGTCGTGAACCTTGGAAAAGATTGCCTTGAACCTTGCTGTCCGGTCCTCACCCGTCGCAGCCATAGCATCTGCCACATCCTTGTCGAGCTCTGGATTGTTCATGGTCGAATAGCTGCCGACCGAGGTATAGAAAATCGGAATCGTGAAAGCAGCGTCGCCCTTGTTGTTGTCGTGCATCATCTGCAGGAGATTGGGGCCGCGCCCTTCCGGGAAGGGCTTTTGCAGATAACGCAACCAGTCATTCACATCGAGCATTGTCAGTTTCACATTCAGTCCGACATCCTGCCACATCGCCATCATTGCTTCCATGGCTTCCGAGCCGTTCGGATAGATGCCGTTGCGCCCGATCAGCTCGATTTCGGTATCGACCGGAACACCGGCTGCCCTGGCTTCGGCAATCAGCTCGCGGGCCTTTGCTGCATCGAAGGTCCAGGCCGCCAGGGCGTCATTGTGACCATTGATACCCTTGACGACCATTTGCGAGGCGCGCTGCGCATCCTTGCCGAAGAGCTGGGACAGGCCTTCCCAGTCGATGGCCAGGTTGAGCGCCTTGCGGATACGAACGTCATCAAGCGGGGCGAAGCCTGCATCAATGCGGATCGCCGTGGTCTCGGAGTTCAGATAGGCGAAATCGGTATCCGGATTTGTTGCATCCTGGATCGCGATGGACGGTGTCAGATCGGCCTCGCCCGTCTGAACCATCGCCGCACGGATGGACGATTCGGGACGCCAGACATAGCTTGCTTTGGCAATGGCCGGTTTCTTGCCCCAGTAGCCGTCAAATGACTCCAGTACGACGGTCTGGGACGTAAAGCTGGAGAGCTTGAAAGGACCGGTACCGACGGGGTCGTTTACCGCCTTGTCCGCCGGTGTGTTTGGAGAGACAACCATGATCACGCTGAGCAGGGTCGGCAAGATGGGCTGAGGCGTGTCAGACTTGATTTCAACGGTCAGGTCATCGATTGCGGTGACGGTAAGCCTGGCGTCGCCAAACTTGGCAATATTGCTGCACGTGACCTTGCCGCTGGTCATCCGTTCGATGGAAAACTTGACGGCCCGGGCGTTGAAGGGGGCGCCGTCCTGAAACGTCACGCCCTCGCGCAGCTTGAATCTCCACGTATTGGGATCGACCTGCGTCCATTGTGTTGCCAGACTGGCGACCGGCTGACCGCTGACCGGATCGATGATGGTCAGCGGCTCGACAACATTACGGCTCAAGATCTGGCCAACATTGGTGATAATGGTGCCGCATGGTTCGAGATTTGCCGGTTGTTCAGGCAGAACGATATTGATCTGAGCGCCATTTTGCGCCGCGGCAGGGCCGGTCCAGCCGGCAATTGCCAGTGCTCCTGCGATGATGCGAATAGATGTCCTTTTCATTACATTCCTCCCAGATGAAACGATGACGATATCAGGATCGGGGCCGTCTCCGGGCGCCGACCGAACTTGCCGGTCAGCCGCCCGCGGCGGCAATCAGTTGGCGCAGTATTTCCCGTTCCTCGCCATCGAGGTCGATCAGCGGCGGGCGTACGGGACCGGGTCCATAGCCGACGAGATCGACGCCGGCCTTGATGATGGAAACCGGGTACCCGGCCTTGCGGTCGCGCAAGGCTGCAAAAGGAAAAAAGAAACTGCGAAGTATCTCTTCCATGACGGCCCTGTCGCCCGCGCGCATCGCGCGATAAAAGCGCTGTGCGAGTTTCGGGACGAAATTGAAAACCGCGGAGGAATAGGTCGTTACGCCGACCCCGTTGAAACCTTCTGCGAAGAGCTCATGGGTCGGCATGCCGCCAATATAGCAGAGCCGGTCACCCAGCTTGGCCGTGACATGACGCACCAGGTCCACTTTGCCGGTTCCGTCCTTGAACCCGATCAGGTTGGGACAGGCATCTGCCAGGCGCGCCACCGTATCGGCATTGGCCACCGAATTGGCGCGGTTGTATAGAATGACGCCAAGGCCGGTTGCATCGCAGACTGCTTTGACATGCGCGAAGATGCCCTCCTGCGGCGCTTCAGTCAGATAGTGTGGCAGGAGGAGAATCCCGTCTGCGCCTGCGCCTTCGACGATCCTGGCCGTCTCATGGGCAAGTGACATGCCATAGCCGCACCCGGCGATGATCGGAACCTCGCCTGAAGCTTCCTTTGCTGCACGCGTGACCTGTCCGACCTCGGCCGGTGAAAGCGAGAAAAACTCACCGGTCCCTCCGGCGGCAAACAGGGCAGCAGCTTCAAAACCTGACAGCCATTCAACGTGCCGTTGGTAACTGTCCAGATTGAGGTGGTAGTCCGATGTGAAGTGTGTGACGGGGAAAGACAAAAGCCCTGAACCGACTCGCGACTTAATTTCTTCAGGCGACACTCTATTTCCTCCCAACAGATGCATTCTGCAGGAAGTCATATGATGACTTTTAAGATGAGTCAACCAGACTCATCTTCTTTTTGTTCATTTTGCCATGGCGTGAGCGAACGATAGCGCTTGATGCCTGTAACGAGATGGCGGCGCATGGCCTCCCGTGCCCGATCCGGATCTCGCGCCATGATTGCCTCGGCGATTTTGCGATGCTCGTCAAGGATAGGTCCGTCCCTGCTGGGCAAAGGATCGACGCCGCCCATAACGGTGCGAAACTTCACGCGCGGGATCATGCGCCGGCCGATGTGCTCCAGAAATGTGCGGAACCGTGCGTTGTTCGTAGCCGCTGCAATCGCCATATGGAACTGGAAGTCGGCTTCATCCGTTGGCCTGCCTTCTGCGACAAGTCCCGCAAAGATGTTGACCTGCGATTGAATCTCGGCCTCCTGCGCCGGAGAACTGCGCACTGCGGCGAGCGCAGCAGCCTCCACCTCGATACCGATACGAAGTTCCAGCTCCTCGATAATGTCGGAAATCTTACTTGTTTCCTCTGTGAACAGACGCAGGCCCGGATCACTCTGGCGCGGCCCGATCACGAACACGCCCGACCCATGCCGGGATTCCACCAGGCCGTCGGCGCGCAGCGCCGCGATCGCCTCGCGTATCACTGTCCGGCTGAAACCGAATTTCTCAATCAGCGCCGGCTCGGTCGGCAATTTGTCACCGGGGGCATAGTAGCCGGCCTCGATTTGTCCCCGTATCGCATCGGCGACCTGAAAGGACAAGGAAGGGCGCCCGCCGCTTCGCTTCATGTTCAGCATCTGCCCGCGTATATCCGATTTTACTTCAGTCATCATATGACCTCGACCCGTTCCTTGTGATTTCATCTTATGGGAATGGTCGATGTTGGTACAGGGGGAGCCGGGGAAATATTCAATCTCTGTCGACGCGTGCGTTGCACCTCTCGTGCTGTATGCTAATGCAAGCCAGTAAACTGGCCGGAGCGACCAACTTCACGGCGTCATTTGCGTCAGCGGCAGCAGGGGTGGTGCCCGAAACCGATCGCTGCAACCGGAGGCATAAACTGCATCGCGAGAAACCTGATCGGAGTGTACGTGCGATGTCTTTGGTGGGGGGCTCCATGCGTCAACGAATTAAAACTGAGAGGGCTAAGGCATAGCCGGACCCGTTCTTGAGTATCGAGAAGGCCCGAGAACGGGTAGTGGAAGCCGAAAACGAGAAAGCCGGCCTGCCGCCCCCATGTCGCCGGGTTTACTTGATCAGTCGCACCTTAAACCTGGAATATCCGAACCTTTGTATGCGCGCGCCATACCCACAATTTTTGTGAAGGAGGTATCAAATCGCAACCTGGAGCGGCTTGATTAACCCGGGGCGCTTCGATTATCTTTACTATCAGCACTCGATTTGTTCCCGGCTGGCGCCAAAGATCTGTAATGCCAAAAGGAGACCCTAGGTTTGGACGGACAACTTCAATCGCTCATTGACACGCTCGATGTTGCTCTCGACGAACGCATGCTTGAAAGCGCAATGAAGAGTTTCACGATTGCGTGCGGGTTCGAGCGTTTCGCCTATCTTCAAACGGCCGGAACAGAAATCAAGACTTTCAATTCCTATCCTGCAGAATGGCAGTCAATTTATTTTACAAATCGATATTCCCGTATCGATCCGGTTGTAACGACAGCCAAGCGGCACATGAAACCCTTTGCATGGTCAGCAGACGCCTGGCCTCGCGGCGATCTGTCGAGGGAAGAAAAACAGTTTCGCTCCCAGGCGCTCATGTTTGATATTCGATCTGGCATTACAATTCCAGTTGAAGGCAGCTACGGTTCCACCCTCATGCTCACCTTCGCTTCCTCTCAGCCGCAATGCGATGCAACCATTCTCGGCGACCCGAGGAGGGCAGAACGGGCGGTGCTCTATATCCACCATCGCTGGCGCACAGTGGCGCAGCGTCCCCTCAGTATGCCGAAGCTTCTGCTCTCACCAATGGAACTCGTCTGTCTCAAATGGTCGGCGGAAGGCAAATATATGCCGGACATTGCCGAACTGACAAACAAGCGGCATCGTACGGTTCAATATTATCTCGATAATGTGCGCGCAAAGCTTGAAGCGACTAATCTCAATCACGCAATCGCGCTTGCGAAAGACATGGGTATTCTTGAACCCGATTGACTTCTTCAGGCCCCTCCTCCGGCACCTTCGGTAGATATCCCAACAGATCGAGGAGTTCGGACAAGTGATTTTGTTGAGCAGCGGTTCTTTCCTGACGCGAAAGACATTCTGCAGCAAGTCCTTCTATCTGCTCCGTGGGTACCTGGGGGTTTGCCCTGGCTCTTTCCCATTCTTCATAGATGATCTGATCGGACTCCAACAGGCGCCGATGTTCGCGAATGGCGTCGATAACGCAGAGCTCCAATTCAACCTTGCTCATTGATGTAAGGCTTGTGCGGTCAAAATTGTTACTTGTTTGATTATTGGATTTTGGTTTCACGCGTATCTCGCCAGTTTTGATCTTGATTTGTTTGGCCAGCAACATTGTACGGAAGCTGGATGAACGGAACCTCTGAATCGTGTACCAAACATATGTAACACTTCAATGCATACAGCGTCACTCATGATCTTCAACATGATCGCGTCAGTATGATGTGCCGAGTTCGCAGGTTTCCAGGTCTCTCGTTTCCGTCCATCGGTGTCGATTCCCCATTAGGACTTCGTGCTCAACCATTGAACGAGTTTGCCATTTGCGAAGACGAGGCCCACGCAGCGGCGGGCGATACCGATTGCAGAGTATACTCTGTAGCTGAATGCACTGCAACGCGCATGACTCCGGATCATGGATATTCGAGAGATCTTTGCGCTCAATCTCAGGACGCTGCGACACGCCAGGGGGCTTTCGCAAGAGGAACTCGCGCACCGTGCAAACATCCATCGCACCTACATCAGTTCCCTGGAAAGATGCGTTTACAGCCCGACCATCGATATGGTGGACGGCATCGCAAAAATCCTTGAGGTGGAAACATTCGAGCTCCTCGTTTCGAGGCACTGTTCCGCTGCCAGCAAGACAGCCAAATCGGAATTCAATCCATCCTCCGATGTATGATTGCAACGCGTGTAAACTCACCGCTGGTTCAGACAAACTCCGATCATCGTGCTTAATCATGAACCTCGCCTATCAACGCTTTGGAGACCGAGTGTCCGCTACCCTCTTCTGCTGCGAGGGTACACAGCATGAGAGCGGTCTTATAGGACTGTTCGAACGCTGGAACGGGCAGAAATTCGAAGCGCGAATGGAAATTACAGGCGCCGGTGAAAAAGTTGGGGGTTGGCAGACCACGGGCTGACAGCGCCGCCCCGTCGGTTCCTCCGCGCATCGGTACAAGCTTTTTTTCAATCCCGAGATTTTCAAGTGCGCGAAAGAGCAATTGTGCCGGGCGAGGGTCTGCACGCAGGTGATCAGCGATGTTGTGGTAGGTGTCGGCCACCTGGCAACGCACCGTTCCGGTGGGGTGTTGCGATCTCACCAGGTCGGCGACATTCACGATGCGCCGTTTGCGCCGCTCGAATTCTTGCTTGTCAAAATCACGGATCATGACTTTCAGGTGCGCTTCTTGTTCATTGGCGACGATATCGTTGAACCAGTAATAGCCTTCGCGGCCTTGTGTGCATTCAGGTGTTTCGTTGCGATCAAAATGAGAGATGAAATCGAGAGCCATCAGCAGCGGATTGACGAGAACGCCTTTTGCCGACATTGGATGCGCGGTGACACCGGTAAAGACAATATCGGCTGATGCGGCATTGAAATTCTCGACGACCACTTCGCCGAGCGCGCAGCAATCAATGGTGTAGGCGAAATCGCACCGGAATCGATCAAGATCGAGCGCTCTCGCACCGCGCAATCCGATTTCTTCATCGGGAACAAAGGCGACAAAAATGTCTCCGTGGCGCTTTGAAGGCTCCAGCCGTGCCACCAGGGTCATAAGAACCGCGATGGCTGCCTTGTTATCGGCACCAAGGACGCTTGTACCATCGCTGACAATAATGTCCTCATCCTTCCAGGCGAGAATTTCTGGATGTTCCGCGACACGCAACCAGATATCCTGCCCGGGATTGAGACAAAGGTCCGATCCTTCGAAACGCTTGATCTGCGGGCGGATGCGTGGTGAAAGACCGACATCGACGGTATCGAGGTGGGCGATGAAGCCGACAGGCGGTGCGGCCGGGCAGTTGCCGCGTTTCACCCCTGTGACGATCGCATGCTCGTCGACGATGACCTCCTCAATGCCGAGGTCACGCATCTCACGGGCAAGCAGTCTGGCCAGTTCAAGCTGGCCCGGAGACGATGGCAGATCGAGTGAAGCAGCATTGCTCTGGCTTTCTATCGCTACATACCGGAAGAAGCGGCTGACAAGTTCGTCGCGGATGCCTGTTGTTTGTCGGGTGGGGGGCATTTAATTCTCTCTGCTGGTGTGATCGGGATGATGTTTGGCAGGCAGTTGTCTTCGGGCATCCGTGGTTCTCTTGTCCCTCTCCTTGCCAGCCTATGGAAATCTCAAGGTCTGTTCAGGCAGCTTACGATTGATCCTTTCAGGCAGACTGCTATCGCGCCCTGCTCAGACGCGCAGGATGCCGATCCCGTCAGCAAGGTTGATCTCGGCGCCCCTATCTGCCGATTGGCGTTTGAACCGCTGCAGGATTCGTGTCGCGTTTGCTCCCGTCGCAAGGTGAGGAACCAATCGGCCCTCGAGTGAGTGACCGCCAAGGCTGTCTTCTCCGCCGATCACAATGGGATAAAATCGGATGTCGATCAGCGTGTTGTCGTCTCCGTAAGCGCACAGGCCAACAACACTCTCCCAGACCTCGGGTGCATGCCACGCCGACGTTTGCGACCTGACATGGAAGATGAAATTGCCAAGGCTGTAGAAAATCGGGCGCTGGCGATAGATTTCCACCGGTTGCAGCACGGGCGCGCCATGGCTGACGAACATGGCGGCGCCCGCATCAATACATTGTCTGGCAACGGCGCCGACCCAGTCCGGAACCTGATACCAGTTTGAGGCCCAGTGATGATGGTGCAGATAGGCCATGACAAGGCATCCATCGCTTGCAGCGGCCTTTATTGCCGCAAGGTTGCGGGCCAGATCGTCTTCATCGATTTTAACGCTCCTGCCACACCTTGGCGCCCGTTTGAAGATTGCACGGCCAAGTCCGATCTCCTCATGCGGGTCTACAAAGGGTGGATCATCAGGCTGACTGTCATTGGTAAGGTCGATCGCCGTATAGCCGACTTTTTCCCTGACGACCCGCATCTGGTCAAAGGCTTTGTGATCGAGCTCGATGATCTGTGACAGACCAAGCCTGTTGACACCGGGCCTTTCCGGTCGATTTTTGCCGGCATTGGCTGCATACATGAAATCTGGACCTGGTCCGCCATCCATCGCGACGATGGCAACAGATCTTCCCCGGATCGTCGCCCTTCCTGCCCGCGACGCCTCGCTCTGGTTGCGTCCGAGGCCGGCATGGAGAAAGCCGCGCTTCTCCACTTCTTCGAGGGTTGAAAGCACACCGGACGGGCCAAGGTCGAAAGCGTGATTGTTGGAAAGCGAAAGCCCGCCGAAACCGGTTGCCTGCAAAGCATCGAGAACGACGGCGTCGCTGCAGCCGAAGAATGACCCTTTCAAGGGCCAGCCGCCATGGCTTCCAAGGATCGTCCCCTCGAAATTGGTGAATGAAAGATCTGCGTGATGCAGCAGTTGCTGGACCTCATCAAATGCCGGGGTGCCGAGACTGCGAATATCGTGTTTTATAAGCGACTGGCCTGTAACGGCCAATGTGAACCTGTCATTCATGAGTTACCTTCGTGGAGTGTTGTTTTGATATCCGCAACGCAGGTGTGGGAACGTTCTGTCGATGCATGTTTCCTTGTCCCTCAACAGGTGAACCGGGCGGGGCGGGCGTCGATGAGGGTACGTGTGTAGGGATGTGTGGAGTGTGTGAAGACGAAGTCGGAGGATCCGGAGTCCACAACCTGCCCGTCCTTGAAGATGTAGACGCAGCTGCACAGCTGCTGCACGACGGCAAGATCATGGGAGATAAAGACCATCGTCATGTGCTGCGCTGTTATGGTGTCCTTCAAAAGCTCGATGATTTCGGCCTGTACGGACACGTCAAGCGCCGAGGTCGGCTCGTCCGCGATGATGATCTGCGGGCGTGCCAGCAGCGCCCGCGCAATACAGATGCGCTGCTTCTGGCCGCCCGAGAGCTGATGGGGATAACGGGAAAGCAAGCTGCGGGCCAGACCGAGCCGGTCCATCATGGTTGCAGCGTCGGCGGGCTCGTCTTCGGGACCGGGGCGTGCACCGAAGCGAATGGCCTCGCGCAATGTCTCGCCGGCACTCATCCTCGGATTGAGCGACACCGCAGGGTCCTGGAAAATCATCTGAACCCGGCCAAGAAGGCCGTTGCGACCGCCTCGTTTCGAAACATCGAATGCGTCTTTGCCGATCGTGACCGTCCCTGCCGGCGCCGTATCGAGGCCGGCGATGATCCGGCCGATCGTCGTCTTGCCGCTTCCGCTCTCGCCGACAATGCCGGTGATCGCGCCACGCGGCAGCTCAATACTGACATTGCGTAATGCGAAACTTGCCTTGTTGCGGCACCGGCCCCACGCGAACCCTTGGCGAGCGAAGGTTTTGGAAACACCCTTTGCCACGAGAAGCATGGTGTTGCCATTCTCTGGGCCCGCGCCTGCATCCGCCCAGCCGGTTTTGCTGCTATTCACCTCGCCCTCGCTGGCATCCGTCGAGCTGGCCTTGCGGCCATTCTCTTGGCCTACGCCTGCATTCGTCGAAGTGGTATCGTTGCCTGTGCGCGTCGAAATAGTTGCCTTGCCATGCACTTTGCCCTTGCCGGCAGCCGCCGAGATCCGCAATCGCGGAACTGCGGCAAGCAGAGAACGCGTGTAGTCATTTGCGGGTGCATCAAGAATGACCGAAGTGCGATTCTGTTCGACCACCCTGCCCTTTCTCATGACGAGCACCCGGTCGGTGATCTCGGACACCACGCCCATGTCATGGGTGACGAGGACGATGGAAATACCGGTGTCATCGACGAGAGTTCGCAGGAGTTTCAATATCTGCTTTTGAACTGTGGCATCGAGTGCCGAGGTCGGCTCGTCGGCGATGATGATGTCGGCAGATCCCGCCAGTGCGATGGCGATGACAGCGCGCTGTCTTTGCCCGCCGGAGAACTGATGCGGATAATTGCCGTATCTGCGCTCAGGCTCCGGAATGCCGACCCGGGCCATGAGCTCGATAGCCCGGGCGCGTGCCTCCATTCTCGAAACAGAAGCGTTGATTGCCAGGATCGTTTCCTGCACCTGTGCGCCGACGCTCATCAAGGGATCGAGTGAGGCAGTGTGGTCCTGGAAGATGGCGGATATCCTGCGGCCTCTGATGGCATCGCCATCTCCTGCCATGGTGTCGCCCTTCACTTGCATGGCATTGATTGGCCTGCCATCCAGTTCGATCGATCCCGACACCCGCTGGAACCCGGGAGCAAGCAGACCGAGAATGGCGTTGCCGAGGGTCGACTTTCCGGCACCCGACTCGCCGATGATGCCGACGATTTCGCCGCGCCCCAGTTCGAAACTCACATCCTGCAGGATCGTCACCGGTCCGGGCGCAGAAGAATAGCGCAGATTAAGGTTCTTCACCTGAAGAAGAGGTGCTGTTCGGCTCTCAAATGTCATAGCGGGCGGCTCCTTGGATCAAGACGGCGCCGGACCTCTTCGCCGACGAGGTTGATGCTTGCGATCAGGCCGAACAGCGCGAGACCGGGAAAGAGGCTGGTCCAGTATTGTCCGGTCAAAAGGTACTGGAACCCGTTTGCGACGGCCGAGCCGAGCGAAGGCTTGTCGATCGGAACGCCGAGGCCAAGAAAGGACAGTGTCGCTTCAAGCGCGACTGCATGACCGATCTCGATGGGGATCAAGGTCACTGCCGGTGCAATGCTGTTGGGCAAAAGGTGGCGAAAGATAATCCTGGACATTGGCAGCCGCATGAGGCGGGCGGCATCCATGTAGGACTTGTTCGTCTCGCTCAATGCGACGCTGCGCGCCAGTCTGGCATAGGTTGCCCATTGCGCGATGATCAGGGCCAGGATGATCCTGTCGATCCCGGGGCCGAGCGTGACAATGGCGACCAGGGCGACCAGAATGGTCGGAAGGCTGAGTTGAAGATCGACCAGTCGCATGATGGCGATATCGACCCAGCTGCCGAACCAGGCAGCGCTGACGCCGGCTGTCAGTCCGATCAGGGCGGCAATCGCAGCGCTTGTGACCGAAACCACCAGGCTGATGCGCAAGCCATAAACTATGGTGCTGAGGATGTCTCGTCCCAGCCCGTCCGTTCCCAGCAGATAGAGATAGCCGCCGGTGCCGGGCGTGCCCGGAGCAGACGAGGCTTCCCATCCATAGATCTGCAGCGGATCATAGGGGTTTTGCGGCGCGGTAACGGGTGCGGCAAGTGCAAGCACGATATAGGCTGCTAGCACGATCATGGGGATGGTCAGGACCTCACGATAGCGGGGCTTTTTCAGGGCCGGAAGGATTTCGGTTTTCATGGGACTTCACCTTTATGAGGACAGGCGCACGCGCGGATCGAGCACGGCATGAAAGAGATCGACAAAGGCATTGAGCGCGACGAAAATCACCGAAATGAACGTCAGCGTCGCCATCACCACCGGCCGATCGAGGAGCTGGATGGAGTCGATCAGGAGTTTGCCGATACCCGGCCACGCGAAAATCGATTCCACCACGACCGCAAATGCCAGCATGCCGCCGAACTGCAGGCCGATGATCGTCACAATCGGCACGCTGATGTTCGGAAGGGTATGGCGAAGCAGTATCCGCCTTGAGGAAAGTCCCTTGGCACGGCAAAACCGGGTGAAGTCGAGACTTTCAACTTCAATCGTGCCCGAGCGCGAAAGCCGCGCGATCAGTGCGATATTGGGTATGGCAAGAGCCAAAGCGGGAAGGACAATGTGCCAGACCCCGTTGCGGGTGAGGATACTCCATTCCTGCCCGAGCAAACTAAGCGTCGCGCCTCTGCCGCCGGACGGAAACCATCCGGTCAGGACAGCGCCGCCAAGGATCAGCATCATGGCGAGCCAGAAAGACGGAATACTCAAGGCAAATACACTGGATTTGAGAACAATCCGGTCAAAAGCTGTTCCGCTTTGCCTGCCGGCGAGAAGCCCAAGACCAATGCCGATGGGTGCTGCAACGAGCATTGCGACGCAGGCAAGCTCGAGTGTTGCGGGCAGCTTGCTGATGACAAGTGCGAAGGCCGGCATATGATAGATATACGAGGTCCCGAAATTCCCCCGTACCACATTGCCGATGAACACGCCGTATTGGTGCCAGATCGGTTGATCCAGTCCAAGCGCGATCGTGGCATTGCGGATATCCTCGGGCGTCGCCGTTTCGATGTTGACGATGTTGAAGACCGGGTTGCCGACACTGTGAATGCCAAGGAAGCCGATCAACGACATGGCGAAGAGAAGAAGGATGGCTTGCGACAACCTTCCCAGGGCAGCTGAAATGAGGGCCATGATCGCTTACTCCGTCACGGCAGATGTCTGCATGGCGGTCGTCCAGCCGCGGGGATGCATCGCATAGGAGGCAACCCGCTTGCCGTAACCGACAATATGGTGGAAGTGATAGAGCGGGATGATGGGTTGGTCGGCCATCACCAGATCCGTCGCCTCGGCAAGGGCCTTGTTGCGCGCGGGGCCTTCCGGAGTGCTTTGCGCCTTTGCCAGCATCTGGTCAAAAGCCGGGTTACGATAATGCCCGAAATTCAAGGCACCGCTGCCGGTCTGCGGACTTGGTGATGCAAGGAGTGCGTGAAGGATGACATCGACCGCCTCGCCGGAGGTGCCACCATACCAGAGCCCATAATCGCCGGCGGCACGCTTGGTATTGAAAACAGAAAAGGGAGAGGCAGCGGGCCGGACGGCCACCCCGATACGGGCCCAGCTTTGGGCGATTGCCTGGATGCTCTCGCCGTCACCCGGATAACGGCCCGCCGGACCTGCCAGAACAACGCTGAAACCGTCGGGAAAGCCGGCTTCAGCCAAAAGGGCTTTGGCCTTGTCATAATCTGGAGCTTCGGGCTTCAGATTGGCGGAGGTGCCGGGAAGCCCGTTCGGAAAAACCTGTGCTGCAGCGGTGCCGTAACCGGCAAGAATCTTGTCAACCAGAACACCCCGGTCCGTCGCCATGGCAAGCGCACGCCGCACCAAGGGTTTCCTGAAGGGATTGGGTATCTCAACTCCCGTTTTGCCTGTCACGCCGGGGAGTGTGTTTCTTTCCACATCGAACTGGAGGAAATTGATGCGGGCTGCACCGACGCTCGCAATTCTGGCGCCGCGCTGTTTCAAGGATGCCACATCGCGGGCCGGAATGGCGTCGGCAACATCAACATCGCCGGTGGTCAGGGCAGCAACCCGGGCAGCGGGGCTTTCAATAATCCTGAACGTGACTTCTGGCCAGACAGGCCTGTCGCCCCAGTAGTCATTGTTTCTGTCAAGCTTGAGCATCTCCCCGGAACTCCAGCTTGCGAACCTGTATGGCCCCGTGCCGACGGGTGCGCCCGTACCGACGGGAGCGCCCGCGCCTGAGGAAGCGCCGCCGGCATTGAGTTCCTCCGTCGTCTGAAACCCCTGCCCCGGCCGGTGCATGATGAAGATGGAAGAAAATGACAGCGGCAGGTTGGGAACGCTGCCGTTGGTATCGATGACGACAGTCAGGGGATCGGGCACTGACACCGACTTGATTGCGCTGACATAGGAGCGAAAGCCGCCACTCGGCGACTTCACAAAGTCCCGGATGCGTTCGATCGTGTACACGACATCGTCCGCCGTAAACGGCGATCCGTCATGAAAGCGCACATTGTCCCGCAGCTTGAACTGCCACCGCGTTTCGGACGTCGCACGCCAGGAAACGGCAAGGCCAGGCTTCAGGTCAAGATGCTCGTCCTGATAGACAAGCCGCTCGTAAATATGGGAGAGCAGCGAGGTATTCTCGTTGAGGTTGGCGTAATGCGGATCAAGCGTCATCAACTTGTACGATGTCGCGATCCGAAGTCCTTCCTGTGCCCGTGCCGCCCCGGAAAAACTGATCAACGACAGGATCACAATCAGCAGGGCCGACAAAAGACATGAACGAAACGGGTTTCCTGATTTCATTATAAGTTCCCTCTTTTTTAGATTCTGAACGCAGTTGGCCCACTGCGGCGGAAGGGCTTCCACCACATGTCGGCGCGATACCGGGCCGTTGCTTTGATATTTTTGAAGAGTATTCTCTGTAGATGAATACGCTTCAGTACGGAATCACTCCCTTTGTGAAGACGGACAATGCGTCATTCGAAAACTGAAGAAGGCGCCCGCATTGACCGGGTTGAAAGGGCTATGACGATGAAGAAACCCATACGTTTCGCTCCGCCGGACGGAGTGACCGTTGCCGGCCGCGGGGGACATGCTAACCACCCCCGGCCACCCTTCGCCTTCCCGGCGGCGACACCTGATCACGCCCGTTTCTCTGAAGCGACATTTGCGCGTCGATCTTCAAAAGGTCGGCAATGACAGCGCGGATTTGCGGCCAGGGATATTCGTCGCAGGCAGCATCAGGCTGCCACTTGTCGACGATGGCGTGCAACTTGGCAGTTGCGCCCATGATTGTTTGGGCCGGTGTGTACCACAGGATTTCTGCAACTCTGTTCTCGGCGATAAATGCCTTCCGCTCCCGGTCGAGGGCTCTGCTGTACCCTAGCTTCTCATCGCTAGCCTTCCAGGCATCGACTGCACTCTGCGGCGAGCCGGCCATTGAGATGAGTTTCGCTTCAAGCTTCTGCTGGCGCCGGCACGATTTACTTGCGTCCAGCCGTGCAGCGCACCATTCGCGCCACGTCATGACCGCCGGATCGTCATCGCAAGCCTCTGCCGGTGCGGTAATCCCGGCAGCAAGGTGCGGATATGTGGGTAAAGACGCCGCCAGCACCGAATGGAAATCTCTCCGCGTGACCGGAGGCAAAGTTCTGCTATTGTCGGAATCAGCCATGATCCGAGCTCCTTACAGCTTGGTAGTGGTTAGGCTGCATCCAGTGCTCGAACACTGGGTGCAGCCGTTATGAGTGTTTAAGTGCCATATGAACTAGAAAAGTTCAACCAGAAAATGACAATCATGAGAAAAATAACGGGAGCGCAAATCCGTGCGGCAAGAGCTTTAGTTCGATGGACCGCTAAAAGACTAGCAGATTCAGCTAGTGTAGGTGTCTCTACGATACGACGTGCAGAAGAGGACGATGGATTGCCCTCAATTACGACAGCAAACCTAAAACTGATTCAGATTGCCCTTGAAAATGCTGGAATTGAATTTATCCCGGAAAATGGTGGAGGCGCTGGCGTGCGCTTCAAGAACAATGACCAATCGTAAGCCGTTTTACAATGGAGCGATCCGCTCAACGAGAACCAATGTGACTGCAGCTAGCTTGAAACGGTAGCTAATGTCACAGGCAATCGCTAATTTTCTATGCGAGGCCCCATCCGCCGATTAGCAACAACATCGCAAGCTGCTCGCCTTTATCTAGTTTAGGTGCCTTAATGATACGGGAGATGGCATGACACCTACACATTCGGACGGCTCGGTTACAAAATGGAGGCCTCCCCCGGAAGGGATTTCGTTAGGGATCTCAGTTACTTGCCATAAGGTGTGGCAGGAATTTTCATCAACACAAATCAATGACTTAGCTGGCGCGCTGCCACACCTCGCTCGTCCCGGACCTACTCCTAGTTGCGTTCTGGCGGGATTCGCTCATAACAGTAATACTAGGTGGTTAGGGGGGGGCGGGCATGCCAGGCACAAGCATACCAGCAAAAAACGAAAAGCGATCTGAAGCATCTGACGATGAGGGAAGCGAAAATATGATCACGTCGGCAGTGGCGGTGGCAAACAGCAAACCAATAAGCGATCTCCTTGGACCATCCGCAAAAACACTCGGACTATTTTTGGGAAAGAAAACGCAGGCATGGGTTGACGGACGGGAAGCAAGCCGCGCCCAAAATGCACGAACGCATTTGGACAAAGTGCGAGAGATTGAACATTTGAAAGACCCAAATCCTTCTCCAACTGAGAGACAGGCAGCCCTGCTCGTCGAATGGGCGGAACAGGCGCAGACCGTTGACCCAGATCAAGAAGATGATTTAGCATCTTTGTGGCAGGCTACATTGGCCGGTATTTACCGCAATGACGTATATGCGGAAGAAATGATAATCACTCTGAAACAACTCAACCGTTTGCAGGCAAAATTGCTGCTCGAAACTCCGTCCGGCTGGTTTCGGCCGACAGCTTTCGACGATTTTAACCTACTGAAATTCAAGAGCCTCGGTCTTGTTTCACCATATTCGTGGACGCGAAGTCACGATAAATTACAGCTATTATGGATATTGGCTGGCTGCTTTGTCGCATTCGCCATGTTTTACATCGTGCCAACTCTTTATGAGACATCATCCGGGGAAACTAGGAACTTTCCTGAACTACAGATGGCCCGGTTGACCGGTGTACTTGCAGGCTCTGCAGTAGTGTTCACGTTGGCGTATTTCGCGCTACAACGTTTGGGGACCTATTGCCTCACTCGTGTGGGCAGAAATCTACGCGATCAAGGTCGCAAATACTGGAAGACAGGCGTTCCATCGAAATAGTCTTGGCTTATATAACTCGATGACCACCGTAATCGTTAGCTGGTTGATGGTACGGACGGGTCGCTTCACCGTATAGGGTAAAGCCCCGAATTTACTGGATAACTCGGAGGTTTCCTCGCACTAATGTGGAGCAGACTGTGGCACAAATAATAGGCTAATTTCCTACTATTCATATACGATCAACTGACAATCAAGTTGGGACAAAACCAGCAGTGCCATTCGCACTAATGCTATATCAACGAACTGATCCGCTAGCTGAGACAGTGAGGTATTCCTTTTCAACTCGGAGATCCAGAGTTGAGGGTGATATCGAGTGACCATACCCAATAAATAAAGGCCAACGTAATAATAGCCGAATTCATTGAGTACTTTGCCCTCTCCAACCAAAAACAATAAATTCTTCCTGAATATAACCGCTTCGGGAGCCTGATCCGGCAGCCTTGGCGCATTTAGCAAATAGTCTCTTGTGTTCATTCTTTGTTGTATGGCCCCGCCCGACCTCAGCTTTACATAATTAACATCCGACACAGAATTTGGCGTGAATTGAAATTGCTCGATCATTTTTTCATAGAGTTCATCATCACAGGGATGAATAGTTGTTCGCAATTCAATCGAAACTAACTTGTCACTTTTATCGAATTGCCGAATGTTCTGCACTTCGGCACGAAGCATCGGTGATTGCTCACCGATTGTCGGCAGTATTTCCCACATTTCAGGTACATGTTTAAAGCAGTCGAGCAACGAAAATCCGCTCTTGGGAAATTGGATATCAGAAAGCGGCGTAATTCCGGAAAGCACCCTTATAGAATGTTCTGCAGCTCCGGTCTCAGAGATGTATTTATCTTCGCCGTAGTGGGGCGTGTGATGACTTTTGCTTCTCCAAAGGCCGAACAACCCTTCGACCTCACCGGTTTCACCAATCTGAGGCACCACCGTGACGCCTCCCAGACCTTTTCCGGTTTGAATGTGCAATCCATGACGATTGTATCGTCCGTTCCTGCGGCCAATGCAATCGTCTCCACTGCCCTTCCAAAGAATCTCGACGTTCGCGAGCGCGGTCAGGGCATAGTAAGCCTGCAGAGATTTTGTAGCTGGCCCAGTTGATCTGGCTGACTGGGTGAACTCTTGAGCTTGCGTGAGACAAAACGAGAGTTGTTCAAGCTGTTTTTTCGCGTTCTCAGTGTGTTTGGCAGATAGATTATGGTGATGCATGAGGCGAGGTAGAAGTGCTTCAGTATCATGATATTGCCTTAAACCGCGCCATACGTAGTCGTGCGCTGAATATCCATTTATGACGACTACACCGTGTACCAATTCGCTCCCCCACTTACAGCCGCACCATTCCTCTAAACTTGATCCGTTGCAAGCCCACTTAAATCTCCCGCGTGACAGGCCGATAGAAAGCCTTGTTAAAACAAAGAACGTTTCAATTTCCTCCGCACAATAACGCGCTACAAAAAACACTAAAGTTGAACTCAGGCGGGATCGTGCCCACAAGTGTGTTGACTCTTTCGTCATATGAGAACATTTTAGGAACATCCCAGCAGATTGCGGCTGCTCCAAAACACAATTTAGAACTGAAACTCTGTCTGGCATGGGGAGCGGACAGGCTTGTCTCAAGGAAAGGGAAAGCCATGAACGAACCCGAATTGATGCACGACGATGAGGTCGAGCAACTTATAGCCGAGCACGACGGTGACGTACAGGCAGTGATTGCCAAACTGATGGACGAGCGCAGCTTCCTGATCAAGGAACTTGAATATGCTTCGCTTGCAATGGGTTTTGGCTATGCCCGTGGCTGGAAGCCAAAGCTGTCGAGGCATTGAGATGGCTAGAAGCAGAGACGAACCGCCACCCACTTTGATCGACAAGGAATATCCTTTTCAGGTCGCGTTGCATTGTGATGAGGTGAAGCTGCATTTTGACAGGGTCGACTTCCTTTCAATACTGCTTGGCCGGTATCGCCTGAATCAGAGTATTTACATACATCCCGAGCGCTACAGCATCTATATGTTTGCAGAGGAGCGAAATGCCGAGTGTTTTTTAAAGGCATTTGAGGGGGAGTGGATACCCCCTGAACAGCGCCGGAAAGGCACTTGGGTGCCGCGCTATACGCGCATGCTGGTGGGTTATGATATCGAAAAGACAACTTAGAGGCATCCGCGAAACGACGCGGTTCTGTGACCTCGAACCTTGGGACGATCTTTACGCCTATTGCTACAAATGTGGCCAGATAGGCCGTTTGGATCGGGACTCGCTTCAGTGGAAATACGGCGCGCATGTTCGCATAAACTCGCTGACGAAGAAGCTGAGCTGTCAGGTCTGGAGCTGCAGAAATAAGGAACACAATATGTTCGGCACCAAGAACAAACTGCGGGATTAATGCTCAGCTTGCGCCCATGCACAGTTTAACTATCATCGAGAAAAAGCGGCCGAGTGGAGTTTGAAATTCCATCGGCCGGCAAAGCAAACGGGGGCGAAGTCAGGTATGTGCAACCTCTATAAAATATCGACTGGCTTCGATGCGGTCCGCAATCTCTTCAATGGGATTGGAAACCGGACAAACATCACAGATTTCAACATCGACATTTATCCGGACTATCCAGCGCCGGTCGCGCGCCAGGATGAAAGCGGCGAGCTGGAGGTATCAATGCTGCGTTGGGGAATGCCAACGCCTCCGGCCTTTATCAAGGGCGAAGTCGATTATGGTGTTACCAATATCCGCAATGTGAAGTCTCCGCACTGGAGGCGATGGCTGGGGCCAGAAAGCCGCTGCATCGTACCAGCAACGAGCTTTTCCGAATATGGTCAGGTGCGCGATCCGGTCACGAAAAAACTGCCGCTGTACTGGTTTGCCCTCAATGAAGAGCAACCTCTATTCTGGTTTGCTGGCATCTGGACGCCTTGGTTCAGTATGCGAAAGAAGAAGGAAGGCCCTGTTCAGGCTGATATCTTCGCATTCCTGACCACTGACGCCAATGAGCTTGTGAAGCCCATACATCCTAAGGCAATGCCCGTCATTCTCAGGACCCGCGAAGAGCTTGATATCTGGATGAATGCGCCGGCCGAGGAAGCGCTGCAGCTACAGCGCCCCCTACCCGACAACGATTTGGTTGTTCTAGCGCCGCCAAAGAAGATCGAAGAAGAGCCGCTTTTGCTTTAGGAGGGATCGTCATGCCTTGGAAAGTCAGATTTCGCGGGAAAACCTACAGCCTCGAGAGCTATTTCGATGAAGACTATATGGCAGAAGTCGAAGCGAACATGACAGACGTCGAGGAACTGCCAGGTTCATTCGATGTCGCCTCGAACGGCGAGGAAATCGTAGAGAATATCACCATCGCGGAATCTGCCGATTCTACCGAGTTTCCTTTTGAGGCTGTCCGGGCCAATCATCCTGATCTGGGCGAGATTTACATTTTCACGGGTGTGCCAGACGAAACCGAGGGTGAGTTGCACGTTCTCTATACTAATGCGGCTGCAAACGAACCCGCTTACAACGAGACAGCATTTGAGGGCGATGGCACATGATTGTCGTAGTTTCCGAGGGAAGCGGGCCTTTTCCGGAGCGTGTAGTCGAATGGATTTCTAATGAAGTACGATGACGCTTCATGGCATTATGGAGGAGAATTTCCCTTAACCTTGGCTCCCTCAGCCGCATCAACGCACATCGGCATGTTTGTTGCTTGGGCAACGCTCAATGGATTAGGAAGTGGAATCCATACCGATGAGGAACTTTTAGCTCTTACGACTCGCACAATAACGCCCGGGAATTGGTTTATTTCGGCTTGCGATGAGAAGTTTATAGACGAGGATTTGACTGTCGAGGGCAATGAGTTTGCAGCACACTATTATGAGGCTCCCTACACCTACTTTACCGATTATGGGAATACGTTTTCCTCAGACATAATGTACAAGGTACCTGATACTTGGGATACCTATGATAAGCTCGCGCCGGTTATAAAAAGACGCTTTTCAATTTGGCGCAGGACAAAGACTATCAAGCACATTGTGAGTTTGGCTTGGATTAAGAAGCCATCATGAAACCTTGGCCGAGTCGGTCAAAATACATATGTCGAAATTAATGAAGAAACCCGATGTCTGAAAAGCAAAACGAAGAGATTGAGGCGGTGTGGGCTGATAAATCTCAAGAGTCCAAGGTGGTTTGGCCGAACGGCTACTATCAACTTGGGATAATTTGCGTCGGAATAATCCTGTTGGTCATGGTCATACTTGCCTTGGAATATGACCCTATCTTATCGAAAAAGTTCTGATGTCTGAAATACCGCCCTCGCCCAATCCTGAATACCCAGCACACATGGAGTCCGCACCTGCCGGGTTGTTCGTGCATTGGTGCGATCATAAAGACTGCAAGCAATGGGGCAGCTTTGGTTTCTCGGGGCGCTACGGAATCAGTTGGTACTGTGGCGAGCATAAGGGGAAAGCTTTTGATAAAGAAACTTGAGGCGATTGTTTGGTGTTCTGGCGCATTGTTGGTTCATTTCGTTGCATTCAATGAAGCTAAGGCAACGGAAGCAGATTGCAGCGCACTGACTTCTATCTACGAAAACACGCGAAATTCCGGGCGGTATCAGGTGACCTTTTCTGAAATAGAGCCAGGCGAAACAAAGTCGAAGTTTCTAATGGATGAACGATTTCAGGATGGGCTCATATACTGGCAGCTTGGTGATGGAATATGGCTGGAACGTCCCCGCGTCCCTTTAGATGTATCGCTTACCGTTTTTGAATCATGCACCAAATTGGACAGCAAAACCATCGAAGGACGAACGGTTGACGTTTATAATGCAAACTGGAGGCGCGGCCCACGAGAAGCAAAAGTAGTATTTTACGTCACCCCTGAAACTGGCCTCGTTTTTGAGGCAACGAGACGATTTACGCGTGTTGCGGATGACGAGACACTTTCCAAATGGAAGCCGGGCACAACCATCATTGAACGGTTTACCTACGATCGAAACCTCTCTGCTCCTCCGAAGCCCCCACTTTTGCCGGAGACTGACGATTGAGCGCTGGAACCGATTTGCGGCAAGAGTCGTTCACCGACTCATGGAAGATAAACCCTTCAAAGAAGTAACCGTAACGACCCGCCAGCTCGGCAAGATGAAGGTAATCACCTCCATAATGCAGGCGGCAGAGTTCATTGTGAATGAATGGCCGGGCACGGATACTGAAAGGCTCGATATCGCCAAGCATGCGCTGCTGGAATGCTACGATGGCAAGCTGTCACCTGGCGTTGCTCGCATGGCTTTCATTGAAGCTGCGAAGGAAGCCGACATTTACGTCGAGGCGGCAGGCCGTCCGGTATCAACTGGCAAGCTGGAACGTTGGGGAAAGCGAAAACCTGCGCGGCGCAGGGCTTAGCAGGGCAAGTCCTCCCCAGACTCCTTTGCCTTTTCCAGCACGAGCGCATCAATAGCCCTCTGCACCTCCGGCAAGCCCCAACCAGCTTTGATGGCTTCTTGGTGGATAGCGTACAAATCTTTCGAAGAAACCTTGTCGAGAAACCGATCTTTAATTGCCTCGCGGCATTCGGCTTCGCGCTGCGTTTCATCTTCGTAATTATATCGAGGGGATGCGATACTCATGGCACTCACTCCTACCAAACCGACTCAATGCGGACTAAGCGAATGAGTTCCCGCGCACGAAGATCGGTTCCTTTAGGGCATGTCACATCAACGCTGTTCGTCTTCCGCCTCGTCAAGCCTTCGCAACAGTTCTGCAAATCTCCCGTTCGTCGCAATGGGCGGATTACTTCCGTCTGCAGGCTTCTTCAAAGCGGGTGGTTGCGAATCTCTGCTGAGATTTTCCAAGATCCTGTGGTTGTTGGGCTTTTTATCATTCATTGCCAAGCTCATGTGTTTGGCAACGAACCAAATTAACGGCGTATGGTTCCGAAAAATATTTACGTTGGTTAGCACTGTAGGATTACACAGTAGAAAACTTCGAAGCACCTGACCGAGTTGTCTGGAATTATTTTGGCTGGAGATAACTGGCAGGATTGACGGGCGATTGACCATGTCCATTCTTTTTATGCTAACCTGTCCGATTGTCCGGACGGGAGAGATTGTTTGACCGATGAAGTCTTGATTTATGTTGTTGCAGTGCTGGGCCTGATTACCCTTGGCTTATTCATTTACCGGGGCAGAGACTAACCCTCACGAATAGCTTTCAATAGCAGCATGCCGCGATCATCGCTAAATCTCTGCTATTTTTTATAGCTAATGTTTACCAATGTACTTGCCCCAACCTGTGTATAGTACACTTCCATCAGCTCTGTTTTCCAATAAGCGTTTCCAGCCATTCCCTCAACCGTCTCCGGTGCGCCCAAAATTTCTGTCAACCCACCCAACAAACCGGCATCACTGCCCGGACTGTAGTTGCATGCCTTGTGGCTGTTGGGCCCCTGCGCAATCCAGAACGACAAACTCACGACGTGCTCGCCTTGTCCGTGGTGCCATCCAACGATATCGACTGACCCGCCGTTGTAAGCAAGAAAGCCGGTGCGCCATTCATTGAAATCCGCATCGCTCATTCTTTGCCAACTTAATTGGTCACCTTTTGCCGCCGCGTCTGAAACTGTTGATGAACTGCAAATATCAACCAGTTGTGTCGCGGTCAGAGTTTTTGGCAACGCGAAGGCACTTTCCACGGTCAAAAAGAGACTGCACAACGTGCAAAGTAGAGAACTGCGCATGCGGTGTCGATCTCCGGTTCATGACTTTGTGAGCCTAAAACAGAACATTAAACAAATCTATTAGACGTTGGATTGCAGTCACGACTTACAAACATCTTGTGATAAACAATGGTTGCCGCCGGTTGGAGTGGCGCAACCTTGATAATGGTGTATCGCCGGTTGGCTTAACTCCGATGAAGGCGCCACGATGGGGCTGCCATGTTGCGAGGATCGGGCCATGGTCTTTGTGCACCACGCCTATTGTGTCAGGTGTTCTGGCTCTGGCTCGCCTTTGGTCCATCTCATGATAATCTCTCGCTATAACAAGGTTGACTGGAGTGTGATGATGTTTTCGAGAATCACGAAATCTGCTGCACTTATTAAAGGGCTCGTTAGCGATCCGATTATCAAGCAGTTGGCGATCGATACCTCACTGGGTGAAGGATTTCTTGACTGCCAACTCCGCCAGAGAAAGGATGGCACTACATATCATGTTCTGAAGGTATCCGGCGGAGACACGACTGTTTGGGTCTCCTTGGAACGGGAAAGCATTGTGCAGCTTGCGGATTTTATTAGAGAATAATCAGAGGTCCGAAGACTGCCGCAAGCGCACCAATGTGCAGGGATGGTTGCAAATGAACAGACCAAAGAAAGCCCGGCATCTACAATGGACACCGGGCTGCACAATTACAGGACGCGCAGATTTCCTCCGCCGTGCCGATGGCCTAACACGGGGCCAATCTCAGGTGCGAGTAAGTCGTGCTTTTTCGCGAAAGCTATAAATAGTCCACGAGCTGTTTCCGCTTCAATCGTACCTGTCAGCACGCCTTTGCAAGCATTCAAAGCAAGGCTATGCGTAGTATCCGGGCCATGGGCTGGCCAGTCATTCAACAGCTGGTATGCTTCCATAACAGAGTGGATATCTGTCGGCACGCCGAGGCCAACAAGGATGGAAACGGGCCTCGTGAAATACTTCTCCATCATGACAGTTGTTCCCTTTATATGAGGGGAAGGCTCTTAGCGCCCTCCCCGGTTGCTTATGCTAGGCCGCTTCTTGATGTTTGGGCTTTTCTAACTCCTTCGATACCGAGACGGTTTTTTCCGTGCCAATTGAAATCTTGCGTGGTTTCATGGCTTCCGGGACCTCTCGGATCAATTCAATTGAAAGCAGACCATTCTCAAGCCCCGCGCCTACCACACGCACGTGATCGGCGAGCTCGAACCTGTGCTCAAACGGTCGCCCGGCAATGCCTCGGTGAAGATACTCAGACTGTTGCGCCTCTTCTTTCTTCCCGATGATCGTGAGGAGATTGGATTGATACGTCAGATCCAGATCGTCTTGTGAGAAGCCTGCGACAGCGACTGTGATCCTGTACGTATCTTCACCGGTCTTCGCGATATCATACGGAGGCCAGTCGCTGACCGACCGTGCACGCTGAGCGTTCTCCAGGAGATTGAACACCCGGTCAAAACCAACACTGGACCGGAACAGTGGAGCGAAATTAGAATTTGCTGTCATTGCCATATCCTCCTTGAAGCAACATGACGCTGAGACGCCGAAGTTGAGGCCTCCAGCGGTGTCGATCCTACTTATGCGATCGACGCAAAATGATTTAGTTTTGGCCAAATTGAATTCAAGGATTCAGGAAAAAAATTCGGGAACTACTCGATTGGCCTTTTTTATACAATTTTAACGCAGAGTTGCACACGAGGGCATAATCGCGGAAATGTAGAATAGTAATTCATTCGCGGGCATGATTGCCATCTTGGGGCTCAGCAGATGAACTTCAAAGCGTTCAAGCAAATCGCGTACATTTCAACGCTAATATTGATACCGTTTAACGCTGCTGTCGCGGCCGATGTAACAACCAAACCGAAGGTGAACCCTTCATTTATTTTGCCACTTCGGATCCATTTCTGAAACCCGGTCAACGGCCAATCAGTTCGGCTATGCCTTTCGTTCTCTCTGGCCATCTCCGCCGAGGCCGCCGAACCAAACTGCGTCAACAATGCCCGAAACAGGATATTTCCAAATAATCTAAAACTTATCCACGCCTCCCAGAACTGAGCGATAATGGTCGTAATGATCAACTGGAGGTTACAATGATTTCTCTCAATCTCGTTTTTTTCGCCACTATTTTACTAACGGCAGTGAGCGGTTTGGCGGCAACATGTATCGTAATTTTCGGCGACACGCAGCACAACGCAGGACAAAAAGCGGTTGCCGAGAAATTTGCTCAAATTGCATTGATCGGCGCAGCAGCGGTCGCCTCATTGCTAGCTGTTTCCTGATACTTGGAGGCTGAATTATCTTGGAGCACGGCATCATGCCATGGCCAAACGTCCAGCTTTCTCCAGTTCGTCTGTGGGGCTTTCGACAGTCGGCAAACCAACAGACTGCTATCAAGCGGGCAACCGTAGAAAAGTCACCCCAGACTTAATGCTTGTATTAGCCCCTTGTTCCAAACGTTGTTCTACATAATGGGAAAGGCTTTTAACCAATGCCAATGAGCAGCAAATACCAATGTGTGGGATGATGTTTGACTGCAGCGAACCGAATTTCCTTATCGAGATGTTGCTTAATCGTGCGACGAATCATCAAACGCTTAAGAGTATCTCTACTCACACTACCTATCGCCGCACCTGGAACCAGTCGCTCATCAGTATCAGGCCCTTGAACTTCTATGGACCTTAGCCTCCCGTGTTCATCCCGACCAACATGTCCTCATAAATGGAGCGGTTAGCGATTTGTCCAAATCATCCACGTCTCTACGGTCACGATCTCGCGACGAATGTCCTTACCGCGCGCAAGGTGAATTTCTAATTTCGCCGAGATAGAACCTGGCGATTGTGTACTGAGACAGGCTTCAAGTAGAGTTTGTTGTGACACCCTCGATTTCAGGAGACGCGCCACTTCAATCTTTTTAGCCAGGCCTTTCTCGTAGTTCAAAATCACGGTGACCCCGACCAAAAAGATCGGCAATAAATGCCCTCTCTCGCGTACGAGGATGATTGGCTGGATCGCGACCAAAGCGTTTTAAAGCATGACGCAATGCCAGTTCAATATTGCGTAAATTCTTCATCGTCGAACCGGCTGCTTTTGGTTGGGTATGATTGCTCAGTCACAAACTCATAACTTTGAATTCACGCCGCGTGTTGCGTGAGCAATATGAGTTTTGGGAACTTATACAAAAATGACGTGTTCTGTGTTGCCCTGACCACTATAGGACAAACATTATGCTCGCGGACACTACCCTGCTCTATCAACCTAACATTCGCATAGCTGGCAATATTTCAAGCGGTACCTTGTGGGATGTACTCAATGCCCTCGCACAAATTCGCCTCACAAATGAAGATCTGGTTCTCGAAGTAATGACGGAAGGTGGGGATGCCGACATCGCTCGTCGTATCGCTCTCGAAATATCGCTCTTCATACGCGACTCCGGAAGGGCCGCCTACTTTATTGGGAAAACGATCGTGTACTCAGCGGGAATGACTATTATGGGTGCTTTCCCTGCCCCTAATCGTTTTGCAACCAAAGATACAACCTTCCTGGTCCATGAACGCCGTATAACAAAATCCGTGAACTTCGACGGTCCAATGCGTGCAATGATACAAATTGCCAAAGAGCAGGTAGCGCTTCTTGAAACGGCGCACCGGCTTGAATGGGAAGGCTTCGAGGACTTGGCCAAAGGCAGTCTGATCGATGCCGAGACCCTTTATGAGCGAGCCAAGGAAAATTACTACCTGAGCTCGGATGAAGCACGTGAGCTGGGGCTCATCGCCCGGTTGTTATGACGAAGGAACGAAGTTATCAGCATGAGAACCCACAACGCGGTCGCACCCGGCCGCCCTGTGGGCTTGCGGAGCGTTGCGAAATCAACTGGTATCGCGGTCAACACAAGAACGCTGGCGCGTTTAGACATGACGGTCAGATAGACCGGGTTGATTAGGAACCGATAAACAGGCCGGTCCAACAATTCATGCAGGACAGACCCTTCAAGGGAATAGTGACCCACCAAATGGCTGAGTCACAATCTCCGTCATGCAGCGCTGGCTACCGGGTTCGGTTATGCGAGCGGTCGCAAGCCACAGCTTTTCAAGTTGAGGATAGAAGAGAAAGTTAATTTGACATTGCCAGACTCTGGGCGTATTTGTCTATTGTCGATATTGCTTGTCAGACTTTTGTTATTGCACGATGGCAACGTGCCCTGGACGAACTTCCCCTTCAAAATCGAAATCATCATCCACAGTGCTTTTTTGCATTGCGGTATCTATAATTGCTATGAAAGGGTTCGTTATGACCACTGGCACAGTTAAATGGTTTAATTCCACTAAAGGCTTCGGCTTCATCCAACCAGACAATGGGGGCACGGACGCGTTTGTCCATATTTCCGCTGTCGAACGCGCAGGTCTGCGTGAGATCGTTGAGGGCCAGAAGGTCGGATATGACCTTGAACGCGACAACAAGTCCGGCAAAATGTCAGCTTGCAATCTACAGGCGATCTAAAAATTGGTACCTGCTTTCCTTTGACCACGGATGTACCGGCACTGTTGAAAGCAAACTAAATGGGAAGGTCAGGCATGTGTCTGGCCTTTTTTATTTTCAAAGCATTTATAACGGGGCCAAGAGGCTTCTGGCAATTCCAGAAACAGTTAAGCCCAACGGAGCTTTCGATGCCAGATCCAGCGAATGAATTGCAGGCGATCAACACGGCTTGGCAAATTGCCATGCAGGAGATTTTGCGGATGGTCGTGCGTGATATCTACAAAACCGGCGATGAAGCCGTCTTCAAATCCCATATCAAACGTATTGAAGAAGCTGCGGTGGACAGCATCTACAGCGGCTTGATGCTTCGGGGATCCGATCAATGGACGGAAACACTTGTGAAAGAAAAAGCCAGCAATTTCGTTACGACCTTGTTGACTTCTTTCACGTTTGATCGTGCATAGGTTAATCCATCATTGGCCTGCGTATACGGAAATGTTTCGTCTCGCACTCCTCCAGATTCCTGATTATGTCCTGAATTCCAAGGCACCACCTCTTGAATATTATCTGCAAGTTTCACAGTAAAGGCCGCCTCAGAGCCTGATATGACCGCTACTTCAAACCATTTGCCATCCCTGTCGGCGTTCTGCAATACCTGCAAGGGATCGCCTTCTTTGATGGATGTATTATATTAGCCTCCCGCATCGACTGTTGCATAATTTCCGCTCACTGATCGGAATAAAAGAGCGATGTCCATGATTATGCTTTGTTGAAAACAGCGTTGAAGATCGCGACAAGCGCCACCCGCAGCGAGGCATGTGCTTCAGGCTCCGGAGTTGCTGGCGGCTTGTCGGCTACCCAGCGTGAGGAACAGCTTGCGATCCGCTGCTCGGCGGGTGACGAGCCCATTGAGGACTTCCCGCCTGCCTCGCACCAGACAAGGGACTGATCGGCTGCGCGACACGATCTCCCGCATTGAGCTTTTTATCAATGTGGAAATTTGAGAATGTCCCGCTGCCAATGTTGAAGGCAAGCGATACCAGAACGTCAAGCTCATTCTGGTTCATACCGAGCTTGACGGCGTTTAGCACAAAGGATTCGAAAATTGCCAGTTCGCGGAAAAGTACGCATCGGACTCGGCAGCGGTTATTTTCATACTCGCCTTGACGATCGGCGGCCTGCGGCTGAAGTATGGCCCACACCTATGGTCAGACTGCCACGTATGCGGTCAGTACATTTTCTTCACGCGCAGCAATAGCCTCCCGCCCGCCGATTGGTTTTCATGGTGATGTCCTGAGTTGAATAGGAACAATTTGATTATTGCTGAATCAGATGTAGTGATGCAGAAATGGTCAGCCCAGAGATCACAGAACATGGATCCGGAAGACAAACCTTATCTCAGTCGAACGTGGCCCTATCTTCTGGCCATCGTAATTATGGCTGCGGTGTCGATTGCTCTGGGCCGGCATTGTTCGGTTGAACATGCACCGGGCTATCGTGTTAGTAGTGGTCAACTTTGAAAAGTGCTATTGTTGGTAATGCTGATCGTAAGTCGGCTAGAGGCCTGATGCCGCCACTCCGAAGTGTCCCATAGGGATCAGGCCTCGCTTGGGGTACGGTGTAGCTAAATTCAATCCTGCGCGTTGTGACCTATGGTGCTTAGCCACGCCTTTCGAGCGTCATTTGTGACGAACTTAATTGCCCAGCCTTGGTGCTGAACCGGTTTCGCTCTTGCCGGGGGCACTCGACGCGGTCCCGATAGACTTCTGCAACAGAGCGTCTCGGGTCCACCTAAAGGAAAACCTGGAATGCCTTACATTTTAATTTTGGCAGACGGTGCGAGGCACGAAGTTCACGCGACGTTGCAGTTCGAGGTCATCAACGGTCAGACACTCCCGAAAGGCGATCTTGACGGCGAGCCCCAAGTGTTGGCTGCCGCATTACTGGAGGGATCGACCACGCTGGAAGTACCATCGGGCAAACAGTACCGGATCGCGATTGACGCTCCTCGAGGACAATTCCGGTTCCGAGGCTTGTAAGCCGCCTACCGTTATCCCTTCAGCACCGATATCATCCTGCCATGTTACCCGCCCGACCTTCGGACACCGTCTCCAAGCCATTTCGAACTGATTGTGCTTCCACCAGTGCTTGCCAGCTCCACTAAATCTGCAACGCGAGGGAGTACTGCAGCAGCGTTCACGATAACCACACACTTCAAACTGTCTCAGCGTTGCACGGCTGTACAGCTCTCAACCGCCGCACCATAAGGACCTCATCAACTTCCCTGTCACGATCCAGCAGCCCGCCGGGAATCCGGCCAACCTCAATAAATCCGTAGCGATTGTAGAAGCGCAACGCCGCGGAATTTTCTGCGCTGACTGCGAGTTCAAGCTGGCAGATCCCCTCTCCTTTTGCAAAATCGATGACCACGTCCAGAAGCGATACGGCCAAATCTGTACCGCGGAAACTTGCCCGCACATACACCATGACGAGCGTGGCGCGATGAGCCATTTTTGCAGGGCGCTGGCGCAATAAACCCATGATACCGACAGGTTCGTCCGCGTTGAAAACGACAAAGACGGGATCATGCAGTCGTTGACGCCATTCTTCATGGGAAAGTGCGACCCAATCCTCGAAGCGGCTTGCAAATGAAGCCGGTTCGGAACGAAGGGCTTCGAGGCGGATGCGCCGGAAGACCTCGATCTCATCAGGGAAAATCCGTCTGATCAATATTTCCGTTGTATCCATGGACAACTCCCATAAATGAAGGTTCCTTTCGGTACGGGTCAGCGACGGTGTTCGAGAGTCCTCCAGTCGCATTCGCGCCGGAACCCATGAGAACTATGCCCATTGCCACTCCGGGGAAGCAGGATGAATTGCACGCCGGCGGATATGCGTGGACAATTCTGCCCAAAGGGGATCATCGGTAAAACTGGCAAGGTTACCGCAGGCCCCTTCAAGCGGTCTGCCGCCATATCTTGCAGCCACCTCCAACGCATCGCCGCTTTCCTCGATCTCCAGAAAGGGGCAGCCGTCCTGTGGCCTCAAGACGCGGTGTCCCCACATGCCCGGACGCTCGTCAGCACGCATTGCGTCAAGCAGATCGCGATCATCTGAAGCCGCGAGTGCGGTGGCAACAAGATAGCGCATGAGGGGATAATATATGACCTGCCGGCAGCCCCCGAGGACACGAACCCCGGGAAGAATGGACGTCACCAGAAACGTCACCAGGAGATTGGGCACCAGTTTGCGTTGGCGCAATGAGATTGCAATGCTTTCGGGTTCAAACCTTATCTTCAAGCTCGTATCGGATCCGCCCGAGAGGAATCCGTCGTTCAAACGCAGGGGATATATCCTGCCGCCCTCCAGGCCCCAGAAAAAATCCGTTGTTTGACGCACCCATCCCGCCCATGGTCCTACATTGAGCTGCCTTGACACGCCTAGTATGTTTTTCGCGAAGAGACCGGCGCCGGCAAAACTGGCCGACAGCCAGGATGCTTTATCCTCAAAATGTTCCGCCACGAGGTCCGCAACGTCGATATCGTCGAATTGCAACAATCCGAGGGACGCAGGAAATGATCTGCGCCACAGAATCTGATTGGCAGCTTTGATCGCCTCGGCTGCTGACGGAAAGTCTCGGTCCGGCAAAATAACTTTAAGCTTAGCGACAGCAGCATTTGCTGGCTCACCCTTTTGCCCGGACAGGGTAAATCGATAGCGCCCGTTGAAGCCGCAAATACTGAAAGGATCCATCCGGCTTCGCGACAGACCGAAAATATTTACCGCCTCGCTGCCGAGCGAAAGCCATCCGGGGCCCTTTTTGGATTTTTCTACGAACTTCACCGTCGAAGAACTGTAGCAGATATGCCATGAGCAATGGTGGGCCACCAGGCCGAGTGCGCTGAACAGGTGCGTATAGAAGGCATCCGTCTCGATCAGCAAATGACAGTGAGGACCGCTTTGTATGATCGGCAAAGCCGCAATTTGCCCACTTGCGCGCTCTGCATCGGCTAGACTGGCTCCTGACCTTGTCGCGATGCGCGCGACAAACTTTTGCAGCCTGATCATTGCCTCGTCGCGAACTTGACATTGGCCGCGGGCACCTTTGTCATAAACTGCACAGGCATAATCCTTGAGCGAACGCCTCCAGAACCCGTCAAGATCGGGCAGAAGAAAAGACAATGCTCTTCTGACCTCCTCTACAGCGTTATCGAAACCCGAATCTCGCAGCTCTCTGCTCATTTCCATCTACCTTTGCTTGAGAAACTGCCGTTCACATTTCACCGCCGATCGGCCAGGGTGCGCGCCATGTCCAGTCCGAGGGTAACGGATCATTTTCATCATTTACGAAAATGCGCGGCAATTGTTCGTAGCAAAACTCTGACGGCAGCGCCGGCTTTACCATTGATGTGACGAAATCACGGACCGATCCCAGGCAATTGGAGGAGACGATGGTGTAGAAATTTCCACTGTTCCACGTGACGACGGCGTAGCGGAAATGCTGTTGAAGTGCCGATTGTGTTCGCTCGAGATCAACCTGGAGATCTTTCATCGTATCCAGAACAGCGCGCTTCTTTTCCGTTATCTGCTCCGTAGAAAAAAACCTCGACTTGAACTCCCTGTCTTTCTGACGTTCCCGCTCAAGATAGACCTGAAGGTTAGGTTGGTTCAGTTTCTGCACCTGCACCAGGACGCCGCCCGGCTTTACCCTAGGCGCTATGAAAGCTGTCTGGTTGTCCCGGTCCGGGCCATACATCTGAAAGGTCGTATCTTCCAGCAACACATCATATCCGTCCCTGAACGGTTCAAGCGTTTGATCTGTCTCGTAACGTTCATCGTCCAATTGGAAGAATGGTCCATGGTAAAAGTGAGCATCGTCGCTGCCTCTTTGCGCAAAAAAACAGACCCGGTTTCCCGTTGTTGGACTGCAGTTGAGCGTTTTCAGACGCCCGTCCCCGAGCTTTGCCAATGCCCTTGCAAGTGTGCCGGCGCCTGCCCCCAGAGTATAGATCGTGGCCGGCCGGCCACTTCGCGCCCATACCGTCTGGCCAAACAAGAGGATCGCCGCGCCCAGGCGGCATTCCTCTTCCAGGCGAAAGGGAATGCTTGCAAAATAATGGCTGTCGAAATGCCCCCACAAACGCCGATGCGTGTCCCAGAATAACATGCAGTCGAGATCGAACGAAAGCAGGTCCATCGCAGGCTCCGGCTTGCCCAGGTCCGGAGCCCCGTCCAGTCCGCTTGCGGTTCTTTCAAAGAAGGCGGCAAACGAATTGATGCGCGGAGCCCTCCGCCAGACATCTATCGTCCTTGTGTCCACCATGGCGTAATCCTCGCTATCATGCCAAACGACAGGTGCCGCTCCAGTCCAGGCTTTGGAAACCGGCCCGCTACAGGGGTTCCTGCGGCTATCCGTGATCGGGTAGAACTGATGGATGAGAAGCGTCAGCGCAACCTGTTGATTTCGACAGATTGACGAGCGGATTGCAGTTGGAAAAAACACGCCGGAGGCATTCGGGAGAGACCACATGCAGAGGCGGTCAGGTCCGGATTAGCTCAAGAAAGCTTGCCCTTCCGATAGCCTGATAGATCGTCGCGGCATTGAGTTTGCGTCTGGCGGAACCAAGATAAAGGCGCACGGCACTTTCCGAAATATGCAATCTGGGAGCAATGCGTTTGGGGACGAGACCTTGCGCCAGAAGTTGAAGACACTCCTGCTCGCGTCTGGAGAGCGTCCGGTAGTTGCTGCTTTCCCGCAGCTCCGTCAGGGAAAGCACTTTCTCGTGCAGGTAGTGGGACAGAATCTGGATGTTGTGATTGCTCGCGATACCCAATTGCCGCCATTCGAGCCTCGGCAGGTTGGATGTGGCGGAAAAGAGAGAGCGTTCGCCGCCCGGTCCTCTGATCGGGAGGGTAGCACCATGCCTTCCGATATTGAATGCATTGGCCTGAGCAAAAAAGTCCCTCACCCCCGAGGAGCGCCGGTCAAGCTTTGACCAATCGAGCATGAGAAAACCTGTGCGGCTGAGCTCGATCACCGGATCGATCTCGAAATAGTTGTTGCGCAGATAAAGGGAGGTCCATTCCTCTGGATAGGTCGTGGAACAGAAGGGGTAGCTGTCTGTCCGGTTTGCGGAGCGGACCACGAGGAAGGTCAGGTGAGCAAACCGGAAACGGTCCCTTATTTTGGCAAGGGCTAGATCCATATCCCTTTTGCTGCCCACTTTTTGCAACACAGCCAACGACCATGGCAACGGCGACGGTTGGTGATTTTCCATCATGCTCCTCTACAGTGCACTGAAATTGCAGGTTTCCATCCAGTCGAGGATCCGGCGCAGGCGATGAGATATTTCTTGTTGACGAAACGCGGTGCGCCGGAACCTGACCGGATGCACATCATTTGATGCCACCAATTGCGGAGAGATCGACGCGCAATGCCGCCCTGTTCGGGTCGCCTTCGGCCCCTGTGCCCGGGCGGGCCTCATGCTGCGGCCGCTCATTTTCATCCTTTTCCGGTGCCGCAGCCGTCTGTTCTTGTACCGGCAGGACAGGCCCCTTGCCGCCCGGATCGGCCGCTCTAAAAACCGCATTCCCTTCGAAATAGCCGGTCTGCCATGCGATGATGGCATCCTCAAACGCTTCGTTCGCCGGAGCGCCGTACCATTTCAGGACGATGCGATAGACCTTGGCAAACAAAGCCGTCCCCATGCGGATATTCGCACAGCTGTCGACCAGGTCGGGTTTGATCTGGGCAGCCTCAACGATGCCAAGACCCGCCGGATATTGGGTAATTCCGACGCGCACAATATTGCGGGCAACGTTCCGGCGGATCAGTTCCACTGCCTCATCAGGAGTGGCGGGTTTTTCAACGAGAATGACGCGGTTTCCGGAGCGGACGGTCACGGCAAGCGGATCGGAAGAGCCCGCCCGCGCGACAAAATGCTGGACGAGCGAGGTTTCAAGCGACGGATCAGCACATTGCTGAATAAGGGCTGCGTCGAGCATTGCGATAATTCCTCCTTCTACATGTTGAATGCGGCGACGATGGGAATGGCGAACAGCCGCGCCCAGGCACTTGCACTGGTTCGCTGGATGGCAGCGATTGAGGTGCCAGAGGTCCACCAGACATTTCCGGTTGCCACAATAAGGTCGGGCACGTGCAGCATCGACTGTATGATGGGCCAGACGATGAGCTGCTCGTAGCAGACGAGAGGCGCTATTTTCCTGTTCTGGAACTGCGCGACCGGATTGGCAAAGAAGTGAGCGCGGGCGCCGCCGGGCCGCCCCATCCAGCCAAGCCATGGCTGCCACATTGAAACCGGTACCGGCATGCGTTCGCGGTACACAATCTCTGCCTCATTATCCGAAACCGCGACCAGAACATTGTCGTAGCCTGCCTTGTCGACGACCGCGGCACCTGCCAACACTGTGATTTTTGACCCGCGCAGCCCGTCCTGCCAGAGTCTTTGGACGGTCGGAGTCCAAAAGCCGAGTGCGCTCTCAGGCAACACGACAACGCGAGCGCCATGACCTGCTGCGACGTGAACCAATGCGATCAGCTCCCGGTGCTGGCCAAGCGCGATATCGCGGCCGAGCGATTTGCCCTCTCGCAGATCAATCCCCTTCCAGCCTGCGGCTTGATCTGCCGGTGTCCACGTCGCAGCGGACCAGAGCCAAAACCCTGCGAATACAAGAGCGGCGTGCGGCCACCACCGCGTTGTCATGATGGCGAGGCCAGCTGTAGTGATCGCCAGGCCCCACCACCCCCAGCCTGGCAACACCATGCCCGCGGCAGTTACCGGATGAGCCCAGCCGGCAATCCCCAAGGGTGGTACGGCCATCAACGTGGCCGCTATCAAATACCGCACCGCCCTTCCTCTTCCTGGATGCCTGGTCCACAGTGCAGCATGCACGGCAACAAAAGACAGCGAGGCTCCGATCCAGAGCAGAAATCCAGGCCACAGATCAGTGGCATAGAAATTGGCAACACCCTGCGGCAGGCCCCGGGTGGCTGCCAGAAAATATCCCGCCGACACGAGGGCTGCGATCCAGCGCGATCGCGCATGCGCCCAAAGCGCCGGAAAGAGGAGGACTGCCGGAAGCGCAAGCACATAGCCGCTCCAGCCGCCCGTTCCGATGGTGATTGACATCGTAACAAGGATGGGGCCGTGCTGCCGATCAGGGATTATAGACAAGGACCGGCCGAGCAAGACCAAGCACGCCACTGACCGGAACCGGCCCAAAATATCGTGAATCATAGGAGCTCGCAAAGGGTGAGTGGAGGAAGATGAACCCGGGTGGAACGACACCGCCTGAAAAGGGACTGACCGGACGGCCATTGCCATCGCTTTTTCGCACGGCCGAACTGGTCACAGGAGTGCCATCAACAGTAACGTGCGTGTCGATCTTGATATGCTGGCCCGATGTTGCGACCACACTCTTGATCAGTGGCGCGTGGCCTCCGCGGCAAAGTCCGCGCCTGAGATAGCCGCGCTCGAGCGCCTTGTGGAACAATGCGCTCTCAGGCGGGCAAACGAAGACCAGGTCGCCGTTCCTAGCCGGCCGGTTCAACAGGATGATACGCCACAATCCGAGTGGCTCGCTGGGGGTCAGGTTGAACCGAAATTCACAAAACCAGGCGATGCCGACCGCCGCCAGGAAGCCGAGGGCGGTGCCGGTGAGGGTAACGATGGCGCTCGCCCGTCTCATTGCTTCAACACCTGCTGCTGTTGGGCTTGACGAAGGCTTTCGATCATTTTCAGCGTTTCTGCGGTGCGCTCATGGGCGGCAAGCTGGCGGGCGGTGCGCATGAGCGGCCATGCTTTTACAAGCTTCTCGCGTTCTGCCGGAGCAAGCCCCTCTGCGGCCTTGTCGAAGAGGCTGCCTGAGGCATGGCGCGCTGCAATCATCAACAGGGTTTGCTCGCCGAACCGTTCCGCCACGGCCTTGCCGAAGATGTCGATCTCCGCCTTGATCGCGGGGTTGCTGATCGCATGGCCGAAGGCTGTCGGCAGATCATTGCGGTCGATAGCGTCGCCAAGCCGTTCGAGCACAAGGTGCGCCGCCGGCGAGAGTGCCGGAATGTCGATCGATTGGCGTTGGCGCAGCGCCTGTTCTTGCTTGCCTATCCGCTCCTGCGCCGCCTGACGGAGATCAAGGTATTTTTCAATGCTGCGCTTGAGCGCCGGCACATTGGCTTCGGCGACGCGCCGCGCCTGTTTGTCCAGGCTTGAGGCAAACAGGCCGGTCTTGCCGGCAAGCCGCCCGATGGAGGCGGGAGCAGCGACAAGGCGCTCGAGCATCTGACTTGCAACCTTGTCGTCGGTCAGAACCGCATGAAAGTCCATTGCTCGGAAAGCGGTTTCGGGATCGGCAAAGACATAGCGGAAACGGTCGGACACATCGTCCCATTGTTTCCTGACGGCGGGATCGGCGAGAAGCCTATGCTCGACTGTTTCCTCCAGGGCAGAAGGATTGAAGGGAATGCCGGCGAGCATGGGCCTGATCTCCTTTCTGGCAGGGGTATTGCTGATTTCAACAAGGCCGAGTTTTTCGCCGACACTGCGCAGACGCCGGGCAAGCTCGGCAACCTTGCGTGTCTGGCGCAGCGTCCATTCGAGGTGATCACGAAGCAAGGTGCGGGCAACACGGACAATCTGCAGGCCGCGATTGTCGGCAAAGCGCAGCGCCTGCCGGTAGAGCTCATGGCGTTCGTAGTCGAGCGTCGTCTCCTTGCCCGCACGGCGCGAAAGGAGCGGGACCAGACCGCCGGCTTTTGCAAAGGAAAGCGTGCCGTAATAAAGTGCCATATCCTCGCGGTGGCGGGTCATGGCAACATAGGTGAGGTGACGGTCAAGGGAGAGAGAGGCGAGTATCTTGACGCGGTCGACGGTCAACCCTTGAGACTTGTGAATTGTCGTCGCGTAACCATGGTCGACCATGGTGTAGTGACGCTGCTCGATCGTGACCTGCCGTCGCTCATTCCCCTTTCCGATCCCGGCAACGATGCGGCCGGGTGCCGCCTCAACGACACGGCCGATCATGCCGTTCTTGACACCGAGCCCGCTGTCATTTTTCAGGAACACGATCTGGTCACCAATATCGAAGTGGCGGACACCCTCCCCGGTCGCAAAGGCGTGTCCTTTTCCAACAATCCTGCGCTCGACGAGCTTGTCGCGGGCGAGCTCGTTCAGCTGGCGCACGTCACGGCGAAGATGGGCGAGGATCAAAGTGGTCTTTTCCGGATCATAGTCTTCATTCCAGTCGGCAATGAGCCGCGCCACGGCACCCTCTTTCAGACTTTCGCCGATGAGGCGCCCCTTGCCCTCGTAGGTATGGACAGCTTCCGCGACACGGCCTCGGGCAAGAGCGAGCGAGGCCGTACGCATCCAGTCTTCATGTTGCCGATAAATGGTCTCGAGCTCCGCGTAACCAATGCGGTTGGCGATCGCCCTGAACGATGCACCGGCTTCAATCGGCTGGAGCTGTTCAGGATCGCCGACGAGCACAAGTTTGGCGCCGGACCTGACCACCGCTTCAAGAAAGAGGGCCATTTGTCTCGATGCCACCATGCCAGCCTCGTCAAGCACGAAGACGCTTCGTTCATCAAGCGCGCCGCGACCCTCGCGCCAGCGCAATTGCCATGACGCCAAAGTCCGGCTTTTTATACCGGCTTCTTTCTCCAGCCCCTCGGCCGCCTTGCCGGCGAGCGCTCCGCCAACGACGCGGTAACCGGCGGCTTCCCAGGCTTCGCGGGCAGCTTTCATCATCGTGGTCTTGCCGGCACCGGCACGGCCAACCACAGCGGCAATCCGCGCACCGCCGGTGACATGTTCGATCGCCGTTCTCTGCTCGGACGAAAGGCGATGATGGCGCGCCAAGACCGCTTGAAGATCCTGTGCCTGCACACCTTGGCTGTCTTGTTCGCTCAGCCACATCGCACGCTTTGCCATTGCCGCTTCCAGCCGGATCAGCTGGCGCGTCGTATAGCGGGCAGCGATCCGCGCGCCGGTGGCAATGTCGATGGCATCGCGGTCGATGCGGAGCAATTCTGTGCTGTCAAGAATGGCCGCCATGACGTTGCGGAAGGTGACCGGATCGTCAATATAGCGGTGCAGGACCTTTGCAATGTCGCGCTCGTCAAAGACGCTCTTTTCATCGGAAAGGAGATCAACAACGATCTGTGGTCGCTGCATGATCCGGGCGGCGTTTTCTTTTCTTGATGCATTGTGAAGGTCGATCCTTTCCAGCGATGGCTGCCATCCCTGTGTTTGCGCCTTGCGCTGGATTGCCTTGGCCGCAACGCCGATATGAGTGGTCGGAACAAGCTCAATGCCCCGTTCGGCATAAGAGCGCCCGTCGACACGCAATTCGAAACCACGCAGCGCCAGATGCTCGTTTTGAAGATCAAGCCAGCGACTTCGCTGCTGCAGGAACTCCTCCTTTTCACCGGCCCAAAGCCGGTACCGGATCTTTCCCTGTTTTGTGCGTACGGGCTGGCCATCCTCACCGATGACGGCAATCTTCTTGGCGCCGAAACCGTCCTTGGTCAAAGGTCTGAGCGTCGTCATCAGGTGAACGTGCGGATTGCCGGGATCGTCATGATAGACCCAGTCGGCAATCTGCCCGCGAGACAGGACCTGTTCGAACACGAACTGGCGCATCAGTGCAATGTTATCGTCCTTCGACAACTCCACCGGCAGCGCGATGATGAACTCCTTGGCGAACTGGGCATCCTCGCGCTTCTCGAAAGCTTCGACCCGGTTCCAGAAGGCTTCTGCCGCTGCGGCAACCGAACGATCAGCAACCAGCGCTCTTGCCCAATCAGGCGCACCGGGTGGCAGCAGAAACTCCTCATGGGCAAGATGGCGCTTGTTGGAATAATCGACCGTCCGCGCCTCTCTCTCATAGGTCATCTTCGCACAGTGACGATAGGCGGCCGACAGTAGAGCGCTGCGGCCGGAACTGCGTCCGATCAGCTGGGGTGTGAAATGGGTGATAGCCAAGGCAAACCTTCTCCGACGACAAAACAGACATCATGTTCGTCCGGAAGCGGCTGACCGGGCCATGTCAGCAAAGGGTCGCGACAGCGACGTATTACTGCGCCCTTGGACCACTCCTTTGGAACGGAGGGGATGATCTACCAAAGTGCCGGCCTTGCCGACTGTAGAATAAACGGGGATGCGCGTTGCGCTTGTCTGCGCAATCCTTGCAAGCCGAGAGCAGCTTGTAACCCCAAAAGGAATTTCCGCAGCAATCTTGAAAGGAAGACCCGCAATGAAGAAACCATCCGCGAAGATCAGGCAAGAAATCGCCCTCCTTCAGGACCAGTTGCGACAGGCCGAGACGCGTGAGGCTGAACGCATCGGCCGCCTCGCACTCAAGGCAGGGATCGGTGATATTGCGATTGACGAAACGGAACTACTGAGAGCCTTCGAAGAGCTCGCCGCCCGGTTTCGCCCGGACCGGAACGGCTCGGCCGAAGGGAAAAAACTGGCGGGATCGAGCGCTGCAAGCGGTTCGTTGCCGCTCGCGTCTGACGCGATTAAAAACAGCGCTGGCGAGGCTTGAGCGGATGAAACGGTTGACGACATCCGAGGCTCGCAGACAGGACACCCGTGAGAAAATCGAACTCGGGGGCCTGATCGTGAAGGCAGGATTGCGTTATGAGAAACGCGCACTCCTGCTTGGTCTTCTGATCGACGCTGGCATTCGTCTTGCTGACGATGAAAAAGAGCGCGACCGCCTGACAGCAATCGGCGCGCAGGCGTTCGGCCATGACAATGCGTAGGCTGCTGCTGACAGCAATGCCCGCATCCCTGATGATAGCGTCAATGTTCGCAATGGCGGGCATCGAACATTGGCTGGCCGCATTTGGAAAATCCGATCAGGCGCGCATGATACTCGGCCGTATTGGCCTTGCCGTGCCTTACGTTACGGCTGGCGTCATCGGAACCCTCACCTTGTTTGCCGCCAATGGCGCAGCGAACATCAAGGCTGCCGGATGGAGTGTTACAGGCGCAAGTTTCTTGACGGTTGTCATTGCTGCGATCCGCGAAAGTGTCCGCCTGGTCGAACTGTCCGATAATGTGCCAAAGGGTCAATCGGTCCTCGTCTATGCGGATGCGGCGATCATGATCGGCGCATGCGTTACGCTGCTTGCGGGTATATTTGCGTTGCGAGTTGCGCTGATAGGCAATGCCGCTTTTGTCAGACCCGCGCCGCGCCGCATCAGGGGCAAGCGTGCAATCCATGGCGAGAGCCAATGGATGAGCATGAAACAGGCGGCAAAGCTGTTTCCACAAACGGGCGGCATTGTTGTCGGCGAACGTTACCGCGTTGACCGCGACAGCGTCACAGATATTGCGTTCAGGGCCGACGCGCCGCAGACCTGGGGGACTGGTGGCAAGGCGCCGATGCTCTGTTTCGATGCCACATTCGGTTCAACGCATGGCGTGGTTTTTGCGGGATCGGGAGGGTTCAAGACGACATCCGTCACCGTTCCCACAGCACTTAAATGGGGAGGCGGTCTCGTTGTGCTCGATCCGTCAGGCGAGGTCGCGCCGATGGTGGTCGAGCACCGGCGCAAGGCGGGCCGGAATGTCATCGTGCTTGATCCGGGAAATCCTGAAACAGGGTTCAACGCGCTCGATTGGATTGGCCGCTTTGGCAATTCGAAAGAAGAGGATATCGTTGCCGTCGCGACCTGGGTGATGACAGACAGTGCGCGGCAGGAATCCGCCCGTGATGATTTCTTTCGCGCATCCGCGATGCAACTCCTCATTGCCCTCATCGCCGACGTCTGCCTGTCCGGAAACCTGCAGGTGATGGACCAGAGTCTGAGACAGGTCCGCGTCAACCTGTCCGAACCCGAACCGAAACTTCGGGAGCGGCTCGCGCGCATTCATGACCAGTCGGATTCGGATTTTGTGAAGGAAAATGTAGCTCCGTTCATCGCCATGACACCGGAAACATTCAGCGGCGTCTATGCCAATGCAGTCAAGGAGACACACTGGCTCAGCTATCCGAACTATGCCGCCCTCGTATCTGGAAATGCATTTTCGACCGATGACATTGCCGCAGGCGAGACAGACATCTTCATCACGCTGGACCTCAAGGTGCTCGAGGCGCATCCCGGGCTTGCCCGGGTGGTGATCGGCTCGTTTTTGAACGCGGTCTACAACCGCAAGGGCGAGTTGACCGGCCGAGCACTCTTCCTGCTTGATGAAGCAGCCCGCCTCGGTTATCTGCGCATCCTTGAAACCGCGCGCGATGCCGGACGCAAATACGGCATCACCTTGATCTTGATCTTCCAATCACTGGGACAGATGCGTGAGGCCTATGGCGGCCGCGACGCGACTTCGAAATGGTTCGAGTCCGCTTCCTGGATCTCGTTTGCGGCGATCAACGATCCGGAAACAGCAGAGTATCTTTCCAGGCGTTGCGGCGATACCACGGTCGAGGTTGACCAGACAAACCGTTCCTCCGGGATGCAGGGATCATCACGCTCGCGATCCAAACAGCTCTCGGTCCGCCGCCTGATCCTGCCGCATGAAATCATGCAAATGCGGTCTGACGAGCAGATCGTGTTTACAGCGGGCAACCCACCGCTGCGATGCGGTCGCGCGATCTGGTTCCGGCGCAGTGATATGAAATCGGTCGTCGGAAAAAGCCATTTTTACAGAACATAGTATCGATGCGACGAACCTATTGTGTTCGTTTCGGAACGGGATGATCGGCGCGAAAAGGCGTTGGATGATATCGACCCTGGAAAATCCGCAGATGGGTCGAGCAATCGCCCAGCCTAAACAAGGAAAGCAGCTATCGTGATCACCGCGACAAGTAACCGGGCGTGGCTTTGCCCTGCCATTCAACCGGTTGGGTTGCGCGAGCCATTTCCTCAAGCATTACCACCGTGTGGAAGTCGTGACTGAGGCGTGTGTGCAATTCCGGACGTTAGTAAAAACCGTCCTGTTTCCGTCCGGGCATTGATTGCGCTGCGACCGGATCGCTCGCGTCCGGCGCGAATGCCAGGCCCACATGCCCGTGTGCTTCCTGGCAACCCCGGGTGGAGCCCCGCCTTCGCTGGCAGAGCCCCTGGACCGATGGCTTCAATCCCGGTTTGGACGGGACCAGATGAGGTGCAGGGCTGCCTCACCGTCCACCTCAGTCAGAGTGGCGTAGATTGGAGCGGGAAAGCTCGGGTCGTCCAGTTTGACCGAGAGGTAGTCGCGCTCGCTCTCGTTGGAGCGCTTCTGCCATGCCGCACCGAGCTCAACATTGCCGGCATAGATGCGGTAGTGCGGGCCCTTGTCGGAGGGGTTGTCAATGCGGGCAATGCGGGCCCTGACGTTTAGTGCGAGGGTACGGACCGAGCCGGTAAAGCCGTTTTCGGTGGAGGTGAAGGTGCCGATGGTAGCCATTGTCTTGTTCCTTTCGCTTGTTTCGGGCCGCGCCCATCGCGGCCTCGATGGCTGTCGCAAAGATCGGCGACGATCGGACCGCACCCCGCAGGGGCTGAAACGCAGTGGAGGACGGCAGGAAGCAGCTTTGTTGTTTCGCGAGGAATGCGAACGCAGTTCGCAGGGGAAGAAAGCTGCGGATGGCCGTTGCGGATAACGGTCGAGGCGAAGCCGGTCTCCGATCAGACATGCCCCATCGAGCCCGCGAAGGACGTGGCCTGGACTGCAATGGAAGGAACCCTGGACGCATGTCCCTCGTCACCAGATTACGTCGAGCGAAATGGCATGGCGGTGACCCGCACCAATGTCGCCGCCGGTTATCGGAAGCAGCCTGCCCCGGCCTGGCAATCAAAAAAGAGACGCAAGCGAACGAGGTCACATGGACTTCCAATGAGCGCAGACGGGGGGAGACAGATATGGAGTCGGCATGGTCAGACCAAGACCTGGCATTCGAGTGTACATGATCAGATGGGCCTACCGTCAACCATTTATCTTTGCCGCAGCAATCATTCGTCCCTGTGGGGAATTTCCTGATGGCGTAAAGGCCGCTAGGCCTTCTTGAGCCCTCGCGATTGCTTTGCACCCATCTAAACAATGCCACTTGCAAGTAATGAGAATTTGCATTACTGTACGTGACCTACTGAGCAAAAAGGAGAGAGTCGTGACTTCACTAGGGGTTACAATGAAAGGACAGGTCACGCTAAAGCGGGATTTACTGCAACATCTCGGCATTAGGCCCGGCGAACGGATAGAATTGGACAAACTGCCGGGCGGTGAGCTTCGGGTGAAAGCGGCGCGGCCGAAAGGCACAATTGATAGTTTCATCAGTCGGCATGCGGGCAAGGTCAGAAAGCCGATGACGATTGACGAAATGAACGAGATTGCCGCCTCTGGTTGGGCGGGTGAAGAATGAAAATCTCAGTTGATACAAATATACTCGCGCGCGCTGTTTTACAGGACGACGCAAAGCAAGGCCGTGCCGCCAGCAATCTTCTCAAAGAGGCTTCCCTTATCGCGGTAGCCTTGCCGTGCCTGTGTGAGCTGGTTTGGATACTACGGCGCGGAGCGAAGCTCCCGAAGGAAGATGTAGCCCTGACGATCCGTGATTTGCTGGATGCTGGAAATGTTGTGATGAATCGTCCTGCTGTTGAGGCCGGACTCGCCATTCTCGAAGCTGGTGGTGATTTCGCGGATGGTATCATGGCATATGAGGGCAATTGGTTGGGCGGCGAAACCTTTATGTCGTTCGATAAACAGGCAGTTGAACTGCTGACAGATCAAGGACAGGTGGCGCAGCTCCTGTCCTGACAGCGCCTCGCATTATTAGCACGACGGTCGCAGAACTTGGCACCCGGCTGTCTGGGTTTCCCTTGTCATTGTAAGATAGTGACCTTTCGTCTGCCGGAGATTGTCGAGAGCCTCTTACCGGCGTCTTTCCAAACGCAAGTTTCTGCCAATAGCCCGCAGGTGGCCCTGATATGTAGCAATAATCGCATGTTTTGGCCAGCAACGTGGCTGAAACCTGGAATTATCGGGCTAACTCATTGATCGAATATGCACGTTGTTCCCCACTCCTCATCATTGTAGCCGACAGTCATTGACATCGCTAAGCCGAGCGCTACCTCATCGCCAACCAACCGAAGTGATCGTGCGCGTCGATTAGTTTCCCGCTTCGTAAATATCAGACACGCTATTTTCCATATGCCGCCGGGAAAACCATGTCCTGATCGACAACGACGTTGAACTGATAGCCCGGGCGAATTTCCAACGTCGGCTGGACGTCGAGATTTCGGTTGATCGTGCGCTCGGCGACACGTCCGAAGGATTCTGCAAAGTTTCGCCTGGCTGCGTCGGATGCGGTATCCTGTGTCGCACGCGTAGAGCTTTCCGGCATGGCCATGTCGATTCCGGTTCCGATCATCGCGATGAGGGCAGCCGAACCAAACGTCCTCAAATAGTGGTTGTTCACCTTGTCCTTGAAGCCGCCATACCCTTGCACATCGGCAGCAGCCATGGCGCCTATCTGAAGCGTCGAGCCGTTCGGGAAAATGATATCCGTCCAGATAGCAAGAACTCGTCTTTGCCCGAACGCGATCTTGCTGTCATACCGGCCAAACAGCTTGGCTCCTTGCGGGATCAGGAGGCGATGGCCGGTTGCGCTGTCATAGATGTTCTGGCTGACCTGTGCAATGATCCGGCCGGGCAGATCGCTGTTAATGCCATTGATCAGCGTTGCAGGAATGACCGACCCGCGCTTGAGTTCATGGGGCGATTGCTGCGGGACGACCCGGTGCGGCAAATATCCGAGTTCCCTGATGTCCGAATTGAAGAAGTCTTGCTTGGATGCCTGGCCGTTCTGGTCAAAATTTTGACCAGCAAGACCATTTCTCAGCGCTGCGGCATAAAGGTCCGAGCCGGAAGCTTGAGATGCGGAGTATGAAGATTTGAGTGTATTGGGCATGTCCGTCGCATCGCCCGGCCTGCTTGCAAACTTGCCAGGGTCAAGGGCAAGAGGGGCATCATGGGCTGCTGCATTCGCTTGCAGACGCGCCATGCGTTGACGTTGCCGTTCGCGCAGATATTGTTCGTCCTGCTCGCGTTGAAGACGTGCCCGCCACATCTCATCCTCTTCCAGGCCGCTATCCCGCTTTTGGTATTCGCCCGTATGGTTTGTCTGCATCCCGAACGGATTGGCGGATGCGTCCGGCTTCGTGTCCACGGGAGAGGGCTGGAAGTTTGGGGGCGGCTGAGGCTCGCCAATGATGCCGTCGGCCACACCCTGTTTCAACTGATCGGCATAGCTAGAGGCCGGGTGTCCCGCAGACTGATCAATGCCTGGTTCGTCACCAGGATAAAGCCCACGTTGCGCAAGACCAAAGAATATGATGACGAGAAAAACGACAACCAGACAAATCAGGACGAATACAGGCAGGCGATTGACGCGCCGCATGCTGGTGGCCTGGTTGCTGTTTTGCGTTCCTCCAAGCTGCAGCGATTGCACCATGACGCTCCTACCTAGCTGCTCTGCATAACCGAAAGCGGGCTTGTCGGCGTCGCGCCTACGCTTGTTATGCTGTAAACGCGGCTGATCTTCAGGCTCGCCGTTGATAGCCGTGCAAGCATCTGTCCCTCGAACGGCTCCACCGCATAGGCAAGCGAGATGAGTTTTGTTCTATCCCCGGTCTTCTGGTCGGCGACAACCGCATAGCCCCAGCCCTTGAGCGCTGCCTCAAGCGCCCGTCCGAACGGCGTATCATCCTGATTCAAGGCAACGGCAGCGGTCCGGGGTCCCACCTGTTCGGCAAGACGACTGACCATGTCGCCGGCGATCGCGCCTGCGGCAGTATCGGAGATTTCAGGCAGCGCGGTGCCGGCCATCAATCCCGTTGGTGCAACCGATGCACACCCTGAAAGAACAAAGGCAAGAAACCCGGCAACCATCATGGCGCGAACAGGTGAATGCAATCGCATCACCGCCCTCCCCGCTTGATGGTGATCTTTTCCTGCTTCCAGCCGACGCCGGAGACAAGTACGGCACGGTCAATATTGTAGTCGACCATCATCATATCGCCTTTCATGCGGTAGTTGACAATGCGGTTCTGGCCCCCCGACACGACGAACAGAACCGGTGCATCCTTGGCTGATACGGATTTTGGGAACTGGATATAGGTTTTCGATCCGTCACCGTAGACGCGCACCGGGCGCCAGCTTGCTGTTCCGGAAAGCGAATAGCCGAAATTCAATTGTTCTGGAGGCAAACCGGCGCCGGAAATCGTGCCGGTTTCCAGCTGTGCATTGATGTCGGAAACTTTCGCCGAAACGTCTTCGGGATATTCGAAACCCACACGTGCCATATACTGCCTTGCATGCGATTTGAGCTGAATGTGATAGGTTCGCCGCGATGTTGTCACCACCATGGACGTGATCAGGCCAGGCTCGGAGGGTTTAACGATCAGATGAATCGCCTGTCCACCGGCTGCACCGGAGGTGGCGGGTTCAACCTTCCAGCGCACTGTGTCGCCGACAAGGACGTCACGGACCACCTCGCCGGCCTGAAGTTCGATGTCGCACACCTGCAATGGTGAACAGACGACGGATGGTTGCACCTCCCCGAAAAGAAAGATGACCTTGCCATCCGCCCCTTTCGTGACAAGTCCGCGGCTTCCCCGCCATTGGCCGGATATGTTTGTACCTTTCGCTTCATTTGCGCTCATGCTCTGAGCCAGAGCGACCGGAAGGAATGTGGTCATGACAAGGAGGGTGATGGATGCAATCAGGACGGCCCTGGCGGAGATTGCGCTGACGTTCATGTCTGGTTTCATACCTTTTACAGCTGCGCCGTCCAGTCGAAGTCACGCAGGTAAAGACCTAGCGGATTGAGCCGGATGATGCGTTCATCTTGTGGTGGATTGAGGGTGACTGTGGCAATGCCTCGAAACCGCCGAACCGCAGTTTCCTTGCCCTTCCGGTCGCGTTCATATTCGGTCCAGTCGACCTGGTAAGACTGTTTTGACAGCGCTACGATGTTGGTGACTTCAACCGCTATGGTGGCGTTCCTGGCCTTTTCAAAGGGAGAATTGCCGCGAAACCAGTTGTTCACCTTCTCGGTCGCGGGGTCCGAAGTTCTGAGCAGCGCATAGGTGCGGTCGATATAGTGCTTTTGTACAATCGCATCGGGAGTCACCGAGCGAAAATTTGAAACGAAACCGCCGAGCGTGGCCCGCACCACACGCGGGTCGGCATATTCGATCTGCTGCGGGAAGCCGGCACTTGCGGCGGTTCCGAGCTTGTCGACCTCGACGATGTAGGGGACGAGCTTCACCTGGGTGCTTTGGAAAAGCCCATAGCTGAAGCCGATTACCGCCATCAGCATGCCGGCAATGCCGACGATCCGCCATGTCCTTGCCGCGTGGATATAGGAGCCGTAGCGCTCATTCCATTCCAGCCGTGCGGCCATATAGGGGTTTTCTGCGGTCTCACCCGGTGCCATCACCCCCCACGCCGTGTTTCGGGCAGTCGATCGTCTCATATCAGCGTCCCTTATTTCCGGATGAGTCTTTGGACGCCAGGGATGACTTTCTGGCTTCCTCGAGCTTGGCGTTGGCAAGCCCGAGCGTTGAGGTGCCATAGGTGCCGCGTCCGCCCATCGCCTGATCGCGGGCTGCCGAGGCGAGTGCGCCTCCAGTTGCCTCGAACCCGCTTGCCATTCCTTTCAGCGCCGCTCCTGCCACTGACGAGCCCGTCGACCGGGCATCGGCATACGCCGCTGCACCGATTCTCGCTCCTCCCATGGCCATGGAAGTCGCGCCCACCGTCGCACCGACGGCAAAACCCGACGCCTGCGAGCCGTGCCGGATCGTCTCCATGCCGCCCGTCACGGACACACCCTGCACCACGCCCTGCATGATAGGAGGGACATACATCGCAATTACGAACACGACGACCGATATGCCGGCGATGGCGAGCGTGGTAATAAATTGGTCGGTGGTTGCGGTTGGCGCCTCAGCCAGTCCGAGCAGGGTCTCGGAGCCGATCTTGGCGATCATCACCAACGCCATCAGTTTCATGCCGACCGAGAAGGCATAAACCAGGTATCGGATGGCGAAATCCTTGGTGTAGGAGGAGCCGCCAAGCCCGAGCATGATCATTCCTGCCAGGAGCCCGACATACATCTCTACCATGACGGCAATGAAGATGGCTGCGATCAGGGAAAATGAAACGACAACCACAACCATCGCGAAAACCGCAGCGATGGCCAGCGCATTGTCCTCGAACAGACCGAACTTGGCCTGCTCGGACATCTTCGACGCAACGCGGATTCCGGCGTCGAAAATATTGGCGGGCGACGGAGAGCCACCACCGGCGCCGATCTGGTACAGGCTGTCGACTACGGCCTTGGCGAATGCCGAGCCACCGTCGAGGATAAAGGCGAAGAGGCCAATGAACATGATCCGGCGCACCAGTTCGGCAAACCATGAATCGAGCGCGGCGGCACTGACCGCCAGCCAGATAGCGGCAATGCCGATTTCGATACCGGCGAGAATCCAGAACAGGGAGCGCGCTGCATTCATGATCGTTGTCTCCCATCCCTTGGCGGCACTCACGACCTGGTTCTCCAGCGTGGTCAGCACCGCACCCTGTTGTGCAAGCGCTGGCGCACTCGCAAACAGCAAAATCGCGACGACGAAGAACGCTGTCTCCTGAGCGCGGGAAGCGCGTAAAACTACCATCCTGACTTCATCTCCTGGCCGCCGCGCACATCACGGTCCGGATCGCCACCGAAAAAGCGCTCGCGGTATTCGCGCTGTGCAGCAGTCGGTTCCGAAATCATCGCCGGTGGCTCAGTCATCGCGTCGGGTTGAAACACCATTCCGAAAACGATGACACACGCCAGCACGAGGATAACGAGGATGCGCGGGCTCACCAGCGCGGCTCCATTGTCTGGCCGCCGCGGATGTCATTGATCGGTGCGTTGAAGAATTTTTCCCGTCGGGCCTGGGCAAGATCCTTTTGTGCCTGTTCGGATCGAAACCACGTGCCCATCATGGTCATCTGCTGTGAAACCAGCCCGCGCAGCTTTTGCATTTGCGCGACCTGCTGGGCAGCGATCTGATGGCCGACCTGCAGTGCTTTCATCTGCCCATCAGCGCTTTGGGACATTGAGCGCAATGATGACATTGTGCTCTCCTCGCTGTTAAACTGCTCAACGGTGAGATTTGCAGCCTTCAGTGTGCCGAGGATCGTGTCACGATTGGCGTTTGACCAGTCCTGATAGGTCGAGGAAAAGCTCGCGCTGTCCGGCAGGTTACTTTTCATGTCGGCGAAGCTCGCGAAGCGCTGCTTCAGGACATCGTCGACATTGCCCATGGAAAAGGCGATGCCCTGCCCCTGCGCGACAACGCTTTGAAGCTTGCCCAGATCATTTTCAACCTGGCCCCATATATGATCCGGCAGCTGGGCGGTGTTTTGCAAAAGATTCCTGTAGATGTTGAGCTGGTTCTGGATTTGCTCTGCAAGCTGATTGATCTGGGTAATCTGATTGTTCACCTGCTCGGCCGACTTGCCGACGAGGCTGATCAGCTCCGCATTATTGGCCAGCTGGGTCCATTCTGTAGCCTGTCCGGTGACACCGCCAGCGCGCGCGAATCCGGACGTGACCGGCGCAAGCACTGCCACGGCCATGGCGGTCGCGAAAAGGTTTCTCCTAAGCTTTCGGTAACACCAATGCTGCATCGGCAATCCCCCTCTGCTTGATCCAATGGAGCGGCCAGTCGGCCGCATGTTCGGCATAAAGGGCACGGATATGCTTGATATCTTCCTTGCCGGATGCGCCTACAAACGAAAGCGCCAGAGGTCCAAGAGCCATGTCGAATAACCGGCGCCCTTCGGGACTGATTACATAATATTCCCGCTTCGGCACGGCGGAGGCGACAATGGCGATCTGGCGATCATTAAAGCCAATCCTTTCGTAGAATTCGCGTGTTCCGGGCTCTCTCGCCGCTCCGTTTGGAAGACAAATCTTGGTCGGACAGCTTTCTTTCAGCACATCGATGATGCCAGAACGATCGGCGTCCGAGATCGACTGGGTTGCGAGGATCACCGCACAATTGGCCTTGCGCAAGACTTTCAGCCACTCCCTGATCTTGTCCCGGAAGACCGGATGGCCAAGCATCAGCCAAGCCTCATCAAGGACAATGAGGCTTGGCTCGCCCGTCAGCCGTTTCTCAATGCGGCGAAACAGGTAGGTCAGGACCGGTACAAGATTGCGCTCGCCCATATTCATCAATTCCTCAACCTCAAAACACTGAAAAGCACCCAGTGACAATCCGTCCGCTTCCGCGTCAAGAAGTTGCCCCATCGGACCGTCGACCGTGTAGTGGTGCAATGCGTCCTTGATCTCGCGCATCTGCACACCGGAGACGAAGTCGGAAAGCGACCGGCCACGCGATTGCGCCATCAGTTGGATCTGCCGGGAGATGGCGTTGCGATAGTCGGGAGTGATGGGGACATCCTGCAGTGTCACCAGCATCTCGATCCACTCGCTCGCCCATGCACGGTCCGTGTCCGTCGAGAGCTCGGACAACGGACAGAAAGCAAGCTCGCTTCTCGCCGCTTGCGGCTCTGCGCCAATCTCGTAGTGGTCACCACCGACTGCAAGCGTCAATGGCAACATGGAACGCCCCTTGTCGAATGCAAAGAGCTGAGCGTCCTTGTAGCGGCGAAACTGCGAGGCAATCAGAGCCAACAGCGTGGACTTGCCCGATCCGGTCGGCCCAAAAACGAGCGTATGGCCGACGTCATCGACGTGAAGATTAAACCGGAACGGCGTCGAGCCGCTTGCCACCTGCATCAATGGCGGGGATCCGGCCGGATAAAATGGGCATGGAGCAACGGGCCTGCCGGACCAAACCTGATTGAGCGGGATGAGATCTGCGAGATTGCGCGTGTTGATCAGCGGTTCGCGGATATTGGCATACCAGTTGCCGGGCAGACTGCCGAGGAAGGCATCGGTCGCATTGAGGGTTTCGATGCGCGCTCCGAACCCTTCCCCCTGAATCAACCGGCGGACCGCTTCGCATTTGTCTTTGAGCTGGACACTGTCCTTATCAAACAGAATGATCACCGGCGTATAATAGCCATAGGTTACAAGCTGGGATGAGGCTTGTGCAATTGCGTCCTCGGCCTCGGCCACCATGAGCATCGCATCCCGGTCGACGGCTCTGCTTTGTGTCTGGAAAAGCTGATCAAAGAATGGGCGAACCTTCTGCTGCCATTTTTTACGCGTGCGCTCAAGTTTTGCCTTGGCCTCTTCGGCATCGAGAAAAATGAATCGGGAAGACCAGCGATAGGTCAGCGGCATGAGGTCGAGCGCGTTCAGGATGCCTGGCCAGCTTTCTGCCGGCAGACCATCGATCGCAACGACGCCCGCAAACCGGTTATCCACCATGGGTGTCATGCCGTGTTGCAGCTCGGCTGTCACCAACCAGTCGAGATACATAGGGACAGCAGGCAACCGCACAGGATGGTTCTCCCCTGTAATGCAAAAGCGGATGAACTGGAAAAGCTCATCATATTTCACCACATTCCCTCGTGGTTCTCCGACTTCCTGCGTCACCATCCGCCTGATCGACATCGTGATGGAGAGGTATTGTTCTATTTCGCGGATCGAGGTCTGAAATGCCTCCAACGCCTGATCGGCGTAGGAGGCAGACCGGGTGTCACGATCGGCATAGAGATAGCGTGTCAGACCGGAACTTCGGGGCTCGGGCGGGCGCCATGTCAGGATCAGCGCGTGCTGGCTTTCGAAGTGACCGCTTTCCCGTTCAAAATGCGCACGACGTTCGGCGTCAATCGCGCGGGTCACCGCATCGGGGAAGAAACAGTCCCGGTCTCCTGGATAATCGGTTGCCGGAACCCGCACAGCCTCGACCTGGATCATCCAGCCCGAACCCAGGCGTGAAAGGATGACATTGATCTGGCGCGATATGTCATTGCGCTCGACGTCCGTAGAGCTTTCGCTATCGGGTCCGGCGAAATACCAGCCGGCCATCAGCGAGCCATCCTTGAGCAGAATAACGCCGTTGGCGACGAGCCCGGCATAAGGAACAAGGTCCGCAAAGGAAGAGCCGGCGTGGCGGAAGCGAGAAAGAGCGACCATCATTGCTCCTCAATGTCGGTGCCAGGGCGTCGACGTCGGCCGGTAATGGACATTGTATCCGATGTGGCGGAGATAGACCTTGCGCATTAAGGGATCGGCTTTTGCCATCATCCGCAGTGCGCCCACGGCGATCAGCCAGAACGCGACGCCGAACAGGGCCGCATACCACGTCAGAACAACGAAAATCAGGATCACCGTCGCAAGCGCCGTGAGGAGAACGAGCTCGCGGTCGGCTCCCATCAGAAGGTTCGGACGAGAGAGCGCCCGGTGGATCGGCGACCTTTCAAGCCCGGAGCCGACTTCAGCCATGGGACTTCTCCCCTTGCGGAAGGGCTTTCTGATCGGGCGCCTCCATCCGGCCGATCGATGCGCCTGTCGAACCGAACAGGGCGACAATCTGTGTCGCGCCGAGAAGGACACCTCCGACAAGGGCGATATAGCAAAGCCTGCGTGCGAAGTCGTTAAGTTCACCGCCAAAGATCAGCATTCCACCTGCAATGGCGACCGCAGCCAGCGCGATGAATCCGGCGACGGGTCCGGTGATGGATTGCTGGATCTGCTGGAGCGGGGATTCCCATGGCAACCCGCCTCCACCGGAAGAGGCAAATACAGGTCCTATAACAAAAATGCTCATTGCAGCCGCGAAAGTTCCGGCGAATAGAAACACACGATAATCACGCGACATGACGTTCCTCCTGGATCTGGGGATTTTGGGTTTCATATTGAGTGCCGGTAAAGCCTTCGACGCGGACCATGTCGAGAATGCGCCGCCCTTTGGGCGTACGTTCGATTGAGATCACCAGATCGACGGCTTCACCGATCACTTCGCGCATGGGTTGCGGGCTGATTTCGGCGGTCAATTGTTCAAGACGACGCAAAGCCGACAGGGCCGTATTGGAGTGGATTGTGGTAACGCCTCCCGGGTGCCCCGTATTCCAGGCTTTGAGCAGAGTGAGGGCCGCACCGTCACGGACCTCGCCGACAACGATGCGGTCCGGGCGCAGGCGCATGGTGCTCTTGAGAAGTCGCGCCATATCGATCCTGTCACTTGTGTGCAGGGCAATAGCGTTTTCGGCAGCACACTGGATCTCCGCCGTGTCTTCAAGAATGACAATCCTGTCATCCGGAGCGATTTCGACGATCTCGGCAAGAACCGCATTGGCAAGAGTTGTCTTTCCCGATCCGGTGCCTCCCGAAATCACGATGTTGAGGCGAGAGGAAATAGCATGGCGGATGGCGGAAGCATGGCGTTCCGTCATCACCATTGATCTGACATAGTCCTCGAGCCTGATGAGGCGCGACGTCCGGCGCCGGATCGTGAAGGAGGGCCGGGCAACGACCGGAGGCAGCAATCCTTCAAACCTGTGCCCGCCAATCGGCAGTTCGCCGGAAATGATGGGACGGTTCTGGTCAACTTCCGATTGCAGCGCATGTGCGATGCTTCCAATGATGATCTCGGCTGTGGAAGGTGGCATTTCGCCAGCCGGCGTCATGCCGTTCCCCAATCGTTCGATAAAGAGCTTGCCATCGGGGTTGAGCATTATCTCAACAACGTTTGCATCGCCAAGTGCGGCACACAGATGGTCGCCAAGGGCTTCCTCAAGCTTGCGGATAAGGCGCGGATGGGAGCGCAACCGGTTCATGACAGCCCCCATATTCTACTCGCTATTGGCCACAATTGCCGAGCGATATGCAGCCGGGCGGATCCGGTCAAAGCTTGCAGCGTCGGCGGCAAGAGAACCTGCGACCGCGATCGTATCTCCGATCCTGCACGGCCCGCCGAGGCGACGCATCGGCCAGCCCGCCCGCTTCAGGATTCTTTCAAATCTGACGTCGGTTGCAGTGACGACCTCTTTAAATCCATTTGCCATCGACCATTCGATAATGCCTGCAAACAGGGTAAGGGTTGCCTCGTGCAACGTGCCCGCTGTCCTGCTTCGCACAAGGGAGGTATCAACGCAGAACCGCGAGCTCTCCACCATCGCCGGATGAGCCGCCAGTCGCCCGGCTGCAAGGAGCTTTTTAAAAATATCCGCCAACATTGTTGGCCCGGTTGCGGGAAGCAATCTGGCGCAGCCAGCCAGAATTCCGTCATCTGAAATGACGAGGATATATGTAGGGTCAAGCAGATCATAGGCGTCGGTCTCGCGCCGATCACGAACGTTGACATTCCAAGCGAGCCGTCCCGAAAAAACACGTGCTCTCAGCTTGAAGAGTTCGTTGACGAGTCGCCGTGAATTCAGGTCCCGGGCGTCCTGTATTGCAAGCGCTAACATCCTTTACGACCTCCTTTGTTTGGCAACGGAGGCAAGCGACCATGAATTTCAGATCTGTTCGAGTGTAGAATTCTACAGTCCTGCCGGCCATCAGTTCGAAGGGATTGCGGCATTGGTTGAGCCAGCAGCACCGGCGACAATGCGCATTTCGGCCAAAGCCACAGGCAGGCACGTGCTTGCCGATTACACTTTTTTTCGATCATTGCCGAAAGGTATGTAGGATTTCAGGGTCGTGGTTCGTCTTCACAACATCAACTGAAACAATCCGAGGAGACGAACATGAAAATCCTGTCGAGCCTGTTTGCAGTGGCAGCACTGGCACTGGGCGTCACATCTGCAGTCCATGCAGCGACGGCTGTGTCCGCAAAAAGCGGGCATATCCAAGCGGACGGTATCAACTATTACTATGAAGTTCACGGTGAGGGCGCAGGCAAGCCGCTGCTTCTCCTTCATGGCGGACTTGGCTCGATCGACATGTTCAAACCGATCATGGAGCGGCTCACCAGAGGCCGGCAGGTCATTGGTGTCGATCTTCAGGGACATGGCCGCACCGGGCTTGGAGCCCGCCCGATCAGCCTTGAGGCGATGGGTGATGATATGGCAACTATCCTTAAATCACTCGGACACGACCAGGCAGACGTCCTTGGCTATTCGTTCGGGGGCGGCGTGGCGTTCCGGCTTGCCGTACAGCATCCGGAAGTCGTCAGCCGCCTTGCTCTGGTCTCGGCGGGCTATGCGCAGGACGGGTTCTATCCTGAGATGATCAAGATGCAGGCGACGAATGCGGACATGGCCGACATGATGAAGGATACACCAATGTACAAGAGCTACGCCGCGGTGGCCCCGAAGCCGGCGGACTTTCCACGCCTCATCGGCGCGATGGGCGATTTCATGCGCAAACCGTATGATTATTCCAAGGACGTTGCCAAATTGAAAATGCCGGTAATGCTGGTGTTTGCCGACAGTGACATGTACAGGCCCGAACATGAAATCAAGTTTTACCAATTGCTTGGCGGCGGGCTCAGGGATGCCGGCTGGATGCGTGAAACCATGTCACAAAACCGGCTCGCTATCATTCCCAACCGCACCCATTACGATATCTTCTTTGCGCCCGAGTTGCCGGAGGCAGTCATGCCATTCCTGGATGGGCAGGAGAAGGTCAAAACCTGGGACGAGATAGTCAACGAGGCGAACAGATAGGGTGGAGCGCGTCGCCGGAAAATAGCAGCGGCCGTCCGTTAATCCGGCGACATCTTCCGCAATCTCCTTAGAGCAGACGTCTTTGATCTGCGGTCTTCGACCAATGGATTTCAGATTTTGCCGGATAGATGCAAATTCTGCGTTGCATGGCCAATGGCAGTTACGGGCCGGCTGCAAATAGGAAATGTCAGCTGAACGCACGTTGGCGGACATAGGGCAAAATCAATGCCTGATACGCTGAAACACTGCCTTCCCCGCCACTGATCAAAATCCGGTTCGTGTCGGGCTTTTGGCCCTCATGAACAAACTCATTATTTCTCCTAATTGCATATTACCCCTCGGGCTTAGGCAATACATTGCCGGCCGAACATTAATGAGCGGCGACAGTCCCGCCATGTTCGTTCATTCTATTGGCGCCTGGGCAAGCAGGCCCCTTTCCTGTTCCGGCTGTTACCGAACCGGTGTAAAATGACGCGTTCCGCCTTCGGCGCCCGGGACGAAGCCCGGCCAACCCGGTTGCGGGTCAAGGGTGAAGTGACAATTGGGTTGGTAAGGATTTGATGGGCAACACTATAAAGCTCAGACAGTTCCTTGTTTGCCATGAGTTAGAATTGTTTGCCCACCGCAGCGATCGTTGGACCGAAATCTTCAGGTGAGTTTCTAGGCCGGCGCGCGGTAGCGCTCGGCCGGATGCTGATTTCCGTAATTTGGAAGCATGGCTTGGCGCGCTGCCTCAAGCGCGTCCCACTGACCGGCGTCGGGAAGCGGTGGGATGGTTACCGGCTCGCGGCGGTCGAATCCGACCAGTGCCGCATCAACCAGATCGTTCACCTCCATCACGTTGGAGAGCGTGTTGACGTCGGCGCCGACATGCTCCCATATCTCGGTTCGCGTCGTGGCGGGAAGCACCGCCTGGACATAAACCCCCTTGGGCGCAAGCTCCAGGCTGAGCCCCTGCGACAGAAACAGAACGAAAGCCTTGGTTGCGCCATAGACCGTCATACCGAATTCTGGCGCCAGTCCGACCACAGAGCCGATATTGACAATTGCTCCTTCGCCAGCCTTCGCAAGACGTGGAGCGATGGCACTGGCGAGCCGCACAAGCGCAGTCGTGTTGAGCGCCACCAGCCGTGCAACGGAGTCGGTGCTCTGCTCGATGAACGTACCACCAATGGCTGTTCCTGCATTGTTGACAAGGATTCCGATACGGGCGTCATCGCGCAGCCTCGTTTCTACCGTCGCAAGCTCGCCAGGCTGCGTGAGATCGGCACGGATGATGTCGATCGCCACGCCATATTCCTGGCGCAGACGGAACGCCAGGATCTCCAGTCGCGCCATATCACGGGCAACCAGCACAAGATCGTGCCCGCGGCCGGCAAAACGCTCGGCATAGGCGGCACCGATGCCGGTGGAGGCGCCGGTGATGAGGACTGACGGAATAATGGTCATGGCATTGCCCTTTTCTTTGATCGAACCTATAATCATGACGGACATCATGATTAGCTAAATATGATCGTCATCATGTAAAAGTCAATGGACCAGACGGAGAATTTCAAAATGAAGGTCAGCCGCGAGCAGATGGCAGATAACCGCCGCCGGATTTTAGATGCTGCCAGCCGGCTGTTTCGCGACAAAGGGTTCGATGCGGTCAGCGTGGCGGAAGTGATGGAAGCGGCCGGGTTCACCCATGGCGGCTTCTATGGCCACTTCAGTTCGAAAGACGATTTGATCGCACATACCCTTGCCCATGTCCTTGCCGCGGACGAAGGCGGCGGGCGGGATTTTCGCGCTTATTTGAATGCCTATCTTTCACCCCGGCATCGGGATAATGCCGGCAGTGGTTGCCCGACTGCGGGCCTTGTTGCAGACATCCGCTATCAGAACCCGGCGGCCCGCTCGGCCATGACCGAAGGCCTTCGCTCGCAGATCGATCGCCTCGGTGAGGCGCTTGCGCAGTTGAGCGAGGTCGACAGGCGTCGTGCGGCAGTCGGAAGCTGGGCGGCGATGGTAGGGGCGGTGATCATCGCCCGCGCGATCGACGATCCCGTTCTGTCGGACGAAATTTTGGAACAGACACGTGCGTGGATTGATAACGCAGTCAACCAGACCGTGACATGATTTTCATGCTTGCCAAATACCGCAACTGAACCCCGGCTGGGCCGCCAGAGAGTGCGGCGGGAGCTTTCTCCTGAGAACCTGATTTGTTGACAGCAGGCGCCGTATGCGCCTAGCACCAGCGCCGGACTTGACCAACGGCGCTGTTCGAAGTGTCCAGACCTTCTGGCATTGCTAAAGCACTGGAAGTGAACCAGCACGGGCTGCAAAATAACTGAAGTCCGGTTCCGTTTGACGCTGATGAAAGCAAATCAGAACTGTTTGTGCTGACAGTCACTAGGCTGGTTTGACACAAACGCTCGCCAGTAAAATTCGGATTTGGTTTTGCCGGCGCTTGGCTGTGCCTAGTACCCGTTTTAAATGAGAATTTTCGCTCATCCCGCAGCTAAAGACCATTTCACTTCCTCTCGCGGGGCGCGTGGTTTTAGGCTACATCCCTTTATGCATGAGTATCTTCCTGCTCTTTCGAGAGGCTTGCTGGGCTTCAAGCACGAGCCCAGGGGATTAATACCGGTCGCCGGAACCAAGGACGACACGTAAGGCCCTTCTTGCAGCGGGGGATGCAAAGCGCAGCAGCACTGCACGATACTTCCCGGACGCAAAAAATCTCGTATGCTCAACGCCCCCTGATCGGCGCGCGTTGAGACCAGAGAACTGGCGCCTGTTAGTTGCCACCGTTCAACCGGATCTGCCCGTTGCACGGTGACGCAAACCAGCTTTCCTGCCATGATGTCTTCGGCTACAGGCTCGTTGTGATGCCCCCGGGCATTCGCTTAAACCGGGCACGTGAAGAGGGCATTTCGCGTCCAGTTACAGCAGGTGCCATGCCGTACTTTTTGCCAGTCGGAAGTGTTGCTGCAACGATCCTGTCAACGCACAATGACAACAATTGCCCAGCAGCGATCATGCAACCGGCCGTGACCAGAGGTATGGGTCGGTGGAGGACCGTCGCGCCTGCCTCACCCTCGTGATGATCCCGCGCCGGGAATGGCGCTGTATCACAAAATCGCAAGCTACAGCATTTTGCGTGCGCCTTTCCCAGCATCTGTTACCTTGCTCTGGGGACATGGCGCTGACGGCTGGTCGGTCTCCGGTGGGGCAGAGCACGAACGATGGCCTTATCACAATGTGGGGCGTGATTGGGCGCTTGCACCCCTTCTGCCCTTCTATCGCCGGCGCCGGTGTGAATGGGATTGTGTCCTGGAAAATCGCTGGCATTTCGGCAGGGGCACCTGCGACACGAACTGACAGGTTCGCCCTCCCCTGCGGCAAGCCAGCTTTGCACCTGATTGACGGGCGCGTCGCAGGAAAAGGCGCCGCAACCAATAAGCCAGGCGAAGATCGGGATGGCGCTGTGTGCTGGATCGATATTCGATTCAGAAGATCCTTTATGCCTGCCCATCCCCTAGCCGGCCTTTGCATGAACCCTTGCTGGAAGTTCCTGGTAGCATCGACACCCGACTGGTTGCATTTACACCCTGGGGATTGATCAAATGATGCCGTGGTCGCCGGCTTTGACCTGCCGCACCATGCGCCCACAAGGGTCTTGCATTCGCCATTTTACCGGCTTGACGGACCGATGCGGGATTTCTGTCGAGCTGAATTCTTTGCAGCAAGGGACGGCAGGCTTACCCTCCCGGCTATGTTTTGCCCCGGGTTCTGCGGTATCTCCGGTGCGCGGAGTTTAGGCTTATTTCCGGGCTGCTGATATGATGGCGGGCGGGCAACGCCTGGAACCTGCCCCTGCAAATGGGACACTTGTCCCGCGCTGGTACCGGAGCAATCAGGACGAACGGGCGCATTGCCGTGCCGGCCGACCAACGCGCCGCTCTTCGAAGTAAGACATCATCGGGAAAGACCAACTCGGGCATCGGGCCCGTCATGGAAATAACCGGAACCCGCGTGACCGCTGCCGGGTTTTGCTATGCGCACATTTTTCAATTCCGTCCATCTGCAGCAGGATCGCCATGCGTCAAATGATATCGGGCATGATGTGCCGAACATCGTTAGGCAGAATGATCCGGGGTTGCGGTCAGCACGGAAAACCCGATTGTTCGAGTGCATCGGTCACCAGGTGCCCCGGGAGAGGACATCGATGAGGACAATATCGTGAGGATTGAGCGGCTCACTCATCTCGGGCCGGCGCCTCTGTCCGGCGCGATCAAACTTCCGGGCGAACTGCCCGGCTGCCTCGGTAAACACACGGTTCTTTTCCGTCTGCGCCGGATCGGCGAATTTTGTCTCAATACCTCGGATGTAAACGATATCACCATGATTGATCAGTTGGTCAACTGGCCGTGGCGCCGGATCGCCCTGCGCGCGCCATGCAGCCCGGCAATGTTTCAAGTGATCGAAGCCAGCAATTCCTCCTGTAGCGATTGAAGCCTCTGCTGCCCGCGGGAATTCAGAAGTTCAGTCAGGTCCGGTCCCGCGAACGGCGCCTGCCTTTCTTCAGATGAGCGATCTACTCATGCTCCGCAGACAGGACCGTGAGTCGGAGCTGCAGGATCAGGCTGGTCCGAGCTTGCTGCTGGGGGCGCTGTGTTTTGGAAACCGGGACATTGTCCATGCGCTTGAGACCAGACGGGCGGACAGATGACCAAGCCGACCCACATTGATTGATGCAGGCCCCATGCGGATCACCTTACCTAAGGCGCCCTGTCCAAGGCGGACATATAGAGCTGGATGCTCTGCCGTTCGTCATCCTCTTGCCATTGGCAATGACGGACGCGCCGCGCTGGTTTATCCCGCGGGAACCAGTTGATCGAACTGACCTATGGCTTGCGGGAAGGGCGGGTCGAGCCCCTCACGGCCCGCGTTGCACAATGGTTGATCAGTCAACCAGGCCGATATGGGCCAGCTCATTGCCCAGACCGAGCGCGCCAGGCAAATCACCACTGGGTTATCTACTCGGCATCAGTGAATATATGTTCCGCTGACGCCCGCAAACCAGGCTGGCGCCCCTAAAGGATTAGGTGGGCTTTTGCCTCAACCATCCGGACAGCGTGGCTCTGTTGGTTGGATTGCAAAGACCAATCAATCGCGAGATCGGTGATGTACGTGGCAGAGCCCCCGGAACCGTCAACAAACAGGTGGGGCAAGCATAACTTAGGAAGACGTCGCAAACCGCGCCTCGGCCGCCTTCAAAACCCATATCGCATTCCCGGGAAGTTCTCAGCTGAGAACTCTTGCAAATGGCGGCCACCAAAATCTGTGCAAAAGTTCTCAGCTGAGAACTTTTTGAAAGCCTCGTTAATACCTATGGAGACTCCAACCCGTCTGCCGCAGGCCGCTGACCGGATGACTATAATGACGCGGATTGCACTCCCGGTTGTATTTTGCCCGTCGGGAAATCCATCCCCTCTGAGGAAGAGCAACTAACGGCGATTTAACTGCCGTTACGACTGATTTTGCAATGATAATCAAGGCGTTGACCAACTGCTTATCAAAGCTTGCAGCGGAGGGTTTCTGGCCAAAAGGGCACAGCCGCCGATGGATAGCGCCTGTCAATATCTTGCACTATCGCCCTACCTTTATCAAGTGCATAAGGCTTGCCTACCTGAAATTTAGCCGATCGTGTGGCAAGCAACGACGACAGATGCAAAGCGAAATCAAAATCCTGACTGGCGATCCGGCCGTTGATCCGCTGCAACGAACAGGCCATCTGATCATGGACGGGCCGGCCTTGAATCCGAAAACATCCTCTACGGGGCTGGAAAGGTGGCGAGGCAGCGATGGCTCTTGGTCTGGGATAGTAAATGAGACAGGCCACCTTGCCCGGCATCTCCCTCTTGTCGCTACGTTGCTGCTGGCATCGCTTGCCGCCATCGCCCTTGTAGTTGCGGTCAGCGTGGGAATCGGTGACCTGTCCATACCGCTGTCGACGACGTTCTTTGGACGGGTCAACCGCATGGAGCGGACAGCAGTGGAAATCAACCGGATCCAGAAGATGATCCGGAATTATTGTTTGAAGCGGGCATTGATGGCGGATTTTCTGCGGTGCAGAATTTTCCTTCCCGGCACGATCATGCAGTCACTGTTGTGCAATCCGCCTGCAAGGCAACATGCGACGATCAATGCCAAGCTCGCAGCCCTTGCTGTCGTCGAACTCGGACGTTTTCCGCACCGCTCGATGTCTTCGGATGGTCCCGTACCCACAATGCGGCGGCAGCGGACGCCTTTTATCGTGCCAGGATGGCAGAAAAGCGCAATGATCGCTGACAAAGCCTTTCGGACGCCGAGGAGCAGCTTACTCATAACGCGCGCCTACCGGCACAATCACCAAAGCCACGAGCCGCAGGATGCTGATGGATGTTGGGCGTCAAGATGATTGGTCCGGCTCGTCAAGGAGCATGCAGCGAAGCAGGATCGTTGCTTCCGGCGCACCGGAGCATCAACATAGGATCTGTTACGTGACGCCTTCTGCGTCGAGGCACGTGTGGGAATGTCCAGACACCATCTGCGCCGGCATGTCCACTACCTGCCGTAACGGCACGCCTACCTATCCGTGCGGCGAGACCACAGCCGCAGTGCTGCAACCACTTGCGGACAAAGCCGGTTATTCTGCGCGTCGCCAGATGGACGATTTGCATATCAATCCGCCCAGGACACATCCCGATAGTGTGACCTCATTGTCAGAGAATTGCGCCTTGCCTGAATAGGTCTTGCCGCTTTCTGTATCGTAAAGAGAGCCGGCATATGTGGCAGGCCCTGTTGATTTCAGGCTCACCGCCTGAATGCCGACCACGGACCGGTTCCGTTTGGAAACATCCGGATTGTTGACATCATTGACCGGGTTTTTCATCCATATGACCGTACCGCACAGACCGGTGCCGCAGTCGCTTAGCCGGACCTTGGTGCCCCCGGACTGATTGACATAAGTGCCGGTTACCTGCTGCGTATCGGCGGCAGCACCGGTTACAAGTGCCGAGGACAGGACAAGGGCAAGGCCAAACTTTTGATATGTGAACAAGGCATGATCTCCAAAGGACAGTCGAGCCCGGCTATAAGCGGGCTAATGATTTGCTGATTAACAATATAGACCGTAAATCTGACGAGATTAGGGGTAAAAAAAGAGCAAATTTCGATGGTGCTGACCGGCTTGTCCTGGCCGGCTCGGTCACCAGCCCCTGCCCGAACACAGCCCTTGCGAATCACATAAGTCTATGCTTATGTATTCTCATGAACGAGACAGAGTTTTTCAAGGCACTGGCCGATCCAACGCGACGCGCAGTTTTTGAACGTCTGGCCGACGGTGAAATGAACGCCACGCAGTTGCGGCAGGGGTTTGCAATGTCGCAGCCGGCCATCTCGCAACATCTTGCTGTCTTGCGTAGCGCCGGTTTGATTGCCGAACAAAAGCTCGGTCGCAACGTGATGTATCGAATAAACCCGGATGGGATCGCGCGAATGCACCAATGGCTAAGCCGATATCACGCATTCTGGCCGAAGCGGGTGGACGAGCTGAAACGGCTTCTCAAGGAGATGGATCAATGACACCGAAAAGCGAAGCGCCGATCAGGCTCACTTACGAACTGGATGCTGAACCAACGAAGGTGTGGCGCGCGTTAACCGTCCCCGAATATGTCTCGCGGTGGCTTGGCAGCCCCGCGTGCTCCGATATGGACGATGAAGCCGCACTGGACCGCATCGAGCTGCGCCTGATCTCCATGGAACCGGGCACGCATGTGCGCTATAGCATCAAAGATAATGAAGCGGTCAGTACCGTGACGTTCCAGATCAACGCGAATGACAAAGGTGGAACCACTTTTCATATCGTGCATGAGCAATCCATGATTGCTGCCAACTGCAATTTTCCAAGGCAACGCTTGGCCGCCTGACCACAACAAACTTTCAATTTGACGGAGAGGAGTTCGCCTATGCGCGACATGATGCAGCTTGTCCCTATGGTCGTGGAACAGTCCAGCCGAGGGGAACGGTCTTTTGATATATATTCACGACTGCTGCGCGAACGTATCGTTTTTCTCAACGGTCAGGTGGAGGACGGAATGGCTGCGTTGATTTGCGCACAACTGTTGTTTCTTGAATCCGAAAGCCCCACCAAGCCTGTCTCCATGTACATCAATTCGCCTGGCGGCGTGATAACCAGTGGTCTTGCAATATACGACACAATGCAATTCATCACATGCCCCGTTGCAACATTGTGCATGGGTACCGCTCGATCAATGGGTTCATTTCTATTAATGGCTGGCGAACCCGGTCACCGAACTGCCTTGGTCAATTCCAGTATCCATGTGCATCAGCCACTTGGTGGATTCCAGGGTCAGGCCTCGGATATTTTTATCCAGGCTGAAGAGATGCGGCAAACGAAACAACGTGTGACAAGGCTTTATGCCCAACACTGCGGACGCTCGTTTGATGAAGTGGAGCGGACATTGGATCGCGATCATTTCATGACCGCCGACGAGGCAAAAGAGTGGGGATTGATTGATACGGTTCTGTCAAAGAGGGAAGGGCCGCAGCAATTGCTGCCTGCGTGAGTTTTGGCACCTGCAAACCCGCTGACTTCATATGCAAAAACATGTAGATACTTGTCTACAATAAACAGCACGTGGAAAGCAGGCGGTATGAACATGGCGAAGCGAACAATTTATTTCGCGCTCGGCTGGCTAATGGTCGCGCTCGGTTTCATAGGTCTGCTTCTCCCAGTAATGCCCACAACAATCTTCCTGATTTTGGCCGCCTGGTGTTTTGGGCAATCATCGCCGCGTTTTGAGAAATGGCTGCTTGAGCATCCCGTCTTTGGGCCGACATTGGTCAAATGGCGAGAGCATGGGGCCATACCAATGCGTATTAAATGGATTGCCTGCGGCGGCATGGCCTTTGGCTATGCTTCATTTTATTATTTCGCCCGGCCGTCACCATTATTGGCAGGGTTCGTCGCTATATTTTTTATTGCCAGCGCTGCATATGTTCTCAGTCGACCAAGCATTTAAATTCGCTTTTCTGTCAATTTGTCGAACACATGCAGAGCGTCGGGATCAATGGCAAAGCGTTGCATGGCCCCCACTGTCACCTGCGATCGAGGGGGCAGACTGGCAGTAAGGCGTTGCATGCCAATGGTGGCAGTGACAACAAGTTCCGGCCCTGTCAGTTCGACCACTTCAATCTTTGCATCTATGCCAAAATTCGTGACCCCGACCTGCGCAAGCGTCAGACTTTCGGGACGGACGCCAACTGTAATGTTCCGCGCTTCAGCGGCGGCCTTGTGAAGATGCGCGGGGAGGGGAATACTGCTCAGTGTCCCGTCAATATGAGCAAATCCATCGGAGAAAGTGGAATCCAGCATATTCATTGGTGGAGAGCCGACGAAACTTGCCACATAACGCGTAGCGGGGCGATTATAAATTTCATCCGGCGTGGCCAGCTGTTCGATTTGACCATCGCGCATAACCGCGATGCGCGTTGCCAGTGTCATGGCCTCAATCTGATCGTGCGTCACATAGACAATCGTGGTTCCAAGCATCTGATGCAAACGCTTCAGTTCGGTTCGCATTTCCATCCGCAATTTCGCATCGAGATTTGAAAGCGGCTCGTCAAACAGGAATATTTGCGGATCGCGCACAAGCGCACGCCCAATGGCAACACGCTGGCGCTGACCACCGGACAGTTCGGACGGTTTGCGCGCCAGCAAATTCTCAATCTGAAGTATCCTTGCCGTTTTTTGCACCGCGACATTGCGGTCGGCTTCGGAAACTTTGCGCATTTCCAGACCAAAGCCAATATTTCGGGCCACCGACATATTCGGGTAAAGCGCATAAGACTGGAACACCATCGCTATATCCCGGTTCTTCGGATGAATTCCGGTTACAGAGCGGTCACCAATGCGCACATCACCGCCCGTAGCCTCGGCCAGTCCAGCGATAATATTGAGCAGCGTGGACTTGCCACAACCTGAAGAACCCAGCAGCACGAGAAACTCGCCATCGGCAAGTGACAGATCAATCCCTTTTAAAGTTTCGATGTTCCCATAGCGTTTGCGAATATCAACTAGTTCAAGCGCGCTCATGACTCTTTCCCCGAAACGATTTGAAGATCTTCACCATCATAACGGCGAGGCACAGTGGATATGGCCATGGTTGCGATACGCACACCAGCGCGCAGGCTTTCTTCAATGCTTTGGCCGCTGGCTTGTGCGGCCACGAAGCCAGCATTGAAAACATCCCCGGCACCGATCGTGTCGACGACGGCGACAGAAGGGGCTTGCGCCGAGACAACAATATTGTCCGGTCCTATGGCAAGCGCCCCTTCCGGGCCACGTTTGACCACAACAATTGCATCGTCCGGCATCAATGCCTTCAGCTTGTGCGCAGCTTCAATTGCGTCGGTCGCGTGGGTAAGGGAGATGGTTTCCACCTCATTAAACAAGGCGATATGACAGCGGCTTAGCCAATGTCGTGTGCGCGAACGATTTTCCTCTGTCCATCCGTCTATAGGCCAGCCGGTATCAAGAGCGATCTTGATATTATGCGTTTCTGCCCAGTCAAACAGGGCATCATAATCATTTGCAAGTATGCCGGTCAGGAACGAGCCGCACAGGATTGCAGTGCCACCTTCCAGAAGCTTCGGATCAAGCATTTTGTGCACGTCTGTCCACGACAAGTGCGCAATGTGGCCTTTGGTTGTGAAGAATGTGCGTTCGCCATTGGGATGAGTGATCCCGACGGAAAGAGTTGTTCCGGTCCGGCACACGGGCCAATGCACGGCATGGTCGTTGAATGCCTGCCGCAACCATTCGCCGAACTGATCATCGCCAACATTGGCGGCGATCTGGCACTCAACGCCCAAACCCAGCAAAGCCAAAGCCGCATTGCCAGCCGATCCGCCGACCCGAAGCTCATCATGATCGACCATGATCTCCGTACCTGGCTGTGGCCAAGGTTCGGCAGGCCCTAGTATGAGGTCAACATTGACATTACCGATAATGGCAAGAGGCCGCAGCGCCATGTTATTCACTCCGCGTAATTTTGGTGGAACGTACAGGCGTTCCAAGGTCCTTTACGCGCGAACCGGCAAAGCCAAGCATGAAATGTTGCGCAGCGGGCAGAAGTGCAAACACAGCGGCAATACCTGATGCGGCACCGACATCAATCATTACCGCCTCTTTGATCGGCTCTTCATCCGATGCATCAAACACAATAACCGGCGATCCGGCCTCAAGCGCCGAGAGCGCCATGCGGCTGACGAGTTCCGCCGTTCCATCCTTGGCTCGAAACAGAACAACGCCAACATCTGGTCCGAGCATCTCCATTGGCCCGTGCCGCAATTGACCGCCTTCCAGCGAGAAACAAGGAATGCGCGACAACTCGGTAAGACCCAGCGCTATGGCTTCGGCCACACCCTGCATTCGCCGCCCAGATGTGACGATCGCCCTCACATTGGAAAAAACGGAAATCGCTTCTTTGACTTGGGTAACGTCAGACGATCCCAGGATCCGCAAGGCTTCCGCCGTGTTTTCTCCCAATGCATTGATGATCGCGAGGTGCAACGCAAAGCTGATGGTCAGACTGCGCGTCGCAGCAAATGCCTTTTCAGTTCCGCCAGCACCTACGAGGGAAGGAATTGTACGCGCCAGCGTCGACCCTTCTTCCAGCGTCAGACCGAACGTATCAGCTCGAATACCTGTCTCACCGAACCAACGCAAAACTTCGGCACTTTCACCTGACTGTGACGTCACAATAATTGTTTTGCCGTCCGTCGACAGTGGCTGACCCAGTTGTTCGGACAAAGGAACCGCAATGGCATCAATACCGAGGCTTCGGTAAAATGGCTCAACTGCGCGACCGACCGCATGCGAACCGCCCATGCCGAGCAGCAGCAACTGCCGGGTCTTGCGCAATGACTGTGCAATTGTTGCCGCCAAAGTCGAAGCGGTCTCAAAGGAAGCAAGGGCGTCTGCATTCTGCCGTGCCATTTCTTTTTCAATAGCGACAAGTCCGGCGGGCTTTGTAGTTTCAGAGAGCATATTCATCCTTTAACGCCGCCACTTGTGAGGCCCGAAATTAGAGCACGCTGCATGAACAGACCGATCAACAGCGGGGGGAGGGCAGCCAAAACGCCCGCAGTTGCAATCAAACCGTAATCCGACACACGACCGCCAGCCAGATCGGCAATTGCTACGGTCAATGTCTTTGCGCGCTGATCGGAGGTGAAAAGCAGCGCATAAAAAAACTCATCCCACGCAAGCAAAAATGCAAACAGAGCAGCGGTTGCCATAACCGGGGCTGCAAGGGGGAGTGTGATGAGACGTAATATTTGATCCAGTCGCGCACCATCCATGACGGCAGCGCTTTCGATCTCCCGCGGAATTGAGTCAAACCCTGACTTCAACAACCATGTGGTAAATGGAGCAAGGATCGTCAGATACACGAGGGCAAGACCAAAGACATTATTGAGCAAACCGAACCATGCGAGTGACATGTAAAGCGGAACAGCAAGGGCGACCGGGGGAAGCATATAGGTCGCAATGACAGCATAGAGCGACCAGCCAACGGAAGGCGTCCTTGAAACTGCCCATGCCGATGGAATGGCAACGGCAAGCGCTGCGACAGTTGCCATGCCGGCAACCTTGAGACTGTTGAAAAGCGAAGCGACAAAAGCCTCACCCGCACTGTTTGCAACTGAAGACAGAAGCACACCATAGCGCGAAAGGTCCACCGTATCCGGCCACCAATGCAATGGTTTTGCGAGCAGGTCAGGTGTTGAGGAAATGCTCATAACAAACAACCAAGCGACTGGCGCAAGAATGACGATAGCCAAAACCAATGCCGCAATATGAACGAAAATGGTCAGGGTGAGGCTTTGACGCTCCATCATGACGCTCCTGCGGTTTTGCGAATAAGAGCTGCATAGGCGACGGCAAGCACCGTCACCAGCAAGGTGACAATTAATGCCAATGATGCGCCTGATCCGGCTCGCTGAAACGAGAATGCTTCCTGATAGACGAGGATGGACAGGGTGCGGGTGCTGTTAGCAGGACCGCCGCGAGTCATGACCCAGATAATATCAAAAACCTTGAAAGCTTCGATTGTTCGCAGGACCAATGCCACCATGAGCGGCCCGGCCAGATAGGGCAGGGTAACAAAACGGAAGCGTGACCAGACTCCTGCGCCGTCGACCATGGAAGCTGCCGTAATATCGCGGGGCACAGCCTGAAGAGCGGCAAGAGCAATTAGGGCAACCAGCGGGAAGTTTTTCCAGCAATCCGCAAGGATCAGCGATGCCAGTGCAGTCCCGGGTTCGCCGAGCCATGAGCGATAGGAATCAAGCATCCCTATTTGCACGAGGAGTGCATTTAGTGCTCCATATTCGGGGTTGTATATCAGGCGCCACAAGGTGGCGTTGACAACAGTTGGCAAGGCCCAGGGTAAAATCATCAGTGCACGCAAGACTGAGCGGCCGTAGAAACGTTGATTGAGAAGCAATGCCGCCAAGACCCCGATCACCATCTCTGCGGAGACGGAAAGAACCGCAAACCAAAAAGTCGTCAGGAGTGAACGCTGGAAATTTGAACCGGAAAGGACCTTCACATAATTGTCCAGCCCAACGAAACTGCCCTGGGTTCCTACCAGCTTTGCATCGGTAAAGGAGAGCCGGATCGTATCGATCAGCGGCCAGCCAATAACCGCTATCATGACGACAAGCAGCGGCAGCATAAGCAGCCATGCCCGGGTCGTAATCCAATTGTTCGTCATGAAATATTGCCCGTCACATCATCAATATATTATAATGAATGAGGGAACGGCGGCAGACAACGCGGCCGCCTTTCCAATCAAATCATAATCCGCTGTTTTCAGCCGCCGTTTTCAGCGCTGCTTCCGGCGCTTCTTGGCCCAACAGTGATTCTTGAACTGCTTGCTGCAATGCCGTCGACAGTTCCTGATATTTTGGTGTTGTAGGGCGCGGATACATGGCAGCCAAACCGGTCTTGGCGGCCGCGATCAGTTCTTCCTGACCTTTCGAAACAGCCGGGTCGTCATAAGACGATGTCCAAATTGGCAAGCTGAGCTTGGCATATTGGTTTTGCGTCGCCTGGGAAGTCATGAAAGCAATGTACTTCCACGCCTCATCAGGCTGTTTGCTGGTCGAGGTAATCCCGAGGCCCATCGAGCCGTTAACTGCCGAGACCGTGCTTTTTCCTTCTACGCCGGGAGCCGGAACGACTCCCACCTTGCCTGCAACTTTGCTGTCCTTTGGATTGTTGGCCATGTTGTACATATAAGTCCAGTTCAAGGCGAAGGCAGCTTCGCCATTCTGGAACACGCGCCGGACATCTTCTTCGAGAAATTCCTTCGAGTTGGGGTTTGTGAGGCCCGACTTGTAGCTTTCAACCATGTAGTTGAGCGCATCAAGGCCGCCACCTGTCTGGAATACCGGTTTGCCATCCTTGATAAAACTGCCGCCATAGGCGCTGACCAGCGTCGTGTAATCGCAAATCGCCGCCTCGGCCTGAGACCAACTCCAGGCTATCGGCGTTGAGAGCAGACCCTTATCCTTGATGATCTTGGCCTGCTCGGAAAGCTCGGCCCAAGTCCTGGGCGGGTTCGCGATACCGGCTTTTTGTAGAATTTCCTTGTTGTAGAACAGATATTTGGTGTCGAGTATCCATGGCAGACCATAGCGCTTGCCTTCATACTCGACAGTCGTCCATGCACCGGGAAGAACGCCTGATTTCATCTCGGGAGTGATCTTGTCCGACACATCGAGCAATACTTTGTTCGTTGCATATTCAGCAGGCCAGATAACGTCGAACAATACAACGTCATAGCCGCCACCCGATCCCTGTGCGAGGACAGTCTTGTCATGCAAGCCCTCGTATGGAACGAATTCAAGATTGACCGATATATCCGGATTCGCCTTTGTGAAAGACTCTGTCATGGCGCGCACATCAGCTTCGCTGTACGCGGCCTGTGCCATGAACAAGGCATTGATCTTGGTTTGAGCGTGAGCGGGTGCGGACAGCGCCGCCGCCAGCAGTGTTGCGCCTAAAAGCGCGGTCGTGACGGATTTCAACATTCTTACCTCCTGTTTAGCTCTGGCAGTTCTAAACGCTGACCGGTATGGACAGTGCTCGGTGATCGCTACAGATCGAGAGCTTTTGCTCACGTTCCCCTGGAGACGATTTTTCGGCGACTCTTTCGGTCGACTATTAAATCAATTCTCTTGACTTATTAGTCGATCAATATTCTGCTGCTGTCAAGAGGGCTTGGACATGGATGACAGACCAACGATAAGAGCCAAAAGCGGCACCAATCTTGGTGGAGCAAGCGCGCATAATCGACGTATCATGATTGATGCGCTACGGATTAACGGAGCCTTGTCTCGTGCCGACTTGGCGAGGGCGACCGGGCTGACACCCCAGACAGTGTCCAACATTATCGAAGAGCTTGCCGGTGAGGGTCTGGTACGCTCGCAAGCCAGTATCCGAAAGGGCAGAGGGCAGCCGGCAACACCCTATCAACTGGTGCCCGAAGGAGCCTTTGCAATCGGCCTCCAGATTGACCGACATGTAACGCGCACTGTTATCGTCAACCTGGTTGGTGATGTGCTGGTTCAAATCGAGGCAATGCTCCCGTCAGGGGGACCGGAGGTAGGCGTCGTCGTGGTGCTTGATCTTGTAGCACGGGCAAGAACAATGTTAGCCGAACAGGTTTCCGGCGGTGAAGATCGCCTCGTCGGGCTTGGGATTGCCATGCCCGGACCTTTTGGCATTAACACGCTCTATGACGATCCATGGATGATGACCGCCTGGCAGAACTTTCCACTTGTAGAACGTATCGCCGAAGGTACGGGGCTTGAGGTTGCGTTACAAAATGACGCTTCGGCGGCGGCGACAGCGGAGCGTTTACTCGGCGCAGCACATGGACTTGACCATGCCATCTGCATTTATTTCGGTTATGGCCTGGGTACGGGTCTCATTCTCAACGGCGAACTTTATGGAGGCGCTTATTCCAATGCCGGAGAGATCGGCATGATGCTGACCTTGGTGCCGGGAGATGGCGCCGATGTCGAGCCGCTGGAGCACTATGCTTCGATGGCGGCATTGTGTAAATTACTGGAACTTGATCCGTCTGCGCCGGATCTTTTTGCAAAGGTGACCGACGCGGTGCGACAGGGCGGGTCAAGGCTCGAACAGTGGATGGATGACGTGGCAGAGCGGTTGCGGCGCGCGGTCCAGATACTTGAACTCGTCTTCGATCCACAAACAGTTATTTTGTGCGGTGGTGCACCCCGAATACTGATTGACCGACTTGTAGAAAAGATAGCGCCCTTGCTGCCATCCATTGCAGAGCGGACACACCGCCATCCGCAGCCGCGGCTACAAGCTGGACTTGCCGATCCCTGGTCTGCTGCACTTGGCGCTGCAGCCGAACCTATCGCACGCGCTTTCGACCCCCGATTCTCGGCAATCCTGAAGAACGCGTGAACAATACGCCAAGGAGGCTGGTTATTCCCTGCCATCTCGTCACACACTCTGCCTCCAAATCTTCAATCGGTGATCGCGAGCAACCTCAGGCAGATATGTCGGGTAAGCTTACGGTTGCCTCGCGCGGGACCAGTTGACACTTTGCAACGGATTTTGCGACGAGGCCACCAATGTCTCGCGGCAGAGAAAAGCGCTTTGTGACATTGGAGGCACGTGACCAACAGTTCAGGCTTGGGCCGGTCGCTGCCCCACTGCATAATGCGCCAGGGCAGGCTGATTTTCCACGTTGAAGCGAGAGATCAGGAACCCGGGCGACCTGCGTGAGGTATAAGCAACGAGATTCCTGTGTAGTGGCACGGGTAACTCAATCATCGCCTTGATCGGCTTTTCATCGACAATCGCGCCAAAGCTTCAGCTTCACCGTGATCAACCTCCTTACGGTTCCAGAACGAAATCACGCGTACCTGCCAAGGCTGGAGCGACACCTGGTCGATATGATTGCGCGGGTCTGCTGCAGTGTGAGGCCGAAGAACTCTGAGGTCGCCTCAAGCAGGGCAAGCGAGCAAGTGCCTTCGTCCAAGTCGATGTTTGTCGTCAGCAGCGCGCCTTAAGGTCGGTGGGGGTCTTGGCCGACGATGTCAGCGAGCGTCCGGTGTGGCCGCGGCTCGAGATGGACGAGCAGGCAATGACGGAGGAAGGCTACATTCACTGGCAACGACGTGTGCCGAAACGGCCGGACGGCTCTTATGCCTTCCCCTAGCAGTGGGTGGTCGTAGCGGAACTGAAGCTAGCAAGTCAGGAGCATCCTTTCCGACGGTGCCAATTGGGGCTTTTGGACGGGCGCGGCGCAATCGTCAATATCTCGTCCATTTGCGGTGAAGTGATCGTCTATCCGCAACCGCAGGTTTCTACAATGCCGCGAAGGCCAGCGTGAACCTTTTGACCGAACCGCTGGCGGCAAACAGGGCGTGCGCGTCAACGCTGTCGCGCCCGGCTATGTCGGCACCGAACTGACGCTCAAGGGGCGCAGCAAGGAGGAATGGTTCGGAACCTGGATGCGCAGGAAGCCAATAGGAGGCTGGGCGAGCCCAGCGAGATCGCCAATGCCGTTCTCTTTCCGGCCGACGCCCGTCTATATCACCGGCACGGTATTGACGTTCGATGGCCGCTAAGAGAGACGCGCCGCTCGATGGTTCGACACCGACTACGGTTTCATGCAGTGCCGGTCGCGCATGCCGTAATGTAGAGCCCAACGACTTGGGGATCAGCGAGGAGGGGACGCAGGTTCGAACGCCGGCACAAGCCGAGAAGTGTTTCCAGTCGGACGCATAAACCTTGCGAGTATTGGCGGAGCTCGCGCCTCGACATAATCACGGGCACGCTCGGTCAGATTCTGCAAATGGGTCGGCAGGGGAGGAGGCGCACTTGGAGCAGAAGGGGTTAGCGAATTGTAGTCGGTTGGTTGTGAATCGTCGGCCATCAGGCCGCGTGAACGTCGGTTTGCGAGAAGTCGTTGCCTTTGAACAGCAGCGGTTCGCCCGAGGCTTTCGCCAGAGCATAGGCGAAGCAGTCGCCGAAGTTGAGGCCGGCCTTGTGACGGCCCTTGCCGAAATCAAGGAAAGCCTGTCGGGCCAGTTCGCCATGCTCCAGTGTCACAGGCTCGACGATGATGCCGGCGCGCCGGAAGAAGGCCTCGGCCTGACGCATGCCATCGGCCCCGAGTTGGCCCTCCACCACCATAGCCAACTCGACGTAATTGGCGACGCTGATCCGGGTGACTTCAGCGTCATGGATGATCTTAACGAAGCTCGCCGCCTCGGGCTCAAGATAGAGGATTGCGACCAGAGCCGAGGTATCGACGATCATTTCGGCAGGCCGTTCTTGTCATAAAGGAATTCGGCATGATCGACATAGGGGCGCTTGACGTGCGCTGCGGCACGATCGGCGATCGCTAGGAGCTCCTCGACGCTGGCCCGGCCCTTTTGCCGTTCGATCTTGGCGAACCGCTCGCGTAGCGCCTCGGTGACGACGCGGGTCATGCTTTCCCCCGTGGCGTGAGAAATCGCCTGCGCCAGGCGGTGGGCTTCCGGATCTTTGATGCTGAGGCTCATCTATGGTGCATTCCATCTAGAAAAATAGCGTTATTTCTAGATTTCTACACGGAATTGTTGCTGCTTTCAAGCCTGCCAAACATTGGCGTAACGATGGCGGGCTCGATATCATTCAAACATTGAGTCGCGGCCATTTATCGAGAATGGTTGGAATCGACATTCATGTGAATGGGAGACTGTGAAGTGGCAAACAAAAAAATAGCGCTGTTTTCGGCTTTTACGATTTTCGCCTGCTCATATCCCGGCCTGGTCGCAGCTGCAGAAGATGATCAGGTGGCGCGTATCACCGTCAATCAAATCATACGAGGTGAGGGTAAAGTCGGAGACATGGCGACTTCCCAAAATGGGGAGGTCGTATACATCGTACTGGAGGGCGGCATTATCGAGGTGAGGAATACGCGATACAAGACGGCGCAGCGTTACAGTGTGGTGAAACCAAATGATAATAGCCGCAACAATTGAAGGGCTCGGCGATTTCGAGCCTGCCCTTGAAATAGCGGAGGGCAGAAAGACACCTTGATGCCGATTACCGACCTGGTAGCAAATGCCGGCCCGGTTGAAGCGTGGATCATTCCCATGTCGTATGGATGAAGGGTTCGGGTGCATTTTCGACGCCCTGCCAACCGATTCCGCACCACGAGCACGTCCTGGACAATAATCTGCGTTCGCTTTTGTAGCCGTGGGCCTGTTTGTGCGCGTGGATCGATAATGGGTGACTGCGACGTCTTGATGAGTGCCATCACGTTCGCTTGATGCAGCCTTGGTTATGGAGATCTCCCTCTTTGTGTATTTCCGCGGAACTGCTTGTCTTGCCAGAATCCTGATGCTAACTTTTCTCAAAATCAGAAAACAAATGCACAGCCAGCTGGTATCGCCAGCCATCGGAACAAGTTGTGCAATCCATAGCGGAGGAAGCAATATGGAACGCCGTCAATTTCTTGCTGGTGCGGCAGCACTATCCTTGCTTGGTACTTCCAGCTCAAGGGCGGGGGCTCAAACAGCAGGGGCCCTGGAAAAAACCAGCGTTACACTGGGTGTCGGCGGCAAACCCCTTCTTTATTATCTGCCGCTGACAATTGCCGAGCGCCGGGGGTTTTTCAAGGAAGAGGGTCTTGATGTCACCGTTAATGACTTTGGCGGCGGAGCAAAATCCTTGCAGGCCCTGATCGGCGGGTCTGTCGATGTTGTAACCGGCGCGTATGAGCACACGATCCGGATGCAGGCAAAAGGACAGGATGTGCGAGCCTTGTGCGAGCTTGGCCGGTTCCCGGCCATTGTGATCGCTGTCCGCAAGGAACTCGCTGATAAGATCAAGTCTCCCGCCGATTTTGCCGGATTGAAGATCGGCGTGACAGCACCTGGATCGTCAACTGCGCTGACTGCGCAATATGCGATGGTCAAAGCCGGACTCAAAGCCAATGCGGCGCCCTTGATTGGTATTGGCGGTGGCGCCAGCGCCGTGGCTGCAATCAAACAAGGACAGGTGGATGTAATTTCACATCTGGACCCGGTCATTGCCAAGCTTGAAGCAGATGGCGACATCACTGTCATCATCGATACCCGTACCGAAGAGGGAACAAAGGCACTATTTGGCGGATCAAATCCAGCGGCAGTGCTCTATGTCAAGAAAGAGTTTGCCGACGCAAATCCCAACACTTCAAAAGCCTTGGTCAATGCCTTCGTCAAATCGTTGAAATGGTTGCATGGTGCTTCGCCAGAAGAAATTGCAAACAGCGTTCCAGCGGAATATCAATTGGGCGATAAATCGCTTTATTTGAAAGCAGTAGCCAATTCATTGCCCACCTATTCGCTTAACGGCGTCCTGACAATGGAGGGCATGCAGTCGGTTCTCAATACATTAAAAATCCTCGATCCAGAATTTGCAAAAGCCGATATCGATCTTGCTGCAACGTTTGATGACCGGTTCATCAAGGGATAGGCAGCATCAATGACAGTACCCCTATCCGAGGCGGGCACCCGTGCAGACGCCGTCGAGTTGCAAGGCATTACCATCGCTTTTCCGGTTGCCCATGAAAAGACATATGAGGCCGTTGGCGAAACAAATCTGAGTGTTCGTGATCGTGAGTTCGTTGCAATTGTCGGACCAACGGGCTGCGGAAAGTCCACCCTTTTAAATGCGACCGCTGGTTTGCTCAAACCAGCACGGGGCCAGATCAAAATCTTCGGCAAGACACATACCGGGATCAATGGCCATGCCGGATATCTCTTTCAGCAAGATTCGCTCATGCCGTGGAAGACATCGCTTGATAATGTTGCGATAGGGCTGGAAGTAGCCGGAATTCCGCGTCGTGAAGCACTTGAGCGCGCTCGCACATGGCTGGGGAAAGTCGGACTTTCCGCCTTTTGCGACCGTTATCCGCACATGCTTTCCGGCGGTCAGCGCAAACGTGTGGGATTGGCACAGGTCCTTATCCGCGACCCGAAGATCATATTAATGGACGAGCCCTTTGGGCCATTGGATGCACAGACCCGCCTTATTATGGGTGATCTGCTGCTTGATTTGTGGACAGCAGATCGCAAGGCAGTCATGTTTGTTACGCACGATCTTGATGAGGCAATCGGTCTTGCTGACCGGGTGGTCATTATGTCTGCCGGACCGTCGTCGCGCATTATTGGCGATTACACAATTCCACTAACCAGACCACGCAATATGGCTGACATCAAATCCGAGCCGCAATTCCATGAAGTGCACCGGGAAATCTGGAATGCGTTAAAGGAAGAAGTGCTCAAAGGTTATCGGCAGGCGGAAAAAGCTTGATGAACCGGGGACTTTTACTTCTCCTGCAAATTTTAGTGGCTGTCGTCGTTCTGGTAGCCTGGCACGTTGCCTCAACCACAACCCTTATCGGTGATCCTAAAACAATCAGTTTTTTCTTCGCCGAGCCATTGGCCGTTGGCAACCGCATTCTCGACTGGTTTGCCGATGGTTCGATTTGGTATCATCTCGGCATAACACTCACTGAGGCCGCACTTGCCTTCATCATCGGTTCGCTCGGGGGCGTGATTGTCGGGTTCTGGTTTGCGCGCAAACCACTCCTTGCTGCCGTTTTCGATCCTTATGTGAAAGCAGCCAATGCTTTGCCACGCGTTGTTCTTGCACCAATATTTGCATTGTGGCTCGGGCTTGGCATCTGGTCGAAAGTGGCCTTGGGCGTTACTCTGGTTTTTTTCATTGTGTTCTTCAACGTCTATCAAGGTGTCAAGGAAGTAAGCCCAGCTGTGCTATCCAATGCGCGCATGCTTGGCATGAACGGAAGACAGTTGCTGCGCCATGTCTATATGCCGTCCGCGTTGTCCTGGATGTTCTCATCTTTGCATACGTCGGTAGGTTTTGCGGTAGTGGGAGCAGTAGTCGGTGAATATCTCGGCTCAGCAGCGGGCCTGGGATATCTTATTCACGAGGCTGAAAGCGTCTTCGATATCACCGGCGTTTTTGCAGGAATGTTTGTTTTGACTTTTTTCGTTATTCTTGTCGACTGGCTGGTGACACTTGTTGAAAACCGTCTGCTTGTCTGGCGGCCAAAGAGCGCTGCTTCCTTCTGATTCAGCGCAGACTTGAAAACCACGCAATAAGTTCCGCGCTATTGTGCAAAGAATGGGCCCGCATAAGGCGTGCCCTGTGCGCTTCGACAGTGCGTTTCGACAAGCCTATTTCCGCCGCAATCTGGGCATTGGTCTTGCCTTGGGACACCAGGGTCAGAACTTGTTTCTGTCGATCGGAGATGAGGCTCATATTTCCTGTCACGGCCCGGTTTGTCGGCTCGAAACAATAAAGTGCCTCTGCAAACGGATCGGCGTTATTGCGGCTGCGACCGCGCACCCGGCACCAGAAGCTGGTTCCGTCCCTGCGCCTCATCAAACGTTCATCGTAATAGACCTTACCGCCTCCAAGATTGCTTCTCCACATCTCGCCGGTGCGAACGAAATCTCTGATCTTGGGATAGAGCCGGCTGAAACTCTGATTGATCAACTCCAGCCGCTCATAGCCAAAGGTTTCAGCAAATTCGGAATTGCAATCCCTTATGATACGGTGCGTTGCATAGACCATCGGCATTGGCAGGTCCGTCAACTGAAAGCGTTTTTCGCTCGCAGAATTCACAATGTCTAAACTGGAAAGCTCCGGTACTGTCATGCAGTATTAATACGACTATCTGTGGCACCGGCACAAGCTTTACCGTTGATAAGGAGGACGAAAGAAATGGGAGACTATTCTTGAAAAAAGTTCAATCAAGCGTGGCTGACGCACTGAAAGGTGTTCTGTTCGACGGCATGACGATCATGGCCGGTGGATTTGGCCTTTGTGGTATTCCCGAAGCGCTGATTTATGCAATCCGCGATTCCGGTGTTAGAGATCTGACCGTAATATCCAACAATGCCGGTGTTGACGGCATTGGTCTTGGCGTATTGCTCGAAACCAAGCAAATCCGCAAAATGATCTCGTCTTATGTTGGCGAGAACAAACTTTTTGCGCAGCAATATCTATCGGGGGAACTGGAACTCGAGTTCAATCCGCAAGGCACGCTTGCCGAGCGCATTCGGGCAGGAGGAGCCGGAATTCCCGCCTTTTTCACCAAGACCGGTGTCGGCACCATCATAGCAGAAGGCAAGGATGTGCGGGAATTCGATGGCGAGTCTTATGTCATGGAACGCGGGCTTTTCGCCGATCTGTCCATAGTCCATGCCTATAAGGGTGATACGGAGGGTAACCTCGTTTATCGTAAAACGGCCCGCAACTTCAATCCGATCATGGCGACTGCCTCAAAGTTCACTGTGGCGGAGGTGGAACACCTGGTCGAGGCAGGCATGATTGATGGTGACCATGTTCATACACCCGGTATTTTTGTGAAGCGGATTGTACACGTTCCAAATCCGACAAAACATATTGAACAACGGACAACGCGACCGAGACTTGTCGCTGAAAACGGAGCGCACTGATATGGCGTGGACACGTGATCAAATGGCCGAGCGGGCTGCAAAGGAACTTGAAGATGGTTTCTACGTCAATCTGGGAATTGGCATCCCCACTCTCGTCGCCAACTACATCCCAACCGGCATGAGTGTACAGCTCCAGAGTGAAAACGGAATGCTTGGTATGGGGCCATTTCCATATGAAGGCGAAGAGGATGCTGATCTCATCAATGCCGGCAAGCAAACAATCACGCAGTTGCCGACAACGAGTTATTTCAACGGTGCCGATAGCTTTGGAATGATCCGAGGCGGCCATATCGACCTTTCCATCCTGGGAGCCATGCAGGTTGCAAAAAATGGTGATCTTGCCAACTGGATGGTGCCCGGCAAAATGGTCAAAGGCATGGGTGGCGCAATGGATCTGGTCGCAGGCGTCAAGAAGGTCGTTGTTGTGATGGAGCATGAAGCAAAAGGGGAAGCCAAACTGCTCGAAGAATGCACGTTGCCACTAACCGGCCAGCGGGTGACAGACCTTGTCATCACTGATCTTGGCGTTTTCACTATCGAGAGACGTGGTGAGGCCAAAATGACCTTGATAGAAATCGCCCCCGGTGTGACCGTTGCAGAAATCAAAGCAAAAACCCAAGCCGCTTTTGATGTGGCCGTTTGAACTAAATGGCCCGGGAAACCGGGCTATTTAATCTTCTCGACTGTGCAGAGTGTTTCACCATGTTGCGGGCGCTCCAGACATTGAGCCTCATAGCGGAACGTTCCGTAGTAGACCTGAGCACAGCCTGAAGGCAGGCAAACCAATGTTACAAACCCCAAAACGAGACTCGTGAAATAAATCCAGCCAGAAACCTTCTTTTTCATGATGGCATACCTATATATGTCGAGCCGCAAGTGACACAGCGGCGTTACAATCCACTGATATTCTTCAGCAATTGGTCAAGTCAACGATCGGCATATTTGTCATTTTACCGAGATTTGGTGCTACTTTAAGGCAAGCGCTCCACATAGTTTTCGATCACGTTTTATGTGAACAGGCATAAAAGGGTTGATCCAAACCGACGGACGTATAAGTTCTGCCTTCCGATTTGTTAACCAAACCATTCACGTTAGGAGCAAAGCGATGAACAAAACCATCGATAACTATTCATTGCCAGAATCGATTACAACAGCTTTAGCCAATGGTATTAATATTGTCAGGGCATTTCGCGAACAATTCGGATATTCAATTGAAGATCTGGCCGTGTCATGCGGTCTGACATCTCTCGAAATCGAGACTATTGAAAGCGGTCAAAATTCGGACCCGAGCAAGCTAGAACGTATTGCTCATGCACTCGGTTTGCCGAGCAATGCAATGATCATTGAGGATTCAAAGCGCCTTAGCGCCTGACACTTCGATAACAACAAATCGGTAAAAAGGCTGCCAGGGTGATATCCCAATCCTGGCAGCCTTTTTGCTACAGTCCCAGCAATGTACGCGTCAGCGGATGATCCGCCTTCGTCAGGCCTTCGATAATATTGGCGTGGTGCTTTGTCGGCTCTTCAACAGCCGTAATACTGCAATCAAAGCCAGCCCATATATTGGCAAGCAATGCATTCTGCCTGATAAACTCCGGACGCTCATCGGCACCAACCCAGGCAGTAAGGTCGATCCCTTCTTGCGGTTCGAGCAAAGCCGGGCTCTCCAACCGCGCTTCTATGGCATCAAGATGAAGCGTCTCGTTCATTTTTGTTTTCATTAAAGGCCGAAGATCCGTGATAGCAGATATCGGAACGGTCTTGCGAATGCGCTGACGGATCGTTTGCGACAATGGCGATGTGACTGTAACCATGCGTGCCACGAGATGGCCACCTGCTGAATGCCCGGTCAAATGAATCGGACCTGCAACTTCTCCTGCGGCTTTGGTGATAGCAAGACCGATTTGAACCGTAATATCGCTGATGCGAACATGCGGGCAGAGCACATATGATGGAACGGCAACAGCAAATCCATGAGCATGCGCACCCCTTGCCAAATGTGACCACACGCTTTTGTCGAAATCTTCTTTCCAATAGCCCCCATGGACAAATATCATAAGGCCCTTTAGATCGCCCCAAGGCATGAAAAGGTCGAGCCGGTTTCGCGTATCTGGGCCATAGGCGATATCTGCCTTCAGCAGACCTTTATCATCCATTTCCGACCGGAACTGGGCTGCCTCTGTACGCCATTTTTGCGGATAACTGGCTCCGTCCGGAATATAGGCGAAGTTGGAATAGGCATCATCCCAATCGATAGCATTCGTCATGATTATCTCCCGATTGTGATTATTCCCTTATTTTCTCACGAATCTGGTTTCCTCCGCCGGACTTGCGCAGATTCGGCAGAGCCAGCATCAGGAGCACAAAGGCACCAGTGGCAAATTTAAGGTCTGCTGGAGCAAGTCCCAGCGTCAAGCAGAATGAGATCAACTGGTAATAGACCAACGACCCGACAATGGGGGCAAGGATTTGCCGCAAGATCGTCTGACGACCGGTAATCGCTTCACCGATAATAAGAGCAGCAAGTCCATTGATAAGAATGCCAAAACCCATATTGACGTCGGCAAACCCTTGAGTTTGAACCATGATGCTTCCACCTGTGGCAGAAAGCGCACTGGCGACACCAACCCCAATGATCGTCGCAGTGCTGACATTGATGCCTTGCGCTTCAGCCATATCTGGGCTCGCCCCGACCGCACGCATTGATGTGCCTTTCTCCGACATGAAGAAGTACAACATCGCGGCAATAACAAGCGCGACCAGTACCCCTACGAGCGCAATTTTCACCCATGCGAAATTGGCAGCCGGTCCGGCCAATAAAGTAAAGGTCGTGTCATAGGTAAAAAGCGGAATATTTGTGCGGCCCATAATACGCAAATTGATGCTGTAGAGCATCGTCATCACCAATATACCGGCAAGGAGCGTGTTGATCTTGAACCGGAGGTGGATAAACGCCGTTGTGCAACCCGCCGCAAATCCGCAAAGCAGAGCAATAAAAACGGCGAGAAAAGGATTTACCCCGGCCGCTATCAGGGTTCCGCAAACACAGCCGCCGAGCGGAAACGCACCTTCAGATGTCAGATCCGGGAAATTCAGGATGCGGAATGGCAACATAACGCCAAGAACGACAAAGGAAACAATGAGGCTTTGCGCAATTGTGACCGGGATGAGCCCGTAGAAACTGTTAAAAACATCCAGCATCTTAGGCCCCCTGCAACGCGATCGCGTCAGATTTTGTATGGAACCGGTCAATAAGGTCCATCACTGTGATGCCGCGCTTCTCTTCGGGCCCAATATCTACAAGAACCTTGCCAGCATCCATCATGATAATCCGGTTACCGTAATTGATGGCATGTTCCATATTATGCGTGACCATCATTGTCGTGAGCTTGAGCTCATCGACGGCGCGCACTGTCGTGTCCATGACAAGTTTGGCAGTGCGGGGATCAAGGGCAGCCGTGTGTTCATCCAGGAGCAGCAGTTTTGGATGTGTTGAAACGGCCATGACCAGCGAAAGTGACTGACGCTGCCCACCGGATAGCAGCCCGACTTGCATATCGAGGCGGTTTTCCAATCCAAGATTGAGTTCAGCCAATTGCTTGCTATATCGAGCGCGGCGGGATGTTGTCAGCCCATAGGCAAAGCTGCGCTGTTTTCCCCGCAGTTCGGCAAGGAGCATGTTTTCGCCGATTGTCATGGTCGGAGCAGTGCCTATCATCGGATCTTGAAAGACTCTGGCAATGAACTGGGCACGGCGATGGGCGCTTAGCTTTGTGACGTCTTGACCGTCAATGAATATTTTGCCGGAATCCAGCGGCAGTTTACCGGAAACAGCGTTGAGAAAGCTCGACTTTCCAGCACCATTACTACCAATCACGATGCAAAAATCACCGGATTTAAGTGTTACATCCAATCCATCGAGAGCACGTCGTTCATCCTGCGTGCCGCGATAGAAGATTTTGGTGCCGCCCTTGACGGAGAGCATGTCGGTCATGTGAGCCCCTTAAGCTGAGCCGCTATAATATGGTAGTTCCCGCGCTACAGGCGGGAACTATATGCTTATGGCTTGTAAGAGAAGGCTTATTTGACGAAACAACCGCAATCTTTGAGGCTATCCGGCACTTTTTGTCCGGTTTTTGACAGAACGGCTTCATTTATGGCTGCAGCATGGTCTTCATAAGCCGGTTTGATGGGCGCCAGGCTTTCCGTCGATTTTCCGGCCAGAATTTCAGAGGCAAGTTTTGCCGCGTTCTGACCAACTTTGGTGTAGGAAACTTCGAAAGCCGCTGCCACAAGCCCATCGCGTACCGCTTGCGCAGAGGCATTGACAACGGGAATGTTGATGCTCAAGGCCGCCGCCGCAACAGCCGGAACGGCTGGTTGTACAAGATTGGAGCCCGGCACATAAATCACGTCAGCTTTTCCTGCCAGTGAACCGACACGAATTGGAATGTCGTTCGTGTTGTCGAGGCCGACTTCAACGAGTTCCAGACCCTGCGCCTTGGTGACTTCCTGCATCAATTTGAGTACAGCAACGTCATTGTCTTCGCCGGGATTGTAAAGATATGCGATGCGCTTTGCATCTGGCAGCAGCTTCTTGATGAAGGTAATTACGGAGGCAACATCCTGCAGATCGGAGGCTCCGGTCATCGCCTTATCGCCAGCTTCCCAGGATGGGGTCAGCTTGGCTGCAACCGGATCCGTAACGGCAGCAAAAACAACTGGCGTATTGGTATTTCCGACGATCTGCCGCGCGCCTTGTGCAACGGGTGTCGTGACAGCCAAAATAAGCTTCGGACTGTTGGAGGCCAGCTTGGTTACCATTTGCGGGATCAGCGTGGCATCAAAGTTAACCTGGAGCTCATCATAGACGGCATCAGTAACACCGAGCTTGGTCATCTCTGCCTTGAAAGCAGTAACCGTCTCATCCAACTGGGGATGTTTGCCAAACTGCGCAATGCCAATGCGGGTTTCTGCGGCCGCGGCACTCAAACCCAAAGCAAGTCCGAGCGCCGTACCTATTGTTAGACGGGCCAATTTGTGTGCCAAAACCATCCGATTCTCCCTTTTTATATGTTCCGCTCTGTAAAGCTTGAAAATAGTATAACAAACGTGAAATGATATACAATATGGAATTAAGCACCAACGTGACAAAGGGACCAAATGGCCGATAGCGTCAAATCTGATGGCCTCTATACCGTGCTTCGATCCCGCATCCTCAATGGAGAGTTGCGGCCTGGACAATCATTGCGGTTGCGAACGATGGCGCACGAGCTTGGCACCAGCGCTACTCCCATACGTGAAGCACTCAATCGCCTTCATGCTGAAAACTTCGTCACGACCGAAGCCAACAAAGGTTTTCGTGTAGCCACTATGACGCTCGAAGAACTGGAAGATCTTGAGACCGCCCGGTCCGTGATTGAAACTGAATTGCTTGCGCGTTCCATCGACGAAGGTGACCGCAACTGGGAGGCTAATTTGGTCAGCGCGCATTACCGCCTTGCCACTTGCATCACACCCAATTCTTTTTCACAATCAGAGGCAATAGATGCATGGGATATCGCTCATGCCGAATTCCATCTGGCGCTGATAGCGGGAACATCCTCAAAATGGCTGATGAGCTTTGCCCAGCAGACCACGGCGCAGCTGCAGCGATATAGGCGACATATAATCCTGCGCATAGATCACCTGAACCGTGCTGCGGAAGGAGCAGCCGGGAATGCTGTCTTATCCCGTGAAGCGCTTGGCATCGAAGCGCATACAGCCCTGCTCGAAGCAGCACTCGCACGAGACAAATTGAAGGCCGAGGCCTTGCTGATTGATCACGTCCGCCTCGCCAAAGAGGCATTTTTGAAACTGGCCCGCGCTGGTGGCATACCTTCTGTCGACACAGCGGCCTGATGGAACAATGAAACCCATGACGAGCACCAAAGCCATTTTAGCCGACCAATCTGATCCGCTAAGGTCCTTTCGCGACAGATTCGAGCTGCCCGATAATGTAATTTACCTTGATGGTAATTCATTGGGCGCGCTGCCGAAAACCGTTAGGCAGCGGGTTGCAAAAACCATAAGTGAAGAGTGGGGCGAACAACTCATTCGAAGCTGGAACACTGCCGACTGGGTCCATCTGCCTCAACGCGTGGGAAATAAAATTGCCGGCTTGATCGGCGCGCCTGCAGGAACCGTCGTTGCCGCCGACAGCACATCGATCAACCTTTTCAAGGTGCTGTCAGCCGCTCTCGGGCTCAATGCCGGACGCAGCAAGATTGTTTCGGAAAGAGAAAACTTTCCAACAGATCTTTACATAGCAGAAGGCGTGGCAAAGCAGATAGGAAAAGGCCACAGGCTTGTGCTGGTTGACAAACCGGCCGACATTGCTGACGCGCTTGACGATGATGTAGCCGTTCTCATGCTTACCCATGTCAATTATCGTACCGGCTACCGTCACGATATGGCGGCAATAACGCAGGCCGCCCACGACAAAGGTGTCCTTGTTGTGTGGGATCTGGCTCACTCAGCGGGCGCAATGCCCGTGGATCTGACCAGCGCAAATGCCGATTTCGCTATAGGTTGCGGCTATAAATATTTGAATGGGGGCCCCGGCGCTCCGGCTTTTCTATATGTCAATCCGGCTCATCAGGGAGAATTCAATCAGCCACTATCGGGTTGGTTTGGCCATCGTGCGCCTTTTAACTTCGAAACTGTCTATGCTCCGTCCAGAAACATCGAACAATATCTTTGCGGAACACCGCAAGTTCTGGGAATGATCGCTCTGGATGAAGCATTGTCAGTTTGGAATGATGTCGACATGGAAGCTTTGCGGATGAAGTCGACGGCGCTGTGCGACACCTTCATCGAAGGCGTTGAAGAATTTGCAGCGGAATATCACCTAAAGCTGGTCACGCCGAGAGACGCCGATAAGCGGGGGAGCCAGGTTTCTTATTCATGCGAAAATGGCTACGCCATCATGCAGGCGCTGATCGCCCGGGGTGTGATTGGCGATTTCCGGGCACCCGACATTATCCGCTTTGGATTTACGCCTCTTTATCTGAGTTTTGCTGATGTCGAAAACGCCGTTTCTATACTCAAGGAAGTCCTGGTAACACGCAGCTGGGATGCACACGAATATCGTGTACTCGGGGCGGTCACATGACGCGCACACCTTACGATCCCTCCGGCGAGGGCGCACAGATGTCCTTCGACGGACGGATGTCTTACGGCGATTATCTGCGGCTGGATACAATTTTGACTGCGCAAGCCCCGCTTTCCGATGCGCATGACGAAATGCTTTTCATCGTGCAACATCAAGCTTCCGAAATCTGGATGCGGCTGGTCATTCACGAATTGACATCCGTGTGCGATCACATTGCCAAAGATGATCTTGCACCCTCGTTCAAAATGCTTGCTCGGGTTTCGCGCATTCTTGACCAGTTGAATTCCGCATGGGACGTGTTGAGAACCATGACGCCCAGCGAGTATACGACATTTCGCAAGGCGCTTGGCATGTCTTCCGGCTTTCAGTCATTTCAGTATCGTGCAATTGAATTTTTGGCGGGCAATAAGAACGCGGCGATGATGCGTCCGCATGCGCATAAAGCCGATATTCACGCATGGCTTGAAAGGATTTTGCAGGCACCAAGCATTTATGACCAGTCGATCCGTCTTTTAGCCCGGCAAGGGTTTCCCATTGATCAGTCTATTTTGACACGCGATTGTTCGCAGGCCTATGAGGCCAATGAAAGCGTTCGTGCCGCCTGGCTGGTTATTTATAGCGATCCGGAAGCACATTGGTCACTTTATGAGCTTGCCGAAAAACTGGTGGATTTTGAGGATTATTTCAGGCGCTGGCGGTTTAACCACGTCACGACTGTCGAGCGCATTATCGGCTTTAAAACCGGGACAGGCGGGACTTCAGGTGTCAACTACTTGAGAAAAATGCTCGACGTCGTTTTGTTCCCGGAGCTTTGGGCTGTTCGGACCGATCTATGATCACGCGGCATATTTATCTATGGCAACACAGTCCATCGCAGATTTAGCGTGAATATGATTGCTATGGGTAAAGCCATGTTTTGCAATCGCTGCAAGATCGTCATCCGGTTTAATCGGGCGGGACCACCAATTGTCGTTAAGCGTCCAACCATGGGCTGTTGCGCTTTCGACTTCGGAGCTATCGGGACGAAGTGTGCAGGATTCGTGGATGATTCTAGCCTGGGGTGAACGTTTACTCATGAGCTGCCGTCCTTGCGCCAGCGCACTTGCTTCATCGTCTGCAATCACCAGTTGGTGAAACAGATGGCGCGACTGCTTATACTTCGTCAGATAGGCAAACTTTATTTGATAGGCCGGCACGGAGCACTCCTGCATCAAAGACTCAGTCGTTAACCAATTATTAATATTGGTACTTGACAGGCTTTTTGCAAGGCTAGAACCAGCTTTATACACACGGAACGCAAGTTAGGCAGAAGCATGAGCCTCTGTCTAACTTGCTGTTAAATATTCACAATTTTTGTTCGTTACGACAACGAAATATAGTTTGATCAATCAACCGTAGACCAACTTGTCTTGCCGTGCGCGAAGCTCGACAATTTTGGATCCCGGAGCTGTGGCGGCATTGGCATGGGTGATGAGCTCTCCTTTTTTTATCGGGGCCGTAACCAAGCCGCCTTGCAAAAGTCCGCAAGGAATTGCACCAGCTGACCGCGCTTCAGGAGCAGTCATGATCCAGGCCCGATAGCAATATTCCCCGATAGCATCGAGCTTATCGCCCGGTTTCATATCTTTTTTGGCAACAGCGCACACTTCTGCAACCGGCGTGGCCAAAGGAACCATATCCGCCTTACCGTACAGAACGACGCGCGCGCATGTTAGCGGCACTTCAAGAGAGGTGAGATGATAGGGACGATGAAATGTGAAATAGGGACCTTTGCCCATTTTCAGATCTTCCATCCGCTCTGATATGCGAGGATGCGACATATCGGCAATAACGAACACGCCGGGAGCCACTCCCTTGCCAATGGAATAGTCAACGACGCCAACTCTCGACAGTACACCACCATCTTTTTCCGGTACCAGTACCTTGGAAAGCTGATCAAGAGTTGCGGCAGGACCGTGCATGCCTGGCTTGTCCGGGACAAGCCCTGTGGCATTTGCAATTGCCGCCATTTCCACCATGGTCTTGGAACCGTCCACAAACTCGACGAGCATGCGGACATTCATGTGCCGGCGCGCTGCTTCTTCCTCGTAATCGTCAGGAATGGCATCAATATTGAGAGGATTGTTCTTGCCCTTGCCCGCAGCAACGATCGGGTGGCCCATGGCAGAAACAAACTCGATCAACTCCATGCAAGAGGAAGGTTCATCACCCGCACCAAGGGAATAGGTGACGCCGAGCCGATCAGCCTCGCTTTTGAGATAGGCGCCAATAGTGACGTCAGCTTCAACATTCATCATGACCAGATGTTTGCCGTGCTCCATGGCCCGCAGACCGATCTCGGCTCCAACCGCCGGCACGCCTGTCGCATCGATGACGACATCTATCAGTCCGTTTTCCAGAATGAGATTCGCATCATTGGTGACAGCAATCTTACCGGCTTCCATGGCTTGTGTAAGAGCGGAAGCATTCGATACTTCACGCGAATGCCCCTCCTCGCGATAGGCGATATCCACCGCCTTAAGCGCATTGGGCGTATTGAGCTCTGAAATAGCGCCGATTTCGATACCCGGCATGTGCGCTACGCGTGTAACGATGTCGGTTCCCATCTCCCCGGAGCCGATCAGGCCAATGCGGATTGGGCGTCCCGTATCAGCGCGCGCCTGCATATCCCGCGCCAAGCCTGTCAATGCAACATTTGTATTCATAATTCCTCCAATGTTCTATAACTGGAATAGGACGAGAACGCGTGATTGGCAACTGACTATGCCGCTTTGTAGCGAAAATCCAGGATTTGTTATGACCTTGGCCTGCGAAACGCTGGCGCTAGAGGGCCGAAAAACCTATTCGGCAGTTATGGTTTGGTAAGGGTCGCCGTTCTTTTCGATGACAGCAACACCAACAGACGTTGCAAGGCAATGAATGAGAAGAGAAGTATTCCCACAACGATCTTTGTCCACCAGCTCGACAAAGTTCCGTCGAAAACGATGTATGTCTGGATAATGCCCTGAATAATTACGCCGATGAAAGTGCCCGCAACATAGCCAACGCCACCGGTCAGTAGGGTTCCGCCAATAACTACGGCCGCAATTGTATCAAGTTCGACACCAACTGCTGCAAGAGAATATCCGGCCGAAGTATAAAGAGAGAAGACGATACCCGCGAGCCCTGACAGAAAGCCCGACATTGCATAGATGCCGATGGTTGTTTTGGCAACGGGCACTCCCATAAGCTCGGCAGAAGTACGATTTCCTCCGACGGCATAAATATATGAGCCAAACTTGCTGAAATGGGCCATTACAATGCCAAATGCAAAGATCAGCAGCATCAGGCAGCCAATGAAAGTCAGTCTTCCGCCACCCGGCAGCAGATAATATAATCCCTGCAGATATGTATAGAATTGATGATTGACCGGTATTGAATCCGTCGTCATGACAAAGCACATGCCTCGCGCCAGAAACATTCCTGCCAGCGTAACAATGAAGGCGGGGACTTCCAGATAATGTATGACAGTACCCATGCTTGCCCCGAAAGCAGTCGTAATGACGAGCGCAATGGCGAAAGCGATGAGGGGATGAATTCCGTAATGCGTGATCAGCACCGCAAGCAATACGCCGGTGAAGGCAATCACCGATCCGACCGATAGGTCGATGCCACCTGAGAGAATGACAAAGGTCATACCAACGGCAGCAATTCCAAGAAACGCGTTGTCAGTCAGCAAATTTCCGGCGACCCGCGTTGAAAACATCATGGGGAACTGAAAGACGCAGACAGCATAAGCAACGATACAGATCAGCAATGTTGCATAAAGAGGTAAAAGACGTGTGTTCACTGGCTCTTCCGCCCTTTGGTACCGAATTCTGCCTTAACGAATGCCCAGCCGCCAGCCGATGAGAATGACTGCGCAAGCAAGATCACGATTATGACCAGCGCTTTCAAAATGAGATTATATTCTGGCGGGAAACCGGACAGCAGTATTCCTGTGTTCATTGCCTGAATGATGACCGCTCCCAGCGCCGACATGAGAATGGAGAACCGACCGCCGAAGAGCGACGTGCCACCGACAACGACGGCAAGGATAGCGTCCAGTTCCAGCCAAAGACCAGCATTATTGGCGTCCGCTCCACGTATATCGGCTGCAATAATGATCCCCGCCAATGCGGCGCAAAACCCGCAGAAAGCGTAGATTACAAGCAGCAGCAGCTTGCTGTTCAGGCCTGCATAATTGCTGGCGCTGCGATTGATACCAATGGATTCGATCAGCAGCCCAAGTGCTGTGCGCCGGACAACCGCAATCGCCACGATGAGAAGCAGCAACGCAATCAGGATAGGCATCGGAACCCCGGCAAATGATCCGGTTCCGAAAAATATCAGGCCAGGTTCATTGAAGGTGACGATGGAACCTTCCGTAATCAGCTGCGCGATACCCCGCCCGGCAACCATCAAAATCAACGTTGCCACGATGGGTTGCAGGTCGAAATAGGCGACAAGAATACCGTTCCACAATCCGCACAACAAACCTACCCCAAGCGTGGCAAGAATGACGATCGGCAGGGGATATCCGGCAACGGTCATCGTTGCCGCTATCGCACCGGACACCGCCATCACTGCACCAACGGAAAGGTCAACACCGCGGCTCGCGATGACAGCAGTCATGCCAACTGCAAGGATAATCACCGGCGCACCCCGGTTGAGCACGTCGATCAGGCTACCGAACAACCGCCCGTCTTGAAGGCGTATGTCGAAAAATCCGGGGAAAGCCAGATAGTTGAGAAATAATATCAGCACGAGCGTAAGCAGCTGCGGCATGGCCTTCGTCAGTGCTGTGACACGCGGACCGCTCATGCCGATGCCCTTTCGGGTTCAGCAGCAATCATCTGCATGATATTAGCTGGAACAATATCATCACCGGAAATTTCACCGCGATGGGCACGGTCACGCAAAACGACAACGCGGCTGCTATAGGCAACGATCTCATCGATTTCCGATGAGATAACAAGCAGGGCCATGCCGTCGTCACACAATTGATGAATCAAGGCAATAATCTCCGCATGAGCACCCACATCAATGCCGCGGGTTGGTTCGTCCAAAATGAGAAGCCGTGGATTGGTGGCAAGCCAGCGCGCAAGAATGACTTTCTGCTGATTACCGCCAGAGAGAAATTTCACCGGCTTTTCGATGTCGGTCGTTCGAATATCGAAAGCCTTGACGAATTTATCAGCTAGTACAGTCTGCTCCTGAGTTGAGAGGCGATGGAACCAGCCTCTATGCGCTTGCAGCGCAAGACAGATATTCTCCCGCACGGAAAGATCACCGATTATACCGTCGGACTTGCGATCTTCCGGACATAAGCCAAAGCCACAGGCCACTGCGTCCTGTGGAGTCCGGATAAGCACCGGATCGCCATCAATGTGAATCTGCCCTGTGTCTGCGGCATCAATACCAAACAGAACTTTAGCGGTTTCCGTGCGCCCAGAACCCAATAGTCCCGCCATGCCAACAACTTCGCCCTCGCCAATATCCAGATCAAATGGATCGATGCTGCGACTGCGTCCGAGCCCTTTGAAAGAAAATTGTCTGATTTCGGGAGCGGGCCGGTCACGGCGCGTATTATGTGTGGCAACAGCCAATGTTCGCCCGAGCATAAGCGAAACAAGCTCAATTTTTGAAAGCTCTGTTGTTAATGCGCTTCCGGCCAGTTTGCCATTACGCAGGACCGTCACCCGGTCGCAGATTTCATAAACCTGATCGAGAAAATGGGTAATGAAGACAATCCCCAGGCCACGGCTTCGCAACTTGCGAAGAATTGCGAACAGGATTTCGGTCTCATGGCGGTCGAGACTGGCTGTCGGCTCGTCAAGAATGAGAACCCGTCCTGACATATCGACAGCGCGGGCAATTGCCACAAGCTGCTGGACAGCGACGGAATAGCGGGACAAATCCGATGAGACGTCCAGATGGAGATCGTACTGGGTCAGCAGCTCCCTTGCACTTTTTTCCATCAGCTTGCGGTTAACGAAGCCAAAACGCATTGGCTGGCGACCAATGAAAAGATTATCGGCTACAGACATATCCGGCAGCAGATTTACTTCCTGATAGACGGTGCCGATGCCCAGATTTTGCGCATGCTGCGTGTCGCGCACGCTCACAGGCTGCCCGTCTATCTTTATCACGCCGGAATCGGGCTGATGCACGCCTGTCAGTACTTTGATAAGCGTCGACTTTCCTGCACCATTCTCGCCGAGAAGTGCATGGATTTCTCCGGGGCGAACGGCAAAATCGACGCTGTCGAGAGCTTTAAATCCGATGAATGATTTGCAGATGCCTTCTACGGCCAGAAGACTGGGATGTTCCGTCATTGCGCCTCTCGCGAGCGTATTGTCAATCAGTAGCCAGCCGCCCGATAGGGCAGCTGGCAATGACGGTTTGATCAGTATCCCAGACCCTTTTTCTCCTCGTAGACCTTCTTTGGATCATCCGCCTGCGTATAAAGCTTCGATTCCGTCTGGATCCACTTTGGCGGGGCCTTTCCGTCATCCTTGAACGCCTTGAGCGCATCAAAAGCCGGGCCGGCCATATTTGGGGTCAGTTCAACCGTTGCGTTGGCTTCGCCCTCAGACATGGCCTTGAAAATATCCGGAACCGCGTCAATCGACACGACGAGAATATCCTTGCCTGGCTTCAAGCCTGCTTCTTTGATTGCCTGAATTGCACCGACAGCCATGTCATCATTGTGGGCGTACAGTGCGCAAATGTCTTTGCCGCCATTTTCGGCTTTCAGAAAGCCTTCCATGACTTCCTTGCCCTTGGACCGGGTAAAGTCGCCTGTCTGGCTCCGGGTAATCTTGATGTTGGATGCAGATGCGATACCTTCTTCAAAGCCCTTCTTGCGGTTGATTGCCGGGCTCGAGCCCACAGTTCCCTGCAATTCGACGACTTTACATTCCTTGCCAGCTACTGTTTTCACCAGCCATTCGCCCGCAACCTTGCCTTCGTGCACTGTATCTGACGTCACAGCTGTCAAATACAGATCATCACTGGCTGTTTCGATTGTGCGGTCCAAAAGTATAACCGGAATTTTGGCTTCCTTGGCTTCTGTGAGAACAGTATCCCAGCCCGTCGCAACGACCGGCGCAATGAAGATTGCATCGACGCCTTGAGCGACGAATCCACGAATCGCCTTGATTTGATTTTCCTGCTTCTGCTGGGCGTCGGCGATCTTCAGGTTAATACCGCGCTTTTCCGCCTCGATTTTAGATACGGACGTTTCAGCGGCGCGCCAGCCGGATTCAGAGCCAATCTGCGAAAAGCCAACTGTCAAATCTGCCGCATTGGCATACCCGGCAAAGGCAATCGCCACCGTAGTGGCAAGCAGAATTCTCTTCGTAAAAGCCATAACTTCTCCTCCCTAAATGGTCAAACTGTTAAGATCCTCCCAGACCTCAATGTGTTACTATAATATAGTAATATAAATAGCAAGAAGTCGAATTGATGGGAGTGCCGGAGCCCGTTTTTCAACAGTCAGCGGTCCAGATTATCCGGTATTCCTACAAAAGGAGCCGGGCATCGACCGTACTGTCTCGCCAATGTCTGGCGTAGAAATCAAAATCAGTACCGAGCGGCAGGATTGTTTCATCAACAGATTCGACGGGCAGCTTTGCACCCGCCAGCAACGCAGCACCAAGACTCGTGCCCGTTGAACCCGGAGCGGCAATCACTTCGCGGGATGTGAGGGATCGCAAGGCGGAAAGGTATATTTGGTTGCGGGAGAATGGACCCTCGACAATTGTCGGGCCTATCGCGCCGATCAATTGAAGGCTCGTCTGCGTCATCAGCGCTGCATAGAGAGAAGCTGCTGCATTTCTGTCTGAGGCACCGTCCGGCTCACCATTCAACCAAACAGCCTTATGATTGGGGAAGGGTCCCGATCCTTGTATAATACTTGGAAGGATCATTGTCCGGTCGGCGATAATCCGGGCAAGCGTTTCAACGTCAGGTTCGGCGATTTGACCGTGCGTCAGTTGATCGAATTCTCTTCCGCCCATAAAGCGGGCGGAAGGTACAGCTTTGCCGTAAACATCAACATTGGCCAGCGTGTCACGATCCGGGTCAAGTTGTTCAAGTGTTCCTCCCACCGCAAACAACACCACCCAGGTACCTGTAGAAATGACGGAAAAACCAGACTTGCGCCTCATCAGATGGGGTAGCAATGAAGCGTTGGAATCGTGAATGCCGCAATAAACCGGAATTGATTGTTTGCTCCCGATTTCGGCAGCCACTGCAGGCAGAATACCGCCGATCCTCTCAAATGCCGGGGCTATAGGAGGAAGCAACGGCCGTAGCTCAAGCTTATCGACAAGACTGGAATAGCTGCATGTTTGCGGATTCCATAAATCGGTGTGACAGCCCAGAGATGTCACTTCGTTTCTGGCAATTCCGGTGAGCCGCCACACCCAGTACTGAGCGTAGGTGACAATCGTCCTGACCGTGGCAAACTCGGCCGGAAATTGGGTTTTCTGATAATGGATTTGCGCTCCAACATTCAGGCCACCAGACTGCAAGGGGGAACCGGTTTCTGAAAAATCCGGGCGCAAAGCCGCATACGCTGCGCAGACCTCATCGGGATAGCTATATTCATAATCAATAGCCGGCATGGCCAGACCTTGCCCATCAAGCAAGACGGCGGCTGCGCCATGCGCCGTTACGGAGATTGCGTCAAACCCGGGATCGGAAGCAAATTCCGACAACGCACCGAGACAAAACTCCCAAAGAGTCTCGACATCATAGTGTGGGTACAGGCCGGTCTTCAGAACACGATTGGGCGTACTTCTCGCGACGATTTCCAAGCCGGTACCAGCGTCAACCACGACAACCTTGGCATTCGTCTTGCCGATATCCAGAACTGCAATATGACGAATTGCGCTCATGGGAGATGAAACATGTTCGTGAGCGGAGTTTGGACAGGCGAATTATCCTCGTTGGTTGCCATGATGTCGGCCATGTAAGCCCACCATTTTTTCATAACAGGATGCTCTGCCAGTTTTTGCATCCCATGATCTGCTGGCCGGGTTAAAACTCCAAAAAGCGTATGGGTAGCCGGATCAAGGTGGATCGAATAATCCCTGACACCCGCATCGTGCAACAGAGCCACCAGTTCAGGCCATATTTCCGTATGGCGGCGCTTATATTCTGCTTCCATGCCCGGATTCAGCGTCATGGTGAATGCATATTTCTCAGTGAGATTCATGCTGTTTTGCCATATCTCAATCGACGGATGATGATCGGCAACGTGATTGTTGCGATTAACAAAAGTCCGATGAAGATCGACATAACAATACCCGGCACATTCAGCAGACCGAGACCAAATGTTACCAATCCCATCACAAACGCAGCGATAACGACACCGCCAATGCGGCCCGAACCACCGAGGATCGAAATTCCGCCAAGAACAACCATGGTCACGACCTCCAGTTCCCACCCTTGTGCAATCGAAGGACGGGTGGAACCTAGGCGGGACGTCAGGCAGACAGCTGCGATACCCGACATCAGGCCAGTGAGCAGAAACAACAGAAACTTGACGCGTTCGACACGGATGCCGGAAAAACGCGCGGCGAATTCATTGTTACCAATGGCATAGATGCGGCGGCCAAAATTTGTGGCATGCAGCAAAATCGCGAAAAGGCAGGCAAAAACTGCAAACAAGACAAATTCGAATGAGACGACCCAAAAGACATAGCCCTGGCCGAAGTACGCAAAGGATGGGGGATAGCCGCCATAAGCCTTGTCGCCCAGCACAATATAGGCGATGCCTCGAAACAGGCTCATGGTGCCGATAGTGACGACGATTGAAGGCAGGCGCAGACCGGCAACGAGTACGCCATTGATTACGCCGCATCCGAGACCAACACCAATGCCGATCAAAACGATACCCGGTGTACCCACCCCCATTTGAGCCGCTGTTCCCATGGCAGTTGAAGCAAGCGCAATAATCGCAGCCACGGATAGGTCTATTTCGCCGGCTATAATCAACAGCGCCATAGCAAAGGCTATCAATGCCTTTTCAGTGAAATTGAATGTGGCGTCCGACAAGTTCCAAGCATTGAGGAAGTAAGGTGAGGCAAGGCTATTGGCAATGAAGATCAGCACTGCCACACATAAAAGCAGCGCTTCCCAGCTTGCAAAAAGACGCGAGGCAGATGTACCCAACCGATCAGGAATATGCCGTTTTTCCGTGACTGCGCTCATGCTGCTACCTCGATTTGTTCCGATGCACCGCGATCTCGGAGGATGATCCGCCCGCGTCGACGCTCTTGTCGCGCATTGAAGATAACTGCAGCAATGATTACCCCGCCTGAAATTGCCATTTGCGAGAAAGGCGAAATGTTGATGACTGGCAGCGCATTCTTGATAACACCAAGAAACAGCGCACCAAGAACAGCGCCTGCGACGGAACCTATGCCGCCGAGGGTTGAAATTCCGCCAATGACGCAGGCCGCAACACTGTCGAGCTCGAAGCCTGCAGCGATGTCGACATACGCGACCGCGTAGCGCGAAACCCAAAGATAGCCGCATAGACCCGCGAGCGTGCCGGAAATTACGAAAGCAAAGAAGCGGGTGCGCCCAACGTCGATGCCTGCGTAAACTGCGGCAGTCGGATTCCCGCCCGACGCGTAGATTGCGCGGCCAAGGAATGTGCGTGACATGACGAGATACATTACAACCACAATGATAATGGCTATCCAACCAAGAACCGGCAGGCCAAGAAACAATTGGCGCGGCGTCTGAAGGAATGGTTCGCTCATCTGATGGGCGTTAACCCACGCGCCGCCGGAAAGCACAAAAGCCATCCCCCGATAGATGGTCAAAGTGCCGAGAGTAACAACAATCGAAGGGATATTGAGCTTCCACACAAAAAGCCCGTTGAGGGCACCGAGTATCGCGCCGATTGAGAGTGCCACAAGAACAATCAGGGGCAGGGGCAGATCCGGATAGGATGCATTTAACATGCCCACAGCCATGCCGGTAAAGGCAACATTGGCGGCCACGGACAGGTCAATCGACTTGGTCAGGATTACTGTCATCTGCCCCAAGGCCAGTATGATAAGGATCGACGTGTCGTTGAATATGTTGGATAAGTTACCGGGTCTGGCAAAACCCGGCGCGCGCGTTGAAAAGACCGCAAGCAGAGCGGCAATAATAATTACCAGCAATATTTCGCGGTATCTGAAGATTTGTTTGATCATTACACACTCGCATTGCCGGTTGCCGCACGAACCAGTGTTTCGGGGCTCAAACTGTCACGCTCAAAGATACCTGCTGAAAGACCTTCACGCATAACGAGCACCCTGTCTGACATGCCCATTATTTCCGGCAGTTCCGACGAGACCATGATGATGCTGAGGCCTTCGCCAGCAAGCTCACTGATAAAGGCGTGAACTGCAGCTTTTGATCCGATATCAATGCCTTTCGTCGGCTCATCAAGAATCAGGATTTTGGGTTGCGTTGCCAGCCATTTGCCAATGACGACCTTCTGCTGATTGCCGCCCGACAATGTTCCCACCGGCACGGAAAGCGCTGCAGCACGCAGATCGAAACGCTCTGCATATTTGCGCGCAAGAGCAAATTCTGCTGCCGCATTCAGGAAGCCGGAACGCGATGTGCGTGCCAGCGAGGGGAGGGAGACATTTTGATAGATTGGCAATTGCAGCACCGCCCCATGCCGCCCCCGCTCTTCCGGGACATATACAATTCCGGCATTGATCGCTTCGCCGGGGCTACGAACGGTAATTTCCTTCCCGTCCAGTTTCAGCTTGCCGCTGGAGGGCTGGGTAATACCGAAAAATGACTGGCAGATTTCCGAACGCCCTGCACCGACAAGACCATAGATGCCAAATATCTCACCTTTTCTCAGCTCGAACGATATGTCGCGAAATTCTGTGGGATGCGTATAGTTCTCAACGGCGAATACGGTTGTTCCCAAGGCAATATCTACCTTGGGAAACGCATGTTCGACGGATCGTCCCACCATCAGTTTTACGATTTCATTTTGCTCGACACCGGCAAGCTCTCCGCTGCCCACGGCCTTGCCATCACGAAACACCGCATAGTGATCAGCGATCTCATACACTTCATCAAATTTATGGCTGATGAAAAGAATGGCTTTGCCTTGCGCCTTCAGCCTTTTGACAATCTGGAAAAGATCATCCACCTCCTTGCGCGACAATGCGGCTGTGGGCTCATCCATGATGACAATACGCGCATCGACCGACAAGGCTCGGGCAATGGCAACGAGATGACGCTGTGCAATGGACAAATCCTTGAGTCGTATGCGCGGATCAATGTTGCTTTCCAGTGAATGCAGCAGGGCGAGCGCCCGCGCATTGACCGCCTTCCAGTTTACCAGCCCGAGCCGGGACTTCGGCGCATGGCCAATAAAGATATTCTCCGCAACGGACAGCTCATCGAAAAGGACCGTTTCTTGATGAATAGCTGTTACGCCGACGTCTATCGCATCTTGCGCATTGGCGAATGCGACCGGCGCACCGTCGACATGGATTTCTCCCTCGTCGCAGGAATAGATACCGGTGAGGATTTTTACGAGGGTGGACTTTCCGGCGCCATTTTCCCCAATCAATGCCGTCACCTTGCCGGCATAGAGGGCGATATTCACGTCGTTCAAAGCCTTTACGCCAGGAAACGATTTGGAAATGCCGCGCATCTCCAGGAGCGGCATATCAGGAATTGGCATTAGCGCTGCAATCTGGTTCATTGATTTTACCGAACAGGAACGCCCGGCAGATTGCCTGCCGGGCTTGAGAATATTGATCGAGATCAGAATATTTTGGAAAACTGGTCTATATTCTTGGCGTCATAGACGAACGGGTCAGCCATGGCGGCTTCACCATTGTCACCGATCTTGATCTTGCCCATGCGGCCAGCTTCGATTTCACTGCCCGGTGCACCGTCGGTTTCCTCTTTCACAAGGCGATAGGCGATTTGAGTAGCGGAATAGCCAAGGTCGATCGGGTTCCAGATTGCAAACTCCTTGGTCGCGCCAGACTTGATCGCGCCGGCCATTTCGGACGGAAGACCAAGGCCCGTGACATAGACTTCACCGATCTTCTTGGCATCTGCGACGGCTTGTGACGCCGCAAGAACACCGACGGTCGTTGGCGCAACGATAACCTTTACATTGGGCTGCGAGGTCAAAAGGCCCTGTGCTTCACGGTAGCTTTTGTCGGCAAGATCATCACCATAGACCGTTGTTGCCAGATTGAGACCCGGGAAATTCGGAAGTTGCTTCTTCATTTCCTCAATCCAAGTGTTCTGATTGGTCGAGGTTGTCGTGGCGGACAAAATTGCGAAATCGCCTTTGCCATCCTTGAGGTGATCGGCAGCAAGCTGCAGGCACATCTTGCCGATCAACTCGTTCGACGATGGGTTGAGGTGAACGATACGTCCATCCTTGCCCACTGCCGAATCCCACGAGATGACCTTGATGCCACGCGCCATTGCTTTTTTGAGGGCTGGAACAACCGCATCAGGATCATTGGCCGAGATGGCAATCGCGTTGACGTTCTGGGCGATCAACGAATTGATGACCTCTATCTGCCCTTCCGCCGTCGTCGATGTTGGCCCCGTATAGATGACTTCGACACCGCCCAGTTCCTTGGCCGCTTCCTGGGCACCCTTGTTAGCCGCTTCAAAGAAGCCGTTGCCAAGAGATTTCGCTACAAGACCGATTTTGATCGTATCGGCTGCCTGAGCATGGGATGCGAACATTGCAACGGCCAGAGCCGAGCCCAACGCGATTTTCTTTAGTAATTTCATTTTCTGTCCTCCCAGAGATTGATTACTGTATTCCTTAAGACCGCTGCAGCGCTTACGCGACGGAAGCGGAATCCCGTCGCTTGTCCTGAACCTTTGCAACAATGAGCTGCACGCCAGCCTCCTCAACCATTCTCCGATCCGCATCGGAAATGCCATCATCAGTGATAATCGTCGTTACCCTACCCAGCGGACACAGAATGAGGCTCGATCTGCGCGAAAACTTTGTCGAATCGACCAGCAGAACAAGTTCGTCGGCCTGATTGATGAGCTTCTGTTCGCCTTGAATGATCAGTGCGTCGGATTCCATGACGCCAAATGGCCCAACGCCCTGGGAGCCCATGAACATGCGCTTGCCGTAAAAATTGCGGGTCACATCATTATCGAATGGCGAAAGAATAATGCTCTGCTCTCGATAAATCGCACCGCCCGGAACGGTAACCGAACTCTTTGAATTCTTGACAAGGTGCTCGGCGATGGCAAAAGAATTGGTCATCACCTGCAAGCGGCGCGACGCAAGGAAATGCACCATCTGAAATGTCGTGGTGCCACCATTTATAATGATGGCATCACCCTCTTCGCACAGGGCAACAGCCTCACGGGCAATGGCACGTTTTTTGTCGGCATTTTCGGATTCAGAAACGTGAAAATGCCGCCCGGCAAGCGGGGCCAATTGTGCCGGATGAACGGCTTCAGCACCACCGCGGACCCTGCGCAGCTTACCTTGCACATGCAGCGCGGCAATGTCACGGCGGATCGTTGCCTCTGACGCTTCCGTCAGCTCAGCAATGTCCTGAATGGTGATGACCGGTTTTTCCTGAACAGCGCTCAGAATGATGCGGTGACGCTCACGCTCGTGCATATGGATGGCTCCTCCTGCTTTAATCTATTGCGCAAATTCAATCTCAGTGTCAATCAACTTCAATCAAATAGTTTCATATTGCACTGCACAATGTAAGTTTATGACTGAAATTGATGGTTTGTGATTGACATTAAAGTGCCGTCTGCCGCATAGCTAAGCGAAATTCTGAGGGGGTTTTATAGGCCCCGCATAACTTTTGGGAGGCAATCATGGCAGGCAGCATCCAACTTTTGGATAATCGTTGGGATGATCAAAAAGCAGCTGGTCTCGATGAGCCGGGCAAGTTGCTCTATCGTTCCAACCTGCTTGGTGCCGATAAGCGCATAACCAATTATGGTGGCGGCAATACTTCCGCAAAGGTAACGCAGACAGACCCGCTTACCGGCCAGCCTGTGGAAGTATTGTGGGTCAAGGGTTCCGGTGGCGATGTCGGAACCATAAAGCTTGATGGCTTTGCCACTCTTTACATGGAAAAGCTCAACTCCTTGAAGTCGATATATAAAGGGATTGAGGATGAAGATCGCATGGTGGGATTCCTGCCCCATTGCACCTTCAACCTGAACAGCCGTGCCGCCTCGATCGACACCCCCCTCCATGGCTTTGTACCTTTCAGGCACGTCGATCACATGCACCCCGATGCAATTATCGCCATCGCTGCGTCGAAAAACTCCCGTGAACTGACAAGTCAAATTTTCGGTGACGATATCGGCTGGTTGCCTTGGCGCCGCCCCGGGTTTCAACTTGGCCTTGACCTTGGTGCCTATGTTGCAGCCCATCCAAACTCCAAGGGTGTCGTGCTCGAAAGTCACGGGCTTTTCACCTGGGCAGATGATGCCAAGGATTGCTATGAATTGACGCTGGAAATCATCAACAAGGCAATCAGTTGGTTCGACCAACAGACATCTGGCAAGGATGTCTTCGGAGGTGCGGCAACGAAAAGCCTGAGCGCATCAGAACGCCGTGCCATCGCAGCAAAGCTGATGCCTGAAATTCGCGGGAAAATCGGTATTGCCGAACGCAAGCTTGGGCATTTTGACGATCAGCCTGCCGTGCTGGAATTTGTCAATTCGCACGATCTGCAACCACTGGCCGCGCTAGGCACAAGTTGCCCCGATCATTTCCTGCGCACAAAGATCCGGCCGCTTGTGCTCGATTTTGACCCGGCACAACCCGATGCGGATGCCATAGTCGCCACCCTGGATAGTGCGCTGGAAGCATATCGAGCCGACTATGCCCGATACTATAATGACTGCAAGCATGGCAACTCACCTGCGATGCGTGATCCAAATCCGGTCATTTTCCTCATTCCCGGTGTTGGCATGCTTTCATTTGCCAAAGACAAGGCCACCGCGCGTATCGCGGGAGAGTTTTATGTTAACGCGATCAATGTGATGCGCGGCGCATCATCTGTGTCGGAATATCAGGGGCTGCCTGAACAGGAAGCCTTTGACATTGAATATTGGCTGCTTGAGGAAGCCAAACTTCAACGTATGCCGAAGCCGAAATCATTGGCTGGCCGTGTCGCTTTTGTCACCGGTGGGGCCGGTGGCATCGGGCGAGCAACCGCTGAGCGGTTGCTCGGGGAGGGCGCTTGCGTTGTGCTGGCTGATATAGATGCTGAAGCCTTAAAAGCGACCAGTGAGGACCTCGCCAACCGTTACACAGCTGATGCTGTGCGCAGTGTGCAGCTGAACGTTACCGATGAAGCTGGCGTCATTGCTGGTTTTGCCGAAGCGTCAGTTGAATTTGGCGGAATAGACATTCTCGTCTCCAATGCTGGCATCGCGTCGTCTGCGCCCATTGAAACCACTGAACTCTCCATGTGGACCCGCAATATCGACATTTTGGCAACCGGCTATTTTCTCGTGTCACGCGAAGCTTTCCGTCTGTTCCGCCGGCAGAAGATCGGCGGCAATGTTGTGTTTGTCGCTTCCAAGAATGGTCTTGCCGCATCGCCGAATGCCAGCGCCTATTGTGCAGCCAAAGCTGCCGAGATTCATCTTGCACGTTGCCTGGCGCTGGAGGGAGCGGATGCCGGAATTCGTGTCAATACCGTTAATCCTGACGCAGTTCTGCGAGGTTCCAAAATCTGGAACGGGGAATGGCGCGAGCAACGTGCAGCTTCGTCGAATTTGCAGGTTGATGAACTGGAGGAGCATTATCGCAAACGCTCAATGTTGAAGCTGAACGTGTTCCCGGAGGATATTGCCGAAGCTATCTACTTCCTGGCTTCCGACGCGTCGGCCAAATCGACAGGCAACATCATCAATGTCGACGCGGGTAACGCGCAAAGCTTTACACGTTAGCTGTCCGGGGAGGATATTATGGCTGAACTGCAGATTTCAGGCGATCTGATCGCGAGTGAAAACGACAAAGTACGAACTGCCCAAAAGAGCGACTATGATGCGCTGGGCGCACGTCTTGACCGGCACGGCGTCGACATCGAAACGATTACCAACAAAGTGGCGGCGTTTTTCGTTGCCGTACCCTCCTGGGGAGTCGGCACCGGCGGCACCCGCTTTGCGCGCTTTCCAGGACATGGCGAACCACGGGGTATTTTCGATAAGCTTGATGATTGCGCGGTGATACAGCAGTTGACCCGGGCTACGCCAAATGTGTCGCTGCATATCCCGTGGGACAAGGCCGATCCAAAGCAATTGAAAGCCCACGCGGATGCGCTCGGTCTGGGTTTCGACGCAATGAACTCCAACACGTTCTCGGATGCCGCCGATCAGAAGCATTCCTATAAGTATGGTTCACTTAGCCACGTAGATCAGGCTACGCGCAGTCAAGCCATTGATCACAATATCGAATGTATCGACATTGGCGTTGCGATTGGCTCGAAAGCGCTTACGGTGTGGGTTGGCGACGGTTCCAATTTTCCAGGTCAAAGCAATTTTGCCAAATCATTTGAGCGGTATCTCGGTTCAATGGCGGAGATATACAAAGCACTGCCCGATGACTGGCGCATCTTCTCCGAACACAAAATGTATGAGCCTGCCTTCTATTCAACGGTCGTGCAGGATTGGGGTACGAATTACCTCATTGCTCAAACTTTGGGGCCGAAAGCATTCTGTCTCGTCGATCTCGGCCACCATGCCGCCAACACCAATATTGAGATGATTGTTTCCCGGCTTATCCAGTTCAAAAAGCTCGGTGGTTTCCATTTCAACGATTCCAAATATGGGGATGATGACCTCGATGCGGGATCAATCGATCCCTACCGGTTGTTCCTTGTCTTCAATGAACTTGTTGATGCCGAGGATCGTGGTGTGCCGGATTTCCGCCCAGCGCATATGATCGACCAATCGCACAATGTCACCGATCCTATCGAAAGCCTGATCTCAAGCGCCAATGAAATTCGCCGCGCTTATGCGCAGGCTTTGCTGGTGGATCGCAAAGCGCTCGGCGCCTTCCAGGACGATAACGACGCGCTGATGGCTTCGGACTCGCTGAAGCGGGCTTACCGGACTGACGTTGAGCCCATTCTTGCTGAAGCAAGACTGCGGGCGGGTGGTGCGATTGATCCTATCGCTACCTATCGCAAAAGCCAGTACCGGCTGAAAATCGGCAAGGAACGCCCTGCCAGCCTGGCCGGCGGTGGCGGCATCATCTAATCCGTATCATCTATTAGAAAAAATAAGGGCAGCGCCTTAAAGCGCTGCCCTTATTTTTTGAATTGACAGCATCCCCAACATTTGTTCTTATTCTATTATAAAGAATTCTAATCCATAATAATAGAATAATAGGGGAATGACCATGAAACCATTAAAGCTAGTACTGCTTCTCGGTTCCGCATTGATTGCACTGAGCCCATCTGCTTTTGCCCAGACCAAAGGCGGCGTGATCAACGTCGCCACGATCGGCGAACCGCCAACGCTGGATGCAATGGCATCAACGGCGGATCTGGTCGGCATTGTTTCGCAGCACATCTTCGAAACGCTCTATACGTTTGACAAAAACTGGAACGCCACGCCATTGCTGGCGGCAAGCCTGCCCGAAGTATCGCCAGACGGCAAAGTCTACACAATTAAGCTGCGCACCGGAGTTAAGTTCCACGACGGAACAGACATGGATGCCACCGATGTCGTAGCCTCGTTAAAGCGGTGGACCCAAATCGCGTCCCGCGGAAAACAGGTCGCCTCCTTGATCACGTCAATTGACGTTGTTGATCCGGCCACTGTCAGAATAACACTCAATGCGCCTCATGCGCCGCTTCTCTCGCTGCTGGCATTCAACAATGCAGCCGCGATCATCCTCCCGAGCGAAAAACAGCAAAGCCCGATGACCGAACCTGTTGGTACCGGACCCTACAAGCTTAAAGAGCGCAAAGCTGATCAATATATCCAGCTGTCACGCTTTGATGATTACAAGTCGCCTGAAGGCGAAGAAACCGGCTATGGCGGCGCGCGTCATCAATATCTCGACGAAATTCGTTTCGTACCCGTTCCAGATGCCAATACGCGCGTCGAAGGTGCCGTCGCTGGCCAGTTCGATTATGTCGACAGTCTTCCGGTTGAAGCCTATGCCCGATTGAAAGATCAAAAAACGACTGAAGCCGTGCTGCTGAAACCTTTTGGCTGGCCAGTTTTTGTCATGAATACAAGCGCAGGCATCACCAAAAATCAGGATATCCGCCTGGCTATCCGTGACTCCCTGAGCATGGAAGACATGCTGGCCGCGGCCTTTGGAAGTACCGATTTCTATTCTCTGGATGCTTCACTTTACCCTGATGGCTACAGCTGGAAAACAGATGCAGGAACGGAAGGCGCCTATAATGTTGCTGATCCGGAAAAAGCTGCGGAACTGATGAAAAAGGCCGGATATAACGGTGAACCGATCCGCATTCTTACCAGTCGTCAGTATGAGTTCCATTATAAAATGGCGCAAGTTGCCGCCGAATATCTGAAAGCTGCGGGCTTTACAGTGGATATGCAGGTTGTCGATTGGGCGACACTGACACAGCGGCGAGCTGACCCGAAGCTCTGGGATATTTACATCAGCCATAGTCCGTTCTTGCCAGAACCTGCGCTCATTGGTGCTATGTCAACAAGCGCACCAGGCAATTGGGATACGCCTGCGCGTAAAGTCGCAGTGGATGCATTCAATTCCGAAGTGGACCCGGCAAAACGTGTGGCTCTTTGGGCAGAGGTGCAGAAGGTGATCTACGCCGAAGTACCGATCATCAAGATCGGTGATTTCAACGCGCTCTCAGCAAAATCACCGAAGCTGGAAGGCTTCACACCAGCGCCGTGGCCCTATTTCTGGAACGTCTCGCTCAAACAGTAGGACCTGTAAGACTTCAATGGCAGCGGAACGAACGTCCTTCCGCTGCCAAACCGGATTTTGTTCCTTCTGACAGGACGCCTGATGCTTCGCTATATTATCCAACGCTTTATCGGTATGATCATCGTCATGTTTCTGGTGGTGACGATTGTATTTGTCATCGTGCGTGTTACACCCGGCGATCCGGCGGCTGTCATGCTCGGGCCGGAGGCCACGGCCGCTGATATCGCTGCCTTGCGGCAACAGCTTGGGCTCGATCAATCGATCTTGTTGCAGTACTTCTACTTCATCGGCAATTTGCTGAAGGGAGATCTCGGTCAGTCGATTTTCCTTAATCAGCCAGTACTTGAAGCGCTTGTACAACGTGCAGAACCCACCTTCTTCCTGACCATATTCTCGCTACTGATCGCAAGTATCATTGCGATACCGATTGGAATTTACGCTGCCTATCGCCGTGGCTCGGTGTTTGATCAGGCTGCAACAGCCCTTGCCATGCTTGCGGCAAGCATCCCAAGCTTTTGGCTTGGCCTCATATTAATGCAGGTTTTTGCTGTGCGCTTCGGCCTGTTTCCTGTTTCCGGCTATGGGGGGCCCGGCACATCGCTGCTCGAACGGCTTGAATATCTTGTGCTGCCGGCCTTTGCATTGGGCATCGTCTCGTCCGCACTGATCATGCGTTTTACACGAGCCTCCATGCTAGACGTACTTGGCGATGATTATATCCGCACAGCGCGCGCCAAGGGCGTCGATGAGCGCCGGGTGGTTCTGAAGCATGCCTTCAAAAATGCATTGATCCCCATCCTCACCGTCATTGGCCTGACCGCTGCCGTCCTGATTTCCGGCGCGGTCGTTACAGAGACGGTTTTTGGTCTTCCCGGGGTCGGCAGCCTGGTTGTATCCGCGGTTTTGCGCCGCGACTATCCCGTCATCCAGGGTGCGTTGCTTATTATCGCGGCACTCTACGTGCTCATTAATTTCGCTATCGACATGCTCTACCTCGTCGTTGATCCAAGGGTGCGTTACTGATGACCGATATTGTCTCGACCGCGCCGCAAAGCGAGCGCTCCAAATTCTTCCATGTGCTGATCAAGCGAAAGACCGTACTTTTTGGCCTGATTGTCCTTGCAGTTTTCGTAACGCTGGCGATCTTTGCGCCTTTGATAACGCCCTATGCGCCTAACAAGCTCTCAATCGTTAACCGGCTAAAACCACCGGACGCCAGATGGTTCTTTGGCACCGACGAGTTTGGGCGTGATGTCTTCTCCCGCACAATTTTTTCCGCACGGCTATCACTCCTCGTAGGCTTCGCAGTAGTTGTCCTTGCCTCAGTTATAGGCGTGACATTGGGTATTCTGGCTGGCTTCTTCCAAAGGCTCGACGCGCCGATCACCCGGCTTATCGACGCCATGATGGCGTTTCCCGATATTCTGCTCGCCATTGCGCTTGTTGCCGCGCTCGGGCCATCACTGACAACCGTGATTGTGGCGCTAAGTATTGTTTATGCACCACGATTGGCACGTGTTGTGCGGGCGTCGACACTTGTCATCCGTGAATTGCCCTATGTGGAAGCTGCGACATCGCTCGGTATCTCCAAGTGGCACATCATGACGCGACATATATTGCGAAATCTTCTGTCTCCGATCCTCGTTCAGGGAACCTTCCTTTTTGCCAATGCGATGCTGGCGGAAGCCGGCTTGTCATTCCTCGGTCTTGGCGTCAGCCCCGAAGTACCCACTTGGGGAACGATGATCGCGTCAGGACGCCAATATATCGGCACCGCAGACTGGATGACTTTGTTTCCCGGTATTGCGATCGTGCTTGCCGTTCTCTCCCTGCAAATGGTCGGCGATGGCTTTCGCGACCTGTTAGACCCCCGTCTCAGAAAGGATCTGTGATCATGCCTGCCACTTTTGCAACCGCTGCTTCATCTCAAAGGGAAGGGCGCTTGCTTCTGACCAACGTAAATCCGGTAGCATTCGGCCCCAATACCCCCGCAACGAAAATCGATATCTTGATCGACGCTGATGGAAATATTGCGCAGTTTGGTTCTTCGCTGAGCGTTACCGGCGACGTGCAACGGGTCGACGCCAAAGGATCGTGGATTTCTCCAGGCTGGGTCGATCTGCATGCGCATATATGGCATGGCGGCACCGATATCTCCGTTCGGCCGCAAGTATGCGGCGTTGAACGTGGCGTTACGACGATTGTGGATGCAGGCTCAGCAGGCGAAGCCAACTTTCATGGCTTCCGCGAATATATCATCGATCCGGCAAAGGAACGGATCAAGGCATTTCTCAATCTGGGCTCAATAGGCCTCGTAGCCTGTAACCGCGTCAGCGAGCTGAGCGATATTCGCTCCATTGATATTGACCGGACCGTTGCATGCGTCAATGAAAACCGCGATCACATCGTGGGTCTGAAAGTGCGCGCAAGCCATGTCATCACCGGGTCATGGGGCGTTACTCCGGTAAAACTTGGCAAGAAAATCGCCAAGATCCTTAAAATTCCCATGATGGTTCATGTCGGCGAGCCTCCAGCTCTATATGAGGAGGTTCTGGAGATCTTGGGGCCAGGCGATATCATCACCCATTGCTTCAACGGCAAGGTTGGCAGCAGCATTATTGAAGACGATGATTTGTTTGAGTTGGCTGAACGTTGCGCAGGCGAGGGCATTCGTCTCGATATCGGCCATGGCGGTGCCTCATTCTCGTTCCGCGTCGCGGAAGTTGCCATTCAGCGCGGACTTTTGCCTTTTTCCATATCAACCGACATTCACTTGCGCAGCCTGAACTTTTCGGTATGGGACCTTGGCACAACCATGTCCAAATTGCTGAGTGTGGGCATGCCTTTTGATAAGGTGGTCGAGGCGGTCACGCTCTCGCCGGCCTCTGCCATAGGTCTGCCGACGGACAATCTCTTGTCTGTTGGCAAGCGCGCAGATTTTACGATCTTTGATCTTGCCGATTCAGACCTCAAGGTCATCGACTCCATGGGCTATGAGGCCAACCTCAGCAAATTATTCGAACCACGTATGGTTGTTCTGGGCACCGAGACGATTGCGGCCAGCCGTTATCAGCCAGTCGTGCCGGAGACCTCCGGCGCCATTGCGCCCTATTCGTACCGTTAGGATTTCGTCTTGAGTCACAGTACCCCTACAACACTACAGAGCGAAACCTTGCCCTATGAGCGGTTAAGGGCGCTTGGAATTACGTTGCCCCCGGCGCCAAACCCGATAGCAAATTTTGTCACCCACATTCAGGAAGGCAATCTGCTCTATCTGTCAGGGCAAGGACCGCGTGAGGCCGACGGTTTCATGCATACGGGAAAAGTCGGCGGCGATGTCGGCGTTGAAGATGCATACCAACATGCACGACTGACGGCCATCAATCTCCTGGCCGTCATGCAATCAGCACTCGGGGATCTGAACAGGGTCAAGCGCGTCGTGAAACTGCTTGGAATGGTCAATGCCGTTTCGGACTTTGCCGACCATCCCCTTGTTATCAATGGCTGCTCGGACTTGCTGATCAGTGTTTTTGGCGAAGCAGGCAATCACGCCCGCTCTGCGGTCGGCTTCGGGTCACTTCCAGGCAATATCACAGTCGAGATCGAGGCGATCATCGCCTTGAAGGATTAGGAATCAGGAATGACTACGCCAACCCATAATGGTTTCGATACGGTCCGCAGAGGCTTTGACCTCACTGGCGTAGCGGTCCGGGTTGTCCGCAATTTTCTGTTCTGCAAGGACTATGGAAATAGTCGCGATGCATACACCTTTATCATCGCAGATCGGCGAAGCAACACAGGCCACTGCATAGTCGGATTCACCCGCCTGAATGGAAATGCGAGCCTTCAAAGCTTCTCCGGCCGCCGCCGACAGGGCCGAGGGATCAATGACTGCACGTCCGGTGGGAGAAGATTTTGCACAGTGCTCGAAAAGATCCAGCCGTTCTTTTTCCGGAAGGTGCCCGACAAGCAGACGCCCCGAAGCGGTCCAATTCAGCGGAACACGCGTGCCGACGCGGGATGTCACCTGGAAATGACCAGGACCATCTGCCATGGCCAGCACCATCATATGGTCGCCATCGCGTCCGCATACCTGAACAGTCTCGCCGGATATGCGGCTCAGATTATGCATTTCATGATTTGCCACATTCAGGAAATCCAAAGACCGCGCATAGGCAAGGCCATAATGATAAAGGCGAGCCCCCAGCCAGACAGTGCTGTCGCTGTTGCGCGAAAGCATATTCTTTTCAACCAAATCGTCGATTATCACATAGACGGTCGAAAGCGGAGCGCCGATAGCTTTGGCGATAGCATAAATGCCTGCTGGAGAACCCGTCTCGTAAAGATAGTCAAGCACCTGCAACGCGCGGTCCATACCGCTGACGCGCGAGCGTTTTCCGGTCGACTCTGCCTTCTCGTAACCGCCGGATGTGTCCATGTCTGATATTTTGGCGGTCACGTTCGCAGCTCCTGCTGGTTGGTTTGGGTTACACCACTCTTATTACATTATAGCGGCATATATGCCAAGAAAATGGAATGCAAGGAGAATACTATGACTGACATTCGCGCATCGCGAGGGTTGCGACCGGTAATCAATGTTTCGGGAACAATGACGGCATTGGGCGCATCGATTGTTGTGCCTGAAGCGGTGGCAGCGATGACCGCCATACTTCCACAGTTTGTGGAAATCAATGATCTGCACAAACTTGCCAGCCCCGTTATTGCCCGTCTGACCGGCGGAGAAGCGGGCTTTGTAACGGCCTCATGCTCTGCAGGAATTACGCTTGCGGTAGCGGCAGCCATCACGGGCAATGATCTGGCCGCCATTGAACGGTTGCCGGATGCCACTGGCCTCAAGAACGAAGTGATTATTCAAACCGGTCACGTTGTCAGCTATGGTGCGCCTGTCGATCAGGGCATTCGTTTAGCTGGTGCCAAGGCAGTCCTGATTGGTCAGGCAACCTCGTGCTACCCTTATCACCTGGATGGGGCGATCAACGAGCGCACCGCTGCTGCCGTTTTTGTCGTGTCCCACCATACGGTCCAGTATGGTCTGATTGCCCTGAAGCAATTTGCCGAAGTTTGCCATGCTCGCAGTGTTCCAGTTATTGTTGATGCGGCCTCGGAATATGATTTCAAGATATTCCTTGAACAGGGCGCAGACATTGCACTCTATTCGTCGCACAAGTTCCTTGGCGGTCCAACAGGCGGTATTGTTGCCGGAAAGAAGCAGCTTGTACGCGATGCCTTCCTGCAAAATCGCGGCATTGGACGCGGCATGAAGATCGGCAAGGAGAGTATTCTTGGTACGATTGCGGCACTGGAAGCATGGGAAAAGCGTGACCATATCGGTACTCGTGAGCGGGAAACGGGCTATCTCCACCTATGGAAGCAGACACTGACCGGTAAACCGGGTGTCACTGCCGAGATCGAAGCGGATCCGACGCACAACCCCCTTGATCGGCTCCGGGTAACCATCAATGCACACGAAGCCCATATAACTGCCTGGGATTTTGCTGATGCACTGGCAGCAGGATCACGCCCGGTCATCGTGCGTGATCATGAGGCGGAACATGGCTATTTTTATCTGGACCCATGCAATCTGCATCCTGGTGAAGAGACAATCGTCGCAAGCCGTCTTGAGGAAGAGTTGGCCAAGGCCCGCGCTTCCAACCAGATTATCTCCTCGCCTTATGAGGAGCGATATCAGGCGCGCATTGATGCCTTGATGCGCTGGCCCGATTGATCGCACATCTGAAAGGACCAATCCATGGATAAATCCGTTTCCCCTGTCTTGTCAGTTTCGAACCTGACAACGTCATTTCTGGCTGACGGCAAATGGCGGCCCGTGGTGCGCAATGTTTCATTCGATGTCGCCCCCGGCGAAACAGTTGCCATTGTTGGTGAATCCGGTTCCGGTAAAAGCGTCACCTCCCTGTCGATTATGCGGCTTCTGCAGAAAGACAAAAGTCGCATCGAAGGCAGGATATTGCTTGATGGTAAGGACATACTTAGCTTGCCTGAAAGCCAGATGCGCTCGGTCCGGGGCAACGATGTCGCAATGATCTTCCAGGAGCCGATGACTAGTCTCAACCCGCTGTTTACCATCGGCCAGCAGATCAGCGAGGCCCTGCTTTGCCATCACGATATGTCTCGGGCCGATGCACGGGCCGAGACGATCCGACTGTTGGAAAAAGTCCGTATCCCGGCAGCAAAATCGCGGTTCAACGAGTATCCGCATCGTTTTTCCGGTGGCATGCGTCAACGCGTGATGATCGCCATGGCGCTTGCCAGCAAACCGAAACTCCTCATTGCCGACGAACCGACCACGGCGCTCGACGTTACGATTCAAGGCCAGATTCTGGATCTGATAAAGCTTTTGCAGGATGAGGAAGGCGCTTCGGTCCTCTTCATCACCCATGATATGGGTGTCGTTGCCGAAATTGCTGACCGCACGGTGGTTATGTACAATGGCGAAGCGGTTGAAACGGGACCTACTGAAGACATTTTTGCCCGGCCACGGCACCCTTATACCCGCTCATTGCTGTCGGCGGTGCCCATCCTTGGCTCTATGCAGGGCCGCGAGCGCCCGCTGCGGTTTCCAGTTGTAGACCGAAATACGGGCACGTCAGATACGCCTGTCGAGGCCGCGGACACGGTCCAGACCGAAAAGCCGCCATTACTTGAAGTCCGCAATCTCACGACGCGCTTCAACATTCATTCCGGCATGTTCGGCCAGTTGGAGGGCAGGGTTCATGCGGTGGAAAACCTGTCCTTCAGCCTGCAACCTGGTGAAACACTGTCCTTGGTCGGCGAATCTGGCTGCGGAAAGTCGACAACGGGTCGTTCCATCATGCGGCTTGTACAGCCGCAATCGGGCGAGGTGCTTCTTAACGGCAAAGATGTCTTGATGATGGAACCAAAACAGCTTCGCGATATGCGACGCACCATGCAGATGATCTTTCAGGACCCGTTCGCTAGTCTCAATCCGCGTATGACAGTCGGCGCAGCGATCGCTGAACCCTATCTCGAGCATAAACTTGGAACGCGCGCACAGGCCCGCGACAGGGTTGCGGATCTTTTGGAGCGGGTTGGCCTGAATGCCGATATGGCGGCACGCTACCCGCATGAATTCTCCGGCGGTCAGCGCCAGCGCGTGTGCATTGCGCGCGCCCTGGCTCTCGATCCCCGGATTATTGTGGCAGATGAATCCGTTTCTGCACTGGATGTTTCCATCAAAGCGCAGGTGATTAATCTCCTGCTCGACCTGCAATCCAGTCTCAACCTTGCCTATCTTTTCATCTCACACGATATAGCTGTCGTCGAGCGCGTCAGCCATCGCATTGCTGTTATGTATCTTGGAGAAATCGTTGAAATCGGACCACGTTCGGCAATCTTCGAAAATCCCCAGCACCCCTACACGAAGAAGCTCATATCGGCTGTGCCGGTGCCAGATCCTTCCCGGCGCGGCATAAAACGACCGGTTTCCAATGACGAAATTAAAAGCCCTGTGCGCACACCCGATTTTGTCACGCCGGTGAGACAATATAAGGAAGTTTCCACCGGGCACATTGTTCAAGTTGCCTAAGAACAATTCAACAAATTGCCGGAGCCGAGAGCGTTTCATAAGAAATATTGCCAGAAAGACCGAGTAACGGTTCCTTATCGTGCGGTTTTCCGCAGGTTTCATGCGAGGGCTTGAGACATTTGTCTGATCGTGAGATGAACTGACAACACCAGCCCAGAGCAGGATCCGTCATGGCCAATCCATTTATCGATCACCTAATCAACGAAATCGAGGGACTGAAGACGTCAGGGCTCTACAAATCCGAGCGCGTCATCACGTCCAAGCAAGCAGGACAGATAGAGATCGCGTCCGGCGCCAAGGTCCTCAATTTTTGCGCGAATAATTACCTCGGTCTTGCCGATAATGACGAACTTGCTGAAGCGGGGAAAGCCGCTCTTGACCGCTACGGCTACGGTATGGCTTCGGTCAGGTTTATCTGCGGCACGCAAGAAGAACACAAACAGCTTGAAGCCCGCATCTCGAGATTTCTTGGTCTTGAGGACACCATTCTTTATTCCAGCTGTTTCGACGCAAATGGCGGCCTGTTTGAAACCCTGCTCGGTGAAGAAGATGCGATCATTTCCGATGCGCTCAACCATGCCTCGATTATCGACGGGGTGCGTTTGTCGAAGGCCAAACGCTTCCGTTATGCCAATAATGATATGGCTGCGCTGGAAGAAGAACTGAAAAAGGCTGAGGGAAGCCGCTTCAAGATGATTGCGACCGACGGCGTGTTCTCCATGGACGGGATCATTGCCAATCTGCAAGGCGTTTGCGATCTTGCCGAAAAGTACGGTGCAATGGTTATGGTCGACGACAGCCATGCGGTCGGTTTCGTTGGCAAGTATGGCCGTGGCTCCGCAGAACATTGTGGAGTCGAGGGCAGGGTTGATATTATCACCGGCACGCTCGGCAAGGCTCTTGGCGGTGCGTCCGGCGGCTACACATCCGGCAAGGCCGAAGTGATCGACTGGCTACGCCAGCGCTCGCGCCCCTATCTTTTTTCCAATACGCTCGCGCCGGTTATCGCCGCTGCATCGCTCAAGGTATTCGATCTTATCGAACAGGGCTCTGAACTCCGTAACCGGCTTAATGCGAACGCCGCACATTTCCGTCGCGACATGAGCAAACTCGGTTTCAAGCTCGCAGGCGCGGACCACGCCATCATACCGGTCATGCTGGGTGAAGCGACACTGGCTCAGGAAATGGCAGCACGGATGCTGGAGAAGGGCGTATATGTCGTCGGCTTTGCATTTCCTGTTGTGCCAAAAGGCCAGGCGCGTATCCGTACCCAGATGTCTGCGGCACATACGAGTGAGGATGTAGCGCGTGTTATCGAAGTCTTTGCAGAAGTTGGGCGCGAGCTCGGCGTCATTGGAGCAAAATGAACATGTCAAACATGATGAAAGCACTGGTGAAGGCCAAGGCAGAGCCGGGGATTTGGATGGAGCGTGTGCCGGTACCTGAACCGGGACCGAATGACGTTCTTATCAAGGTCAAGAAATCCGCCATTTGCGGCACAGACGTTCACATTTATAATTGGGATCAATGGGCGCAAGCGACAATTCCCGTACCTATGGTTGTCGGTCACGAGTTTTGCGGCGAAATCGCTGATGTCGGTTCTGCCGTAACCAAGTACAAAGTTGGGCAACGGGTATCAGGCGAAGGCCATATTGTTTGTGGCGTCTGCCGCAACTGCCGTGCCGGTCGTGGTCACCTGTGTCGCAATACGCTTGGCGTTGGCGTTCACCGCCCCGGCTCATTTGGTGAGTATGTCTGTATTCCCGAGTACAATGTTGTTCCAATACCTGATGACGTGCCTGACGAAATCGCTGCCATTTTTGATCCTTTCGGCAATGCGGTTCACACTGCTTTGAGTTTCGACCTTGTTGGCGAAGACGTGCTTGTCACCGGCGCTGGTCCCATCGGCATTATGGGAGCGCTCGTCGCAAAACGATCTGGCGCTCGCAAAGTCGTCATTACAGATATCAATCCTTCGCGGCTGGCGCTCGCCACCAAGTTGGGAATTGACTACGTTGTCGATGCTTCCACACAAAATCTCGCCGATGTGATGCAAGAGATCGGAATGACTGAAGGCTTTGATGTCGGTCTCGAAATGTCTGGTGCAGCGGTGGCATTCCGAGACATGATTGACAAGATGAACAATGGCGGGAAGATCGCCATTCTTGGCATTGCTCCCACCGGATTTGAGATCGACTGGAACAAAGTGATTTTCAAGATGCTCAATCTTAAAGGCATCTATGGACGTGAGATGTTCGAAACCTGGTACAAGATGATTGCCTTTGTACAGGGTGGACTGGATCTTACACCGATCATCACACACCGGCTCCCGATTGATGATTTTCAAACCGGATTTGATGCCATGCGCTCGGGCAGCTCCGGCAAAGTCGTTCTCAGCTGGTAATTCGTTCTCAGCTGAGAACAGGCTTTAGGCCACGCAAGAGCAGGTCAAGCTGAGCGCTGCCCTGCGTCATGCCTGTTTGAATTTGTCACGCAAAACACTGCATTTTGCCTTCGTTGAAAGTTTGCAGGACGCGATAAAATCGGGCGCAAGCTGCGAAGGTCTTGCCATTTTTGACGCTCATGAACATTTCATTTCGCTATCGGCCCTTGCTGGCATATTGTAAAATGACACGATATTTGGCCTTTTTGGCCACTATGTTGCCCTTGGGTCAGGATTGCTGACGTTTCTCAATGGTTTCAGCCGCACTGCACATGTCTTCAGGCGCGATTGTCGGTAATATTTTAGAGCGAAATGGCAGCCTTCGTATCAACTATCGCCTATTATAATGCTGGTTGAGGCTGTCGCATGACTCTTGGGCGAACAACATACATTCCGTCGCACCACGAGGAAGTAGCTTTGAAGATTGTCACCACCAGCTTGTTGATTGTGGGTCTTTCCGTTCCAGCCTTTGCCGAGAAGGCGGCGCGATCGCTACCCAAGGAACGGTTTATTGACCGCATCGCCGGAATCTACATCGAGCGCGAGCCCGATTTCCATGTCGTCGTGAGACTGACCGGCGACCGGGACGCCGGCACGCTTCAATACCAGTTGGGAGAGGACCGGGTGCGCGTCGAAGTCCAGGGGGGGGCGACACATACCGTTGATCAATTGCGGGCCGCCTTTGATAAGCGCGAGACGATCGCGCGCTTTCTCCCCGCCGGCTACGGCGGGTACGTCGATGAGCGCACCGGCAATCTTGTTTTGACGGTGGACATTGGAAGTGAGATTGTCCCTGGCAGCGAAGTCGCCCTTTCGGATGCCTTGGGCGTGCCGATCCGCATCGTTGAACAAGAGAGCGCTGTAGTCAGACCGGCACCGCAGTAGACAGAAGAATAGTAACCTCACCGCTTCCCAGCGCCTTTGATATTGAGGCTCTGCGCGCTGCAGGCTGCAGGAGTTTGCCCGCTATCATGGATTGGGGAGCGGGCGTTATGGAACGACATTGTGAGGGCATCGCGTTGGCTTCCCGCTGAACAACGCTTGATCAGGCAACCGCCTTGGTGTCGGAGGGGATCGATATCGTCGCGACGGCCGCAACGACAGAGGCGATGCCTGCCAGAATGAATGTCGTGGACAGTGATGACGTGATCACCATGCCGGCCAAGGCGGAACCAAGAGAGAAACCGGCCAGATTCAGGCTCATCGAAATCGACATGACGCGGCCGAGCTGTTGGGGATCGGTTCGATGCTGCCGAAGCGTCAGAAGAGCAACATCGATCGGGCCGGACATGACGCCGGCAAGCATAAGGCCGATCGCCAGCCCGCCAAACCCAAACTCAGCTGCCACGGGCCATGCCGCCAAGGCCGTAATTACCATTCCGATAGCCATAATGTGACGCTCTCGATCGGTCGTTCGCAGGTGTCCTGCGAGAAGTGCGCCAATTCCGCCAGCAATCCCCATGGCAGCCCACAGGAAGCCTTAACAACGACTTGATCCTTTTGACGGTGCAAGAACGCAAATGCCAGACAAAGCTCAGGCTTCAGATCGCGTAGCGCGTATAGGCAGCAATCTGGCACACACCGCTCCAGTCTAGCTGATAAATGGCCTCGCCTTCGCAGATGAGCGAGAAACCTCAGAACTGACCACGATCAAGGAATCGGCTGGCGGCGACGTCCGTCTGGGATCGAATTTATGGCTCATCGTTATCCGCTCGTTGGATCTGCCTGCCTTCGTCGCAAAATCCCGAAATTTTAGGAACTGCGCGACAAGGCAAGCCTGCCCATTACTTACGCTCCCGCACAACGCAAGAAAGAGAGCCCTCAAATTCTTTGCAGTTGTAACGCTCTTCCAGATAACCCAGTTTTACTTCAGATCCCAGCGAGCGGGACTCCGACTCATCGGCGTCGGGCCCAAGGATGCTGAACACCTGGACAACCGGTACAAACATTTCTTCGCGCGTTTTCGGATGGTAGTCATAAGTATTTCCAGCTTCGACAAGTGCCGATCCCTGTTTTTCAGGGGGTATCCCACTCTCGAGGGATGGAAGGAAACGAAAATCGTAGCTTCCTCCAGCTGGATAATCGAAGCGCACAATACTGACTTGCCCGAATGCCAAAACGGAAAGTCGCCTGTCACGTTCCGATATCGGCTTTCGAACATCCAATCGCGAATCGGATCGAGATGGGTTGGGCTGGTCAGGCTGTGGTTCCCACTCATCGACCGGAATTTCTCTTGGCACCACGAAAACAGTTCCGCCGCGATTAAGTAGCAACCCGTCGAGATAAATGGTGACATCTGATTTCATCAGATGTGCGTTATCGGCATGACCGTTGGAGGAAGAGACTAGTAGAATGGCAGAAAGGACAACGTTTAATTGAAACACATCATTTCTAAAATTAAACATTTAAGTCAATCCTTTCCGTCATCATTGCGCGCATGCCAAATTTCGAGGACAAGCAGCTACACATAATCATATTGCCAACGGTCTGTTCCTGAAAGACGCGCCATGGCAAAGTCTACCATGCTAGTACAACGTTCGGAATCTCTGATGGAGTTTTGAGGTGGTCTGCGGGATTTTTGCGAAAGGCGTGATGCCGTGAACAGATTTATCAGCCCTGTCGGCGAGGGTTGGGAGGCGGGAGAACCCATTGCGTCGGCGATCTCTAGTTGGGAACAATCGGCGGGTTACGCGTTGCCATCCGACTATCGCGCCTTCTTGGTCAACTTCAATGGCGGCCGCCCTTATCCCAATATGTTCAGACATACCTCACTCATCCCCGAGGAAGGGAGCCCGAATCCGACCGAGCATTTTGTCGACCCTCTCTATTCATGGTGCCGGACTGTGGAGTCGAGCCATGAACTAGAAAACCGATTGCCCGATGGGTGTCTTTCAATCGGAGCTGATCCCGGCTTGCTCGAAATTGTTCTTTCATTACGTCCCGAAGATTTTGGGGCGGTCTATAGCTGGGTGCGAAATTGGGCGAGCTGGGGAAGCGCCGAAAACAACTATCTATGCCCTCAGGCATCGTCCTTCGGTGCGTTCGTTGCTGCGCTTTTCGACGACGATGAGCAAAATGGCCATAACTATTGGCATACGCCACGCCGAGAGAGTTTGAAACGCACGCTTAATATCCAGATTTGAAACCCGCCGCGCAATTCCTGAGACGTGTTACGTCACATATGTTTGTCGCAGCTGGTGGGACTTTCGCGACAAGGATCGATCTGCTTAAGTGAGGCAAGGTGTTTGAGATGGTGCTAAAGAAACGTGCCATGGTGATCTACGTGGCGAATATGCTGGTGTCGCCGGCATTGGCCGAAACGCTCAACCTAAAAGTTGAAAGCGGCGCGATTACCGGTGTTACGGACCGGCAGACGGGACAGCTTGTCCTTTACATTACAGAAAAAAGCAGCCGCGATCTCGCCGACTTCACCGAGCGACATGTCGGCAAGAAGATAGATATCCTTGTTGGTGAGAAGTTGGTGGGATCGCCCACCATCCACTCGCCAATTTACGGCCCGCAGATACCGATTGCGCTACCGATGACGGACATGGAGCGAAGAGAAATTGTCGCAAAACTCATTGAAGGTGCCGCCACTTTGCAGCTTCAAACGAGTGACGACTAAGAATGTGCACGCTTGACCTTGACGCGTCGCACAACTCCTAAGTTTTGCGACAAAATCGCCGGTGCTGATTTTTCAGGGAAATATCTGTCGCAAAAGTCGCGTGCGAAAGTCAGACTTGCGCGACTGACTTTTGCGACACGGCGCGGCCAGGATGCCGGGCCGCTGCGGACGTGGTGCAGGTTTCAGGCTTTTCGCGACATAGTAATGTCGGCGATGTATTGATCGAGGTGATCTTTCCATAGCGCAGGTTTGAACATCAGAGCATGGCCCATGGGGGCAGCAAAAAACCTCCCTTGACCTCCGGTTGACAGAAACCTTTCGAAATTCCCTCTACAGTGCCCGATCCGGTAGTACTGGTCATAACTACCGTGCAGCCAAAGCGTCGAAATTCCGCTAGGTGCACCACGTTCGAAGATTAGCGGATTGACGGTTTCATGGCTGGAGCAACCTCTGCCAAGCCAGCCGCCGTTGAAATTGACCGCACCTCGAAATGTATTCGGCCGCATCCCCGCATGTGCTATCGCCAAGATGCCGCCGCGAGAAGCACCCCCGATAGCAAGTTGATCCTGATCCACGTCAGGCCGCTCGCGCAGATGCCGCACGACTGCATCCACATCCTCTATCGCCCGCTAGAAGCCAGCAATCGCAACCTCAGCATTGCAGGAATAGCCGGAGCCATCGAGAGCAAGCCCTTCTCCGTAGATTCCACCCGATTTCCCTCGCCCGGTAGAGCCATGGTTGAAAATGATCGACGGATATGGACCGTCATGTTGAGGCTTGGCTGCAACGACTTCTAAGCTGACCCCAGCCTCGCCGGATGGTATGAAAAACTTCTGATACTTCATTGAGCCTCATACGCGATCGTCTGTCGCAAAAATCCCAAGACTTGCGACACTTAAGAGTATGACGGGTAAAATATCGTGGCAAAAAAGGCAATTTAACTGGAACTGGCAAAATTTGACCCCATGATTCTCAATGGGTTATACTATGCGAGGCCAAATATCGTGTCACTCGACACATATGCACACGGGTTTCTCAGCTATAGATTCGCCGCCAAATTCAAGTGCGTGCCCTGAGCTCTCAATTGAGCCAACAGCATCGGCCAAACCGAGAATTCTCCTTTGAAAGCTCTGTCCGTAAGGGATCTCAGATATCCTCCGGCCGAAGTGATTTGTGCTGCGCGCTCCAAAATACAAGCCACGACAACCGCTGCATTTTCCTGACCCAAAATATCGCAAGCTTCTTCATAGGCCGACGGACTGACGCCCAACATCGACCGTACCACGACAGCAGCCCCCATTAAATCGGACCATGTTGTAATTCCATTTGTGGCGTAGGCTTCAATCTCCGGGCAGGCTTGCCGAACCAGGCCGAGCGGGACCGGCTTCATGTCCTGACCAATTTGCGTGTTCACGCGTTCCGGTACACCAGATATTGCTCGCAGATTCACCCCTGCGCTAATCTCGGCGCTCCTCCAATCTGGTTCGGATTTCTCCTCTGGTCTATTTTCTGAGCCAGGTTCAGATTCAAGTTGATGTTGTGTATTTGAATTATGTTTGTGACGCTCAAAATGAGATTCATTGGCGCTTGTTTTTTGGGAATTTACCTTGTTTTCCAACAGGCTGAGTATTTCGGCTTCAATGCATTCCAGTCCGTCAATCGCCGGCTCTAGATCCGGTGCAGTCGACCGCCTGGAAATGCCTTCTATAACCATCCTGAACCGTCCATAATGGCTGTTCCAGTCAAGCTGCGGCAGTTCTTCCATGCCGAGTTCTACGAGCTTGGCGATGTTGCGGCGTAGTAAGGTTATACGTTCTTTCAAAAGCTTTAACTGCAATCTCTCCGTCTTTGCCTGGTTGGCAAGTGCTTCCAGCTCGGTTGAACGCACCAACAATGGTGCCAATGAGAAGCCAAATGCCTCTCCGTTCTCGCCAGCCCGGGTTTTACGCAGGTAGCGTTTGCCATTTGGGCTGTCTTTGCGGAATATAAGCCCGGCATCAACCAGAGCGCTCAGGTGCCGGCGCAGTGTTGCGGGTGCCATCCCATGGGCGCGAAGTGAGAGCTGCGCATTTGACGGGAAAACCACCAAGCCGCGCTCTTCTTTCAATTCGGTTTGCGGATAGAATGTCAGCAAGGCGTTGAGCACAACCAGCGCCCGATCTGATAGGCCAAGGCTTTGCCGCGCTTCACACAGGTTGCGAAACATCTTCCATTTATCGATTGATGCTTCGCAACCAACGTCCTGAGCCAGGGCTTGCGTGGCCAACATGCCAAGCGACAGCGATCGCCGCCCGAAAGGCGTCGTTACTGCATGTCCGGTCTGCATTGTCTTTTACCTTCTTCAAGGCAAAAGAAATCCACTCGCTTAAACGGCGCCAAAAAGTCTTGACAGTGATTCGAGGAAATGCGATTCTCTAGTTGCTAGACATGAGAAGGGCTTCCGCGACGGCAACGTTCGGGAGCTTTTTTCTTTTGCGGGTTAATCTCCTGTTTTTGCTACAGTTTCCGATTCCTTGAAGGCCCGGTAGAGCTCTTCGAGGTTATCGGCAAGATATGCACCGAAGCGTGAGGCATTCTTGGCTTTTAGTGCCAGGGTGAATGCTCGCCCGCTGTTCGTCATATCAACCTTGATGGATTTGTCAGTCGATTGCCAGGTTTGCGCAGTCGATGTTTTTTTCTTCACAGGCCCCGTGGCTTTGCTGAGTGCATTGAAAACCATGTTGAAGCGCGTATCGCCATCGGCGGACTTTGCTTCGGCACCGGAAAGAACCGTGTAAGCTTTCTCAATGCTTCCTGGAATTTGCAAAAACTTGGAGAGTTGCCACCAGCGGTCCCTGCCCGTTGCCTTGGCTGCACCGATGGCCAGGATCATATTTTCTGGAACCGAGCCTGATACGGTCAGCATTTTGGAGAAAGTCGTTGCATCGAGCGCAAGTGCTGATTTCACAACTGTCTGATCGTAGCCCAGATCGGCCAGCCGCTTGGCAAACAATGTGCGTTCAATAAAGGACAGATTTGAACGCGCAGCGTTTTCCTGTCCCTGGGCGATGACATGGTCTTGATCGGCAAGCGGCTTGACGATGGCACGAACAGGCCGTCCAAGCACACGCGCAGCTTTGGCCCGGCGATGACCAAAAACAATCTGGTAGCGCCCGGAAACCGTTGGATGCGGACGCACGAGGATTGGCGTATCTTGCCCTCTTTCTCTTATCGCCGCCACAAGGTCGCGAAGCGCGTCGTCATCGTCATTGATCCGGTCAGTTACGAAAGATCCATCGAGAACATCCGGATCAAGATTGACGACACTGCCTTTTGCCAGTTCTTCGAAAGAGCTTTTTATAGAGCGCGATGCGCCGCTGGCGGCATAGGAGACGGCATCATTGCGATCGTCGCTGGCTGGCGTGAGGTTCATGACGCTACGGAAAATGTCTTTACGAGCCATCTGCCTGCCTCGCAAACAGCTGTCCGTCTGTACCTAAGACGTCGGTTTTTACCGCAGTAAATTTCTGCATTATTTACGTCCCCACGCACGATGGACCAAGGCGGCAATTTCGGAATTGACTGCGTCCAGCGATTCAATTGCCCGTTCATAGGTTGACCGGGTGAAACTGGTTTTCTCGACTTCGTACAGGGTCTGCTTCGTCAGACCTGCATCTGAAACCGCTGTCGATTTCAACATGGGACTGGCAAGGATTTCTTCCGCAAGCATAGACTGCATGAAGCCGACCATTTGTGCCTGGGGTATATCTGACGGCTCATAACGGGTAATCAGATAACGGAACCAGTCCAGTTCGACTTTTGCGCCGGCCTGCTTGACGGTCTTCAAAATGCCGCCGAGCATCAGGAGAAACTGCGACATTGACATCAGGTCCAACATTTGAGGATGAACCGTTATCAAAACGGACGTTGCAGCCGACATCGCAGTCAGCGTCAGATAGCCAAGCTGCGGCGGGCAATCGATGATGACGACGTCATAGCGGGCGTCAACCTCCTCCAGGGCCGCAGCAATGCGGGTAAAAAACTGGCGTCCTTCACGCGAGGATCTATCCTGCATGGCCAGCGGCGTATCATACTCATATTCCTGCAATTCAAGATTTGCCGGAATGATATCGAGTCCAGGGAAATTGGTGGGCAGGATAATGTGGGATAGGGGTTTGCGCTCTTCGTCGTAACGAATGGCCTCATAGAGCGACAAGTTGCGATCCAGCTCCGGCTGGAAGCCGTGCAGGGCAGAGAGAGAAGCCTGGGGATCGAGATCTACTGCAAGCACGCGATGCCCGGTCAACGCCAGATACTGGGACAGATGGGCAGCTGTCGTTGTCTTGCCCGATCCACCCTTGAAGTTGACCACGGCGATGACCTGCAGCTTGTCACCGGCTCTGCGATGCGGAACGTATTTTTTAAACCCGGTCCGTCCATTGCGGTCAAGATAATGGCGTAAGTCGAGCATTTGATCGGCGGTGTAGAAACGACGCCCGGACGATAGCTGAGCAGGCACAGGGCCTTTGCCCTCAAGATGAAGGCGCTTGAGATTGTTCTGTGTCACGCCCAGATAATGCGCTACTTCCGCCATCGAAAATTGGCGCAAAGTCCTCCTGGCATCCGGTGGAAATTTTTCCATCCGGAGCTGGTTCAACCGGTGTGAGATCTCTGCACCCTGATCAAGTATCTTTTCATCGAACTCGAACTTGGGCAGAGGCACTGCGACATTCATCGGAACCGAAACCTCTAATAGCGCTTTTTGAGAACAATTGTCTCTCTAACCGCTATTAGGCTCCGATTCGCACACGACAGCAAGATGATTAGTCTGATGGCATAGGCATTCTTTTCCGTCGCCAACGGCGAACAGACGCCGCCGGCAACAAAAAGGCCGACAATTTACTACAGTAAATATCGGTCTTTCTCTCGCAAACCAGATGAGTGTGCGTCTGAATTCTCAATGTTAATGCGGGATTTGTCGTCATCGACAAGCTCGTACCACATTGCATTCAATACGGCGAAAGCTGCCGCAAATGGCAATCCCAAAAGCCAGGCAAAATACCACATGACAGTTCTCCTGATTAATAAGCATGTCCGCTTTTGTCGCCAATCGTTGCTTCATCCACCTTGCCCCAAAGAACCTTGTAGACCCAGCTCGTATAGGCAACAATCAAAGGAATGAAGATTGCCGATACAACCAGCATGATGAACAATGTCAGGTGGCTTGATGAAGCATCCCAGACTGTGAGGCTCGATACGGGATCGAGCGATGATGGCAGGATGATCGGAAACATTGAAACGCCGACCGTTGCTATGATCGATGCCACAGACAGGCCGCTCAACAGGATCGTGGTGCCTTCACGCCTCGCCCTCAGGCCAAGAAATGCCGCCATTGCGCCGAAAGCCGCCAGAACAGGGACCGCCAAAAGCAATGGCTGGGCTCCGTAATTGGCGAACCATGCGCCTTGCTCGATCACGACCGTCTTCATCAGGGGGTTGGAAGGAGCAGCCTTGTCGAGAAGGCTTGTTATCCTGTACCCGTCAATGCCCAACCAGAGAAATAATCCTGCAAGAGCAAAAATTGCCACCGTCAAGGGTGCCGCGACCATTCCGACGCGCCGCGCCCTGTCTGCGACAGGTCCGGATGTTTTGATCATCAGCCACGCACTGCCATGCATGACGAGCATCGCTACGGAAAGGATACCGCATAAAAGTGCAAAGGGGTTGAGCAGGCCGAAGAATGATCCCTCATAGAATATCCGCAATTCACTGTTGAACCGGAAAGGGACGCCCTGAATGACGTTTCCTACCGCAACGCCAAAGATCAGCGCCGGCACAAAACCACCCACGAAAAGAGCCCAGTCCCATGCGGAGCGCCAGAGCGGGCTCTCCCTCTTGGAGCGATATTTGAACGCCACCGGCCTGATGATGAGTGCCGCAAGTATAACGAACATGGCGAGGTAGAAGCCGGAAAAAGAGACGGCGTAGAGCGGGGGCCATGCGGCGAATATGACGCCGCCGCCCACGATCAGCCATACCTGATTGCCTTCCCAGATAGGGCCAATCGTATTGATGACAACCCGCCGCTCCATATCGTTTTTCGCAATGAAGGGGAGGAGCGTTCCAATCCCCAGGTCGAAACCATCAGTGATGGCAAACCCGATGAGAAGAGTTCCGAGCAGTACCCACCAGATGAGACGCAGCGTTTCATAGTCAAGAAGTTGATGCAGGATCATGATCGTCTACTCCGCTGGAACAATATGTGTGGAAATGAGGGCAGCTTCCGGCTCATGATCCGGCTCAGGACCACCCTTGATAGCTTTCAACATCAAACCCATCTCGATGATGAAAAGCGCCGTGTAGATGACGACAAAGCCTGCAATCGTGATAAGCAAAGACTTGGCGCCGAGGTTGGAAACCGCAGCAGCGGTGGGCAATACACCCTCGATAATCCATGGCTGCCGTCCAAACTCTGCAACGATCCATCCAAGCTCCGCTGCGACCCAGGGCAGCGGAATCGAAAAGACCGCAATACGCAAGAGGGAAGGATAGGCATCGATCTTTCTGCGAACAGAAAGTATGAAAAAGGTGAAGGTCAGCAGAATGAAGAACATGCCAAGCCCGACCATGATACGGAATGACCAGAACAGCGTGGGTACATGCGGAACAGTATCCCAGGCCGCTTTCGCAATCTGCTCTTCAGAAGCCTGTCTTGGATCATCGACATAGCGCTTTAGCAGCAGCGCATAACCAAGATCGGCACCGTTTGTTTCGAAAGCTTCGCGGACATCCGCGCCAACTGTCGCGATACTGCCTACTTCGCGAATCTTCTGCAGTGCGTCATAGGCGGTTATGCCCTTTCGTATTCTGGTTTGCGCATGTTCTACAAGGTCTTCTATACCGGGAATGACCGTCGTCAGCGATCGCGTTCCAATCAGACCCATAGCCCATGGAATGTGGACTGCATAATGCGTCTCACGCGCTTCCTGGTCCGGAAAACCGAATGCAGTGAATGCAGCAGGAGCAGGCTCTGTTTTCCACATGGCCTCGATTGAAGCCAGCTTCATCTTTTGGTGCTCTGTTGAAAGATATCCGCTTTCGTCCCCGAGAACCACAACCGAAAGAGCAGAGGCCAGTCCAAATGATGCGGCGATTGTCATTGACCGCTTGGCAAGCTCGACATGCCGCCCCTTCAGGATATACCACGCGGATACGCCCAGCACGAAGATAGAGGCTGTGACGTAGCCTGCGGAAACCGTATGCACAAACTTGGCCTGAGCAACGGGGTTGAACAAGACTTCAAAGAAATCAGTGACTTCCATGCGCATTGTCTGCGGGTTGAACGCCGAGCCTACCGGATTTTGCATCCAGCCATTGGCGATCAATATCCATAGTGCGGAGAAATTGGATCCTGCGGCAACGGCCCAGGTAGCGGCCAGATGGCCCACCTTGGACAGTTTGTCCCAACCGAAGAAGAAGAGACCAACGAAGGTCGCCTCCAGAAAGAAAGCCATCAGACCTTCAATCGCCAGTGGCGCTCCGAAAATGTCGCCGACATAATGGCTATAGTAGCTCCAGTTCATGCCGAACTGGAACTCCATGACGATGCCTGTTGCCACACCGATAGCGAAGTTTATCCCAAACAAGGTCCCCCAGAATTTGGTCATCTGCCGCCAGATCACACGGCCGGTCATCACATAAACCGTCTCCATGATTGCCAGCAGCACAGAAAGCCCCAGCGTTAGCGGTACGAACAGAAAGTGATAAAGAGCTGTGATCGCGAATTGCAGGCGCGAGAGCGCTACTATGTCGAGTTCCATTGCTTTGCGTCGGGTTTATCCGACCCCCTGTTGATCGGCTCGCCTCATACGAGCCAATAGAAATAAGCGTCTAGTCAGGCCTCAAACCGTTGAGGATTGACTGGTATTCGGGTTCGCCCTTGCGACACGCCGCTTTAACGCGCCCATGTTCAAGAACCAGCAGTTGATCGGCCAGCATGGCCTCCCGCCTGATATGTGTTGCGATGATAACGGTCTTTTGCTTCATTTGACCGGCCAGCCGCTGCAGAACATCGCGTGCGGTATCGCCGTCGATCCCTTCCGAAGGCTCGTCGAGCAGCCAGACAGGTGCGTTGCTTAACAAAAGCCGGGCCAATGCAAAGCGCCGGCCTTGTCCGCCAGAAAGGCCAATTCCGCCTTCGCCCAGCTTCGTGTCCAGCCCCTCGGGCAGCGTCGCAATGAACTCGGCCAAACCGGCAATCGATAATATGTCCAGCAGATGCTGATCGGTTACGCCGGGAGCGGCCAAGAGCAGATTGTCGCGCAGACTATCTTGAAAAAGCTCAGTCCTTTGGATCATCGATGTCGAGGCAATGCACCTTGCAATCCCGGTCGCGGCTTCGATTTCACCGGCCAGCAATGCCAGCAATGTCGTTTTACCCGAGCCGCTTGCACCAATGATGGCCACACGGTCACCGCGCTCAAGCGTCAGTGATACATTCTGCAAAGAGGGCAGGGCAGACCCGGGGTAAGTTACACAGGCATCACGCAGTTCAACCGCCAAATTTCCCGAAGGAACTTGCAAGGGAAGAGGGGTTACTGGGGCAACCAAATCCGGTCCAAGCCTTCGCGCGGCGAGAATCGTTCTGCCGAGCTCGATTGCACCACGTCTTAAAGCGGCAAAGGGCTCCAATGCCGCAAGAGCGACCAGAATGCCCATCACCGCCACAGGGCCACTGATAGTTCCCTGGCTCGCCAGACAAGCAACGCCATATAAGACAGCACCGAGCAAGACAGCTGAGACAATACCGAAACCTGCGGCCACCTTGGTTTCGACAAGATTCAGAGCGTCATCAGACATGGCAAGCTGCGCATCTGCTGTAAGAGCCGAAGTTTTAAAAGCCGATAATTGCCCTGCCATAACCAGTTCGGTTTGACCCGCTACCACATCAATCGTGCGCGAACGCAGCGCTTCAAGCCTGTAAGCGCGTCGACGTGCTGGCACGATACTCCAGCGCGCTGCAAGAACAGGAATTCCCAATCCTGTTGCAAGGAGCCAAGCCGCCACCGCCAGACCAAGCAATGGATGCATCACGCCAAATACGCCCGCGACAGCCAAAGCGGTGCAGAGCGCTACCGCTGCCGGAACCAATATCCGCAGATACAGGGAATCCAGCGCATCAATATCGGCTGTCAGCCGAAACAATAGTCGGGAAGGTTGAAGTGCCAATCTGTTTGCTGCACCAGGTTGCGCGGTGTTCCTGAAGAGCCGTTCACGCAACGCTGCAAGCACACCCAACGTTGCCTCGTGCGTTGTCAAGCGCTCGCCGTAGCGGGCAGCAGTTCTGGCAAGTGACAGGAACCTTATGGCTGCCGCAGGAGCAAACACGTCAAAAACGAGGGCCGTCGCTACCGAGGTACCTGCAATTGCCGTAGCTGTAATGAACCAGCCGGACACGCCCAGCAAGGCAATGCCTGCAAAGACAGTACCCGCCGCAAGCAGACCGCCAGCCAGGAGCATTGCGCGCCGTTCTGCAAGAAAGAGGCTGATAACAGGTTTAAGCACACGCCAGAGGGTCATGGATGTTCCTCTTGGCAGGTCTTGTTTCCAATCATGATTGTCCTGCCCATGCGGGCGGCCAGCACCTGGTCATGTGTCGCGACGATCAAGGTTTTTCCGGCAGCTGCCGCTGTCAAACGATCTGCGATTTCATCTGCTGTTACTTTGTCGAGATGTGCTGTCGGCTCGTCCGCAAGGATTAGACCAGCGTCCCGGTCAATGGCCATCCGGGCCAGCGCAAGCCGCCGGATTTCGCCCCCGGACAGGCCGGACCCTCCCTCGCCAAGATAATTGTGGCGTTGCGCATTGACGACTTTATGCAAGGAAGAAACACGTAGCGCATCGTCAACGTCATCCTTTGTCAGGTCGTGGCGGTGCAAGCATAGATTGTCGGAGATTGTACCTGCGAAAATATGCGGCTTTTGCCCCATCCAGCCTATGCGCGCGCGCAAGATCCCACTGGTATTTGCATCGAGCACCGTATTGCCGATCCTGATTGTTCCTGCCGTGACGGGTGCCAATCCTGCAATCAATGCCAGCAAGGTAGATTTGCCCGCGCCACTTGGCCCCAGGAGAGCGATGTGCTCGCCAGCCTGCACTTCAAGATTGACGCCGTCAAATAGCGGAGAATGCGATCCTGCATGGCTAAATGACAGGTTTTCTACCGTTAGCGCCACAGGCGCTCCCGACCATCTCGCCACCTGCAACTGTCTGGAATTATCCGCAATGGGCAAACCCGTCACTGAGAGGCTGTTCAGCGCATCGATTGCGGCCTCGCCGGCTGCCCGGTCGTGCCAGACTGCAGACAACTCTCGCAACGGCTCGAAAAAGGCTGGCGCCAGCAAGAGTATAAACAGGCCTTCGCCAAGACCAAGGCGGTGACCCCAGGCGCCGAATTCAAGCTGTCCAAGAAAATGAAAACCAACATAGACGGCGACCATGGCAACACCCAATGCTGCAAAAAGCTCAAGAACTGCCGAGGACAGGAATGCGATGCGCAGAACTGCCATCGTTCGCGTCCTAAGCTCATCCGCGTTGGCACGCAGTCTTTGAGCTGTGAAATCAACTGCACCGAGCGAGCGTATCGTCGCAAGACCACGCAATCGGTCCAACAAGAATGCGTTCAGATCGCCCATTTCGTCCAGATGCCGCTCGCTTGCCGCCTTTGCACGCCATCCGATCAGAGCCATGAAAATCGGGATGAGTGGCGCCGCCATCAACAAAACCAGCCCTGCAACCCAGGACAGTGGAAAGATGCAGATCAGGATAGCCAAGGGTATGATTGTGGCCTTCATCCTGGCTGGGCGGAAACGGGCAAGATAGGGCAAAATGGCGTCCGCCTGTTCGGCGATGACGCTGGCTGCCAAGCCCGATGCTGGCTTCTCGATGTCGAGAGGGGAGCGTCGGGACAATGCCAGGATTGCTTGCGCTCTTTTTTCCGACAATGTTTCACGAGCCTTGCGGAAGGCCAGTCTTGCGCCGAAAGCATCCAGCAGTGCTCGCAATACGCCTACGATGATTATAGCTGTAACGATCCAGTGAATTTCCGCCATGCTGTCGGCGATGATGATCGTTGCACCTTTAGCCAGCAGGGCGGCCTGCGGTAGCCAAAGCAGCGATGCCAGTACCTGCATAATGGCAGCACCGCGTTCATTCCCAGAATTCTTCTTTGCACAGGTCCGAGCCTCGCCGTCAACGGGGTTGGCGCGCACTGAAGCATCGGTGTCTGCCAACCCTTCTCTGGCAAGCGCTATGGTGGATGGGTGCAAAGAGCTCATACCCTCAGCCCTTGTCGTTGTTGCGTTTTGACCGGCCAAGAGAAACGATCTTGTCCTTGGCTTCCAGAAGCTTTGTGACCTTTGCGCCAAGCGTCAGCAGTGTTGCCAGACGATCGGTTTCAAGCTGCTTGACGTCTTCGTACCAGGTTGTCAGCCGCTCGATCAGGCTATGCATTTCTCCCATGCGCATTTGTGCGTGGCGCTCGGCATCGCTTGCGGGTTTCTGCATGAGGATTTCCCGCAAAACCGACAGGGTCGGGTCCACTTCCCGTTTCTTTCGCTCTTCGGCAAGCGTTCGCAAAATCTGCCAGACATCGTCCGGCGTCGTGAAAAAATCGCGCCGGTCATCCGGAAGATGCTTGAGCAATACCAAATTCCAGGCCTGCAATTCACGCAGGCTCATCGAAACATTGGAGCGGGAAATACCAAGGGATTCGACGATTTGTTCGGCATTGAGCGGCTCGGGCGACACATAAAGCAGAGCGTAGATCTGACCGACAGTCCGGTTGATACCCCACCGGCTACCCATTTCACCAAAATGAAGCACAAAAGATTGGACAAGGGGCGGCAGGTTCATCATGTTTCCGTCTCATCAGTTATTTCAGTAATTACTGAAATAACGATACTACATGAAAACTCTTTCTTCAACGCCACTCGTCAAGGTGCGACGATTGCGCCCCCCACCCGTTAAAACAAAAAAAGCCCGGCCAGATCGCTTGATCCGGCCGGGCTTCAAATTGAAGATGCAGTGACTTAGTTTAGACCAAGCTTGCCACGCAATGTGGAAAGGTCTTCTGCAAGCGTGTTGACTGCCGCCGCCAGCACGGCACGATCATCGTCAGTCAGCTTGTCATAAAGCTCATAACCATCGCCTTTCTTGTACTTTGCAAGCGTGACATCAACCTTGTCGAAATTGCCCGAAACCTTGGTGATAAATTCACCATCGCCCTTCTCGATCAAAGGCCGCACGAGATCGAAAATCTTGCGCGAACCATCGAAATTCGCCTTGAAATCCCAAAGGTCAGTGTGGCTGTAACGATCTTCTTCGCCGGAAATCTTGGTGGCTGCAACTTCTTCCATAAGGGCTGCAGCGCCGCCCACGACCTTTTCGGGTGGCAGCGTCAGCTCAGTAATGCGCTTGTTGAGCTCTGTCACATCTGCCATCAGCTTATCGGCAAAAGGAGCCAGATCCTTTGTGCTGTTTTCGGAAAACAGACCGTATTCGATACGGTGGAAGCCCGTGAATTCGGGATCCTTTTCCGCTTTCTCATGGTCGTCTGCGCGAGAATCGATTGATCCGTCAAGATCGCTGAAAAGTTCTGCGATTGGTTCGATTGCTTCATAGCTCATACGCGTCGGAGCAAAGAGCGACTTGGCCTTGTCAACATCTCCAGCCTTTACAGCATCGGTAAATGCCTTGGTATCCGCGACCAGCTTTTCCAGATTTTCTGATACATAGATCTTGTAGTCGGCAATTGGGCCAACCAGATCGAGTGGAGCAACTTCGGCTGACGCTACGCGCGGCAGGAATGCAGCTGTGATCGCAAAGAGGCTTGCAGAGAGAGTTATCTTCAACTTCATCGTGAGTTCCTTAGGATTTGATGCGGGTCATCTGATGGCCCGATGCTTCAAGAAGTGTCCGGCCTACGAAGTCGTCCTCGTTCGCTGGGCCGGGCAGTGTAAAAAAGAAACCGCCACCAATCGGTTTGATATATTCTTCGAGTGGCTCACCATCGAGCTGTCGCTGAACGGTGATGAAGCCCTTCTCAAGGTCGGCCTGGTAGCAGATGAAAAGCAGGCCCTGTTCAAGCTGGCCTGATTTGCTCACGCCGTTTGAATAGTTGAACGGGCGGCGCAAAATGCGATTCTCGTCAGATGTTTTTGTGCGTTTGTTGGCCAATCTGATATGGGCATCCAGCGCGGTGACTTTGCCTTCCGGATCATTTGAGTAGTCCGGAACGTCAAATTCCGCGGTGCCACCGAAGGGCGCTCCACTGGCTTTTTTTCGTCCGATAATTGCTTCCTGCTCGGCCAGCGGCGTCCTGTCCCAGCGCTCAACGAAATTGCGTATGATCCGCACCACCTGATAAGTACCCGCCTGGGCCCATGAAGGCTCGTCGCTTTGGCGCACCCACACGAGTTGGTCCATGAGCGCAGCATCATTGCCATCGGGATTTGCGGTTCCATCGCGGAATCCCAGAAAATTTCGCGCCGTTTCGTGAGTGCCATCGGCTTTGGGCGGAAGAACCGGAACCGAGCCCTCCTGCTTCCACCGCAGGACCATCAGATCCGGTAAATTCTTCAAAATATCCCGCAGGACGTGAATGTTTGTGTCCGGTGTATTTGCGCATATCTGCAAGCTCAGATCGCCGTGACATAAATCAGCGTCGAGAGCATCGTTGCGCGACGCTTTCATGCGCGAGAGCTGCTTCGGCTTATGGTTTATGAGCCAATCACGCTGATCAAAGAACGAAGAGCCCAGGGACACGGTGATCGTCAAATTATCCGGCGGGATAACCGGGCCCAGAATACCTGAATCCGACGGCGGCAGTTTGTCGTCAAACTCTGGCGGCCTGCCGCCTTTCATCAGAAAGTCGATGCGCTGTGATAATGTTCTGAACAGCCGTTCAACTTCTTCAGGCGTTTTGGCGAGAACGTGAAAAGATGCAATCATCCCTGCTGCGGGCCGCGGGGTGACAATACCGGCTTGATGGACGCCGTAAAACGATTGACGTTCCTGCGTCTTGTCGCTGACAGGAGCGTCGGTAACCTGTTCACCCTGCTTTTGTGCGGCGCTGGCAGCTGTTAATCCTGCAACCACGGCGGTACCCGCGCCAAATAGCACGCTGCGGCGCGTCGTCGTAAATTTATCAATATCCTTGCGCATTTCAAATTACTCCAAACCAACCGCAATATTCAGTTTGCCGATAGCATCGGCCAGAGCCCTGATCTTCTGCGCCAGCAAGTCCCGACTTTCTTTTGTAACTTTGTCATAGGACGGGTAGCCATCAGCGCCGCGCAGGGCGGCCAATGTCGTGTTGGCGTCGGCGAGCCGGGTTTCAATATCAGTCACGACTGCCGACGCTGCCTGAATTGCCACCGGCTTCAAAAGCGCCATCATGCGCGAAGTTCCCGCCAGATTGCCTTCAAAATCGACCAGATCGGTTTGGGAATAATGGTCCTCGCCATTGGCTATTTTCGTATCTGCGATTGAGCCCATAAGACGGGCAGCACCCTTGGCAATTTGCTCCGGAGGTATGCGCAAGCCACGCACACGGTCCTTGAGGGCCGTGACATCGGCCAGTAATTTGGCAGAAACCGGTGCGAGCCCATCAAGGCTGTTGGAAGCGTAGAGCGCATATTCGATCCGGTGAAAGCCGGTAAATGCCGGATCCCGTTCGCGCTTTTCCAGATAATCGGCAATAGGGTCAATGGCGTTATGCAAATCGGCAAACAGATCGGCCATTGGCTCAATCTGCTTGTAAGGAATCCGCGCTTTTTGATAAAGCACGCGCGCTTGATCGAGATCACCCGATTGAATTGCAGCGTCCAATGCGGTTGTGGCCTTTACCAGATTGTTTGTCTGGGACATCAAAAACACCTGAAACTCGGCAAGTGCACCAACAAAAGAGACGAGGGGAGGGCGCGCTGCTTCTGCCTCGGATTCTGCTGATGGCGTGACGTGCAATGTCCCGCGCGGACTGCTGAGAAGCCCGCAGGTGATTTCATAATCCCCTGCTTTCAGCTTTGCCTGCATGGTTTGCGTAAAGCCTGGAAGGATGTTCTCGCGCTCTTCCAGAACCATAACGCCATCAAGGATTTCCCACTCAAGCGCACGGTCGGAATTATTGATTATCTTGAACGTGGAACGGCCAGCAGGAACGGTGATGGCGTTAGGGTCACAAACACCATCTTTAATCGTGACGACGACTGCATTGTCAGACGCCCCTGACTTCATGTTCTTTGACGCAAAATAGAAAGCGCCAGCTCCCGCGACCGCCAGAATTGCAGCACCGGCAACGGCCAGTTTCATCAGTTTCGGGGAGGGAGCGGAAGGGCCGGTATTGCGCGTCATTCGCTGGTTCTTTCAATCAACGGGAAAATTTTGGCGATGCTGAAGGCGCGGGAGCACTTGCAGGGCGCAGGAAGAAGAAAAGGCTGATTAACAGAAAACCTATATAGACAATCGCTTCGCCAAGTGTCGGAGCATCCTGATAACCGAATATGCCTGACAGCAAAGTGCCAAGCGGGCTGGCAACCGGCAAAACACCGCTGAAATCGAAAAGAACCGTCTGAAAACTGTTCCAGACCCCGGCCTCATGGAAATGACGCAGTGACCCTGATAGGATGCCCGCAGCGACGATAATGATGAAAATTCCGGTCCAGTAGAAGAACCGGCGAAGATTGAGGCGGATACCGCCAGCATATATTCCGTAACCGATGACAATCGAGACGAGAATGCCTAACAATGCGCCAAGCGAAGCATCATTACTTGTGCTCTGCTGGAATATTGCGAGCAGGAAAAATACCGATTCCAGTCCTTCACGGGCCACAGCAAAGAATACCATGGCAATCAAGGCGGTGGTCTGGCCTGATGAATGCGCGAGCGCATTGTCGATGGACGCGTGAAGCTCGGACTTGATCGACCGTGCGGCCTTGCGCATCCAAAATACCATGGACAGCAATACGACAGCTGCAATAACGCCGACAATCGCCTCAAAGAACTCTTGTGCCTTTTGGGGGAACTCGGCGCTTACCAGCTGAAGACCCGCGCCGACAAAAAGCGAGAGTGCAACCGCGAGAAATATACCAACCCATACCGCAGGCATCCAGGCGCCACGTCCGGTCTGTTTTAGATAACTTGCAACAATCCCGACGATCAAAGCCGCCTCGATACCTTCGCGTAGCATTATCAGAAATGGAACGAGCATTAAATAACCTCAGCGCCTCATGCCTGTCTCATCCAGATGACAAGCAAAGCCGTCGGAGTCATAGACCGCCGCGAAAAACGAAGCAATAACAATATATTAGAAGAATTCTAATATATCTTTGGTCCAAAATTCATCAATCATTTCCATATGTTGACTAAGATTATCAAAATTCCATCCAAGGCCATTTGGTCATTGTCCAAGGTTTGCACCTTGATGGACTCGCGCCGCACGAGGATGGGCGGGAGCTGCTGGGCCTGCAAATGTTTGGCAGGCCGATTCAAACAGGCGGGACTTGCTGCGGCAAGAAAACTCATGCCGGTCAGGTGCGATTCTGCGATCATTGCACGCATACGTCGTTGCAAGGCTGTGGCGGTTCACACTCAATCCGCACGCTTTCAAGCGCGTAGCACATGGCGGGCGTAGACGGCATCCAGTGTCTCAACTCAGCGAGGTAAGCCTCGACAAAGGCATCGGCACTCAAGGCGGGTTGCCATTTCTGGCAGCTTTGGCCATGCAGCATCGACCTCAAGCCCCGATGGTGTGAATGCATTGAGGGGCTAAGCGCCCCCCAATGATGCGTTCCGCCTGCGGTTCGTGCCGGCCTGTCATCGCGGAGCACCAGCCGTTACAGTGAATGCCGCGACCCGGCCGCAATGGATGAGGAAAGCCGTGCCACTAGGTTCATTTCGAAGCCATTGTCGGTTCGTTCGCCCGGACAGAAGTGTAAGCAGCTTTGTATTCATATATAGGTTTCGCGGCCCGGGAATTCCCAGGCACACCTATTCCGCAAATTAAAGTCAAACAGGTGGCAGGTCAAAGCAGGCACACGCCTATGGCTCACCTGTAAAACCGTCTCGGATCTGGCGCAGGAGGGGTTGATCACCGATATCGCCGATAGGAAATAGGCAAGGTGGTTATTATGCTGCGAACACGCCAACGGCAAGGACAACGTGGTTATGTGCTATATCTGCAAAGATGTGGGCGGCCGGGCCGGTCTGCGAGTTCTCACCCAATCCACCTGATTTCTCCGACAGTTCAGGTGAAGCCCAGGAATAATGCTAGTGATCGATTGACGGAAACCATGGTTTCGTCATCAAGGTGGCCGAACGGCTCCCCGAGCTTGTCCCGCTTCACCGACATGGCTTTGTCCACCATGATCTGTGACGCCTTGCGGAGGCCGTTTCCTGGTGTTGGCTGAATAGTCAGGCGGATCAGCGGCGCGTCTACCGGCGTGCCGGACAACAGCAGCACCGTCAAGGTGCCAGTGCCGGAAAATTGGTCGGATTGGATGATGAGGGCGGGACGGGGTTTGCCAAAGTCTCCGGAGATGGCGACGGTTACGAGATCGCCGCGTCTCATTCTTCGCCCTCATCCAGATCGGTCAGCACTGCGTCCATGAAGTCCAGCAATTCCCGATCGGCCGCGTCGGCCTGCGCTACAAGCAGAGACTGACGGCGGCATTCCTCAGCAAACCCTGGTCGGCGCGTATCGGGAACCCATATTTGTAGCGGACGCAGCCCCGCAGCACGGAGGGCTTCCCTACGTTTGTGGACCCGTGCGTTGACAGGTGTTGGCATGGTGGCACCTCCTTGCAATTTCGTTACATGTAACGAAAAAGTACATCGTTGTCAAGGTAGAGCGTCCCGCTGTCGGAAGGCTTGGCAAACCATGTGAAAGTCTGTGGAACTGTAGTGGCAGATCACTTATCCTGAGCATGATGAACACCGGAAAATCCTACGGAACTGAAAAGCATTCAACGCGAATTACAAGACATTGGTAGAGGATCAACAGGCTGCTCCGCCTATAGCAGAATGTATCGCCACGGCTTAAGATTATGTGGCGTCCAGTCGTGTCTATGATCGTTTGGGCTTTACCAAGGCTGATATATCCAAAGCAAAAAAGAGACAAAATGGAATTGCTGTCTCGGGAGAAGCGCGAGCTCGCGCAGATGGCGCCTGGGTCAATATAACCCTAAATTGTGTTACCGCAAAGCGTAAGCTTTCATCAATTGAAATCAAGCGTTAGGGCGCCGTCGTCCAAGCCAGCTACCGCTCGGGCAGGGCCAAGACGACGACAGCCATCAGTACAATTAAGAGTATCCATGCTGCTTTCATGGCTTGCTCCTTAAGCGCGCGGCATATTGCCCTCACGACACTTCTCACGCTTGCCTGTTGCTGGCGGACTTAGCGGCTTCAATGTAAATATCTGCTTCCTTAGCTGCCTCGATGAACGTGGTGCGGGCAATGTCGGGAGATATCTCTCCATCGTACGCCTTTACGAGGGCGATCGAAGCAAGATCCAGTCGTTCACTTGGATTTCCCGGCCATTCTCGCAGGATGAATTCTGCCGCGCCCATTACAGACGTTATGCCTTTAACCACGCCCGACCGGCGGGTCATCACTGTTACTTCCTTGAAGGGTATGTCTCGCATGAGACGTGAAACGGATCCTGCCGGAATCGGTTGCTAGCCAATCCGATCTATCTGACCGTCGTGTAAAGAAAACACGCCGTCCTGTCCGCCCTGTTGATTGAAGTCCATTTCCAGCTCATCCCAGCGTCCCAGTAGTCCGCCGCAAGTGCTGCAATATATGGGGGTATGACTTGCCACGTCTTCCGGAATTTCCAGATAGATTGTGCCGCAATCCTTGCAGTCTAGTTTGTGGTCGAGTCTTTCCATTCCAATGTTTTCCAGTCGAAATACAGAGCTTCATCGCCCGCAATTATATCGTCGTTGTCAGCGGTCGATCCTCTTGCACGGGCGGCATCTACCAAGCTCATTTCCCGGTTCATTGCCAGCGAACTGAGGATGCCGGCAGAATGCATTCCTCCATCGAAGAACGTCATATTCGAGCGTGCCAACCGATTGGGCTTTACCTGAGGAATGTGGCCGATATGTTGATACGCCAGCTTGTACGCTGCTTCCATCACAGCCCAATCCTCAGCGGAGTATTTGTTAACGTGAATATCCTGGCCGGGCATTGGGCTCTCCTCGCAACATGACGAAGAGCACAGATGATCTCTCAAGCATCGAACGCCGAAATGTTGTCTCGATGCTGGTTTGACTCTACTCCTTTGCTGGAAAGAGTCCATCCAGCCGATAATAAGGAACTAACAGCGTTGCGGTGGGTTGTATGCCAAACCCAAAAAGGCAACGTTGTGAATGAGAACCATCCAAAGAAAAAGCGCGACAGCTTGATAAACCTGCGCAATCAGATCCATGAAGCTGAGTTCATGGACGCAATGCGATCGGCTTGGGCTCCCATAACAACAGACGATAAGTTTGCTGAACTACTGAACCGGTTGGATAGGGCCGAGAAAAAGCAGAGATGAATGCAATCATTCTGCCTGTCGTTAATCCAGTGTCTTGGCGGCGTGCGCCTTCCTCTTCTCAACGCGGGCCCGCCGATTTGTCGTGCGCCTGTCTTTACTCTTTCTACTTTCCAGCGATTTCTCGCGGTTAGCGGCCAAAGTGCTCAGAAGGTCGACATCCTGGATACCCCGATCAAAAAAGTCTGTAATCGTACGTGCCAGTCGTTCACTGTGTTCATGTTTTTGGGGATGGCGGTCCAAGCTTTGGGATGCCAAGTGATGGGCTTCAGTCAATATTTGCAATTGAGTGCTGGTATATCCATGTTTTCGGAGTATTTGGAAAAGCATGGGTTCTCCTGAAGCTGCACGTTACGGTCTGCCGTCGGTGACCCTCCACGACCCCGACGACATGACTGAAATGCGATGGGCGTGCGGTTGTTCCACTTCACGTTACTTTTGCTCGCGGTCATCTTTTCCCAAGCGAAGAAGCCGATCTTCAAGAGCTTATCCAACTCTTTAAACGCGTCATCTATGACCCGTCGGTCCTCCTTCCCGGTATAGTCGGGGGTAAACGTCAACTTGACCTCAAAACGTCTGAGGTAAAGCGGGATGGGCGAGGCCGGCGGCACGAGTAGGGTGGCGAGGGGACTTTGCTCCATTGTTGTGAACTCCAATCCTCCTGTTCATCCCTTTAATCCGAAGATGGGCCTGGCTCCCGACCCGTTTCCCGATGGCATTGGCCATGCCAGAGGCTATCTGCCAGAATGCCATCGACCCTATACCGGCGTATGGCTTCCGACATCACAGCGCGACTTGCATCAAGTCCCGATGCGGCTCCCATACCCCCCGGCAAGAACATACAACCCGCTTTACGCAGGACGGTTCCCCGCTCTTCAGGCTCTGGGAACTCCTGCTTAACGGTGGAGACCAGGAACCAGGTTCGACGGGATTATGGTGCCTGTTCTTTCCCGCTCCCGGCTGCTCCCCCAGAAGCACTTGGAAGGTGTTAATGGCTCGTTTGCCATTATTCAGACCGGAACCGGCCGTCGGGGGCCAACAGAGGGGGTGCCATTGAACCAACGCTATCGATATCATTTCAACGCTGAAAGATATTTCGTTCGACAACTCCGCCAGCATTGGGAAGCATGGTGTCATGACGGTGGTTGCCGCGAAAATGTAGGGGGCTGCGTGGCAAGACGACATCGCTCTTGATTAGGTCGCTGCGAGCACCAATGGCTGGACATGACATCGGAACTTGGCCCGTACCACATACCGAGCAGCCAGCTAAAACCCATCACAATTATACTCAACACGGCAGGTGGTGGGAAACTTAGCATAGGATCTGGATGACAATTCCGGGTTCATTGCAGATTTAGGCGAAGCGGACCCGACACGCTTTTGTTGCGAAAAGAACGCCGGGCCCATGTCGATAATGCCCCCACATCGACAAAGTGCAAACCCTTCCCGCCCTTGATGGTTCCAAAAGAAAGCCCAGCACTAAGACTGGGCAAATTAGGTTCCTGATAGATGGCGCTCGAAAGAGGGGTGGCTGAGCGCCATACTTCACAACTAGCAGGAATTAATTTAGTTCCAATATGTCGCAAGCGAGACCTGATGCCTATGGGACACTTCGGAGTGGGTGGCGCCGAGCCCCTAGCCGACTTGCGATCAGCATTCACCAAGAATAATACATTTCAAGGTTGACCACCATGACGAACAGTAGACGACGACGCGCGACCTATGCCCAATTACCCGACTTCAGAGAAGGGTGTGCGGTGCTCACACGGTATCCCGGTTCGAGTTCGACCGAGCAAGAGCGACCCAGACTGATGGACGCTGCGCCCAACACTCCGACAGCCAGCAGATAAGGCCAAACACGAGTGAGATAGGGTTTGTCTTCCGGGTCCATGCTCGTTCTCTACTGAACAGTTCGGATGAGAACATATGATCCTGCAATAATGAAATAGTCTTAAAAAACAACTCAGGAAAACATCATGAAACGAGTCAATCAGGGTGGACGGCTATCGCCGCACGTGGAGGCAAAGCATTTGACCGCCTACAAATATAATATGGATTGCTCAATATGCCGGCTTTCCAAGCGGGTAGAGAACCAAGGCAAGGACGTCGAAGACCTGATTTCAGTTCGGTTAATCTTTACCGGATGAGTTGCGACTCATTCAACGTGCATTGCCGTTATCTCGGCCGCTGCTGGTGTTTGCTTTACTGTTTCATCTTACAGCGCGCTCAGCAAGGGCCAGGGCGGGCTTGGCACTCGTCACGTCGCCGACTATCGCGAGCCCTCCCCAAACAAGCAAGATGCCATCGCTGGGTTAACGTGCCAGTATTGATACAGCCGTGAACACTGCAACTGCGGAAATGACGACAAGGAACACCAAGAGAAATCGCAAATAATGTGCTCTTCTTGTTTTTGAAGTTGCAGAATGCTCCGCCATCACATGCTCCTCCCAAACATGAAGCATAGCGGATGTGCATGTCAGTCGTGTGTATGAGCTAGCGACGCTTTGGACGCATCTGTGGATCCATGACGTGAAGATCAGGCCATCTCACTTGTTGGCGACGATACGGCCTTCCTCATCAAATTTTATTATCTTTCCCTCTTCGGCGCTGAACGCCAACTTGATTGCGTTCAGAAATTTTTCCGGGTCATCAACTGCAATGCGCACGGTTTTGTTTTTCTTGAACGGATTGAGGCCAGTGACACGAAGCGTCGCGGTTCTGTCATCGTATAAGATGGTTTCCAGTTCGCGGATGCGCATCGTTTTTCCCTCTCTGCCAATTAGCTGTTCCAGCTGGCATGCTAACTTAACTCGTTCACAGTCTGTTGTGTTTCAAGATATGGCACGATCATGAAAGCTACGACACTTGGGCGAAAGGACAGCTTGGTATTCGAGATGCCAACTATTTCGACAAGGTAATATTTTTTGGAACCATCCTCCACTGCGTCGGTTCGTTGCCAAACGCGTAAGCTGAGCAATGAACGACGACCAGAAAAAGCGGCTACTTGCTGATTGGCTGACAGACACCGCCCAATTGGCTGATTTGCGAGCGGCGGTAAAGCGCAGCAACCCAGCTATCGAAACCGATGATTGGTTCTCCGGATTGCTTCTCAGGCTCGAAGAGGCGGAAAATAAAATAATAGTGGCTGAAAATAAGGAGCTGTGATGTCCGGCAAATTTGCCTCGATTGGGCCGCAGGCAAAACAGATCTACTTTCAAAGGTGTCGTACCTCTCGAAATGGTAACGGCTGTCCAGACCACATTGGTACGTTTGGGGCAGCGTGAAGTCAGGGATTCAATCGAGCGTGAGCGAGATCTCAGGTTCTTGTCGGCGGCCTATGGGGCGCTCGCCAACAGCGGCAATGCGGCGAATGGCTTGTTCATGCCTTCTCAAGCCTGCAAGACGTGGCGGCGACCGGACGCTGATTGCGACGGACGATTACTCGTCGTGGCTGTCGTTTGTGGGGACGCCCACTACTTCTTTCCAAAGACAGATAAATGCACCGCACTCGCGGCAATGGACAGGTGAATCAGGGAACTCTTCGACGGGGATTTCCGTGAAGATCGCGTCGCATTCTTTGCAGATAATTAGTTTGGCAAGCTTTTGCATGTACTGCTGATCCAGAAACAGATGCAGGAGCTAGATGTTGTTACACAGCAGCGGCGGCAGGTGTTATTTAAAGTGGAACATTATTATCATGTTTACCATATTTTAAATTCATTGCGAACGCCCACTCGGAATCTTGCCGAACTGCTTTCCAATATGCTCGCCGCTAGCCTGATGTTATTGCAATCTCGTCAGGTGGATGTATTTGGACTTATGCGGAAACGGCAAAGGTCGCTGCTGCGCCTGCAAAACAGTTTCGCAAATGTTCGGTCAGCGGATAATCGGAATTCTTGCTTCAAAGAAGCGCTTTCACTTGGAAAACGGTTAGGGAAAACCGACGCCAGTGGATGACTTAAAAGCTGGGCCTTGTGTGGTCCCAGCTTTTAATCATTTTCAAACCGTCCGACTTAACAGGATCAGTTTAGTGCCTTTTAAGCGTTCGGGACTTTGACCACTCAAACTTGGTTAGAATTTAACGCTGAACCGTGCATCCACACCGTTCTGCTTCACATCCGAGCCGAACTGGCCGGTGTAGGAAACCCCAAGCGTGGTCTGATTGCCAAGCTTCATGTCGAAACCGGCTTCAATAAGACCCGTGTCCTTTGCAATCGGAACGCCTGCAATTGTGAAGGTGTTTCCGCCGTCGAAGGCGAGCGTCGAGACGGGTGTGGTATCGCCATAGGCATGGCGCCACCCCACCGTGGCGCGCGCTTCTGCCTTTACGTTACCTAGCGTGAAGGGTGCAGAGCCCCGCAAACCCAGCGTGGTGAAGGTCGTGCTGGTCGTCTCGCTTTTTGCCGTCAACGCCGCCGAGCCGCCACTCTCGCTGAAGCCATCTGTCTTTATCCGCACATGGGCGAGATTGGCGAAAGGCTCGAATGAAACGCGCTTTGTGTCGATGCGGTAGCCCAGTTCGCCAAAGGTCTGGAACGTTCCGGCGTCATAGTCGGCCTTAAGACTATCCTGGAGGCCGGGAAAGGCCACCGTGCGGGACGTTTCTACCGAATGCCAGCTATAGGCAAGGCCGGAGCGGAATGAGAGAGCATCGAAACGCCCACCGCCATAGACACCGACATGATAATTGTCGCTCTCACCGGAACCCTTCGCATCGAAGGTCGAGCGGCTGTACCCGGCCAGTGCACCCAGGCGCCAGTTTGTTGCGACCGCGGTATCGAAGCCGGTGACGAATCCGCCGGTTACTTGATCGAGAGCGGAAGCGTTGCCGTCGCCCTTCGTCTCGCTCCAAGTGCCGAAGGCATTGCCCCACGCTGCCATGGCAGGCCCATCGCTCGGCACTCCAAGCGGCTTGGTATCCGGCCCAAAGCTCATCACCGGCACTTCCACCGCCGCCACATCGTTGAAGGCTGCTCTGACCCGGTCGTTTATCGCGTTGCGGATCAGATGACTGTCATTGATGAGTGCGGTTTTGGCGGAGGCGTGTATCTCTCCTGAAAGCTGACTGAAAGCCACGCGCGCATTCGGCGCGCTGTCCTGCAATACAACGGTGTCGAAGACTTTGTTACCCGCGCCGAGGGCCTCGACAGCTGCAGCGGTGGCTTTCTCGTTGCGTGTGATGCCAACAGTGGAGAAGGCAATATCGTTGCGGGCGATATCGAGATAGACACTGCGTGGGGCGTAAGCGAGGTCCATATCAACGAACGGCATGTTCTGGCTCAGATCGGCGAACCTGCCGGTAATGCCGTCACCGGCTGAAAGGATCGCATAGCGCTGTCCTGGCATATAGGTCCCGGCGAGCTTGGCAATGTAGATATCGCCGCCTTCAAGTGTAACCTTTCCGCCTGCCGAAACCTTGTCGCTGGATCCGCCCGGCGCGATATTGACAAGATAGGTCGAACCGTTCTTGAGCACCAGATCGCCTGAAATCGAAAGCGTGCCGATACTGTTGCCGGGAGCGAGCGTCCCACCACTCGCAACTGTCACGCCGCCTATGGTGCCCGCACCGCCGAGCGTCCCGCCCGCCGCCACGTTTACCTGGCCTGCAAGACGCGCACCGGAATGATCCTTGTCGCCGACGACAAGCCCGCCGCCATTGACCGCCGTTGCGCCGGTATAGCTGTTCGCGCCATTCAAAATAATCCAACCTTCGCCGCTCTTCGTCAGTCCGCCTGTTCCCTCGACCGTGCCATCAAAGCGGGTATTGAGTGTCTGATTGAGGTCAAGGGTGGCGCTGCCGAGCTTTACCGTGCCGCCTTTGCCGGACAGCGAGGAAGCCACGAGATCGAAATTGTTGAGATCGAGCACACCCGCGTTGACCGCATAGGGTGTACTGTCGACGAAAGCCTTGGCCATACCGGCGCGCAAGGTACCAGCCGCAACCACGGTGCCGCCGGTATAGGTATTGGCGGCCATAAGGTCGAGCACGCCCACGCCGCGCTTCTCCAGAATTCCTGGGCCAGAAATCGCCTGAACCATAGCGACGGGCACGGCTGGATCCGAGACATCAATCCAGCCCATTCCTTCCAGGCGGACGGCCTTGTCGATCCTGGTCACAGGGGCGGTCCAACTGGCCCATTTGTCTTCCGGCCCCGCCGTGCGGATGCCACCATTGGCGAGCGTGATGGTGCCATCGGCTGAACCCAGCGCCTCATTTTCGTCGATTGCGACTGTCTTGCCGTCGGCGATCACAATATCCTTGAAGCGGCTGTGATCATCCACGCACATATCTCGTGCGCCTTGCAGGGAAAGATGCTTGACATCACCGCAGGCGAGTTGAAGTTTCAGCGGTGCGTAAGGATCATTTTCAAAATCAATACCCGTCAGCCGCTTAAGCTCAGCCCGCGCTGCCGGGTCATCGAGGTTGAGGGCGGTTCGCAGTTCCTCCCAGTTTTTCTGGACCTTGGTGAAGTCGCTCGTTACGGTCTGGAACGTCACATCCGCCTTCACGTGGTCCATGAGGATATATCCCCAATCCTCCCAGCTTAGGTCGGTGTAAGCGGCTTTGCCGGGATACTGATCGCGATGCGCCTCGAAATAGCTCTTGATGACGGTGCGATAATAGCCGTCGCCTGTTGAATCGAGCAGTTCACTGCGGCGTTGGTTGAAGAGTTCCATCTTGTCTTCGGGAATAAAGGGCTTCAACTGTTCGAGAAACCCGGGGGCGGTTCCGTCCCGGTCGTAGATTGCATTGGAAACCAGATATGCCAGCTGATCCTGTGTGATGGCTTCTTGCGGGACTGTTTCCGGCAGCCGATAAATTGGTGTGCCGTTGGCATCCGCCAATTGTCCGAGATAAACGTCGGTGCGGTTGTTATTGCGCGAAAGCCTGAACTCGCCCGCGCCATCGAAGCCGCTGGCGCCGCTGTCGAAAATCAGTTGCACCTTGCCATCCGCATCAGGGATTTCTTGCACACGGGGACCGTTCCAGCGCAGTTCATGGGCTACCGCCTCATGGTCGGAGAGGGGAATTCCGTTGGGAGCGACGCTTACCGATTCGCCAAGAACGCCGCCGACATATTGGTCATTGGGCTTGTCCTCCAGCTTCCACCATTTGGCATAAGGACGAGACGCTACGAAATGATCGATCTGGGTACGCCCCCAGGAGGGCCATTTGAACGCTTCGTCGTCCTCGCCGATGCTGGGCCACGTCGTGCTTCCATCTGCCAACTGATGCGGAGCGAACTTTTCCCGGTCCTCCGGGTTTTGAAGAATTTGATAGTCCTTCTTGAGAATATTCATCGTGTTGGGCGTATTCCCGGCCACAGGATACATCTCGTCAGTAAAAAGACCGGTGGGACGCGTCTGGGAAGTCTTGTTGATGTAAGCTTCGGCTGCTTGATACTCCGCCGAGCCGATGGGATGGTTGCGCGCGACATATTGCAACGCCCACGCCTTGTAATCTGCATTACCGGTTGATCTTGCCTGGTCCAGCATCAGTTCCTGCTGAGGCACCTCCAGGAGGCCGCGTTCTGAAATATCGCCCGCGTTGAAATCACCCGTCATGAGGATGGGGTCGACCTCGCTTCTGGCCCAGTCATTGAGTTCCTTCGCCTCCCTGACGCGGTGATCGAATGGATCATCCCAATAATTCAGGTGCTCGGTGGCAACGATAGTCACCGGACGCCCGCCATCGGCGTCTATTTTGATAAAGGGTGTTTTCTGCACGCCACCCAGTCCGGTCGTCATTGGCAATGTCGACGCCAGCCCGGTGTCGCTATTGCTATGCAACAAATAGGATGGAAGCTTGGCCACAAGGTCACTGCCGTAGGCGCCGTTGTATTCCTGGATCGTGATCACATCGTATTTGCCGTTGGCAAAGAGATCCCAGGCCGTTGGGTTGAGATTCCTTGCCCCCCAGGTGTTGAGAGAAATGATCCGGAGCGTATTATCGCCTGCATCAGCGGCAAGCGCCGTCATCGCGGTTCCTGCTTCCAGAACCATGACAGCGCTGGCAAGAACGCCGATCCTGGCGGCTGACATCATCCGGTTGTTTTTTGGCTTTTTCGACATAAGGCGGCCCTGCGCTAAGAGTTGTGGAAGACGTAGTAATGATGTTGTTTTGGCAACATTAGTGATCATCTATGTCAGTTTGACAACATTGATGGGGAGAACCTTGCATTCACCAAAATTAGGCAGCAAATAGCTGTGGGCGCAGATTCAGAAAATTACAGGAAATGGCATGACGAGCGGGGAAGCCGTAGCCGGCGAGGGCGGCCAGAAAGAACATCGACAGGCTTTTCTCCTGCGCTATATCGAACGAAACCATTACATTTCGATTGACGAGATCACGCGGCTTTTTTCGGTGACGACGCAGACAGCGCGCCGCGATATCATGGCTCTCGAACAATTGGGCAAAGTGCGCCGGCTGCATGGTGGAGCGGCGATATCAACGCCGGTCGATCCGGTAATCTACCGCCAGAGACGCGTTGATAATGCGCCCGAAAAGGAGAGAATCGGCGCAATTGTCGCCGGTATCGTTCCCGATGGCGCGGCAGTCTTCCTCGATTCTGGCACGACCTGCGAGGCAATCGCCCATGCGCTTGTCAGGCGGCGCGATCTGCGCGTGGTAACGTATAGTCTGCGTGTCGCCACCATCCTCAGCGAGAATTCAAACTTCGTGCTGGCCATTCCAGGCGGTTTCGTGCGGCCTGTGGATGGCGGGGTCTTTCGCGAGGACACAGCCGAATTCATCCGCAAGTTCAAGTTCGACTATGCGGTCATTTCAGTCAGCGGCATTGATGATGATGGTGATATTTGCGACGACGATCATGGCGAGGTCTCCGCCGTTTCGGCGGCCCTTGCACAATCGGACCGAACGTTGCTGGCGGTCGATAGCAGCAAATTTGGCAAACGCGCTCTTGTCAAGCTTGGCTCACTGCAGGATGTCGATATCCTCGTGACGGATTCGGTCCCGGACGGACCGCTGGGCGATAGGATCAGACAAAGTAGTATCGAGATTCATGTTTGAAGGATGTGCGCCAGGAGAGGGCAAGAGGATGCGTTGCCTACCGCCTTCAGCCTGTCTGCGATCTCCCCCGGGGAGCCGGGAGTCTCCTGAATATCTCCCACGAGCAGGGGTCGGCCCTGCAGTGAGTGAGACCGACCGAAGTTGGACTAACCCAGTCCAGACGCTGCCCAAACCACCAATTGCAAAAGTACTATCAAAGCTGCGCTTCGATTTCATTTTTATCAATAACAGACCATACCTTGATAATTTTGCTGTTGGTGCACTTGCCGTGTCTATAGCGACGCTATTGAACGTAAGAAGCTATTACAGAATTTTCGGCGGTTTGGGCTTACACCCCCTGCAAGTAGCACTTTTCTTCGAGCATTCGCTATTGCATGGAACTTGTTTGCGATTAGCAAGCATCAGGGCTCGCAAGGGTGTATCTGGTCATGACGACGTCGTCATCCTCTAGCGTGATTTCGATTACCTCGTTAAGCAGTTCCTCGGTGCTCACCAGCTCCTCCAAAATCGCATCGAACAGCTCGCGCTGGCGGGCGGGTAGCACCTGAGGAACGATGATAACGAGCCCCGCATGCAGTGCTTCCTTCGCATACAGTTTTCGGAAGTCTCGTGCATTGTTCGTGACAAAAGTAAAATCGCCCTCAATGATCCTCGGCATCAGGTCCCAATCGGTCTCACCGCTCAAGCCAAGCCAGTTCACATGAAAGCAATCGTGGCCATGGTTTTGCGCCACGGCCACGAGCGTGGTGTGAAGGCATTCATCGACCAAAAACTTCACGAAGAAACACCTGACGATCTCGGCCCTGGCTCGCTCTTGGGGGAAAGGCGCTTCGTCGATTTTACCTTCAACCCATGTTCCGAGAGCTTTTTGGGACGGCCGCGTGCCGGATGAGCAGCTGTCCAGATTTCGGCAAACTCGACCATACGCGCTGTAATAGAGGGATACCCCTCGAGCAGCTCCTCGGTGCTGGCGCCCTGGGCCTTCATGGCGGCAATCGCCCGTGCTGGCACACGCGTTCCTTTGAAGACCGGCTCACCACCAAGCACGCCCTTGACGCTCTCGATGACCGTTTCAGCCTCTCTCAGGGCATCTGCGCGTGCAGCAAGCTGTTCCCTCGCCCGTGCGACATCGACGATCAAATAATCGTCGGCCCGCACGGTTGCTGCCGAAGGGTCACTCTTGATTGCTTCAAACAGTCGCTTGCGGCGCTCGGCAGTCAGGATGGAACCCACGCCGTACCACAACTTGAGACGCAATAGATCATCGTCGGTAAGCGCACGTCCGCCCTGATGGTTGGCAACACGGCTTTCAATGATCCGCTTGTCGATAGCGTTATGCACAGACTTGACACCGATCTCACTGACCGCAGCGGCCTGGGCTGGTGTATATTCTCGCTGAAAGGCAACCATTAATCATTCTCCTTGTGGAGAACATATATGACAATCTAGCACGATTGTAAAGATTGTTCCGAAATGCATGGTGCAGCAGAGATTGCCATCGATTGCACGACGAGATTCCAGAGATCACCCTTCACCCGAATTGGTGCCACGTAGTCGTGGCTACCCTTGCCGGACAATCAGAAGAGCTGACATGGCACTCGCTATTGCTCCCAGCCCAACCACACCAAGCGACAAGACGTAATCGATCATAAACATAGGAAATTGGCCGCTTTTGATCCTAACAACAACATCGTCCCAAATTATGCCGCTAGTGCGGTTTGGTTAAGCGAGGCTTCGGCCAGGACCGACAATGCCTTATCGGTCGCTTCCTCTTCGTTGAGCGTTGCAACCAGCAATTCGTGGGCGTTGGTGTCCCGCCGAGCTTTACCATTTCTCCAGCTCAGTAGGCTCGCCGCGTCTAGATGGATAAAGCGGCGTGTTTCGCCCGCACTCAGGCCTCGGTTGGTTGACACCTGCCGAATTCGCTCAGACCATCAACCCGCGACTTGATGCGGTGCTGCGCAGCCGAAATGGCTTCGTACCGCAGCCCGCAGCTACCGCAACTCAAGCCGAAACTAAAAACCGCCGGAGCGAACTCAGAATTGGATAAAACTGGGGCATGGTCACCGTGGCAATTATCGATGATGAACTGTCGATCCGGGAATTCAGAGAAATCAACGAATCGGTATCTGAAAACAGAACGGCGCGTTCTCGTATACAATTTATCTGGCCGCATTTGTTACCAAAAGCAAAGCGGTCACTAAAGATTCGAGATTACAGAACCGTGCCATTGCCAGCAGATGCTTTTTAGCTGTCCTGGTACTTTTGAAAATGAATACCGGGAAGCGGGTCCAGTTGACGCCGGACGGCGTGCGGCTTCAACTTATGGGAACGCACTGGATCACTCAAACTTTAGCCAACTAATACCCTGTACTAGCTTTCCGCCATGCTCACATCCATCATTAACTCGTGCTACCTTCTGGCCACCAATCTTTGCAACCGAAGAGCCTTCGGTAATGGCTGCTGTTGTCGGCACACCACTACACAGACATTTTGATCCGACGGTCGCAATCGGGATACCGTTGAGCTTAACAAAGCTCTGGGCTGTCGAGATCACGGGGCCACCAACATGTGGCCTCGGCCCCGGATCAACCATTGGGCAGGTATGCATATGTCCTAAAAGTGAAACGGGGTGGCCCATGATTATTCGTTCCAATTGTTCAATCAAGTTTTCACAAATCGCTGCCAGTTTGCTCAGTTAGGGTAAAAAGATACAACCTACGGTCACCGATGCTTAGCGTGCTCCCCAGAGGGGGCCTTTCTAGCCAATTGGCTGTCAGGTTCCATCTGATGGTCTGCCTCCTGATGAAGCAGTACGCAATCCCTTTTTTCAAGCGAAATCTGCGGGTGAACTCGATGTGCGGGCAGTATCCTCTGTTGCTTGATATTTACCTTCTCAAGTGTATGGATAAGTGCTGCATGCTCTGCGTCGATAATTGTCCAGGCGTGGCGTAGTTCCAGCGCCGTAATGATCGCCTGCATAGCCTCGGTGGCAAGACCCCTACCACTTTGTTTGGGAGACATCAGCCCACCTAATTCCTCATCGGGGCCAACTTGGATAAACCCGATAGGGACACGTGGATCGGACCGGTTTGCTCCCACGTAAGTACGAAGTCCCCGGTCACGGGCCTCACGCCATTCAACAATAGCGAAATGGGTGTCGGCATCAGTGAAAGGTCGGAACGGACTGAAGTGACAAGTAACGGGATCCGATAAAAGCGCGTGTAACCCCGATGCGTCGGAATAGACTGGCTGGCGCAAAATCAAACGCGGGGTTTCAATCCGTTCCGGATCACCTTGGCTGGAAAATATCGAAGTCTGTGTTTCTTGTGTCATTTAACCATCACCCAACGAAACAGGTTATTTTCCTCGGACATGCTTCTCTCTACAGAGTTCATATTCATGAGCAGAGTACGACCTGTAGTCATTGCACTACCTCGCTGGAACGGCATTCTTGTCCAGAGGAAGATCCACGTTCATCTCCGCATCCGCTAGTTTAATCTCAAACAGGGGTGCAATACTTTTGGCAAAAGTCAGTCTTATAAATTTTTCGTAGGTAACGCCATCTTTGATACCTCCATCGAGCAGCTCAAATGTCAGCTGATATTTTCCAGCACCAAGTACGGTGGTCCGCTCGTCCATGATGGATCCGATAACCACTTTGTCTTCCGGTATATCGAAAGGTACCAAAATCACACGCGTAGGTTCCCCGGAAAGGTGACTTTTTTCTTGTTCTGTGAGCACCTCAACAAAAACAGCATTGCCGTGTGGCACAGCAAAGGAAACACTACCTTCGCGCCAGGAAAACCCTTGCGTATATTGCCGATCGTTCCAGTCATTGAAAGGGTTCTCCAGATCGGGATCAAACACGGCGATCTGCGCGTAGCTTATGGTGAGAGGAAAGCGTTCGGTCATTGTTTATGGTCCTATTACTATTGTAGCTTTGCACCCGTCCGGATATCTTGTTGGCGGTCTCAACTGGTTGCCGATCGATGCACCAGATCCCATATTATCGCTGGCTGTGATGTTACGCACACTCGCTCCCGCACCGCCTTCCAAAAACATTGCTGGCGGATATTCGTCCGGCTGCTTCCCCGGTTCTCGAGGAAATCTGCCTGTTGAAGCCTGTCGGCGAGCGTTAGCGCCTCCTCTGTCGATCGTCAATGTCATGGGTTGACCTGCCGCTTGCGCGTCGAGGATATGATTTGCACTTTCGGGGTAAGCCGACTGTGAGACAACTACAGTTTTATGACAAGGGCATTTTCCAGTACTACAGGCGGCGGCGGCCGTCGCCGCCAACCCCTTTGCAATTTCCTGGGCTTTTCTCATCTGCTCCGCCCTCTGTCCCGGGGTCAGGGCTGGAGAAATAGCTCCGGCTGCGACAGAATTGACGGGCGTGTCGCCGGTTAAGATGAGGCCCGTGCCCACAACGGCCGCGCCAGCGAGCAAAGTTCCGGTCGATATCGTTGCGCCAGTCGCGGCTGTTCCCGCGAGGACGGTGCCGCCACCTGCTCCTGCTCCCGCCAGAACGGGAACCCCCAAACCGAGAAAAGGCATCAACTAACCTCGTCAATTGTACTTGCAAGTCGATTCATTTGATGAAGAAGAGTTTCGACATTTTCATCCGGCGTACCCGGTCCGGATAGCAAGAATGCTCGGATCTTAGGTTGATGTTCGAACTGATCTCCACTGGCGAGCATCATATATCCCCAGATGCTCAATGATCGTTCTTGCGTCAGCCCCAGTTTATTTCCCGATAGTTCATAGCGCAAAACTCGGCTGTTCAGCTCTTGCTCGCTCATTGTCGCTGTGTCGTGCGGCGCCATATCTCTGAGATTCTTGGACATCCGATGGCAGTAAGACGCTTGGTGCCGGGCTTCAATAGTTTCAAGCTGATCAGCGTAGATAGTCAGAGTGCCACGCGTGGCCTTTGGAAGACCCTCTGGCCTTGGCACGCATGTGAGTCCACCATTGTCAGCGGCATTCATGAAAATCGATTCTGCAGGTCCGAATAGATAAGCGAATTGCTTTACGTCGAACAACCGGGCGATAGGGGCAAGAACGTTAGGATCCCAGTGTCGGAACAGCGCGCGTTCATATTTAACGGGTTTGCCTAGGTCACCGTCATTATTCGGAATGCGGGTGTCAGGTATCAGGACTTCATTGATACTTCTCAAGTGCTGCCACAATGCCTGCTCACCTTCAGGACAAGACCAGAACACGGCACATGGTCGCTCGATCGCCAGTTCTTCGATATGGTTGCGCGTGCGTCTGTCGTTAAGTGCGACCATCCACGGCCCGTCACGACGTATGTCTTCATCGCCGCCTCTGAGGAATAGCGACCGGCTTGAAATACCGGCATCAGCAAGCTCGTCTTCGAGATCATCGAAGTGACTACCGTCGAGAACGGCGAACAACGGCGAAGCCAAGGTATCCAGCGCCGCACGAAAGGTGCGTGCAGTGTTTTCGGCATCGGGTTGATTACCTGGGAATATTTCCACGACGATCTTACGCCCTTACAAATGATGCATTTGATTGTGACATCTTCTTGAGGCAGCCTGCTCCCTTGCCCGGTCCGCCTTTTTTGAAGTTGATGGCGTTGCATCAGCATAGATTTCCCATGTCTTGGCCTCGCCATGATATTTTTCACCGGAAACAATATTGTAAAACTGGCCAACTTCTATCTTGATCGTTTCGCCGACCTTGGTGTTTTGCTCTTTGCCGATCTGGGTGAAGTGGGTTGATCCAATATTCGTTACCTTGCCCACGCCGATCTGCTCGGCTCTGGCAACACCGATAGTGTCGGATTTGAAATTGCCGACGTTGGTGTTCATGATACCAGCAAGTTGGAACAGTGCACCGGTGGCTTGCCCCATGCCATCGTGGGATTCGAAATGATCATCAACGCGTAAAGCGTTCAGGCCATTTATCCAGACGTTGGGGCTGCCTTCAATTGCAGGTGTCGGGGGGAAATGGCAACTGTGTTCTGAGCCGGTGTCAATCTTTCTTGCTGCTTTGGGCATCTTGCAACTAGTCCTGACCTTGACGAAACTCTGGGCGGTCGAAATCACGGGCCCACCAACATGAGGGCGAGGGCCGGGATCAACCATCGGACAAGTATGCATATGGCCTTTGAGAGTAACGGGAAGCCCGATCATATTGTCAACACACCAAGCTGTTGCAATGTTCCGATATCTCGCTGTCAGAGAGCAGGGTTGGAATAATCAATCAATTTGATATCGCCGAGTTGAGATAGAAGACTCATGTGCTCGAAGGCGCTATACACGGCCAAACTGTCCACTGTCCGAGACCCACCCAGAGCCAGAGCTGGCTTAAAGCCGTAGATACTATCAGGCGGCAAACGGCTGAGTTTTGAGAGCGCTCGCTTGAAGAGCGGCTTTGAATCTTCACCGTACTTATCATAGCTGTTGTCATCTAGGTTCATCAAGACGCTTACAATTGTAAGGTCAGAATCTTCCTTTGTGGCAGATTTCTTAATGAACCCCACACATGACATTCTCAAATCCACTAGGTCCAGATCGATTGTATAGAAGTCTTTGTGCCACAGTAATAACTTACCGAATGCAGAAAACCCGATGGGGCAAATCAGTTTGGGGTCAAATTCCTTATCGCCCTCGAATATCTGATCAACAACAGGTTGATAGGCAGTAGGGTTGCAGAATTGGAAATAACCATCAAGGACAATCCCATATCCACACTCTTTCCAAAATTCGAGTAGAGACGGCGGCGTGATATCTCGATAAGCAGCAAGATCAGCGTCAGTCGGCAATGACGCAAGGCCCTCGGGACGTCCGAAGCGGTCAACGATATACTGGAAATGATTGTTCAGCACCACAAGTGCATCCTTCTGCTATACGGACCCAAACTGCATCCCATCAAACGCCATACCCGTTTCCTTCTCCCTCTCCCGGTGTGATCTCTGTCGGCTTGTCAGGTGTTTCCGATTGAGGATCGCCACCCTTCTTACCATCGGGACAGACTTCAAGTTTGACATTCGTTTTCTTCCCTTGTTTTTTCGCATCTTCTGCGTGTTCTTTCAAGGCATTGAGACGACCATCCTTGCCCCATTGTGATCCAATTGATCGATTGACTGAGCGGTCACCCATCCCGCCGTTCCTAGAGGAAAAGTTCCATCACCACCAGCACCCAAATCGGGTGTGTGTATTGCATCCAGAGTGCTGGCTTCTCGCGCAGCTTCCGTTGCCGCTGCTTCAGCAGCGTCAGATTTACCCTGTTTCAAATACTCCAGTGTAAGTTCGCGTTTACGGTCTCCCAGAAATTGGTCTCGAATCTCTTTTCTCGCCGATGCATCGTCCGGTCCACGTCCTGCTTCGGCGTACTTATTAAGATTTCCAATCAGCTTGTCTGGGGGAATCTCGTTAATTGCGTCCTGCTGTTCTTCTAGCTGTTTTTCGAACTCTTTAACCTGCTTTTCATCACTACCCTTCGGTGGTTTGAAGCATTTTATCTTGGTGCAACTTGCACAGGGTACTGCGGCTTCAGTTGCCTTTGTTTGTGCTTCGGCATTGACATCTGCCTGCTCCATTTGGTTGGCGATCCATCCAGCTGCTGCCCGACCCGCCAATTTGCCTGCTTGAGAGCCAAGAGCTCGGCCTATGTATCCGCAGACAGGTCCACACAGCAATGCCCCCAATCCGGCACCCCCGGCGCCGCCAACAATACTGCCGCCGGTTCCCAGTACTGTCTCCAACGACCCGCTCACGACCCGGCCCCATTATCATAAATGCGCAACGCGTTGATCGTATGGTGCATGAGCGAGCGAACCTGCTCATCCGGGCTTGCCTCTCCACTGGTAATAAATTTTCGAACCTCTGGAAACTCGACGACTTTGTTGTCAGATACCACTGCCATGTAGGCCCACCGCGCCCGGCCCCGCTCGGTACGAATTCCGAGTTCATCCGCTGTTCGTTCATTCGCGAGCGTAGTTCGCCATGCGAATGCATCACTAACCCCCGGTGGATCTGAGGAATGTTGCCTTTCAAATATCTGGCGATCCGCAACCTCGAAGAATGTAACATTGCTTCCTTGAGGTCTTCGACCTGTTCAGGATCGATCTGCAAAAGTCCCGGATTTGGCAGGGGTAAGTCGTTAGGTCGTGGAGCACGCTTAAGCCCGCCATAGTCGGTTGCGTTCATGATGATGCCGTTTACCGGTCCAAAGACGCGGGCAAACTGTTCCGCATTCAGGAGAGAAAGACTACTACCCAATACATTGGGGTCCCAGTGCCGGAAGAGGACACGTTCGTATTTGACCGGAGTACCTGACTTCCCGTCATTGCCCTCGATACGATCATCCGGGATCATAATCTCATTGATGCTCCGAAGGTGTCGCCAGAGGGCCTGTTCACCTTCAGGACAAGACCAGAACACAGCGCATGGCTTTTCGAGGGCAAGTTCCTCTATGCGCGTGCTGGTTTTGCGATTGTTCAGAGCGACCAGCCATGGTCCATCGCGGCGCATATCTTCATCACCACCACTTAGAAACAAAGAGCGACTGGTAATGCCAGCGTCGGCAAGTTCATCTTCCAAATCATCAAATTGGCCGCCATCAAGTACTGCAAAGAGTGGTCCGGATAATGTGTCCAATGCTGCACGAAAAGCCCGGGCAGCATTTTCGGCATTTGGAAGATCGAGTTTTGGGATCTCCATAGGGGGCTACATTCTTACAAATGGCGTTTGGGATTGTGACATCTTCTTGAGGCAGGATGTACCTTTGCCTGGCCCGCCTTTTTTGAAGTTGATCGCGTTGCCTTCGATATCGATCTTAAGTGCGTAGAGCTTAATACCCTTCTTGTTGATGGTGATATATCCACCGGGAGCGGACAGGCGTATCTCGTCATCAGCGTAGATTTCCCATGTCTTGGCTTCGCCATGATACTTTTCGCCGGAAACAATATTGTAAAGCTGGCCAACCTCTATCTTGATTGTTTCGCCGACTTTCGTGTTTTGCTCTTTGCCAATCTGGGTGAAGTGGGTTGATCCAATATTTGTTACCTTGCTCATGCCAATCTGCTCGGCTCTGGCAATACCGATCGTGTCGGATTTGAAATTGCCGACGATGGTATTCATGATACCAGGAAGTTGGAACAGTGCGCCGGTGGCTTGCCCCATGCCATCGCCGGACGCCGCGAGTGCCGTTCCCTGATCAGAGCGAGGACTTGGGCCGGAGACAACGCCGTCGCGTGCACCAAGGCCGGTCGCCGAGAGAAAGCCGAGTGCAGATTGGCCCAACGACATGGCGAAGTTGACAAGATTGGGGGCACCTCCGGCAACTTGTCCTGCCTGCTGCATCAAGCCTGCTGTTTGTCCGGCAAGTCCTGCAACTTGTGCAACAAGGCCCAATGCACCAGCACCGGTACCGCCGACCACCATGTTCATCGAGCCGCCGATTTCGTGCTTCTGGTTGCCTGCGACCTCAACGGCACGGTTGGCACCTACCGATGAAACCTCATTGGCGTCAACGCGCTTCGTGCGGTTATTCAGAACCCGCGTGGTCTGATCCTTTTGGGCATGGAAGAACTGGTTCTCCTTGCCCTTCTCATCTTCAAAGGAGACTTCATTAAAGCCTTGGCCCTTGTGTGTGTTGGACCTTAAAACAGTGCGTGTCTTGTTCGCGGGCAGCGTATAGGGCACCTTTGTGCTCGGGTTTGGTACGATGCCGGTAACGACCGGCCTGTCAGGATCGCCTTCGAGATAGGTGACCATCACTTCCATGCCGATGCGGGGGATAACTTGCGAGCCGAATGTGCTGCCAGCCCATGACTGCATGACGCGTATCCAGCAGGTATCGGAGCCATCCTTCTTGGCCCGGTTCCGTTGCCACGGGAACCAAACCTTGATCCGGCCGTATTCATCCGGGTGGATTTCCTCGCCGGGCGGTCCGGCGACAATGGCAACCTGCGAACCATCAATCCTTGGTTGCGGCGTTGCTCGATGCGGCGTTGCAGGAAGCCGCGACGGAAGCGCAATGAAGCTGTTGGAGTAATCCAGCGAGCCATCTTCTGCCGTCTCGTAAGAGTGATCGACGATACGATGTACAATGGCGGTGACCACATATTCTTCAAACACATGATCGGCGTGCGCGACTTCGTAGGGCTTGAATTTGCGACCCGCTGCAAGGGTCCTGACCGTGGATGATCCCTCGATTTTTTCGTGATCAGCTTCAACCGCCTGCATGCGCAGTTTCGAAGCCTGCTCGTTCGAGGCTTGATCCAGCGCCTTGGCCGGATAATGGAACAGTTCGTACTCTGCGTTTTTCGGTAGCGACACGAGCGAAGGTGTCACCGCTCCCTGCGGGCCTTGCGGCTTTTCAAAGTTCCAGTCACCACCAGCACGCTTTCCTGGCGTAAACTGATAGTCTCTGGCAAACGCACTGATATGGTTTCTGTCCGTGGAACCTGCTGCAAACCTGACATCGGTTTCCGGTCCCTCGGTATATCCAAAAGGATGACTGGCGACATGGAGCGTATGCTCGCCATCTTTGTGCTCGAACCAGTAGAACAAGCCGTCATACTCCAGACGGCGGGTGAGGTAGGCAAGATCCGTCTCGTTCCATTGAACAGAATAATGGATCGGCGCTGGCGGATTGACCACACCGCCGGTTACAGCGGCCTTGATCCCATGCTCTGAAAGCAGCGTTTCAACGATCTGCAACGTCGTCATGTCCATGAAGATGCGGCAGTCGGAGCGTTGCGACAGCAGCCACAATTGCGGGCGCATGGTCAGTTGATAGGAGCGAAGGCCGCGTGAGACAGGCGGCCCTTCGCGAAAACCTGTTATCAGCCCATTCCATGGCCTGCGCTCACCATAGGCAATTTCCAGAGATACGTCTGCCAGAGTACCAACAAGCTCCTCCGGCTTAATGTCAGTACGCTTGGATTTGACATCGACATGAATTTCAAACAGGCCGTTGATCTCTTCACGCACGTCCATCTTTTCGGCAAGAAGAACATCCAGCCCAAGAACCGTCGAAATACGAAGAATGCGGTCCGCCTGAATCAAGCCCGCATCAAAAAACTCATATTCCATGCATGGCATTCCCCTATCAAAGCAACAAAGCTCAAGCTTGACTCAACATTCACTATGGAAGTTTCCTAACCAGAAAAACGTCCGTTTCTTGGGGATTGATACAGCCAAGAAAATTGCGCCGATTTCCGCTAGATTACCCGACACGAAAAAGTATACAAGAATGCGTTCCAATGTTTTTCTTCTTGGGTTCAGGCAATGCTCATCGGTTATATGTGTGTTTCAAAGAGTGATGGTAGTCAGACTCTGGCGCCACAGCTAGATGCCCTGATTGAAGCCGATATCGGTGTCGATGACCTTTATGAGGCGCTATCACATTAACTTGGCGTAGACATGGCAGTCCTTCGGCTGTGATTTCAGTCGAGGGTTCCGGTTACTTTTCCAGTGTGCCATAGCACGAAGCCTGTGTAGGTGAATGGCAAAGGCTGAGCGGTCGTGGTGAGAGGGAACGAACAGATTAAGCAAGGCGGAAAAAATCGAGACGAAGCGCTCAATCCTCCCGGTAACCGGAAGCCCTGCATTAGCCCTACCTGTTTTCGCAACGGACATGCGAATCCTCGGGTCAGATGTTCAGCCCTTTGTAAGAGCGGTGCTCGTCATCCGGCATGACTTGACACTTTGCTGCTCCATAGGAACGAAGCTTGTTTACTCCCGCTGCATTGACCTTGCGTCTGATCCAACGCTTCCAAAAGATCATTAAGCCTCGCTCTTAAACACAACGGCGACACGGACAGCTATTGATGAATAACAATCCGAGAACAAAAGTACGTTAATTGACCAGCATCTATTCGAAGGTCAACCAATCCACACCCTGAATCAGCTTGCCACCATGCTCGCAGCCATCGGTAATACGAGCAACCTTCTTGCCATTGATTTTCGCAACTGATGAGCCGCCGGTAATGGCTGCTGTTGTTGGAACGCCGCTGCAAAGACATTTGTCTGTAACAGTTGCAATCGGAACACCGGCGACGGTCACGAAGCTCTGTCCGGTTGAAACTACCGGCCCACCAACATGAGGGCGAGGGCCGGGATCAACCATCGGACAAGTATGCATATGGCCTAGAAGGGTAACCGCGCGTCCAGCCATGATCAGTCGTCACCGCGCCGCAATCGCGAAATTTCCTGCTGACATGTCATTATATCCAACTCACCGGTTCTGCGTCGGGAATTCTGCTATCCAGAGCTCCCTTTTTGAATAGCGTGACCGTTTTCTCATCGCCTTCATTATTGTCAAACCCGACCAGTGCGAGACCTATTTGTGGAGCATAAACAGAATAGTCGTCTTTAAACAATTCTTTTGCGATCTCATTTAGCCGTTTTAGGACGGTTTCTGGGTCCATCGCGAATAACGAGACCCCCTCCAGTATAAGAGGGTCTCCATGCTTGCTGAATATAAGTTCTTTCAGTTTATTGTCTGGATCAAATGTTAAGGCCGGAAATTTTAGGTCTCTATATTCTTGGCGATTGCCGCTGGGTCGAATGATAAAAGTTTCATTTGGGCCAATCCTGTTTTCAGCGTCTTCCGAACTCATGCCAAAGCTAAGTGGGCCTGCGCCCTCGAAAGGTCTTATAATCCAATCCATATCATTCTCCCAGTAAACTACGGTTACGAAACAGGGGGCTGGGCTGGTGGGCCGTCCCCGGGTAACGTCCCTGTGTCAGGCTTAGGTAGTAAGCCGTGTTTTTCCATGCATTTTCTGTAAGCGTCAGCATCCTTGATCCGTTGGTCGAATTTATTGGGATCGCCGAGTTTTTCTGCCAGTTTTTTAAGGTCTTCGACATCCATGTCGAATGCCTCTTTCCATTTCCCTTCTTCGATCAACTTTTTCTGCAAATCTCTATACGCTTTGGCGTCATCACCACTACCCCAACTGCCGGTACTCTGATGTTCTTTCGGGGGCATTCGCATAGCAGGGCCATCGTCGGGATGCAATTTGCCCTTATAGCTGTCTTTCGACGGTGTATGATGGGAATCCAGATTGTCTCCGGATGGACCTTTCATCTCCTCGTGAGCACCACCTTGGTTTTCACCTTCGCCTTGCCCTTTTTTCAGATGTTCGCAAGGGTTTTTCGGGATTTTCTGACAGGTTGCGCATGTTTCAGCAATTGGTACATCTTTAGTTTTGGTTTCCGCATCGGTATTGGCATCCTCCATAGCAGTGGCAAGTGCCTCCGCTGCTGCACGCCCGGCGATGCCTCCAAGTTTGGAGCCGACCCAACGGCCTGCAAAGGTGCCTACAGGTCCAAAAATGCTGCCGATAGCGCCACCAAGGAAACCGCCCGCAATCTTGCCACCGTATTCGCCAGCCGTTCCATAGACTGCGCTGCTCATGATAAAACCACGTCGCCAGAGCGCAATGCATCAGCGGTGTGCTGAATAAGTGATTTTACCCGGTTATCGGGTGAGTCATTCCCATCCTTGATATAGTTTCGCACTTCAGGAATATCTGCAGCTTTGCCATCGGACATCATCATAACATAGGACCAGCGCGCTCTACCGCGCTCGGTAAGAATACCAAGTTCGTCGGCAGTCTGCTCACTCGCCAGTGTTGTACCCCAGACGAACTCATCCGTGATACCTGAAAAGTGAGGGGGAATGTTGCCTTTCAAATATCTGGCGATCCGCAACCTCGAAGAATGTAACATTGCTTCCTTGAGGTCTTCGACCTGTTCAGGATCGATCTGCAAAAGTCCCGGATTTGGCAGGGGTAAGTCGTTAGGTCGTGGAGCACGCTTAAGCCCGCCATAGTCGGTTGCGTTCATGATGATGCCGTTTGCCGGTCCAAAGACGCGGGCAAACTGTTCCGCATTCAGGAGAGAAAGACTACTACCCAATACATTGGGGTCCCAGTGCCGGAAGAGGACACGTTCGTATTTGACCGGAGTACCTGACTTCCCGTCATTGCCCTCGATACGATCATCCGGGATCATAATCTCATTGATGCTCCGAAGGTGTCGCCAGAGGGCCTGTTCACCTTCAGGACAAGACCAGAACACAGCGCATGGCTTTTCGAGGGCAAGTTCCTCTATGCGCGTGCTGGTTTTGCGATTGTTCAGAGCGACCAGCCATGGTCCATCGCGGCGCATATCTTCATCACCACCACTTAGAAACAAAGAGCGACTGGTAATGCCAGCGTCGGCAAGTTCATCTTCCAAATCATCAAATTGGCCGCCATCAAGTACTGCAAAGAGTGGTCCGGATAATGTGTCCAATGCTGCACGAAAAGCCCGGGCAGCATTTTCGGCATTTGGAAGATCGAGTTTTGGGATCTCCATAGGGGGCTACATTCTTACAAATGGCGTTTGGGATTGTGACATCTTCTTGAGGCAGGATGTACCTTTGCCTGGCCCGCCTTTTTTGAAGTTGATCGCGTTGCCTTCGATATCGATCTTAAGTGCGTAGAGCTTAATACCCTTCTTGTTGATGGTGATATATCCACCGGGAGCGGACAGGCGTATCTCGTCATCAGCGTAGATTTCCCATGTCTTGGCTTCGCCATGATACTTTTCGCCGGAAACAATATTGTAAAGCTGGCCAACCTCTATCTTGATTGTTTCGCCGACTTTCGTGTTTTGCTCTTTGCCAATCTGGGTGAAGTGGGTTGATCCAATATTTGTTACCTTGCTCATGCCAATCTGCTCGGCTCTGGCAATACCGATCGTGTCGGATTTGAAATTGCCGACGATGGTATTCATGATACCAGGAAGTTGGAACAGTGCGCCGGTGGCTTGCCCCATGCCATCGCCGGACGCCGCGAGTGCCGTTCCCTGATCAGAGCGAGGACTTGGGCCGGAGACAACGCCGTCGCGTGCACCAAGGCCGGTCGCCGAGAGAAAGCCGAGTGCAGATTGGCCCAACGACATGGCGAAGTTGACAAGATTGGGGGCACCTCCGGCAACTTGTCCTGCCTGCTGCATCAAGCCTGCTGTTTGTCCGGCAAGTCCTGCAACTTGTGCAACAAGGCCCAATGCACCAGCACCGGTACCGCCGACCACCATGTTCATCGAGCCGCCGATTTCGTGCTTCTGGTTGCCTGCGACCTCAACGGCACGGTTGGCACCTACCGATGAAACCTCATTGGCGTCAACGCGCTTCGTGCGGTTATTCAGAACCCGCGTGGTCTGATCCTTTTGGGCATGGAAGAACTGGTTCTCCTTGCCCTTCTCATCTTCAAAGGAGACTTCATTAAAGCCTTGGCCCTTGTGTGTGTTGGACCTTAAAACAGTGCGTGTCTTGTTCGCGGGCAGCGTATAGGGCACCTTTGTGCTCGGGTTTGGTACGATGCCGGTAACGACCGGCCTGTCAGGATCGCCTTCGAGATAGGTGACCATCACTTCCATGCCGATGCGGGGGATAACTTGCGAGCCGAATGTGCTGCCAGCCCATGACTGCATGACGCGTATCCAGCAGGTATCGGAGCCATCCTTCTTGGCCCGGTTCCGTTGCCACGGGAACCAAACCTTGATCCGGCCGTATTCATCCGGGTGGATTTCCTCGCCGGGCGGTCCGGCGACAATGGCAACCTGCGAACCATCAATCCTTGGTTGCGGCGTTGCTCGATGCGGCGTTGCAGGAAGCCGCGACGGAAGCGCAATGAAGCTGTTGGAGTAATCCAGCGAGCCATCTTCTGCCGTCTCGTAAGAGTGATCGACGATACGATGTACAATGGCGGTGACCACATATTCTTCAAACACATGATCGGCGTGCGCGACTTCGTAGGGCTTGAATTTGCGACCCGCTGCAAGGGTCCTGACCGTGGATGATCCCTCGATTTTTTCGTGATCAGCTTCAACCGCCTGCATGCGCAGTTTCGAAGCCTGCTCGTTCGAGGCTTGATCCAGCGCCTTGGCCGGATAATGGAACAGTTCGTACTCTGCGTTTTTCGGTAGCGACACGAGCGAAGGTGTCACCGCTCCCTGCGGGCCTTGCGGCTTTTCAAAGTTCCAGTCACCACCAGCACGCTTTCCTGGCGTAAACTGATAGTCTCTGGCAAACGCACTGATATGGTTTCTGTCCGTGGAACCTGCTGCAAACCTGACATCGGTTTCCGGTCCCTCGGTATATCCAAAAGGATGACTGGCGACATGGAGCGTATGCTCGCCATCTTTGTGCTCGAACCAGTAGAACAAGCCGTCATACTCCAGACGGCGGGTGAGGTAGGCAAGATCCGTCTCGTTCCATTGAACAGAATAATGGATCGGCGCTGGCGGATTGACCACACCGCCGGTTACAGCGGCCTTGATCCCATGCTCTGAAAGCAGCGTTTCAACGATCTGCAACGTCGTCATGTCCATGAAGATGCGGCAGTCGGAGCGTTGCGACAGCAGCCACAATTGCGGGCGCATGGTCAGTTGATAGGAGCGAAGGCCGCGTGAGACAGGCGGCCCTTCGCGAAAACCTGTTATCAGCCCATTCCATGGCCTGCGCTCACCATAGGCAATTTCCAGAGATACGTCTGCCAGAGTACCAACAAGCTCCTCCGGCTTAATGTCAGTACGCTTGGATTTGACATCGACATGAATTTCAAACAGGCCGTTGATCTCTTCACGCACGTCCATCTTTTCGGCAAGAAGAACATCCAGCCCAAGAACCGTCGAAATACGAAGAATGCGGTCCGCCTGAATCAAGCCCGCATCAAAAAACTCATATTCCATAAGCACTATACCTTGGATCAGATGAAGTAGAATCTCAACGATAACTGGTTGGCGGGTAGTGTGAGTTGATGAGGCAGTATCGAACTGCCTCATCATGCATGGTCGTGTTTAGGATGAGCGTGTTGTGGCGAGATCGTAAGAAGCAATCAGTGGCGATTGTGGTTTCTGGTTCTCATCATATGGCGTGTATTTCATTTCCATTTTCGTGAAGTTCAAACGTAGCGTTTCAACCGGGCGGTCACCGTTGGAATCTATCGAATAGTTGGCAATCAATGTATTGGTGAGTTTGTATTCGATATAGGTTTCACCCGGATTGCCAGTTGTTACGAGATGAATCGTTGCCAGTTTTCCTGATCTGCCGGAAACTGCTTCCTGAAATAGTTTCGTTGAAGATGAGTCGCTGACTTTGGTCAAAATGACTTCGCTGATCGTTGGCTCGGATGCTTCACGGTTGGCTGCGGAGCCAGCTGACGTATTCATCCTGCGGGCCACATTCCAGTGGATGGCTTCAATGTCCATCCAGCGCTTGTGCGTCTCCTGCGTTGCATCACCCTGAATTCCATCAAGTTGTAAGTAAATCGGCATGCTTGCTCCTTTGGCAGAAATGCTCGTATGATTAATATCTTATTCAAAAGTCTAAACCATACAAGCTGAAAGAATATGACAGAGTCGGTAAGCGAAGTTTGATATCCACGGAATACTTTTGTTCACGCAACACCGGGCAAATAGAATACTTTTTTTCCTAAAAGGGCCTTGTTCTGACAAATGCCGGTTTACTCACCATTTGATTGCAGGAATGACGAAACTAAGCCTACTTCCCTTCTATGGAAACCGTGGCTTTGTTTCGCCCGGTCGTCCGCCGGCCATCTAAGATGCGGTAACGCAATTGATGAAATAGGCAAGGCAGGTGCCGCAGCGCTTGTTCGCTGACAAGTTCCCGTTTAACAGGCCCCAGGCGTCATCTGACGTTCAATATCAAGCAGGTTTCACACGTTCCACCATAACAACTCCTCGTGAATTTCTCGGCGCCCACGCAACTTCTTAACTCCAAGCTCTACTGCAGCCAATCGCACGCATCGCCTTCTTGATCTAGTCAGATGGAAAACTGCGGCTGGCAACAACTGACATTGGTGCCAGATCCTACATACGGCTGATGTGATATTGCGCTTTTTAAAGAGTTACATGTTTGTGCTTAATTTGGCAGCACTGAAAAATGTCTCATGAAAATCAATACATTAAAAATATTTGTGTGGCGTGTGTTCTTCCCGTCGTTGATATGTCAACATTTGTAATTTACTAGAAAACTTACTTAAGGCGTGTGAAATTAAGCATCGGTGATTCGATACCAAGGGCCAATACTGAATGAATCGTTCTCTTCGTTCATTACAATCGACTACAACCTTGGGTGGCCAAATCCTGCTGCTCGGTGTCGCCTTCATTGGAGCTGGCCTGCTTGCGCCCAATATTGCACTTGCACAGCAATATTGGGATGGTCAGGATACAACGGGAACGCCAGGGGTGTCCGGCGGCAGTGGAATATGGGATGGCACCTCCACCAATTGGACTGATGAAACGGGCACATCGAACGCGGCCTGGACACTCGGGGGTATAGCGATCTTTTCGGGCAATCCCGGCTCGGTAACCGTCAACTCTCCTCAAAATATCACCGGCCTGTTATTCAAAACGGACGGCTATCTGCTCCAGGGTGAAAGCCTTAATCTTGTTGGCACGGAAAATACATTCTCTGTCGAATCGGGCATGTCAGCATCCATTGGTTCAGTAATTTCCGGGTCTGGGGGGCTTATAAAGGCTGCCGATGGAACCTTGATCCTCACCGGCACGAACACCTATACGGGCGGTACGAAGATCGCCGATGGAACACTGTCGGTCTCGGACGATGAGAACCTCGGGGCGGCAGACGGCGCCCTGACACTTGACGGCGGAACCATCAAGGTAACGGGAACGGATTTTGTGGCACTCGGCACAAACCGTAACTTCACCATGACCGGCAATGGCGGTGGCATCAACATAGACAATGTGAGCAACTCATTTGTCATGTCGCAAATCCTTGGCGGCAGCGGTGACTTCCGAAAAGAAGGCGCCGGCGCGCTTGTTCTCACAGGCGACAGCAGTGGTTTTGCAGGTGCAACAGAGATTCAATCCGGCAAACTGCTTGTGGATAACAAGTTGGGCGGAAATATTGATGTCCAGGCACAGGGGCTTCTTGGCGGCAATGGCACAATCGGGGGCGACGTCAATGTTGCTGATGGCGGAACGATTGCGCCGGGCGGAAATGTCGGCAGTCTATCGATTGGTGGAGATCTGACCTTAAGCTCCGGCTCCAGTTCCGGATTTCAACTCGGTGCACTTGGCAAGAATGATTTCATCGCTGTCGGCGGGAATCTGACACTTGACGGAACCCTCAACCTTTCAAACGCCGGTGGGGCAAACGGCAATGCTGGGATCGGTTATTACCGGATCATGTCCTATGGCGGCGGTCTGACTGACAACGGCATTGTGCTCGGAACCACTCCAAGCGGTTTGTCCGGCGCTGATATCTCTGTTGATGTAGAGCAAAGCGGCTATATCGATCTCGTTGTTTCCGACGGATCCGAACGATATTGGAAAGGTGACGACAGCCAGGGAGGCAGTGGTACCTGGAATGGCAGTACCGACTGGCTTAAGGCAGATGGAACCTCTGCTTCCTTTACGGGCGGGACAGCTATTTTCCGCAATCTTGGCAACGCGCCCACCAGCCTGGTAACGATCAACGGTTCTCGTAGTGCGGACAGCTTGCAATTTGTCACCAATGGATACAGCCTTGTTTCGGGTACGAATGGTGCCCTGGTCTCGAGTAATCTGTTCCGCCCCATTGAATTGCGTGCCCTTCAGGGTGTGAGTGCAACAATCGACGTGCCCATTGTTAGCGGCGCGCTGGGACTGTGCGGGGGCATCGAAAAAACGGGTGGCGGTTCCGTTGCGCTTAGCGGCGATAACAGCCATTGCGGAACAACGATCAGTGATGGAACGTTGTCGGTTTCGGCTGATGAAAATCTCGGCTCGGCAAATGGTTCACTGACATTGAATGGCGGGGTTCTGCAGGTCACGGGTACGGGGCTGACAGCACTGAGCAACAACCGTGATCTCACCATGACTGGCAATGGCGGCGGGATTGACGTTGCTGCGGCAGGCAACACCTTCACCGTATCGCAAGCCTTGAACGGCACTGGTGCCTTCAACAAACAAGGTGCCGGCACACTGGCACTGACCGGTAACAACACCTATACGGGCGGCACAACGATCAGCAGCGGCATCCTGCAGCTTGGCAATGGCGGCAACAGCGGCACAGTTGCAGGTGACATCGCCAATAATGGCCAGCTTGCCTTCAACCGCTCCAACGCGCTGACATTTGGCGGCGCTATCAGCGGCAGCGGC